>CAZGIM010000072.1:0-1576 GCA_964525995.1 uncultured Prolixibacteraceae bacterium | reverse complement strand
TGCTGGACTTCGACGATAGGGAGGGATTTTCTCTTTTCGGATTCCTTAATTTCCTTTCCCATGGATCAAAACCTCCTGCGCCGGTTGCGTGTCTGAATAAATTGATCTGTTTCTTCATCATGCTCGGCAACGGTTTTTTTCCGCCCGGCCTTGATCCAGGAAACAAGCTCCTGCTTGGAAAAATAGAGTCTCTTTCCACGCTTGCTCACGGGGACTTCCGAACGCTGGACCAGCCCATAGACAGTCGGAACTGAAAGGTGAAGGATTTCCGCCGCCTCACGGATCGTCAGAAGCTTGTCCTCTTCTGGCTGAGGGGCATTGTTTTGGGAAAGGATAAGCCGCTCGAGGTTTTCCAGTTTATCGAAGAGCTGGGTAACGGCCTGGGGTAATTTTTCAAATGTGATTTCCATTGCTTACAAGTTTTGTTAGTGAAACTTGCGGCAATGGTACACTGACCTTTAGCAGGGTTACAATACGGTGGGTGCCCACACGTGTAAAACACGTGTAAGATTTTAAATCTTTGTTATGAAATAGCGACCGGTAGCTTTCTCCTGTTTAACGTTAAGGATGGGCTTCTGGCATCTGTCTTTTGAGCTTGAGATTATATCAGAAACATATCGTTTCGTAAAAACCTTAACGACATTCCTGTATCGGTACTGGAAGTTATTGCAAATCCATTCTTCAAATTCCTTTTTCTGACATCCTAAGACCAGGCCGCAATCAAACAATTGTTTAAAAGCATCGGCCAATCGGGAGCCATTATCGATGAATAGCAGGGGCTTTTCAGCGTTTCCTCCAGTTTCTAGAAGCTTTAGAAGTTCCGGTTGATCAGATCTGGAAAAGAAATCCTTCAGAATATCATAAACCTGGGGTAAATACTCCCCAAGGAATTTGGGTCTTATCGCTGGTAAAGGCTGCACATTTTTAAATTCCGGTAGTTCTGCAGGTTCATCTACGAATAAAGATTTATGGTCAATGCCCTGATCCTTCAATATCCTGGCGAACGGAATATTATAGATTTTACAAACCTTCTCAATCTCCATGAAAAGAAGTAGGTGCAAATGATAGATCCCGATAAAAAAGGGGTCATCAAATTCATACACAGGAGTCAGTGCTATTGTCCTTAACCGATTCCCTTGTTCATCACTGGCTTCACGTTTGTCAAAACTCTTAAAGAAGCCCGTAATGGCAACCCTGTTAAGTTCGTTAATATAAAAGGTGATCACATTGACCTGTTGCTGATGGTCGAGCATAAGGAGATTCTCAAGAAGTTCCCTTCTAAGGGGTTCAATGTGCGACTCACCGAATACATCGCCTTTAATGAATAACTCATGATGATCCTCTATGCTGAGAAATTGCCAGTTCAAAATAAAATCAAGACATCTATCCAGCGCCTCAGTTTTCATCGTTTTATTCCTATTGTGATTTCAGAGTGAGAAATGCAATTGAAATCAAGATGCGAAAAGAGAAATTCTGTGGTTACATTTAGGGTTACATTTAAAAAGGGTTTCAGATTTTTATTTTCTGAAACCCTTGATTTTGTTGGTCGGGGTAGCAGGATTCGAACCTGCGACCT
>CAZGIM010000071.1:0-2159 GCA_964525995.1 uncultured Prolixibacteraceae bacterium | reverse complement strand
TATCGGTATCGATGTCGTCTTTGGGAATGATCCATACATTCCCTTCAACAACAACTGGTTTTTCTTTTTTGACTTTTCCCTCTCCGGCGACAGGATTGAAAGCGGCTTTCCCTGTGGCCGTAAACACTGCTGGTTTCTCAGGAATAAGATCAGGAGTGGTAATGTAACCGGCAACAGCCGAAGCTGCAACAACTGCAGGAGAGGCTAAATAAACCTGTCCTTTCCCTTGTTTTCCTTCAAAATTCCGGTTCCCGGTGCTGATGGTTACCTCCCCCGGGCCGTTCTGCCCGACTTGTCCGGCGGCGCAACCTGCACAACCGGCATTGGAAACCATTGCTCCGGCTTCTTTGAAGATCCTGATCAAACCTTCTTCCATGGCTTGTTTCCAAATGGCATCGGTGGAGGGGACGATCTTCAAAACAACGCCCGGAGCCACTTTCCGGCCTTTCAACACAGCTGCCGCCTGTCGAAGGTCTTCAATCCTGCCATTGGTACAACTGCCGATAAAACCCGAGTCGATCTTCTGTGAAGCTACCTGACGGATGTCAATGTCATCATGCGGATGACCGGGCCTGGCAACCATGATCACAAATTTTTCGATATCAAGGTCAAATTGCTGTTCATACACCGCATCCTCATCGGCAGTCATCGGCGCATAGTCATTTCCGGTTAATTGCTTAAGCTCCCGGAGCAACGACTGTGAAGTAGGGAACAACAGAATGATCACACCCATTTCGGTTCCCATGGAAGCGATGGTGATCCTTTCGGCCAGGGTAAGTTCATCAACCGCTTCACCGTAGAATTCGACCGAACGACCTAAAAGTTTATTGGCACCGAAAACTGAGAGAAGGTTCAGCACAATATCCTTAGCGGTCAATTGTGCCGGCCGCTTTCCTTTGAGGTTGATCCTGACAGAAGGAGGTACTTTGAACCAGACTGCCCCCTTGGCCCATGCAGCAGCTATGTCCTGATCGCCCATACCCTGGCCAAAAGAGGCAATGGCTCCCATGATGTTGGCATGTGAATCGGTCGAAACAAAGGTACTTCCGGGCCATACCAGGCCTTTGTCTATCGCCAGGTGGGTACCAATCCCGGAATCCACATCATAGATGCGTATCCCGTTTTCTCTTGCAAATTGGCGGCAATAATGTTGATTGGCTGCATATTTCTGATCTGATCCCCCGGGATTGCAGTCGAAGGTAAAAATGGTCTTTTCAGGATCTGCAATGGAAAGCCCGTTGTCTAAAAGGTTCTTTACAACATTAGCTCCTCCGAAATCCCGCGCTGCACGGGTATCGATGAACACATCGACGATATCTCCGGGGTTGACTTTAGTTTGTTTGGAATGGTTGGCTATAATTTTTTCTATAATGTTCATAATAAGATGATTAAGTTATTACTTCAATCTCTCCCGGAAGGGTTCAAAAGTCATAAAATCAGCATGATGGACGATATAAGCTTCCACAGTCCGCTTGATCATGTCCCCTTCGCCTGCATGAGCTGCAATAATATGGCAAACTGCCGCCGGAACTCCGCACTGTTCTGCCAGAGAAACACCTGAAAAAGGATGACGGAGGTACTTTCCGTATTTACCCTGGAAAGATTTACCAGATGCATCCAATTCATATTCAAGCAATTTTCCGACATCAGCCAGAATCGCACCGGCAATCAGTACATCCATATTAACGGGCAGGTCTTCTTTGAAGAATTCATTCATTTTATTCCCGGCATCCCTTGCCACGTGCACAACACACCTTTTATGGGCCATGAACGAAACTTTCAAATCCGGACCGGCTAACAAGGTAAAGGGAATCTTATTGAGGTCATCGGCGGTGAGAACACTTTTTTCAAGTGCCGTTTCCCAGGTCTTTGCAACCTGGTCCCGGAGAATGGGATCTGAGATCCACATCACCTCCGGCCATAAGTCCAATATTTCGTTGGTCATGATGTTTCCTTTTGGTTAGATTATTTTAATTTAGCAATGATGGCGTCTGCCATTTCGTGGGTGTTGGCAGCACCTTTGCTGAAAACTTCAGGGGTTCCGGAGAGCTTCATCATGTCATAGGTCTTTACTTTCCCTTCTTCCACCACTGCTGCAACTGCCTTGCTGATTTTCGCGGCAATTTCGTTTTCGCCGATATGTTCCAGCATCATGACTG
>CAZGIM010000070.1:0-2700 GCA_964525995.1 uncultured Prolixibacteraceae bacterium | reverse complement strand
TCAACTCCTACGGATCGATGAATGAAATCGACCTCTCTCTGGGAGGAAATATTGCGGATCAACTCTATTTTGGACTGACCCTGGGCATCCCCACCCTTCGTTACTTCGAACGAAGCGTTTACCAGGAGGTAGCCGCTTCGGATACCATCCCCAACTTTATTTCACTCAATTACTATTATAACCTTCAGACGCAGGGTACCGGTATCAATGTCAAATTCGGTATGATCTACCGCCCCGTGAACTGGTTCAGGATCGGAGCTACCATCCACACCCCGACATGGTTTCCAAGCATGAACGATGAATGGTTCAGTTCCATGACCTCAAGGTTCACCATACAGGATTGGAATACAACAGCTTATTCTCCAATTGGGAATTTCAATTACCGGCTGACCACTCCCTTCAGGGCCATGGGCAGCCTGGCTTTCATCATCGGGTCTTACGGTCTAGTATCTGCTGATTATGAATATGTAAATTATTCACAAGCCCGGTTCAATTCGACGCAGGACAGCTTTTCGGATGTAAACAATGAAATCAGCTCCAGCTACCAGTCCTGGGGTAACCTGAGGCTCGGTACAGAATGGAGGCTGGGAGATTTCCGGTTAAGGGGTGGTTTTGCCTATTTCAGTAATCCTTACAAGCAAGGAAACAACAATACCCAGCGTTACCAAGCCTCCGGAGGGTTCGGATACCGGTCGAAATACTTTTTTGCGGATGTCACTTATGTATGGTCACAAATGAAACAGGAGTATTACCTGTATGACCGCACCATGGTTCCCGCTGCATCCATCACGAACAACACCCACACGGTATATACCACGATCGGGTTCAGGTTTTAATCATTTTTTCTTTAGTCTGTTCAATCCAGCCCGGGCCTTTTGGCTCAGGCTGGCTTTGTATTCGGGTGTAGGGATGGTAAGACATAACCTGAAAGCGCTGTCGGCAAGGTTGTTGTTGTGCATTGCTTCATACATCAAGCCCATTTGCAATGCCGATGCACAAGCGAAGTAGTAAGGTTCTGCCTTTCCCCGTTGGATGGTTTGCCGGTAATAACCGATGGCTTTATCGAACTCCTTTTTCTCCTGGAAAATTCTTCCCAACCGGTAAGTGTATTCAACCAGATCACGGCTCGTTTTGACATAGCTCCTGACCGGATGATCATTCATTTCATCCAAAGCCCGGTCGTAATAACCCCCGTCGAAAAGCAGTCGGGCTTTGAGCAGGATCTTTGAGGGCAACATTCCGGATTGAGCTTCTTGAATGGCCTGTTTGTCTTCATCGATCAGGGGAGAAGGAATTTTTTTCAGACGGGCCATGCGCTGAAGATAACCTGCCGTGTCTCCTTTTAAAAAATCGATCCAGGCCAGTTTTTGCAGTGTCGCTCCCACGTAATTTTGGCCACGGAAGGGTGCCAGGTACCTCTGGAAAAAGATACCAGCATCCGGATCCATGCGATGCAGACGCGCCAAACCCTCGAGATAATCAAGGTAATAAAACGGGTAGGCCTCCCGGTCTGTTTTTCGCGAGGATAATACATGTAACGCTTTGTCGTTCATGCCATTGCGTATGTAAATATTGGCTTTGGCGAATATGATCAGAGGGCTTTCATTAAACGGTACATTTTGGGCTGATTCGGATAATTGATCGATCAGGTTCAACGCTTCAGTATGGTTTTTCTGAAGGTTGGCTGCAATGAGCGCCAGATAAAAAGCCGCTTCGGGGCGTAACAGATTGATCACCGGATCCGGACCGGTATAAGAGACCACGGAACGAAGTTCTGCCATACCCTGCGAAATTGATCCTTTGAATCCCAGAATATTACTGATCCATATCAGGTTATCGGGAATCATTCCGGTCAGAAGGTGGATAATTCCCCGGGGGGTATTATCAGGAAGAAATCCCGGAAACAAAGTTTCATTCTCATTGAGCAGGGTACCGGCTTTGCGAACATCCAGGGCCGCCTGGGTGAAATCACCGAATTTGAGCCTCACGAAAGCCCATTGCAGGTAAATTTCTGCCAGGCAATACCGGTAGAAAGGCTGGGAAGGATCACCTTTTTCAAGGGCCCGTATCCGTCGCGTTTTATTGGGGAGAAGTCTCTCCAGATCCTTTTCTTCCTCTCCCATGTAAAGGATCAGGAAGTCGGTGTAGTTTTCGAGATAATAGGGAAGCAGGTTGGTCGGATTGGTTGCTTTTTCCTGTTCCAGTAACCTGTTGGCTTGTTGGAAATGAAGTGAAAAGATCGCCTGGTAAGCTTCCCGGCAACGATCATTAAAAAAGTATTGGGCTGTCAGAGGAGGAGCTGTACAAATAAAAATTCCCGTGATCAGTAAGAATCTGATCACGGGAATTTTAGCCGGGAAAACCCGAACTGACATTATTTAATGGCGTTCACAATTCCGTTATCGACAAGGATGCGACCGCAATATTCGCAAACAATGATCTTTTTGTGCATCCTGATGTCCAGCTGGTGCTGGGGTGGAATTTTGTTGAAGCAGCCGCCGCAGGCATCTCTTTCAATCTGTACAACGGCCAATCCGTTGCGTGCATTCTTTCGGATGCGGGTATAGGCGGTGAGCAATCTTTCTTCGATAAATTTCCGATTTTCATCCGAGGATTTTTGGAGATCTGACTCTTCTTTTTCAGTTTCAGCAATGATGTCATCGAGTTCATTGCGTTTGATATCGAGATCATTTTTCCTGT
>CAZGIM010000069.1:0-2807 GCA_964525995.1 uncultured Prolixibacteraceae bacterium | reverse complement strand
GTGGTGTGAGAGGCTCTCCCTGCCGGCGATACCGGCGGGGCAGCCTACTCGATTGCACTAAATCCCGCCTCCCGTTTCCGGGAGACGGGATAGCTTTTTTGCGATTTCTACGTAAAAGGATTATACCCAAACTTTTACGATATGAAAACACAATCGAAATTACGCAAAAAAGCGTTTACTGTTGTAGAACAGGCATGCCACCAAATTCGCGGATTTAAAAGGCTTTATGAGGAACTGGACGATAAAGTCCGGCTCTCGGGTCATTCACACAGTACCCTGACCAATTATGCCCGCAAACTGGCTCAAATGAGTCTGCATTTTGGCAAACTTCCCGAAAACATCAGTGAAAAAGAGGTGAACAAGTACCTGGCCAACCTGGCCCGACAAAGCAAAACTCCATCGTTAAGCGATTTCAAGTTCATGGTTTACGGGCTGCGATATTGTTACCGGTTACTGGGCCTGAATGAAAAAGCCGTAGCGCTGCCCAAGATCAAACAAGCCAACAAACTGCCGGTGGTGCTCAACTACGATGAATGCAAAGCCCTCTTTCATGCCCCTGAACTGCTCAAACACCGGGTACTGCTTTCATTGATCTATTCGGCCGGCTTGCGTGCCCGTGAAGCAAGCAATCTTCGAATTGCTGATATCGATTCCGGTCGCATGATGATCCATATCCGGCAAAGCAAATACAACAAAGACCGGTATGTGCCGCTTTCTCCCTGTATTCTGAAAGGCCTGCGAAAATACTATTATGCCTGCAGACCTGTCGAATATTTGTTCAACGGTAATGAACCCGGCTCTCCACTGAGCGTGCGCGGGATGCAGTGGGCCCTGCGCGAAGCAGTGAAGAAATGCAAACTGCAGAAAGGAATTACGCTTCACACCCTTCGTCACAGCTATGCAACGCATCTGCTCGAGTTCGGAATGGATATCGTAACCATCAAGGATCTGCTGGGTCATGAACGGATCGACACTACCATGGTTTACCTGCACGTGGCCCGTCCAAACCGCACCAACCTGTTCAGCCCCTTCGACCGCCTCTACCAGGCAGGTTGAAGCCGGCTTTTGAGCTGGCACAGGTCATTGAACGGTTTGGCAGAGAGTTTGCGCAAAGGTATAAACCCAACGGGTACATTCTCAAAACCCTGGGCGCCATCCGAAGTTGTCGTACCGCCTCCCTGGGCGGTCATGTGGACCGGTGCGACTCCTGCGGTCATATCCGCATAAGCTATAACAGCTGTCGAAACCGTCATTGCCCCAAGTGCCAGAACACCCAACGCGAAGCATGGATCGAGGAGCGTAAACAGGATCTGCTCCCGGTTCCCTATTTCCATGTTGTCTTTACTGTGCCGGATAAACTTAACCCACTTTTTCTGGCCGACTCCCCCGGAATGTATAATCTTCTGTTCCGTTCGGTGCAGGATACCATGAACCAGTTTTTCCTCACCCGTTTGCATGCTGAAGGCGGTATGATCACGGTGCTCCATACCTGGGGACAGAACCTCTCGCTGCATCCCCACATCCATTGTATCGTTCCGGGCGGCGGCATCGGTTGGAAAGGTCAATGGAAAAGTGTCACCGTATCGAAGAATGGAAGGGTTTTCCTCTTCCCCGTTAAAGCGCTTTCCCGGGTTTTCAGGGGAAAGCTCTCCTCCAGGCTTCGCCAGGCATATCCTCAACAAACTGATCGCATTCAGGCAGCCTGGCAGCATGATTGGGTGGTCTATACCAAAGAATCCTTTGCCGGTCCGGCCTCGGTGGTTGAATACCTCGGGCGGTACACCCACAAGATTGCTATCTCCAACCATCGGCTGCTTGACATCGACGATCATGGAGTTACCTTCCGATGGCGCGATTACCGGGATAACCGTCAGAAAACCATGCCGCTCGACGGAATCGAGTTCCTCCGACGGTTCTGTCAGCATATCCTCCCCTGCGGGTTTGTCCGTATCCGTTACTATGGGATCCTTTCATCTACCCGAAAAGAAGATTTCCGACACCTTCAGATCAGCCTGGGAATCCATCCATCGCCCGTAAATAAAAAGAAAAACCGTAAATCCTGGAAAGAGATTTGCCGCGATCTGCTTCATTACGATCCCGATCAATGCCCGTATTGCAAAACCGGCCGGATGGTCCTACTGGAGCGCTTCACTCCCCTGCGGGGACCTCCATCACAATTCTTCCTCAAAACAATCTCACAGTGAAATTACCTCCAATCTCCCATCATACGGAAGTGACTGTGTATTGTATCCACTCGAAAAACAATCTTTTTTAAACAGGGATTAGCATCATGAAATTCATTATTCTCGCCTGTTTCTACTTCAAAATTTCAAAGAACGAACGATATTTTTTATTTCTTCTCCATTTGTTTTAATCCCCATAATACCACTTCCGGCCTACACCAAAGATTTCGTGCAACACCGGCTTCATGCTGGGCTACGCCGCACGAAGCCTTATTTATTATGGGCAGTTCATTATTTCATTTAAAATAAACAGTTTTTCCTCCTATTATGTATTCTATGGTGTCAAAAGGATATGAATCTGAAATTTCAGTAATAGGAGTCAACATTTCTTTTATAGTTTTATCTGACAATTTTATAGTTCCTTTTTTTGATCCACAAAGAATTATTTTTTTGGTTTTTGTAATATAAGTGATTTTATCAACACTATCGATGTTTACTAAATCGCTATGAAAAGAAGCGATACCAGTAAATATAATTGTATCGTTTTGATTAGATGAAATATATTTTTGATCTTAGTACATGACAATTTTTTAACTATTTGAATATCAACATTTAATGTTAATA
>CAZGIM010000068.1:0-2912 GCA_964525995.1 uncultured Prolixibacteraceae bacterium | reverse complement strand
TGGAACTGACGATCACCGAACTGGATGACCAACTGTTGATATTTCCGATGGTGGCTGTGCCGCAAATCATCAAGATTCCTCCGTTGTTGATGGTCAGGGTGCCGATCGTGACAGAAACGCCTGAAAGGATGCAGGATTGTCCTGAATTGATCACCAGGTTCTGGATATTTCCAGAAAGGGTTTGGGTACAGCCGGAGCTGCAATCGGGACCCGACTGAACAGATACACCGGATTTCAGTTCTTTCAGGGATTGACTGAAATCGTAAACGAGGGTTGACCCGGTAACAGGGACGGCTACAAACCGGTTATTGCCATCGGATGACAATTTTCCAATGTATAATTCAGTTATCCTGGAAGGAATCCGCACATGGGTCTTGTACTCGGAATTGCTGCCCGTGGCGCCCCGTGAGATCAGTTTTCCTCCCGTTGCAGGATTTCCCTGGTAGATCTCGATGACTTTCAAAGAGGTTTTTCCTGAAGTCTCAACCTTGATGGTGACGTCCACCTCAGTGATGCTTTGAAATTCAAAATCAGGATTGACTTTCAGGTCGGTAAATTGTTCCGGAACCGGAGTAAAACTTTCGTTTTGTTCTTTCCGGCAACCGGTAATAAACAGTGCTACAAGAATCATTCCCGTGAAAACAAGTCTCTTTGTCATCGTTATAATTTTTTCTTTTTCGACGTAAAACAGGGTTAACATGCAAAAGTACGGAACCCTTTTTATGGGGGCAACCATGAATTCGTAAGTGTATGGAAAAAGGTGTGTAACGGAGTTTACCGGTTGGCAGGTGTTTATTCGTCCCTGAAATAATCACTATCTTTGCAGCCATTTTATTCTAAATCGGATAGAAAAATATGTCCAGGATCATTGTTGGATTGAGTGGCGGCGTTGATTCGTCAGTAGCAGCCTGGTTACTGAAGGAGGAGGGTCACGAAGTGATCGGGGTAACCATGGCGATATGGGACGGAAAGTACCGCGCGACGGGTAAACACGCTTGTTACGGTTCCGATGAAGAAGAGGAGATACAGGAAGCCCGTAACCTGGCCCTGAAGCTGGATATTCCCTATCATGTTTTCAATTGTGCGACCGAATACAAACAAGCAGTGTTGGACTATTTCCGGGCAGAATACCTGGCTGGACGTACCCCCAACCCTTGTGTACAGTGCAATCAACTGATTAAGTTCGGGTTGTTACCACTGATGGCAAAAAAAAGCGGGATTCAATTCGATTATTTCGCTACAGGGCATTACGCCCGGAAGGGATTGGATGAACCATCGGGACGATACTTGTTGAAAAAAGCTGCAGATCCTAAGAAGGATCAAACCTACTTTATTTATCGTTTATCGCAGGAACAGTTGGCAGGGGTACTTTTCCCGGTAGGTGGTTATAACAAAAAAGAAGTCAAAGAAATAGCACTTAAGGCAGGAATCACGACTCCCGATAAAGAGGAGAGCCAGGATTTTTATGGTGGCGATTACAAGGACCTCCTGCAAGTGGAAGAGCAACCGGGAGAGATCGTAGATTCCCGTGGCCATGTGCTGGGCACCCACAAAGGGATCTGGAATTATACCATCGGCCAACGCAAGGGACTGGGAATTGCTTTCTCCGAACCGCTCTATGTGATCGGCTTTGAACGGGAAAAGAACCAGGTGATTGTGGGCCCACGGTCCGAGACCTTCAACCGTTCTTTCATGGTAGGCGATCTCAACTGGATAGCCATCGATACGCTTCGCGAACCGGTCGATTGTACCGTTAAAATCCGATCAGCACAAAAAGAGAGAAATGCCACCCTGGTACCGACCGCTTCCGGTAAAATTCTGGTGACTTTTTATGAACCCAACGACTCTATTGCCCCGGGTCAAAGCGCCGTATTTTATGATGGTGACCTGGTTCTGGGTGGTGGAATAATTCTCAACACCCATGCCTGATTTCAAAACCTTCATGCGTTTACCTGTCCTGTTTCTTGTCTTGTTATTGACCGTTGCCGACGCGGCTACCGCCCAGACCGGCGATACCATTTCAGCAGTGAGGCTGTCACAGGATGTTCGTATCCTGGCATCTGACTCCCTCAAAGGCCGCAAACCCGGCACTCCGGAGATGGAGATGGCTGCCGGGTATATCCGTGACCAATTCCTTAAAGCAGGGCTGCAATTGTTATTGGACAGCGGTTACCAACAAATGGAGATCGTTACCGATATCGAGCCGGGCGATAAGAACTTTTTTCACTGGGACACCCTGTCGGAAGTTTTCCGGAAGAGTTTTATTCCCCTCTCTTTCTCTTCCAACGGGATTCTCTCATCGGAGATCGTCTTTGCAGGATATGGTTTCGATATCGATGCCGACAGCCTGAAGTGGAATGATTACCGCGGACTTGATGTCAACGGGAAATGGGTGATGGTCTTGCGGGGAGATCCGGAGTTAGACAATCCCGAAAGCAGGTTCATTCCCTTTAGTGATATTCGAAGCAAAGTGTTAACCGCCAAAGATCACCAGGCAGCGGGTTTGCTGGTCGTGACGCCGCCGGGTTACGACAAAGAGGATAAGCTGATCAGCCTGACCACCGAAAACAATGATGTCACAGGTGGAATCCTTTGTGTCAACATCACCCGTGAACTGGCTGACCGGATGCTGCGACCCTCGGGTGTCGCGGTGGACAGCCTTGAAAGGCAAATTGTTCGGGTGAAAAAACCGGCAGGTTTCAATACAAGGATCAAGCTTACTGCGTCAGTCGATCTGATCCGGAAGAAAGCATCGACAGTCAATGTGGTCGCACTGTTAAAAGGCAGTGATCCGGTCCTGAACGATGAGTACCTGGTAGTGGGAGCGCATTACGACCATCTGGGAATGGGCGGTCCTGGCTCAGGTTCGAGAACCCCGGACACCCTGGCAGTGCACAACGGCGCTGATGACA
>CAZGIM010000067.1:0-3001 GCA_964525995.1 uncultured Prolixibacteraceae bacterium | reverse complement strand
TGAGATGGATTGTGTTCAGTGAATGGATTTCATGGTGAGGGTATCGTGGAAAAAGCTCTCGCCGGGTTGTATCTTTTTCATGAGGCGGTCGGTACGCAGTTCCTTCTTCTCCGCGATCAGAAACTGGTAACGCTTACCTGTCTTATTGGGCAAAGAATATTCCTGTATCCAGGGATTCAGTTCTCTGAGCATCTTGTAACTGATGCCAAATTTTCCGGCAAATGCGGGAAGGTCACGGATGGCGGTATCCACTGTGACTGTCCGGGCCGGGATCTGGGGATAAAAGTTGGATTCAAGAAGATAAAATCCGTACCTGGCCGGGTTCAGATATACCTCTTTTAATGCTAAAATGCGGTAAATGTAACGGGCTGTCTCCTCATTCAGCCAGAGTTCATAGAAGTCTGATTGTCGTTGGTTTTTAAGTGCTTTATCCATACCTCCCATTCCACGGTTGTAAGAAGCCGCTGTCACTGTCCAGTTTTTGAAGGTTTGTTGAGCCTCCCGCAGGTAACGGCAGGCTGCTTCCGTAGCTTTTTCAATATGGTACCGTTCATCGACAAATTCGTTAATTTCTAACCCGTATTTGATCCCGGTGGCTTTCATGATTTGCCAGTATCCTTCTGCTCCGGCCGGTGAAGTGACATTGGTCAGGTTGCTTTCGGCAACAGCCAGGTATTTGAAATCATCCGGTATCCCGTTCTTTTTAAGGATGGGTTCAATGACCGGAAACCAACGGTTGGCTCTTTTAAACATCATGATCGACGATGAATGCATGAAGGTGGCCGCCATGATTTCCCGGTCAAGGGCTTCCCTGACATAGATCATATCCAGAGGTGCCTGTTCTCCTGCAAAACTGGCTTCAGCGGGCACTTCCGGCCCCATCACTTTTGTGTTTTCGTAGAAGAGGGCGCGGTATTGCTGCTCCGGAAGTTGCTTGTCAACAACGGCACAAACGGAAACCAACAACACGATTCCGATAAGTATTCCCGATAAAAAAAAAGCTCCTTTATTCATCACTTGGTTGATTCAGTAAGATGTTAGCAGACCATGTCAGAAAGGAGAGATGAAATCCCTGAAACGGGGAGAGATACGGTCCTTTTCTGAAACAATGGGTTGATCGACGCTCCAATTAATCTTTAACGCTTCATCACACCATAATATGCTGCCTTCAGATGATTTGTTATAAACGTTGGTGCATTTATAAAAAAAGATGGTATCATCTTCAAGGGTAACAAATCCATGGGCAAAGCCCTCCGGGATCCAGTACATCAGTTTGTTGGAGCCGGTTAGTACGATAGAGTCCCACTTTCCGAAAGTGGGTGAATTTTTCCGGATATCGACTGCTACATCCATTACCGCACCCCGCATGACCCGAACCAGTTTTCCTTGTGCAAAAGGCGGAGCCTGGAAATGCAACCCGCGCAATACACCCTTTTTCGAACGCGACTCATTGTCCTGTACGAAATTCAGATCCAGCCCCGACCGGAGAAATTTATCCCGGTTGAAAGATTCAAAAAAGTAACCCCTCTCATCTTCAAAAACATCCGGTTTGATCACCAGTAATCCTTCAAGGGGCGTCTTGATAATTTCCATAAGTTATGTTTTCTGGAAGAGGAATTTTACAGATGAACACACTCCCCGTAAGCCTGGGCAACCGCTTCCATAACGGCTTCGCTCAGGGTCGGGTGGGGGTGCACTGCTTCAATGATCTCCTTTCCGGTGGTTTCCAGTTTCCTGGCTACTACGATTCCCGCTATCATCTCGGTGACATTTTCACCGATCAGGTGGGCCCCGAGCCATTCTCCGTATTGTGCATCAAAAATAACCTTGACAAAACCTTCCCGGTTGCCTGATGCCGTAGCCTTACCGGAGGCCGTGAAGGGAAATTTCCCGACTTTGACCGTGTAGCCTGCTTCAGTTGCTGCTTTTTCCGTCATCCCCACCGAAGCGATTTCCGGGTGAGTGTAAGTACATCCGGGAATATTACCGTAATCTAGCGGTTCTACGGATTTGCCCGCAATCTTTTCAACGCACACGATGCCTTCGTGAGAGGCTACATGGGCCAGGGCCGGCCCCTTGACAATATCGCCAATGGCATAATAACCCGGAATATTGGTCCGGTAAAACTCATCCGTCACTACTTTACCCCGTTCCGTCAGAATACCGGTCTCTTCCAGCCCGATCCCTTCGATGTTGGTTGTCACTCCCACAGCAGAAAGGATGACATCACATTCGATCACCTCTTCCCCTTTTTTTGTCTTCACCGTCACTTTACAACCCGGCCCGGAGGTATCTGCAGATTCCACTGAAACGCCCGTCATCACTTTCATCCCTGATTTTTTGAATGAACGTTCAAGGGCTTTGGAGACCTCTTCATCCTCCACCGGTACAACGTTGGGGAGAACTTCAATCAAGGTAACCCTTGTGCCGATCGATTGATAAAACCAGGCAAATTCTGATCCGATTGCGCCTGAACCCACAACAACCATGCTGGCTGGTTGCTCCTGCAGGGTCATGGCTTCCCGGTACCCGATGATCTTCTTTCCGTCCTGCGGAAGGTTGGGCAATTCCCTTGAACGGGCGCCCGTGGCAACGATGATGTGGTCGGCTTCAAAAACAGTCTCCCGGCCTTCCGGGTCGGTAACCAGGACTTTTTTCCCGGGTTGTACTTTGCCGGTACCAATGATGGTTTCGATGTTGTTTTTTTTAAGAAGAAACTGGATGCCTTTGCTCATGGTTTCAGCCACACCGCGGCTGCGTTTTACCATGGCCGTGAAATCGGGTTGCACCTCACCGGCGGTAATTCCATACTCCCCGGCATGTTTCAGGTATTGAAATACGGATGCGCTCTTCAGCAATGCTTTCGTAGGAATACAACCCCAGTTGAGACAAATTCCGCCCATTTCCGCACGTTCAACAACACCTACTTTGAAACCGAGCTGCGCTGCCCGGATAGCGGCTACATACCCGCCCGGACCGCTGCCGATCACGATAATATCAT
>CAZGIM010000066.1:0-3137 GCA_964525995.1 uncultured Prolixibacteraceae bacterium | reverse complement strand
CGCGGTTTGTATGTCTTGGCCTTATGGGTATTTCCATTTTCCATTTTCCATTTTCATTCACTCATTCACTCACTCACTCATTCACTCAATAAATCAGTCAATCAGTCATTCGTAAATCACTTTGTCCGCCAGTCCGCTCTTCGTCCAACTCTTCGTCCAACTGGTTACCTACACCTCTTCGTACTCCGTCCGGGCGATCACCTCGTCCTGAATTTGTTTTCCAAGTTCGACCCAGTATTGGGTAAAGCCGGCCACACGCACGAGGAGACTCCGGTACTTGTCGGGTTCAGCCTGTGCTGCTTTCAGCATCCGTGAATCGACGATGTTGAACTGTACGTGGAATCCGCCTTTTCGCATGTACGAACGGATCAGATCAAGAAATTTCCGGGAACCTTCTCGTCCTTTGACGACGGAGGGATGGATTTTCATGTTCAGTTGTGAATTCTGTGAGGTAGCATGGTTCCAGCAGGTGGCCGAGTTGAACAGGGCATAAGGGCCATTGCGGTCGGTACCGGGATAAGCAGAAACGGAACCGTCGGAAAAGGTGGTACCGCAAAGCCGTCCGTCGGCTCCGGCCAGGGTGACGGCGCCCATCGGCCCGTGCGTGGAAACAGAAATCTGACAGGCGTACATCGGTTCGTTGTAAAGTGACCGGTAATCATGGGTCATGGCACAGAACCATTCCTCCCACGCCTTCATGATTTCGTCGACAAAGGGATCATCATTGCCGAATTTAGGTGCGTCGAGACTGGTATGGTGAATTTTTTTCCAACGATCGTATCCGTCACCGGGTACCTGATCGATCAGCGAGTAGGAGCCGGTTTCCCGGGCGGTACGGTATCCGAAGTTAGCCAGTATGGCTTCCCGGTACTCGTTCAGAGAATACTTTTTATCGGTGAAAACATTTTTTTTGAGCGAAGCAAGAGCGTTGATCAGGTTAGCGGTTCCGCATGATTCGATGTTAAAGGTTGCATTATAACGACTACCCATCTGCCCGATATCTTTTCCCTTTTCGAGACAGTCGGGTTTGAGCATGGAGTTGACCAGAGAAGGTGAAATTTTTCTCCATGCATCGTGCTGGATGTTGTTGGTAAGGGTGAGAACGTGGCAGGCGCGCCGGAAATACTCTTTGAATGCGTTCCATAATTCGTCGTAAGTATCCAGTTTGGATCCATGTGCCGGGAAGATCCGCTCGCCGGAACGCATATCCATCCCGTCGAACAGGGTCACTTCGAGAATTTTTGGAAGGCTGAGGAAATGGACCCCGACACTGGTGGCCGGTGCCGATCCTCCCGGTATCCAGTGGACTTCCCCATCGAGTTCAAGAGGCATCCAACTGCCCGGAGAGGTTTCGAGACACCCTCCGATCGACCAGGCCCGCGCCTCTTCCAGGGTCATCCCTTCGTGACTATAGTTGGCCAGCAGGAACTCCATGGCAACCTGGTTGTTAACCCAGGCCGGATAACCGGTCCCGATCTTGGTGCATTCCACGCCTTTGAGCAGGAACTCCTCCGGCATCTTTTCATCATACAGTAACGAAAGGGTAGGCTGAGGGGTATCGCAGGAGATTCCGGCTTCGAGGATCAGCATCTCCAGTTCATTGGCCGCAGCGGTTCCGTCCTTCTTCAGTCCTCCCAAACACAGGTTGTTGAAGGTGTTTCCGGAGAGGACTCCGCCTACTACGCCCATGGAGGCAAAGCAATCGATCTCGGTGAATTTCATCCGCATACATTCGAGCAATTCGAGCGTCTGTTCCCGGGTGATGGCCTCTTTTCGGATATCGCGCTGCCAGAAGGGGAAAAGAACCTGTCCGACTCTTCCGGGCGATAATCCTGAAATAGCATCTTCGTTCAGTACGGCGACATGTAACATCCAGATCATCTGGAGGGCGTCGTGAAACGACCGTGGTGGTTTTGAAATCAGCCAGTCCAACCTTACTGCAATTTCTTCGTATTCACGCTTTTGATGCTCCTCTTTTTCAATGGAAGCCAGGAACCGGGCTTCGGCGGCATAGTTCCGGATCCATTGCTGCAGTCCTTCCAACAGGATTATGGTTGCACGGTAATAGTAGAGCCGGTCCATATCGGGATACCCGGCGACCTCTTCGATCTTACGGCGGCATTGCCCGATCAGGGCGTCGAAACCGTATTGAAGCGGGTAATAGTAGTTGATGACTTCGCGGCCCTGGGGAAGCGTATAACCCGAGTCGAACATGCAGATCACCGACCGCATCAGGGCTTCCTTTTCGGAGTAACCCGGAACAAGTTGTTCGTATTTATGACCCACATCGTCAACCGACCGGTCTTTCCATTTCTTCGCAATTTCGATCATTGCCGGCATCTCTTCCACCCGCAGTCCGAATTTACCCGCGATGGAGATCACATTTCCCATGCTCCGGGTCACATTGCCGCCTCCTTTGCCCATGGTAGTAAACTGGTCGGCAGTGAGTTTACCTGACTCCCGTGCTTCTTGATAGAGTTTGTCCTCGGCTGCCATGAAAAAGGCTTCGGAGAGCCAGGGCATGGGATAGGATCCCCTGAGATAGGCGGCTTTACCCATGACAAGCAGTTCACCGGGATAGATCACCGGGGTGAGGTGCGAAAACCCCGATTTTAAAGCCTCGGCCCTGCGGATGATCGGAATTTCTCCTTGAAGTTCTTCCCATCGGCGGGTGTACCAGTAAGGGAATTCCATCGAGACCGACGATTTGGTCTCAAAATAAAGATCGCGTGCAGTTCCGGCCCGTTGGGTGATCTGCTTTTTTTGTTCCCGGTTCTCGACCTGATCACCGGGCTGATGCCCATAATAATTGATGTTTGAGCTTTCGGTTTTGATCATAACGATAAAACTTTATACGTAACCGATTGATTTATATTGCAAATATAACATATAATATCATGAATTTTTCACTTTTCATTATTCCTTTTAAATTTTGATATTTAAAGCGGACCCCGGCGGACAAAGTGATTTACGAATGACTGATTGACTGATTGACTGATTTATTGAGTGATTGAGTGAATGAGTGAATGAAAATGGAAAACGGAAAATGAACCCCCTTTTTTCTCTATTCGCTAATCACTGATTGATAAATAGCATAACATATTTGACACTTTAAATCGTAGCACAACATATTTGAC
>CAZGIM010000065.1:0-3187 GCA_964525995.1 uncultured Prolixibacteraceae bacterium | reverse complement strand
GTGCCCTGATTGCCAACCGGGCAACCGGCGATTACAACGGATCCCATAAAAAAGTTGTAAAAGATCTGATCGCCCTGGTGCTGGAAACCATCGCCCGGTAAAATAAACCCCGATTCTTACCTTCTATTCCGTTCATCCGTGGCAGAAAATCCAAAAATATCAGCGCTTATCAAGCTTCTGGATGAACCGGATGACAAGACCTATCAAATCATTCGTGAGAAGATCTGGTCTTTTGGCACAGAGGCGCTTCCACCGCTTGAAAAAGCATGGGAAACAAATTTTAACCCGCTGGTTCAGGAACGGATTGTCGAAATCCGGCGGAACCTGCAACGAACAGCCCTCGCTGCTGAATTGACAGCCTGGGTGAAAACCTCCTCCTCAGATCTTCTGAAAGGATACCTGCTGGTAACCAAACTCCACAACCCGGATCTGGACGAAAAAGCGATCGCTGCCCGCATTGAGGAGATCAGAATGGATGTCTGGCTCGAACTGCACGAAAACCTCACCGCCCTCGAAAACGTTAAAGTTTTGAACCATATTCTCTTCGGCATCCATCTTTTCGAAGGGAATAAAATCAACCCCGTATTGCCGGCCAATTCCTGGCTTGATACATTTCTCGAAACCCGGCTGGGAAGCCCGCTGTCGCTGGGAATGCTCTATATCATCATCGCTGCAAAACTGGGGTTACCGATAACAGGGGTGAGCCTTCCCCAGCATTTTATTCTTGCCTATTTAGCCGATTCCAACATCACTGAACCAACGAGCGACCACGTCCTCTTTTATATCAACCCTTTTAACAAAGGCGCTGTTTTTACCCGCAGGGAAATAGAACTCTTTATCCGCCAACTGAAGATAAAAACCGATTCCACTTTTTTTGCCCCATGCACCAATACCGAGGTCATCCGCCGGCTTATAAACAGCCTTATATTTGCCTGTAATAAAACTGGTGATACGGATAAATCAGAAGATCTGGAATATTTACTAAAATCAACCGAATGAAAAGATACCTTTCCATCATCCCTTTATTGTTACTGCTAATTTTGCTTTCATCCTGGGGATCCCGGGGGCATCGCATCATCAGTTCCGGTTCAGCCCATGCCTACCCGTTGCCTCTGGGATTTCTCAAGCCCAACTGGACGACCATTGTCACCGACTTTGCCTCTGAAGCCGATTACCGCAAAGATACCGACCCGACGGAAGCATCCCGCCATTACATCGACATCGATGTCTATGCAGAATTCCTGCAAACCGGAAAAATCAGTCAATACATCGACTCCAACTTCTTATTGCATGGGTACTCCTTTGTTTTGGGCCATGGCATCCTTCCCTGGGCAACCCTTACAACCTTCGATTCACTGAAGGCTTGCTTTCAAAGGCACGACTGGCAGCGGTCAGCGCTTTTTGCCGCCGACCTGGGCCATTATGTTGGCGATGGACACAACCCGCTTCATATTACGGAAAACTACAACGGACAACTGACCGGGCAGGAAGGTATCCACTCCCATTACGAGACCGGTATGGTTGGCAGGTATGAAAACCTGTTGGTGTATCAGCCCGATACAGCGCATCTGATATCCAACGTGAGAGACTACATTTTTTCCTATATCTACCTGAACCAATGCTATGTCGACAGCATCCTGACAGTGGATGCAGCAGCCCGTGCTGCCGTGGGAAATGATTATTCCAGCGCCTATTACCAGCTCCTATGGGCCGGCACAGGAACCTTTACCATCGATCTGATGAAAAGAGGCTCGGAAACCCTGGCCAACCTGATCTATACCGCCTGGGTTCAGGCCGGAAGCCCGGTATTCTATCCCCTGGGGATCGGAGAAGATGCGCCTTCCGCTGCCATGTCTTTAAAAATCTATCCGAACCCGGTAACCAGTCAGGCTACCCTGCAATACCAGGTAACTTCACCTGCAGCCCCCATCCTCCTGCAGGTCTGGGATGCGGGAGGCAGACTTTGTGAAACCCTGGTCGATCAGGTGCAGAATCCGGGTAACTACACCCTTCAATGGAACCCGAACCGCTTGTCTTCAGGGAGTTACTTTTGTATCCTCCGTCAGGGGACTGAAACCCATTCCAAGCAATTCATCGTCCAATAGGAATTGCCTTCCAACGGTAAGATCAGAACAATTTTCTGAGTGTTTTCAAAAGAATCCGGCAGTAGTTGACAAAAGTGGGATCGTCAATGTATTGCATGTTAAGCGCGATCTTTGCCGGCATGATATCAGAAATATAGAACTGAACCGGGTTTTCAGCTTTCCCAAGGAGTTCGTTTTCATCGAAATAGTCCAACGAAGCATGATCTGTGATCCCGGGTCGGACCGCAAGCACCTTTTTTTGTTCGGCAGTATAATGGTCCACAAACTGGCGCACTTCCGGACGCGGGCCGACAAGGCTCATGTCGCCTTTCAGTACATTTAAAAGTTGTGGTAATTCATCCAGTTTGTGCCGGCGCAGGAAATGTCCTGTACGGGTAATGCGTGAATCCCTCGACCCGATGGTCAATCCTCCTTTACTGTCAGCGCCTGCGCGCATCGAACGGAATTTGATCAGCCTGAAATCCCTGTTGTCCTTTCCAACCCGGGTCTGCAGGTAAAAAGGAGGCCAGCCCGAATCCAGCCAGACCAGGAGTACAATGGCCAGGAACAAGGGAGATAAAAGGATCAGTCCAAGGAAACAAAAAACAATGTCACAAAATCGAATGACCATTCCTGATGCCTCCCGTGTTATCCTGTCACTTCACCGACTGCGCTGACCACGGCATCGATGACGATATCAGTCATCGGGTCGGTCAGATCGTAAAAAACAGGAAGGCTGATCTCCCTCGAAAAGTTGTCGTAAGCAACCGGGTAATCTTCGATCCTGTAGCCTGCATTCCTGTAATAGGTCATCAGTGGAAGGGGGATGAAGTGTACATTCACGGCAACATTCCTTGAAAAGATTCCCTGGATGATGGCATCGCGTTGCGTTTCATTGATATTCCTGATCCTGAGAAGGTAAACGTGGCATGAAGATTTCCGTTCGTTGTTTTCGTAAAGCGGAAGCTCGGCCCAGGCAAAGGAGGAGAAAGCTGCAGTATAGCGATCGAAGATGTGTTTCCGTCGTACCAGCATATCGTCGTTGTATCTTTCCAGTTCGATGATTCCCATGGATGCCTGGATATCGGTCATGTTGTACTTGT
>CAZGIM010000064.1:0-3435 GCA_964525995.1 uncultured Prolixibacteraceae bacterium | reverse complement strand
CTTCCCTTGTCATTGCCCAGTCAAAATCGGCGGGTACTTGAATATCATTCACAGAGTTAACAGTAGTCGTTTCACCGGAAGGAACGCTCAGCATCTCTTTCTTACATCCTGATAACAGGAGTACCGAAAAGATCACTGCCACAATTGAAAAAGCTGCACGTTTCATGGTTTTAATTTTTATGATCGTAATTGGCATTTAACGACGTAAAAGTATAATTGTCAGTACCTTTAGAAAAGTGGTAACTCGTACGTGTGGAGGATTTATAGGTATCTGTTACCGGAAAATTTTTAAATGGTGCAAGTGTTTATAAACAACTGACTTGCAACTGCAAAAGCAGTAGCATTGGAAATCAGGAAAATTCTTCACTATTTCTTAACATTTTCAGAATAATGGTCTCAAAAAAATGAGGAAAAAGGGACTATTTTATGTACATTTGATGTTTAATATCATCTTATGAAATAATGATTCTATGAGAAAGCAATGGTTCGTTTTGCTTGTTTTTGTGCTCTTTTCAATTCAATCAATTCAAGCTCAGGATACTATCCCTTCCGAATCCATTGATGAATTGTTCAGCATGAGCCTGGACGAGATTCTTGATAAGGTGATCACTCCTTCAAAAGTCCCTCAAAATGCAGGGGAGGTGACACAGAAAGTGGATATCCTTTCTCAGCGCGATATCCAAACTTCGGTCAGTGGGAACCGAAACATATGCGAAGTGATCTCCCAGCTTCCCGGAGCCTCTGTCACCGTCCTTTCCCGCAACGATGCCAACTGGGGAACTTATGGCGGGATCGGACCAAAATACAGTACCTACATGCTTCATGGGTTACCCGTGGATGCATTCATGGATCCCATGTCGCTTGATCTGAACATCATCGATCACATTGAGGTACAGAGGGGACCTGCTTCAGTCATTTATCCCAATTACCTGTCGCAGGATTTTGCTGGTATCCAGAGCCCGTTGACGGGAACCGTCAACCTGGTTCTGAAAGGAAAAATCGAAACACCGGTCACTACGTTCCAGGTAGCATACGGTTCTTACAACACTTTGAACGGGCAACTTATGCACCAGAACAGGATCGGGCCTTTCAGCTATTTTTGCGGGGTGACCGGCGAGCTGTCGGATTATACCAATTACGGCACAGATCCCTCCTGGCTCAACATGAAAGATAATCCGCAATACACGAAGACAAAATTGTACGGTGGAGTGACCCTTTTTCTCGATCCAAAGGAAAAACAGAAACTGACCTTCTTTTTTCAGAGGACTTTCCATGCAGGAAATGCAGGAAGGGTTTACCGCGGTTATGACAATGATTATGGCACCCTGAATGCAGGGTATGAAATCATGCTCAGTGAAAAATTGTACCTCCAATCGCATATCGGACTTCGTACCTACATCAGGGAATGGCAGGAAAGCATCTATGGAGAAATTGACACCCTGAAATCGGACAACGGCGTTGATCAACTCATCGTCCCGGCAGATCTGTCGCTCACCTGGGCCCAGGGAACCAAAGGCATACTCAGCGTGGGAGCCGATTACCAGGCCGACCGTTATACTACCTGGAGTGATCCTTTGAAAGGATATCA
The DNA here is from genome assembly GCA_964525995.1 of uncultured Prolixibacteraceae bacterium. Classification (GTDB taxonomy): domain Bacteria; phylum Bacteroidota; class Bacteroidia; order Bacteroidales; family FEN-979; genus CAIVAT01. Next base: position 1,847 of record CAZGIM010000064.1, on the reverse strand, counting down.
TTCCATTGCCAACCAATCGGAGATTTCACAGATCGGTATCTATGCCCAGGAAGAGTGGCGACCATTGACGGGACTTCTGATCAGGGCCGGTCTGCGCTATACATATTTAAATAATAAAATGGACCTGGTAAGCGGGATGACCCCGTCAGAGAGCAGCAAAACGTGGAACCATCTGTTATGGAGCGCCGGCTTCAGGTACTCCATCAACAAAAGATTTGGTGTTTATGCCAATGCGGGAAGCAGCTTTGCTCCTCCCGGACTGAAATCCATCTGCGGTACCCTGCCCGCCTCCGACTTCAAAGTTCCGGGTCACGACGGGCAACTGCCCAACCCCGGACTCAAACCTGAATCGGGCATCGGTACTGATGCGGGATTCGAAGGGACGTTCGGGCATACACTGAAAACAGGAATCAGGTTTTTTTACACCATCGTCAACAATGCCATTGTCGAAAATGTAGTCAGCCAGAACCCCTCCCAAACCCAATCGATCAACACCCGATCAACCTGCTACGGAGGAGAGGTTGAAATATCCCATTCAATCAACGAATACCTCTCATGGTTCGCCAACGTGACTTGCATGATATCAGAAATCAGGAACGACTCTAACCCCGATCAAAACAAAGTTCAAATCCCCTTCTCTCCGAATATTGTGGCCAATTGCGGTCTTGCTTACTACGCCCCGTGGGGTTTCTCGGTGGTACCTGCCTTGAACTACAATGCAGGATTTTATGACGGCACTTCCAAATCCACCCGTACCTGGTTCTCTCCGCAATTTCTGTTCAACGCTTACATTGCACAGCGGATTGCCAAAGGCAAGACATACAACCTCGAAGCCTTTATTCAGCTTTATAACCTGACAAACAACTGCTATGTAATGCCCTGGCAATTCCAAAATACCGGTTTCTCGATAATGGGCGGACTAAAAATAACCTTCAGTAAAAAATCATGATCCTCCGAAGGCACCCTTACATTATGAAATTCATGCTTCCTGCAACTGGAACCACGATACCATCTGTCCGGTCCCTGTTTATGGTTCTCTTTTTCCTTGTGATCCCCCCTGTCATTTCCTCCCAACCTTCCGAATACAAGGTGAAAGCAGTGGCCCTAGAAAAACTGGCTCTTTTTATCGAATGGCCTGAGGAACAAAAAACGGATATTGACCAACCCTTTATCATAGTTGTATTGGAACCAAACCCAATGAGGGAAGCACTTGAAGAGGTTTATAAAAACCATAAAATAAAAGGTAAAACAGTAAAGATCAAGATAATATATGACATTCGCGAACTGGACCGAATAACTCCGTGCCACGTGCTGTTTATTCCTGAATTGAGTCCGACCAAGCTTGCAAAAGTGCTGGAAATAACACGGAAAAAACCGGTTCTGACCATCGCGGATGCCGAAGGATATGCCAGCCTGGGTTGCGATATGAATTTCTATTTCAATTCCGAAGGGAAACTTCGCTTTGAAATCAACCAGGAAGCGATGAAAGCAGATGGTTTTACCATCGATTTTAAATTACTGAACCTTGCAAAAGTTGTAAATCCCGGGAAAATATAAAATGGCTCCCCAAAAAAGAAAGAAAAGGTTGATTGAACGCCTGTCAATCCGCAATAAACTGATATTGCTAGTACTTACGGTACTCGTAATCGTCATGGTCATCGCTTTTACCTTAATCATTTTACGTGGAGTAAAGGATTACAAAACCAACCTGGCTAACAGTACACATCTGTATGCTAAGGTGATCGGCGAATACTGTATCGCTCCCCTTGCCTTTTCCGATAACCAGGGTGCACTTGAAATGCTCGCAAAAATCAAGGCTTTGCCGGAGATCAAAACAGCACTGCTTT
>CAZGIM010000063.1:0-3528 GCA_964525995.1 uncultured Prolixibacteraceae bacterium | reverse complement strand
GGTTCCCTCCTGGTGAAGTGTCCAAAGGTTCGCGGGTTTCCGGAGTTCCATCCATCGAATTCCGGCAACGCCGCCAACGTTGGCAGTCGTGCTGAGGAGCATCGAAGAATAACCTGTGAAGGTACGGTAGGGCATACGGAACATGATCCGGCGACCGGCCATTACATCCAACTTCTGACTGGTATTCTTCTGAGGGACCACATTACTGCTCGACCAGACATTGAAGGAGGTGATGAAGACGGTATAATTCTGATTAAATGTTGAGTTGGTCGGTGTAACCCAATCGACTACAAAATCATATATTTTTACGGAGTTGGAGGTAAGATAAGCAACCGGACAGGGAGTTCCGGCCGGGGGAAAATCGCTGTCGCAATCGGCCGAAAGAGCACCTTCCGCTGATGACGGGAGGTTGAACATCACCATCGAAGCAGTCTGATCGCCAACCAGCATCTTGGCGCGGTCCAAAGCAATGGCCGACATTCCCTGCCACGAAAGAGAACCAGCGCTGAAACGGCGGATGGTCATGTAATAACCATCATTCCAAACCGAAAGTTTCGGATAATCGGGCATCGAAGAGAACTGAAACTGGTAACGGTACCACGACCCGGTCGGGTCATTGGTTTGTGAGATGGCCACATTTTCGTAGAAAGGTCCGTAGGGGTAATTGGGCAGGCTGAACTGACTAAACAACCAGCGGTCGGCATTCTCATCATAAAGAACTACGGCATCGCCGTCATTACTGTTATTTGGCAGTCCATTGAATATGACGCTGTTATTTGTGGGGCCTAGGAGTTTAACCCCGGTCTTGTTGTAAATGGCATATTTGGTATTGACAACCTGGAAATAGTGTGAAGGGCCCACTTCGCCGTCGGTATCCGGGGGAAGAGAATAGTTGGCGCCGACTCCGTCGAAATTCTGAATAGTAGTATCGGTAAGTGTTGTACCGATCCATCTCTGGCGTACCGCATCCGGTTTCATATAATCCGGAACATCGGGTTCAGGTGAAATCGTGTTAAGTTTGTTTTTGACAATACCGGTTTTCCAAGATGGATCGGTTGCATCGTTTTTCTGAACCATGTCGCGAAGGGGAGGCGAAACGTCGAAATAGACGGCTTTCATAACAGTCGGAATCTGTGGTGCATCCTGGGCAGAAAGTTGAAAGGCGCCAATGAGCAGGAGCGCCAGTAGAAGGTTGATTTTTTTCATGTTTTTGATTAATGGTGGATAAACTAAGGATTAGAATTCAGTATTGGATCAGATTTTGAAGCTGCAAAATTACAAAAAAGTTCTTTACCTTTGAGCGGGTGTATCAGAATAATTGAGCGGTATGTATTTATCTTAATGTATTCATAATTAGGATAATCAATTGTAATATGTAATTCCACTGATATGAATATAATTATAACCGGAGCCAGCCGTGGGATCGGGTTTGAGCTGGTCAAAATCCTGGCCCGCCATAAACAGAACCAAATCATTGCCATCTCCCGGAACGGGAAAGCGTTGAAGGAACTGCAGGCAGAATGCAACAAACTATATCCCGACACGAAGGTGATTCCTTACGAATTCGACCTCAACCACTTTGATTTTTACCCGCTGATCGTACAAAGGCTCGAAACCTTTATTCACAAATGCGACATCCTCATTCACAATGCAGGGCGGCTGATCAATAAGCCATATGAAAAATTCGAGCCATCCGATTTTGATGAGACGGTGAACGTGAATTTCAAAGCCCCGTTTTTTCTGACACAGGCGCTGTTACCAATTCTGAACAAGGGAGCGCATGTGGTGAATATCGGAAGTTTTGGTGGAATTCCGGAGACACGGAAGTTCCCCGGACTGGCTGCCTACACATCCAGCAAAGGTGCCCTTCATATTTTAACCGAGATTCTTGCAGCCGAGTTAGCCGACCTGGAGATCAGGGTGAATTGTCTGGCGCTGGGTTCGGTACAGACCGAGATGTTCACGCGCGCATTTCCGGGTCACCGTGCAATGGTAAACCCGGCACAAATGGCGCAGTTTATTGCCGATTTTGCTGTCACCGGGAGTAAATACATCAATGGCAAAGTGATTCCTGTGGCGCTGACGGAGGTTTGATAGACCAATCCGGATTTTGTTTGGATACCTGAATACAAGCCCGGAATCCGGGTTTTACCACTATAAATTGTCCTCCTTAATTCTGACTCCGAATGGCTCCATAGCGCGGTTATAAATACCGTGTACATAGGCGATGGTCATTCCGTAGTTCGAAACCGGAATTCCCGCATCAATTGCGGTTTTTAGTCTATTTATGATCTGACGCCTGGTGATCATGCACCCACCGCATTGGATCACCATAGCATAATCGGTAATCGGGCGTGGAATGCGGCTCAGCCCGGCGACCACCTCGAATTCCAGGTTTTTTCCGGTGAATTTGGTAAGCCAACGGGGTATTTTTACCCGGCCAATGTCATCGCAAGTAACATGATGGGTGCACGATTCAAGGATCAGAATGCGGTCGCCTTCACGAAGCTTTGATATATGCGGGGTTCCCTGAGCGTAGTGTACGAAGTCACCTTTCTGCCTGGCCAGCAGGATACTGAAGCTGGTCAGACGGATGTTCTTCGGTATAGCGGAATCGGCTTTGGGAAAAACCTGACTATCGGTAACCACCAGCGTCGGTTTGGGATTCATTTTTCTGAAAAATGCATCCACTTCGCGTTCCTTGCAGACAACGGCAATACCGTCGTGGTCTAAAACGTCGCGGATCACCTGGACCTGAGGGAGGATCATCCGCCCCTCCGGAGCCTCCAGGTCGATGGGGGTGATCAGCAATACCACATCGCCATACGAGATCAGATCGCCGATCAGCGGCTGCTTCCGGTAGGCATTTTCAGGCATATCTGTCATAAGCCTCCGGATCAGGGGCTCCATGGTTGCGGCATGAGGGGCGCTGACTTCGAGCGCCGTGGATCCTGTATTTACGCGGATCGTTTCAGCGATGACGGGTGAAAGTTTCTCCTCATCCGACTTATTGTGAACAACGATAAAGGGCAGATCCAGCTTTTGAAACTCAGAGATCAAATTCAGTTCGGGTTCTCCGAATTGATTGTGTGCCACGACCAGTATGGCAAAATCGATGATTTTCAACACTTCCATCGTTTTATCGATGCGCTTCTTCCCCAGGTCGCCGGTGTCGTCGATTCCTGCCGTGTCGATCATCACCACCGGGCCCACCCCGGAAATTTCGATCGATTTTTTAACCGGATCGGTCGTGGTCCCGGCCTGATCCGAGACAATTGCGGTCTCCTGTCCCGTAAGGGCATTAATAAGCGAACTCTTTCCATTGTTCCTTCGTCCGAAAATCCCGATGTGGGGCTTGTTGTCGCGGCCTTTACTGCTCATAGTCTGTGATGGACAATTGTTTGTTTTGTTTGACTTCTATTAATTACCAATCAAAGGTACGATTAAAAAAGAGGTGCACAGGTGTCGTCCTCTTTTCATCTGTATATTTATAACGTTAGCTAATCCGAAAAACATAATGGTTAAGAG
>CAZGIM010000062.1:0-3868 GCA_964525995.1 uncultured Prolixibacteraceae bacterium | reverse complement strand
ATCCGCGGTTTGTATGTCTTGGCCTTATGGGTATTTCCATTGTCAATTGTCCATTGTCATTCACTCAATCACTCAATCCTTTTGTCCACCTGTCCGCTGATCTTTATGACCGTTTTACAAAGCTCCTGCATCGGAATGTTCCCGGTTGCCAGCGTGTTTAGATTCCCCATGATCCAGCGGGAACCTGCACTTTCGTTTGACGAAGTCCGTACCTCCTGGTATTTCCTGACCAGAAAAGGAACTTTTTTGATGATCTCTTCCCCGGGAATCCTTTTGAAATTAAGGGTAACCAAAATCGACTCGAAGTCCATCTTGGGGTGTTGGTACAGGTGAACCAGCATGCGCCGGGCCAGGGCCAGATCGAGACCGGCATCCTTCAGAAACTTCAGAAGATCATACACCTTCCCGCTACTGAAACCGGGCACCCGGGGATATTGTCCTTCGATGTGTTTGAGGGTATGTGCTAACAGGGTTGCCGTAAACCGCGCCGGAATATGCAATTCCGTTGTAACGCGTTCGATCAGCGGTAACAGATTGTTTTTCAACAGATAAGTGAAAGTATCTTCAGGAACCTTCCAGTCCATCAACTGCTCAATCCGTTCGGCCACCAGTTTTGGCAGTATTTCTTCGATTTCCCTGATCGTCTCATCTTCCAACGGGATCGGGGCTGAATCGGTATCGGGGTACATCCGGTCGGCGCCGGGAAGAACCCGTTCGAAAATCGTGGTACCGTCGGCAAACGACTTGCGGGTCTCGTTGGGAACGCCGTTGAAGGCCATCCTGCACCGTTCCTCAATCGTTTCGAGTGCGGTTTTAATATCGTCGGCCGGTCCCCAAAAGATGATCTGGGCATCGCTCTCCTTGCTTTCAAGGAGTGATCTCACTTTATTCCAAACCTTTTCATCCCCATTCCCCTCCGTCATTTCGGAATGGAGCATGTTGGGCTTCTCAATACAGGCAATAACCTTGAGACGATCGGTAAACTCATCGGCGAACATCTTGCCCGGCTGGGTAAAATGCGACAGAAGTCCCTGGAATCCGGGAAGGTTCACGAGATAGACCCGGATATCGGGATTTTTCGGGATACCCAGATTTTCCAATTTAAAATCTTTACCCTTTGCCTCCCTGAAGGTCATCTTCCAACCGGTAGGATTGCTGAAACGTTGATGCAGTATTTCGCGGATGGCCAGCAAGGCCCACTGCCGGAATGCTTCGTTGTGGGTAAGCTCAGGCATCCAGCGGGTATGCGAAACCCCTTTAATTTCGACGCGGGTTCCCCCCTTGCAACTTACATTGACGTCGGCCCGGGTCGAACCGACTCCAGTACGCACGTATCCGGTGCTGCGGTTCAGGAACCGGATATAATCGGCCCCTTCCCTCACTTCCGATGGATTTTTGAAATCGGGATAGGTGACCGTCTCGATGAGGGGCATTCCCAGCCGGTCGGTACGATAGATACGGACATGGCCGATATCAGAAACCTCGCGGCAGGCATCCTCTTCCAGGCTAAGCTGGATGAGCCTTACCTTCTTATGCCTCATCTTGATTTCGCCTTCGATACCGATGATGGCGGTTCGCTGAAATCCGGTGGGGATGGAACCGTCGAGATATTGCTTACGGGTGATGTGGACTTCGCCTACAATCTTTAGCTTCGAGAGCAGCGATATCGCGATGGCCTTCCTGAGCGCCTCCTGATTAAGGGGGAATGGCGGGGTATCATCAACATCGTAGGTACAGGCCGTTTCATTCTTTATCCGGTAAATAATGTTTTTACGGGTTCTGAACTCCATAAGCGCCGTGCCGTCGTATTCGCCCAACTCGCTGAGCGTCGGCCTCATGTGACGGATCAGCTCCGCATCATAGTCGTCGGCTTTCTGGTAGATTCCTGCCGGACAGTGACAGAAAAGCTTCTCCCTGGTATTTAATTGCTGGTGAACCTCAAGTCCCGACATAAAGCCGATGCGATCGTAATCGGCCTGGGTTGCTTGTTTTCGGGGCACATATCCTATTTTTTGTCTGGTTTCGGCATAGTTGCGCCTGGGATCGAAGGATTGTTTCATTTTTGAGTAAAAATAGATAATTGGAGGGAGCAAAATTACCGATTTTGGCGATACGATCATTCTATTGTTCATTACTTTTAGTAAGATTGAGTTTTGTATCTTTGCCGTTCATCCCTGTTGACATGGTTCGCCTTATCCTGACCTTTTCTATCCTGGTATTATTGCTACAGTCAACCGCGTCGGGATCGGAACGGGCCGATACCGCCAGGATCCGGCTCGAGGCAGCCGACAGTTGGCAGTACAGCAAAGCCATCCATGAATATGGTCCCAGGATTATCGGGAATGTAGTGATGAGTCACGACAGCGCCTTCCTCTTTTGCGACAGCGCCTGGCTGAATGAGACCGACAACAAGGTCATTGCGTATGGAAATGTCCGTGTCAAACTGAGCGATACGCTGAACCTGTACAGCGATTCACTACGGTACGACGGCAATACCAAGATTGCCAGGGCAAAAAGCAATGTGCGGCTGATCGATAACCAGACCACCCTCACTACCGATACCCTGGTGTATAACAGAAATTCTCAGATCGCCCAATACGATTACTGGGGTAAGATCGTGAATGGTAAAAACTATCTGGTCAGCCGCTATGGTTACTACTATACTGACCTGAAACATTTTTTTTTCAGGGAAAAGGTACTCCTGATCAACCCCGATTACAGGATGTATTCCGACACGCTGAAATACAACACCGTAACGGAGACCGCCTATTTCTTCGGCCCATCCCACATCCTGAGCAATGATAAAGCGGATTCGATTTATTGCGAGAACGGATGGTACGATACACGACGCGATATCTCGAGATTTCGCGAAAAAGCTGAGATTTATCATGAAAACACCTTTCTTACGGGCGACAGCATGTACTATGAACGCAAAACGGGATTCGGACAGGTTTACCGCCACGCCGTGATCCTCGATACCATCCAAAACGTCATGCTCACCGGTAATTTTGGCGAAATACAACGTGAAAAGGGCTTTTCCTTCATGACCGACAGCGCTGTTGCCATCATGGTCGATAAAAAAGACTCTCTTTTTATGCATGGCGACACGGTACGGGCCTTGTTCGATACTGCCCGCAACATCAACCAGGTTTATTGTTACTACAAGGTCAAGTTTTACAGAACCAACCTTCAGGGCATGTGCGATTCGTTAGCCTGGCACCGTGCCGACTCCGCCCTCTCGATGTACCACGACCCGGTGTTATGGTCGGAAAAAAACCAGCTTACCGCCGATTCGATCAGGCTTCAGATGAAGAATGGCGAAGCGGATTCATTGAAGCTTTACAATACCGCTTTCATCATCATGAAGGACGATTCGGGGCAGTTCAACCAGATAAAAGGGAGGAATATCCTTGCCAAATTCAGGAAGAATGAGCTTTATAAAGTCAATGTGCTGGGTAATGCCCAAACCATCTACTACCTCCGCGATGATGACAAATCATTGATAGGGATCAATATGGTAAAGTCGGCCGATATGTTGATCTTCCTTGAAAATAATGACCTCCGGAGTATCACCTACATCGATTCGCCCGAAGCCCACCTCTATCCCGAGAAGGATGTACCCCAGAACGAGCGTAAACTGCGAAATTTCAAATGGAGGGAGGAACACCGTCCGTTAAACAAGGAGGAGATATTTATCTGGAAGAAGGACTAGTTTAACGAAGAGCGGACTGGTGGACTGGTGGACAAGTGGACAAGTGGACTGGTGAATAATTTTTTCGTTTTCCATTTTCAATTGTCAATTTTCCATTGTCAATTGTCAATTTCATCTGTATATTTATAACGTTAGCTAATCCGAAAAACATAATGG
>CAZGIM010000061.1:0-4069 GCA_964525995.1 uncultured Prolixibacteraceae bacterium | reverse complement strand
ATGGTTGATCGATCTGCTGGGAATGCCCGGCTTGATCCTGACATTGATCTTTTTCTTTCTCAGCTTTATCATCCTCACCTTCAATATTCCTTTCCGATGGTTCAGGAAAAAAAATCGGGTTGAAATTCCAATCGAAGAACCTCCCGTCGTGCCTGACACCTCCCCACAGGAACCCCTTGATACAGAACCCTCACCCGAAATTCCCATTCAGGTAAATTTCCTTAATGAGGAACTATCCGTAAACAATCCTGAAAATGACGAGGATCCTGAAAACAATGATACACAGGAGATTGAACTGCAAATCGAAAAACCGGTCACCGAAACCACAGGGAATGGAAAAATCGACCACCAGACATTGGATACCCGCTACGATCCTACCCTCGATCTCCCCCGGTATCAATTCCCTCCTCTTGATCTTCTGAACAACTATGGCAACGATGCAATCAGCGTACTTAAAGAGGAATTGGAAGCCAATAAAGACAAAATTGTTCAAACCCTTTCCAATTATGACATCAGGATCCAGAAAATAAAAGCTACCATCGGTCCTGCCGTCACCCTCTATGAAATTGTACCTGAAGCCGGGATCCGCATCTCCAAAATCAAAAACCTGGAAGATGATATTGCCCTTAGCCTCGCTGCAATGGGCATCCGTATCATCGCACCGATCCCCGGAAAAGGTACCATCGGCATCGAAGTGCCCAACAAGAATCCGGAAATTGTATCCATCCGGTCGTTGCTGAGTACAGAAAAATTCAAATCCACCTCTTTTGAGTTGCCTTTCGTATTGGGAAAAACAATCTCCAATGAGACCTATATCGCCGACCTGGCCCGCATGCCACACCTGCTGATGGCCGGAGCTACCGGCCAGGGAAAATCCGTCGGGCTTAACACGATCATCACTTCCCTGCTATACAAAAAACACCCGGCCCAGATCAAATTTGTTCTGATCGATCCGAAAAAAGTGGAATTGACCCTCTATACCAAAATTGAACGCCACTTCCTTGCTAAACTTCCCGATTCCGACGATGCCATCATCACCGATACTAAAAAGGTAATCCGTACCCTCAACTCTCTCAATATCGAAATGGATAGCCGTTACGACCTTCTTCGCGACGCCCAGGTCAGAAATATTAAAGAGTACAACGAAAAATTCTTCTCCCGACTGCTAAACCCCAACGAAGGTCATCATTTCCTGCCATATATCATCCTGGTAATCGATGAATTTGCAGATCTGATCATGACCGCGGGAAGAGAAATTGAAACTCCGCTGACACGCTTAGCCCAACTGGCCAGAGCCACCGGTATCCACCTGATCATCGCAACCCAACGCCCCTCGGTCAACATCATTACCGGGACCATCAAAGCAAATTTCCCGGCCCGCCTTGCCTTCCGCGTCATCTCAAAAATCGACTCCCGCACCATTCTCGACTCCTCCGGCGCCGATCAACTGATTGGCAGAGGAGATATGCTTCTCTCCACAGGGAGTGAACTGATCCGCATCCAGTGCGCTTTTGTCGACACTCCTGAAATTGAACGGCTGACTGACTTCATCGGAAGCCAGAAAGGCTATCCCGAAGCCTTCTCTTTACCTGAATATTACGATGACGACGGAGGCAATCCGAAAGACTACAACCCCGATGAAAGAGATGAATTCTTCGCTGAAGCAGCCCGCCTCGTGGTCACTCACCAACATGGATCCACCTCCCTGATCCAAAGAAAACTTAAACTCGGGTACAACCGGGCCGGACGCCTGATCGACCAACTGGAAGGAGCCGGAATCGTCGGCCCCTTCGAAGGAAGCAAGGCCCGTGAAGTCAGGTACAAGGACCTCAACGCACTCGAAGAACACCTTGATATGCTAGGAATAAAATAATGTCTCAAAAAACAAAGTAATGAAAAAAATCATCTCCCTCCTCCTGATATCCACAACCATGCTCAGTTTTGGCCAGAATAAAGACCAGAAAGCGGCAAACCTCCTCAACGAAGTCAGCGCCAAAACCAAAGCCTATAAGTCGGTTAAAGCCGATTTCTCCTACAAGATGATCAACGCAAAAGCAGGTATCAATGAAGAAAAAAGCGGAACCCTGCTCCTCTCCGGAGATAAATACAAGATGACCGCCTCGGGACAGACGGTGATCTGCGATGGAAAAACCATCTGGACTTACATCAAAGAATCCAATGAAGTCCAGATAAATACACTTGAAAACAAGGACGATGCCCTTACTCCTTCAAAATTACTGACCAGCTACAACACCAATTATAAATCCAGAATCGTTAAAAGCGACGACCCAACGGTAGAAGCCATCGAATTGATACCCAATACCACCAAAAACTTTACAAAAGCGATCCTTGGAATCGACAAAGTGAAAAAACAAATTAAAAGCTTCACCCTGTATGATAAAGGAGGGAATACCTTCATTTACAAGATTAAAACTTTCGTTACCGATACCCCTGTCACACCCGGTGATTTCACTTTTGATGAAAAGAAATTTCCAAACGTAGAAGTGATTGATATGCGTTGATTATGGAAAGCTTTCAGACCACTGACGGGCATCTGCTCCGTGAGCATGCGACCATCATCCGCCAACTGATCCTGCAAAGCCTTACCGAAGCCGGATCAGGTCATCTGGGAGCTTCCCTCGGGTTAGCCGACGTTTTTACTGCCCTCTATTTTTCGGTTCTCCGGCATGATCCAGCCAAACCTCAATGGCCTGAACGCGACCGGCTGGTCCTCTCCATCGGGCATGCAGCACCTGTTTTATACGCTACCCTGGCCCATGCCGGGTATTTCAAAACTGAAGAGCTGCAATCCCTTAGAAAATTGGGAAGCCGTTTGCAGGGTCACCCTGGCAGGGACCATGGGCTTCCGGGACTGGAATTGTCGGCAGGCTCCCTTGGACAAGGACTTTCTGTAGCTATCGGAATGGCCATGGCCGCCCGCTTTGATGGATTAAAACATAAAATTTTCGTTGTCATGGGAGATGGTGAACTCCAGGAGGGTTCGGTCTGGGAAGCCGCCATGGCCGCTGCACACCACCAACTGGATAACCTGATTGCCATCGTCGATCGAAACGGAGTGCAGATCGACGGCTCGACGGAGAAAGTGATGCGTCTGGAACCCCTTGCAGATAAATGGAAGAGCTTCGGCTGGCAAGTTGCTGAATGTGAGGGCCATAATAGCGAGCAACTCACAGAAACCCTGAAACATGCAAGAAATGCAACCCAACCTGTAGTGGTCATTGCACATACCGTCATGGGAAAAGGGATCCCGGCGATTGAAGGGGATTACCGATGGCATGGAAAAGTTCCCTCCCGTGAACAGCTCCCCGGCTTTCTTAAAGATCTTATGAATACTAAGAAATAGATAAACCTGCATACCCTGAAGTGAATCCATACACCAACAAAGGAAACAAAGCCACCCGGACCGGTTTCGGAGAGGGTTTACTGGCAGCCGGCCAACTTGACAAGAATGTCATCGCCCTTGGGGCCGACATCACCTCCTCCGTCGGGGTCGATCTTTTTGCCGCTGCTTTCCCCGAACGTTTTTTTTCAATGGGTATCGCAGAACAAAATTGCGCCGGAGTGGCCGCCGGTTTGGCACTGGAAGGGAAAATTCCGGTTTTTTCGACTTACGGCGTTTTTGCTGCCCTCCGCGCTGCAGATCAGATCAGGGTTTCCATCTGTTACAACAATGTACACGTCATCATTGGCGGAGCGCATGCAGGAGTATCGGTAGGGCCTGACGGAGCCACCCACCAGGCTCTCGAAGATCTCTCCATTATGCAGGCCCTGCCCAACATGACAGTCCTTTCGCCCTGCGATGCCACAGAAACAAAAAACGCCACCCTCGCCGCAATCCTCCACTGCCGGGGACCAGTTTACATCCGATTTGGCAGGGAACCCATGCCAGATTTTACAGATGCCAATATCCCTTTTGAGATGGGTAAAGCAAGGATAATGCTCCCGGGCGACGACTTAACCCTGATCGCCACCGGACACCTTGTCTGGGAAGCCCTCCTTGCTGCTCAAATCCTTGAAGAACAAGGAATCAAAGCCAGGGTACTCAATA
>CAZGIM010000060.1:0-5127 GCA_964525995.1 uncultured Prolixibacteraceae bacterium | reverse complement strand
GAAGATATATCAAGACTTTCAAAGAACGTTTAACAATTTATACGAAACGCTAGTGGTTTCACATTTCTTTTCCTTGCCTTCCAATCCCATCAATTTTCCAGCCAAAACAATGTTTCATCCGCCTCCTGGACCACGATACAGATTTTTGAGAAGTACTCTGCATCCGATCTTCCACGTGTCGCCGCTCGATAGTTTGCAGCGACCGATGAAGCAGATCGTGTCAATTGCAGAACACATGGCCGGTCAATGGCATTGAATTTTACGCTGACAAGCAAATTACGTACACCAGCTGCCATTTTCAAGGTTCTTTTCCTCAGTAGGTCATTGAAATGATCCGGGTGTGTCTCTTTCATATCACATAATATTTCCCGTTTATCGGGTGATAAGAGGAAAGGTGATACGTCTGTCGAAAATTTTCTATGTGAAACGATATATGCTCTTATACGGCTTGCCGTCTTTGGCACAGGATGCGATGATCGGGTACTTCGGGTTCCTTATTTCGATCTGGGTTATGGTATACTGCTTTCCGTTACTGATAATAGGAACGAAGCCCGCAATCCCCAACGTTTTATTTGCACAAACGTTGGGGTGACTGCAAGATCTATTGGGGTTTTGACAACCCCGGGACAAAAATTTCCCATGAATTCGATTCAATCAGGAAGCTTTCAGAAACTGATCAAACCTTTCTTCCAACCTGTTCTGATCCGGATAATCCCTGTGACTATTTGGAAGAATGATCTTTTGATTTTCCAGTGATTGCAGACCATATTTCAACATTGGTCCATCTGTTTCCTCAAGGATATCCTGCCGTACATGAATGTAATAATCAAGCGTGATCCCGATCAGGCAAAACCGGCCGGGATGGCGATTGACAGAGGCATGGAAGGAGAGCCCTTTAAGAGCTGAAGCCATTGGGACCGAAGAAAGAAGCAGCAAAGCTGCAGAACTTGATATTTCAGACAATCCTCTTAAAATACAATCTGAACTGGCAAATACATAGCCATCAAATTTGCAGTTTTTAAACTGACCTATAGATTTCAGGTAAATATCTAATATATTTGCGTTATATGAAGGAAGATGCCATCGATGCAGTTGAAAACCTTCTGTTGCTTCCCTTCTTTATGCCATTAGCTACTTCCACGGCAGACACCTCAAAGATCAAGGCTATGAAAAAGCTTTCCCTTTTACTGCTTATGCTGTTCGTTGTGAAAGGCACAACAGCACAATGGTTTCCTATGAATTCCGGAACCCTGAATAATCTTTATTCAGTATATTTCACCGATGCGAACACGGGTTATGCAGTGGGTGCCGGTGGAACCATTTTAAAAACATATAATGCCGGAACAAACTGGAGCTCCTTGAACAGCGGAACACAATATGATCTGTCATCCGTTCATTTTCCTGTTGATAGCACCGGCTATGCGATAGGCCCTTATTATTATGGCCCGATAATGAAGACCACCGATGCGGGTGCCACATGGAACATTGTATTTTCATCATCACTTTCATTTTATTCCGTTTATTTTACATCAGCCGATACCGGTTATGTTACCTCACTACATGACATGGGAGCCGGTTTTGTCATGAAAACGACCGACGGGGGACACACATGGAATTACACCAATGTTGGTTTGCAATACTGTGTCTATTTCCCGAATGCAACATCTGGCTATTCGGTCGGGGTAAATGACCTGAAATGGAGTTATGGGACAATAAACAAGACAGCCGATGGTGGATCAACATGGTCGGAAGTATATTCCATCCCCGGGACTAAATTGACTTCAGTTTATTTTATCAATTCCGATACCGGGTATGTGGTCGGTGAAAGCGGGACCATTCTTAAAACGACTGACGGAGGTGTAACATGGGAAAATCAGACTTCCGGAACATCCAATGGTTTAACCTCAGTGTGTTTTACCGGTTCAGATACCGGATATGTCATTGGCAGAAGCGGAACATTACTCAAAACCACCAACGGCGGAATAACATGGGCAGATCAAATGTCGGGGACGATCAAAAGGTTAAACTCGATTTTCTTTACAGCTTCAGATACCGGTTACGTGGTCGGCGATGGAGGAACAATTCTTAAAACCACGAATGGCGGAGTTGTGGGCATAAATCATCTTCCTTATGCTTCAAACCCCCTGATAATCTACCCTGTTCCGGCATACAACCTGATAACCGTTGAAACCACAGGAAGTGGCCGTCTGTCTGTCATGGACCTCCATGGCCGGGAACTGTACAGAAGGGAAATCACCGAAAAATCAACGCTCATCAATATCAGTAGCTTTCCCCGCGGGGTTTATTTTGTGCGGGTAACGGGAGAAAGGTCCGTTCAGGTGGGGAAGTTTGTGAAACATTGAAAGGCAGATTGGGGTGACTGCAAGATCTCTTGGGGTTTTGACAACCCGGGGACAAAAATTTCCCAGTAATTCGATTCAATCAGGAAGCTTTCAGAAACTGATCAAACCTTTCTTCCAACCTGTTCTGATCAGGATAATCCCTGTGACTGTTTGGAAGAATGATCTTTTGATTTTCCAGTGATTGCAAACCATATTTCAGCATTAGTCCATCTGTTTCCTCAAGGATATCCTGCCGTACATGAATAAAATAATCAGGATTAATGCCGATGATGTTCCTGTCGAAGGCAGCGTGATGGATCTTGCACATGGATAATCCGTTTTGAATAACAGGATCGCCCCATTCCTCATTGTCAGCAATGATATGAGCAGCATCCAGTAACTCGGGATGCTTCAGGCGACACAAAGTGCACTGGTTACGGTATGCTTTCAGTACTCTCTCCCGAAACGATTGCTGGTGAAGCCTGATCTTGGCGCTGGTCGTTGCATAAGCCCTTCTGAACATCAATGTATTTGGGTCCTCAACAGACATAGTATCACTTAATGCAGAAATTTCGTCAACCTGCACCGTAAACGTCAGCCTGGCCGGATCGTCATGAACAATATAGACCGGGAATGAGACAAAATACCGACCCCGGGATACTCCAAAGAGATATATGAGTGGCTTTTTCAACTTCATTGCTTCCCTCAGTCCGACATTATCCCAAAAATCTGGATTGTTGCCCCTGTATCTGTATTCAATAAGGCCATCCTTATTCAATCTGTCAGGATAAGGTCCGCCGAATTTCGTAGTGATTGAAATGGGAAATTGCATCACCTGGGGCTTCCAGATACCAGATTGACCAACAAGATGAATCCGTTGATCCCTGAACATGAAACCATTCGCAAGGGCTGACCAGTCCAGGATTTCACCATGAATATCAACTTGTCCTTTCAGCCAGGTAAAGGCCTCCATCCTTATCAGATCATCATCCATGGCTTTCTAATCGTTGACCCGATTCGCAATTCGCGAATCACGAATTATATCAATGGAATTGCTTGCTTTGACAAAGTTAAACTTTTCACCGACATTTTCTCCCCGGGCCATCCCACAATGAACGAGAAAAGTCAGTGATTGGGCGCGAAACGTATTACAATGTGATACCTTTCGCGCTTAAAAACTTCTACGACGGGAAATTGGATGAGCCTGGATTAAAAATCAATGCAATGAACCGCATTGGTTCCTTAAAGCGCAAATTCAATGCATTATTAATAACATGCTGTGGAATACTACTTGAAAAAAACCACATCTTTCTTATGACTAGTGCTCAGTCACTGAACAACGGTTATTTGCATGTATGTTGGAGCGGCGGCAAAATGATTACTCTACAGGCTTCACCCAGATAATTTTCCACTCGGTACCGAAGATGGAGCAGGTATTCCAGAATGTTTGTTTGACTACCTTTTTGTTTGTACCAGTCTGATAAAAAGAATAGGATGTTTCTCCCGAGGAGTGGCTGTTAATAAGTATGGAGGCAGCTAACAGTTCAGGGAATGAAGTATATAAGGTATCGGTGAGGACATTCCGGCCGATTTCGTACTCATCCTGGTCGTAGAGTATGGTGCCCCCGGATTCCATCACCCAGATTTCAAAGTTTTGACCGGCAACCAAAGGGGAGATGATCCTGCGAAGGAGATCAGGGGGGCGGAAGAGGGCTGTCACTCCTCCGAGCATTTGCTGGCCTTTAAGGACCGGATGCACATCAACGACTGCCAAAAAATTTTCGACGGCCATAAAGGAGAGACTAAGAGCCGGTAGCCTGGTGTTAAAGGTTTTGATAATATGGTCCTGCCCGCTGATATCTGATCCTTGGATGTAATGATATTGAGGAGGTTCCACTATTTGCATGATGCCCTGTGGGGTGACATAACTGAATTCCATCACAAACGATGACCGGTTGTATAATTCCGACATTTTCACCCGGATGTCAGCTGTGTCATTGATTTGGAGTGCCATGGCCTGGATCGTCGAGGCCATATCCTGGTTGAGCGTGTCAAAGGAATGATGCACTGCTGTATTGACCTGATCAATAACCGCAGGAATAGAGGGGACCGCTTCTTCTGTTTTTCTACAGGCATGAAGGCCCAGGAATAGGATGGCAATCAGTGAGATGATAATGTTTTTCATAGCTTCTGAGAAAAGTTAGGTTGATCATGCAATAAAATTAATACTTTATTCCCTTCCCATCCTTACTTCTTTGCTGTATTGTACAGCAACATTTTGCTACCTCACTAAAAATTTCCTCCCCTTTCTTGTATTTGTTAAAGAAATATTATGTAATTTGGTTGAAATATTCATTTTTGAATGTTTAACCAAGGCTCCGATCACAAAAAAGTATTCAGATTTGGTCAGACTTCGACAGTTTTCCTTAAAAAACTACACGCAACAGTTGTTCGCCTATTTACACCCTCATAGTCCAAAAATAAAACTACGTTTCCTGCTCCTACAATGGAGTTACCCATATTACGACAAAGGGATTGGATCAACTCACAAGTCCATTGGATAATCCAGACCTTGAAAATTATTAATGTTTAGAATTTGGTTTGTTTAAGTATACATTTGCATCTGAGATAATAGACCCTATCAGGAGGACGCTTACTGCATGAATTCAGGGATACTTGAAATCCGATAAACAAAAAATATCCGCCATGCGGGTATACAGACGTTAGGGCCAATTCCCCAGATAAAACCCTCCAAAATTATTTTAGAGAAAGGTAATAATTTTTA
>CAZGIM010000059.1:0-5548 GCA_964525995.1 uncultured Prolixibacteraceae bacterium | reverse complement strand
TCTACATATACCTCGGATTGTAGTACCCTTTCATTTTTATCTTCGGACTAACCGGAAGACAGTAACGGATGAGGATTTCGGGACTGCCGATGCTGCCAGCTTTGGACAATTTACTCAGCGTGAAATCGTACGACACCCCGATGGATACGTTGGCGATCTTCACACCGGCGATGATCCCGGCGGCGTCGTTCCAGCGGTACATGCCCCCGGCCCAGTAACGGTCATTGATCTTCAGTATCAGGTCCAGCTCCGCCTGTGTAGAAACAAGCGTCGACTTGGCCAGCAGTCCTGCCATCAGCACATATTCGCTGGTCTTGGTCTTTTTCAGCAAGAAATTGTAACCGGTCATGAAATAGTAATGCCTCACACGTTGATACTTACCGCCACCGATATCTGCGGATGAAGAAAGCAGCTGCATCCCCGAAACACTGATATAAAATTTATCCTTCAGGTAATAGCTAAGTCCGAACCCGATGTCCGGAAACAGTCCGCTCTCCTTGCTGTTGGCCGACAGCACCGGATCTCCCGGATCAAAGGTGTGGAATTCCGCGTAATTGATCGTCTTATAAAGCGCTTCGAGCGCCACGCCAAGGCTGATTGTGTGGTTCTTTTTTATGTTGAAATGGTAGGCGTAGTTCACACGGAAATCCATGTTGGTCTCGAACCCCGCCTGGTCGTACTCGAAACTGGCTCCTAATCCGCTCCGAATGGAATATAGCGGCGATTCAACGGCGACCTGGTAGGTCCGGGGGTAAACATTGTGCCCTGAATAATCTTGTACTCCCATCCACTGATACCTCGCCGTACCCAGGACGCACAACGACCGCGACAATCCCGTGGCCGAGGGGTCGATGTAACTCTTGTTGAACATGTACTGCGTATACTGTGCCTGCTGCTGAGCCGTTACCGAGAACCCGGTCAGCAGTGTGATGATTGCGGTAAATATCTTTCTTTTCATCTCAAAGAATTTTACACTTTGTCTTTATCGGGTCATTAAACCGGCTGCAGGGAATCAATGCCCCGGAGTATGGCATGACTCACTTGAAAATGATCTTTTTATTTTCTGCATCCACCCGGTATTGTCCGGCCACCTCAAGGATATCCCTTCCCATCTTCACATTGACTGGCATATTGTTCAGAACCGTCAATGTGACATCTTCCACCGGCAGATCACCTATCCTGAGTTTTCGGATCTTTATCACCGCACTGTCGGCAACCTTGTTGTTTGCAAGGAGGGCTGAAGCATCCCCCTCGAAATCAGCCTTCGATAACGCTCCCTTCTGAAGGAGTTCGATCACCCTGGCTGCTGAAATGAAAGATTCCAGAACGGTGGTATCAATTTTTGCATCCACCGAATAATCATTGATGGATACTTGCACCTCGATGATGCCCTTATCCACTAACCGGTAAGGAACACTGATGCCGGCTGAATCATTGACAATGCTTATCTCTGGCCGGACATCAGCAAACGTAACAGTTGTCTGACGGTAGTCTTTACCGGTGATGAGGAACTCCGTGCGACGATTTAGGGCATAGGCTGCTTCCCGAATATCTTTTGAAGGCAATTTTTCAATGTAGACATCATTCAGCACTGTTCCCTTGCTGAATTTGTACGACCCGCTCTTCATCTCTTTTTCAAGCTTGCGGGGGATCCTTTTACCGTATCCCTTGGCCACCAGCCTGCCCGGGTCAATCTTTTTGCTGATCAGGAAATCGACCACCGACTGGGCGCGTTTCTGGGAAAGTTCGTCGTTGTACTCGTTTGAAGCTCTGGAGTCGGTGTGAGAACGGAGCTCGATGATGAAATTCGGATTGTCGTTCAGGATCTTCACCAGCGTGAGCAGTGAGTCCTGGTACATGGGCTTAAGATCCCATTTGTCCAGATCGTAGAGGATGTCGGGCAGCACCACCGGTTCCTCCGGAACCGGTACCAGGTTGAAATTCTTAACAAAGTCGGAGTTTTCATGGAGACGCATGGTGCTTAAACTGTCTCTCACGGCAAAGTAAGTACCGCCGGGGATCGTTATCCTGTAAAGGTTGTCGGCCTTTATCAACGAGGCATCAAACCCGTAAGCGCCGTCGGGCCCTGTAACGGTTTTTGCGGAATCCCCCCGGCTGTTCACAATGATTACCGGGATACCGGGTATGGAAAACAGGGTGTTCTCATTCCTTACGACGCCCGACAGGGTAAAGAAGACGGTTTTCGCTTCGAAACCATAGATGTCGTCGCCACCTTTCCCTCCGCTCCTGTTTGAACTGAAAAATCCATGCCTTTCGTCCGTCAAAAAGAATCCGAAATCATCGCCCGTGCTGTTGATCGGTGCGAGCAGGTTTTCCGGCTTGCTCCATGTCCCGTCACACCGGACCGACCTGAATATGTCCAGTCCGCCAAGTCCCGGGTGGCCTGAGGATGCAAAATAAAGCGTGGAATCATTTTCCAGGTTTGGAAACATCTCATCACCCGGTGTGTTGATGACCGATCCAAGGTTTTCGAAGTCCTTGAATGGTTTATTCTTACCCGCACGGGTCGACATCCAGAGATCCTTGCCCCCCTGGCCGCCTTTGCGGTCGGAAGCAAAAATGATCGTCAATTCATTCGTGCTTATCCATGGGTGCCCTATATTAGCCCTGGATTCAGCAACGACGACCGCGGGTTTTGACCAGCGCTGACCCTGCCGGTCACTCTCCATGATCTTGCAGTAAACCTTTTCATCGACTCCTTTCTCACACCGCGTGAAAAACATGGTATGAAATTTTTTATCGAAAACCGGAGTTCCTTCGTTTGCGAAAGAATTGACCATACCGGTCATATCGGCAGAGACAGGTGTTTTCCAACTGCCCTTTTCGAGACCGGATGTAAAAATATCGGCAAACCATGCTCCGGTCCAGTTTTCACGGTCTTTCCCTGCGGTCCCTTTCCGGTTGGTGGAAAAAAACAACTGGTCGGCTTTACGGGATGCCTGGGCCGGGGAATAATCATCATCAGCCGAGTTCAGCACTCCCATATTCCTGACAATGTACCGTGACTGAAGGGTTGAGGTATCGGCAAACTGGCGGCACGATTCAAGTCCTGCCATGGCCAGGAAATCCCCGGGTTGTTTCTGCAGATATTTTTCATAATATTTGACAGCTTCCTCGCATTTGCCCAAGGTTCTGAGTTCACTGGCATAATTCAGCCAGACCAGTATTTTCTTTTCAGCGAATTTCGTGTCAGCCAATTTGGCATACCATTCGGCTGCCTGTGCGGGGTTGTTGACGATCCGGTAGCATTCCGCCAGGTTAAAAGCTAACTGTTGTTTCGAATAAGAATTGTCCTTCATTTTGTCCCAGGCCTTGAGATAGCCCGCGATGGCTTCCTGGTATTGAAGGTTCCTGCCGGCTTCATCAGCTTTTGAAATGGTCCTTTTTTGCGCCACCATCGACATGGCGTTCAGCATTGCCATTAAGACCATCAGGTATCGTATCGTTGTTTTTTTCATATCATGTCAGGTTTCAGGAAACAAGATCAGTTTTTGACAAATCGCCTGGTCTGGCATCCGTCTTGTGTGCAGACCCTCAGGTTGTATAACCCCTTCCTTAGAAAGCCGACCGGGACGGTGATCTCCCCGGCTGCTTCTGTCTTTTCGCTCAGCAGCAATTCTCCGGTCACGGTGTAGATCTCAATGGTCGCACTGCCCACGGAATGGGAGGTAACGGACACTTTAATTTCCTTTCCGGCAGGATTGGGATAAATGTTTACTCCTTCACGGATAAGTGTGATCGACCCGCTGAGATGGTATTCCTGTCCGTCAGCTCCGGTGGCCGTCAGGTAGAAATAATAAACCCCGTCCGGAGCATCCTGGCCCGAGGACGTCTTCCCGTCCCATTTTCCGTTGACTTCGTTGATCTGAAAGACCCGGACTCCCCAGCGGTCGAAGATCTCCACATGCATGGAGGTCACCCATTCCGACCGGATCTCGAAAAAGTCGTTGAATCCGTCGTTGTTGGGTGTGAACACGTCGTTGGTTTCTATCCAGACAAAGACGGTTGACAGGGTCCGGGGATTGCCTGTTGTATCGCGGGTATTGAAGATTTCCTGACCGGTAATCCCGCCCCATTCGCATACCATTACCCGGTAATCGGTTTTCGGTTGAACATTTGTGACCGTGACTCCCCGGTCGTGGAAGGTTCCGTTGAACACGCAGAACCAGCCTGAATTCCCGATCTGGGTCCCCGATCCGAAAACAGTATTGGGGACATAGTCAATACTATTTGACGGTGAGGCGCTGCCGTCGGATACTTGTTTGATGAACGCCGCCCGCCTGATACCGTTCCCGTCAGTCCAGTTGAAGGTGAACTGGTTCGTCTGAACATCGGAAAAAACGATGTTCGTGGCCTGAATGTAAACGGGCAAAATGAAAACATTGAACCGGGTAGTGTCGGTACAGTAAGCAGGAGCTCCTGAATTCACCTCAAGGATCACGGGATGATTGCCGAAAGTGTTGAAGACTTTATTTGTTATATGGTCCGTCGAAGAGGTCTGATCGTCAAAATACCATTTCCATGATGCAGCGTTGGGGCATTGAAAATCGAGGGTCACCTCCAGGGGAGCATACCCGGTATCGGCCGAAGCGATGATGACAGGATCAAGGATGATGGTGGGTGAGATAACGGCTGTGCCTCCATCGATGCATTCTTCACTGTCCCTGACCGAGAACTGATAATTTCCGGCCGGCAGGTTGGTTACCACATTGGATGTAAGTTGCTGGTCGCCGAAGAAATAGAAATAGGGCCTTGTCCCGCCGGTCGCGCTGATCGTGACGGATCCGGAACTGTCGCCCTTACAAACGACATCCGTGACATCCACTGACATGGTCAGTTGGCGATAGCTGGTATCGGACACGACCGTGATCGTGTCGGAATTGAAGCAGCCGGCATTGCTGTATGCTTTCAGCACGACATTGAAGGTCCCGGAAGCGGTATAGACGTGAGCGGGGTTTTGTAGCACCGAATAGGTGGAGTCGCCGAAATCCCATTCATAATGATCGATGTAATAGGGAGCGGCCACGGTGGCTTCGCCCCGGAACCGGTAGGAAGGCCCGGTACAGTGGTTCTCCGCCTGGAGGGCTGTTATGATAGGAGGCGGTTTCGAATAGCGGTAAGCTTTCAGTGTGTCATTGTTGCTGTTGTCGTCGAGGGTGTTGATCAGCCACACTTTGAAGAAATATTCACCCGTCTGGGATATATTTACCTTCGTGCTGAAGGTGTATACCAGGTCGTTATAAATGGTTCCGTAAATGGTGTCATAATGAATGGTGCCGTAATTGACCTGGTATGCCAGTTTGAGATCCTTGAAAGGGATGTCACCGAACTGGCGGAGGTAAACGGTGACATTTTCCAAGTCGGTATGAAAACATTCGAGGGTCGGACTGATCAGGTCGGTGACCCCGAAATCGACGGTGAATTCGATGCATCCCATATCGGGTGCCTGGTCGTTCCTGATCTTACCGTTGATGTCGAACAGAATGTTCTTGACAGGGATCCCGGCCCCGTTAAGTTCCCGCTGGTA
>CAZGIM010000058.1:0-5793 GCA_964525995.1 uncultured Prolixibacteraceae bacterium | reverse complement strand
TGATCGGGTTATCCATATTGAGAGATTTTGGTTTCCGGCAAAGCTATATCGGGGGGCCAAAAAGATAAAGGACACTTTTTTGCAAATTGAAATAAAACTAAATAAATATATTAAAATACAGATAAACAAGTATTTAAATTTAAAAAGGATTGAAAAAGGAAATGAGGTCTGAATTTCGTTCGATTCAACCCGGTCAAGCCTGAGCCGAAAATTAGAGCCAGGAAGAGGAGTTAACAGAACATCGGCAGAAGGATAATCCGAAGGGCAGAAGTCCGGATCAGATAAAGGATGACGCGGTGTATAATCAGGAGGAGGGTGCCATTCGCTCCCAGATAGGGAAAAGAACGCTGTGGATCCTACTGATAACAGTTGTAAAATCAAGGCTGGTATCCAGGTGGTTCCGGATAAGAAATATGTTCCACTGCTTCAGTCGGTTATCATCCAATGCAAATCCAGGCGTAAAAAGAGCATGATCGTGAGAATATAATGTGGTCCGATTCCGGAATGTTTCACGAATCGAGTCCTCGAGGAGATGACTATCGAGCCCTCGTGTTGTAAGAATCTGATAAACATCATAAAAATCCTTCATTCGGCTGTTCAATACTGAAAGATCGATCATGGCTTCAAATTTCTCAGCTACCACTGTTTCAAGGGAGTAAGCATGAACTACCGGGATTCCGGAATCGGGAAGCAATGTTGGGTAAGGAAGCATTATTGGTGAAGGGATAACAACGTCACCAAAACCCACATCAACCTGAATTCGTTGACGAATAGTATCAAGTTCTGCTAACACGAACAAACGGATTCCAGGATACTTGTCCTGATTTGCAATTTCTTCTGCTGAGATGGATGCGGTATCGAAAGTCACTCCATCAAGTGGATAATGCATTGAACAAATATCCCGGAAAGCTGATTTCAAGGACTCTAGCTCATTTGGAATATTAGTGCCTAGGAAATCGATATCCAGGGTGGGCCGAGATCGTTCCCGACTGTAGACATAAAGAAGGACTCCTCCTTTGAGACAAAAATTCTCAGCATATTCTGACATGCCTAAACGGAATAACAGACGTTCCTGCATGTATCGGATGATCACCAGTTGAAAAGAAAGATTCTCTTTCTTTGCGATATTCAGCAGGCGTGTTCGTATAGATTTTCCAGTGTTGCTCATAAACTGATCTGAAGAAATTGGTTTGTTGTCTTTGCAATCCTGAGCTGTGAGGCGTACTTCAGAAGCTTATCCAGGTTCTTATCTTTACGTTTAGAATAATTTCGCAGGATCTCACTCATAAGATCAGCGCCTATCTTGTTACGAAATCTGATGGCATCACACACTGATCTCTCGATGTCATAAACAGCCACCCTGACACCGTTGAACTCAGCAACAGTCTTTCCCAGTCCGAAGTTTTTCAGGTTCCAATAATAAAGCTTTATAGGAGGGAATTGTGGCAGCACGACACGCAGGGTCTTCGGAACTGCCACATGGTAATCCGCCGGAACGTGTGTAGTCAGCCCATAATGGAACCATGACGTGTACATGCAGAATATTCCGGTCGGGATCATCCTGGCAACTTCAGCTTCCAGGGATACCTTTGAAGAATCGTTCAGATGATAAAATCCTCTTTTGACCCTGCTTATAGTTCCCTTTTTAATAAACTTACGAAGCTGATACTTCTCCGTTGCAGTCAGTGAATCAGCAGCCCGGAGAAATCCGCTGTTTTTTTTAAACCTTTCAATCAGTGCGTTGGTCATTCGGAAAAAGTTTAACCAAAAGTACTGCTTATTTGCATATTAGCAGTAGATTTGGTTAAATATTTTTCATTTCTTTTCCCATCGGAAGGAAAAACATCCTCCCTCCAACCAGAAAGAGATTTGTAAAGCTGACTAAGGATTTCCACCCTAGTTTCCTCCCTAGTTTTCTCCTTGGTTTTCTCCTTGGTTTTCTCCTTGGTTTTCTCCCTAGTTTTCTCCAAAGTTTCCTCCAAAGTTTCCTCCACAGTTTCCTCCACAGTTTCCTCCACAGTTTCTTCCACAGTTTCTCCCACAGTTTCTTCCACAGTCTTCTTTACGGTGAATGGGAAAAGTTAGTGATCGGGCTCGAAAAGGATCACTTTGTAACCCCTTTCAAGCGACTTTTCTCATCGTTCGTTCAGAAAAGTGTATTCTCAATAACATAATAGGATCTTAATAATGTATATGAAATACATTTTTAAGAACATGTACATGTGGATTTGAACAGGACAGGCCAGTGAACGGGATTGGAGAAAGCGATCAGTTTGATCCTCCTCCGCCATTTTTGGTTTACCGCCTTAACTTATTATCAATTAATAAATTGGAATAGTGATATTATTCAGGAAAAGGCTGTTCAGTACAAGCGGTTTTTTTCGCAGTAGGGTGTTAAGTCACTGGTTTTGTTACTGTAAAGTAATTTCAAGTTTTCACCATTTCTTTCCATGCGGTGAAAATATAATATATTCGCCGCATATTTGCGGTAATTAATCCGTATATTTGCCGTAAAAGTCTCAGGAAATGACAAAATACATATACGAGCATAAAAACTGGACGGAGTTTTCGTGGCAGGACAAAGCCATAAATGTTGTATTTGGCGAGGTCAGGCTTATGCAGGGTAAAATTATAGGGCAAATGAACGCCCTGGGATTTTCCGCAAAAGAAGAAGTCACTCTTACCGCCCTGACTTCAGATATCGTTAAGTCATCGGAAATAGAAGGAGAATTGCTCAATTATGAGCAGGTACGTTCTTCTGTTGCCCGGCGTCTTGGTATAAACACCGGCGGACTTGTTCAAGGCAGCCGTACTATTGAAGGCGTGGTGGAAATGATGCTCGATGCCACCCAGCGCTACAACCTGCCATTAACCGAAAAACGTTTGTTTGGCTGGCACGCGGCGCTGTTCCCTACCGGATACAGTGGCCCATACGCAATAGAAGCGGGACGATACCGCACGGGAGAAATGCAGGTGGTTTCAGGCGCCATGGGTAAAGAAAAGGTGCATTACAAAGCCGTAAAGCCTGAAAGGGTAAAACCAGAAATGGACAAATACCTGGATTGGTTCAACAACGAACACGGCCTTGACCCTGTGTTAAAAGCAGCCATAGCGCACTTCTGGTTTATCATCATTCACCCTTTTGATGACGGAAACGGCCGGATCGGAAGAGCGCTGACCGACATGCTACTTGCCCGTGCCGAAGGTAGCGGGGAGCGATTTTACAGTATGTCGGGCCAGATATCCGCTGAACGAAAGCGCTATTACGAAGTATTGCAAAAAGTGCAATATAGTTCCGGCGATATAACCGAATGGCTTGACTGGTTTCTACATTGCCTCAAAAATGCGATGCTCGCCACCGAAAACATCACCCGAAAAATAGTACGCAAAGCGAAGTTCTGGAAATTGCATGAAAACACACCTGTCAACGAACGCCAACGCTTAATGCTGAACAAACTCTTTGACGATTTTGAAGGGAAACTTCAAACCTCGAAATGGGCTAAGATTACTAAAACCTCTGCCGACACGGCCTTACGGGATATAAAAGACCTGGTAGAAAAAGGCATCCTGAAACAAACTGACGAAAGAGGAAGAAATGCAAACTACGAATTAGCTGACTGAACTGAATAATCCCAGGTTGATCAGAACAACCTTTCCTGAAGAAGGTCTTTCCAAAGAATGAATCCCATCTGCTCGTCGGAGTAGTAATGCAAAATCCGGCAGAAGTTCATGGGTTGAGATTCAAAATTAATCGAAAAGATCATCTATTCTCTTCATCTGTTGGAGCATATGATCGATTCCTCCAATCAAACATAAAAGACTCACTTGCTTTTATGTAAGATGGCATGCAATTTTTCTTTTAGCATGGGAAATCGATCCTTTCGTGAAAAAGGATTCATGTGGCCGAGGATTGCTTCTTCCATATCTCGAGTTAATAAAAGTTAGAATTCCGATCGTAGATAAGATAACACATTTGGAGGAGAGGCAATGATGTCCTCCACAAGATTAACCCGGTTATCTAAAAGGAAGATGATATCCTCAAAATCATGACTTGTTCGGGGATCCTTACCCCTGTTATGGTATGCATCAAACTTCGAGGCAAGAAAATAGGCAAGAGGTAAAATTCGTATTGAAACATTTCCGTCCAGGGTAATTGTCTGCAAATGTTGGAAACCTTCCTTAAACCAAAAATTCGCAGGAGCCCAGCCAGTTTCCTTGGTTGACATAACATCAACAAGGATACCATTATATACGAACCGACAAACAACCTGTTCCTCCGGATCAGGGAAAAATCCTCTTTTTGCCAACTCGTGTCTGATTTTTTCCAGTTGACCCAGGGTGACTATTTCAAGGGCTATATCAATGTCTTTTGTAGGACGGGCTTCGTCAGCAGCTGGATCATCAATATATATACTGACAACTGCTCCACCGACAAATACGGATTTGTGATTAAGGTCGCCCAGCCCGGAAGCAATTTCTTTAATACTATCAACATCGATTTTTCGTCTCATCGGTTACAGTAATCTGTTTTTTAATTCCTGGATCGCTAAGGATTGTTCTCTCGTTCTTCCAATTCTAATTGAATCTGTTAGCGCCACTAATTCATAAAATTCCTTGTCGGATTTTGCAGCTTTTATCACCCCCGGATGAAGGGGTTCTATGGCCTGACCTCGTTGATCGCCGGATGCATCAGGCCAGACATAATATTCCTGGCTTTGAATGAGTTTATTTAATGGTGGTGCCGAATGCGCTGTTGGCAATCCCCTGACAAGTGGTCCGGGCTGTTGGGGAAATACATATTTGAAGCCATGTTCCAGGAATTCTAACAAAGCTTGTTTCATGAGTTTACTTTTAGAGGTATCAAGCAATCCTGCAAAAGCAGAGCGATTCAATGACTCGCTTACTTCCGAAGAACTTATTGAAAGTGCTATCGCTACCTCTTTCCCAAACCATGGCTTATCTTTGAATGTTGCAATTTTCAATAAAATAGCAATATCCTGAGGCCGCATTCCATTGTGTTTTTTCATCGGTTCATTTTTATTTTCAGATTCGCGATTCGCGATTCGCGAATTGCAAATATACAAGAATTCTGAATAATGAATGATCCAAGACCTTTTTTAATTCTTTGAACCTTACTGCTCTTAATATGTTCGCCCGGAAGAAAGAAAAAGGATAGGTAATACATTTTTCTTCTATCCATTCTGCCTGTAAAAGAACAATAATAAAACAATTTAAATCAGCAAGATGTAATATTTTCACCGACGCTGTCACCGACGCTATCACCGACGTTATCACCGACGCTATCACCGACGCTCATCCCACTTCTTTTTCCACAGTTTTCTCCACAGTTTATTCCACAGAAATAAGGACAGGTTTTAAAGACAGTTCATGGTATAAACCTGCAAAAAGGAACCAACCAGAAAGAAAAAGCGATGTATGTGTTCGGTCAGCTTATGATGGGGGAACAAATGGTTTTATGCCAATATTGGACAGTAAAGCTAATTTAGTGTCTAATATTTGAAATCAAATATCGGACAGTTATCGCTTTGACTGTCTAATATTTGAATTTGGTCACCTGGTTAGTATTATAAGAATGTCCGTCCAATATCAACGTTTTTTAATCGGGCTATTAATCAGTTGATTTGGACTCTTTTTTTTGTATTGCTATACTATCCCAGGTCCTTTCCATCTCCAGCTTCTTGAACTCTTCTGAGATCTTCACGTACTTGTTGAAGACACTGTCTTTCTTATGGCCGGTGATCTCCTTGATGGTCTTGGTGTTCATCCCGAGCA
>CAZGIM010000057.1:0-6456 GCA_964525995.1 uncultured Prolixibacteraceae bacterium | reverse complement strand
ATTCATCCGCGGTTTGTATGTCTTGGCCTTATGGGTATTTCCATTGTCCATTGTCAATTGTCCATTGTCAATTGTCCATTGTCAATTGTCCATTATCTATCCCTTCTCCCTTCGTATCTTATCTTCTGGTCGGCAATAACCAGTGCCGTCATGGCTTCGACGACCGGAAGCACACGCGGAACGACGCAGCAATCGTGGCGACCGCTCCCTTTCAGGATAACTGAATTTCCTGCTTTGTCAACACTCTGCTGCGGTTGCATCAGGGTGGGCACGGGTTTGAAAGCTACCCTGAAAAAAATCTCCTCGCCGTTGGATATGCCTCCCTGGATTCCGCCCGAATTGTTGGTTAAGGTCCGGATCCTTCCATCCTGAAAGATAAATGGATCATTGTTTTCCGAACCCTTCCGGCAGGCTGCTCCGAATCCCGACCCGTATTCAAAACCCCGGGCGGCAGGGATGCTCATCATGGCATGTGCCAGGCCCGCCTGAAGCTTGTCAAAGACTGGTTCGCCCAATCCGGCAGGAACACCGGTAACAGAACAGCAAACCATAGCCCCGGCAGTATCGCCTTCCCGCTCAAGTTGTTCTAAATAATTCAGGATAACCGGATCGGACCATGCATACCGGATAACTGATGCTGAGTCAGAACTGCCATTTCGATTTTGAGGAGCCAATCCGTTATTTCCGGAAGGAGTACCGGGTTGTTTCGGGGCAATTAAAAACGGTCCGATCTGGTCGGTGGTTGCCTGGATCATAATCCCGGCAGTAGCAAGGTAAAGCTTGGCAAAGGCCCCGCCCGCCACGCGTGCCAGGGTTTCGCGGGCCGAAGCCCTTCCTCCTCCCCGGTGGTCGCGGATACCGTACTTTTGCTGCCAGGTGAAATCGGCATGCGAAGGCCGGTAAACCTCGCGAAATGCCTCATAATCGCCGCTCCGGTGATCGCAGTTATAAACTAAAAACGCGATGGGAGCCCCCGTTGACCGGCCTTCAAAGATCCCTGAAAGAATTTCGATACAGTCGGATTCTTCGCGTGTTGAAACGCCTCCCCCTCCGCCCGGTCTGCGTCGGTTGAGTTCCGATTGGATGAATTCGATCTGAACGGGAATCTGTGAAGGGAATCCGTCGAGCACGCCACCCACGGCAACGCCGTGCGACTCGCCAAAAGTAGTAAGCACCAAGGCTTTTCCAAAGGAATTTCCCGACATAAGCATTCAATTTGAGTATCAGGGTTGAACTTTAGCAAAAACACTGCAACGCCGGACCCCTGACTAAAGCATCAGTCAAAATGCAAAGAGAACGCTCCGAACCCCGGGAAGGGCATGGGCGGCAAATCCCTCGTGAAACGGATTAATGGCAGATTCAGGAAGGAGGCCTAAGCGCTTTTTAATTCTGTTGGCGCAAAATCTTCATTTTCGCTTCCAGAACTTTCAGTTCACTCTTGGCCTTGTTGATCTTGTTCTCAAATTCTTCCTTTACGATGGATGCGCTCTTTGATTTGGCAAAAAAACCTATGTTGTTCTCCCAGAGTGTAATCTCCTCTTTCATCTTGGAGATCTTATTGGATAAGAACTCACGTTCTTTCCCGATCATCCGTTGGGCATTCGGATCGCCTTTGAGATGGTCAAAACGGGCCTGGTAGTTAACGGTGCTGATCTCCACTTCACTGATCTTCAGTTTATCCAAATGTCCGTTGATCAGGCTCCTGAATTCCTGATGCAGCCGGTCTTTTTCCTTCATGGGAACATGGCCGATCTCGGTCCACTCCCGTTGAAAATTCTTCAGAACCTCCAGATTGGCACTCTTATCGTCGCCAAACTGGTACTCCTTCAGACGGGAAAGCAGATCCAGCTTTTTGTTAAGGTTCTCCTCTTCATTAGCCTGGATGTTGGAGAAATAGGACTGTTTTGAATTGAAAAACTCATCGCAGGCGCCGCGGAACCGTTTCCAAATCTTGTCGGAATGTTTCCTGGGTACCGGGCCGATCTTTTTCCACTCGCCTTGCAACCGTATGAGCTCATTGGTGGTCTTTTTCCAGTCGGTGCTACCTTTCAGCGCTTCCGCCTGCATGCACAACTCTACCTTCAAGTTGTAGTTATGCATTTGTTGCTCCTTGAGCTTATCGAAGTACTCTTTTTTATTGGCGAAGAAGGAATCGAGCGTCGATTTGAACCGGGTCCATATTTCGGCATTCACTTTTTGAGGAACAGCACCGATATTTTTCCAGATTTTCAGCAGGTCGTTGATTTTGTTGGTGTTATCCTGCCAGTCGCGGATCGAATCGTTGGGTTGCCCCATAACCACTTCACACTGTTCGCAAAGCGCCGTCTTGGTTTCCAGGTTTTTATTCTGCTCCTCCTCGATCATGGCGTAATGTTCGCGACGACGTTCATTGATCTTGTCGGTGGCAATTTTAAACCGTTCCCATATCTCGTCTTTTTTATCCGCCGGAACCGGACCAAGTTCTTTCCACTCCTCGTGATATTTCTGGAGTTTCTTGAATGATTTGATAATCGATGATTCCAACAGGAGTTCCTCGGTCTTTTCGCACAAGGCAATTTTGGCTTCGAGATTTTTCCGGAGGTCCAGATCCTTGAGTTCCTTGTTCAGCTTGACCTTTTCAAAGAATTTTTCCACCAGGAAATGGTAGTTCTGCCACAGGTTGTTGATCTCGGTACGGGGAACCATTCCGATCTCTTTCCATCTTTCCTGCAGGGTTTTGAACTCATCGTACGTCTTTTTCAGCGTCTCTTCCGAGTTGATGAGCGTTTTAAGTTCCTCAAGGATCTCAAACTTCTTTTTCAGATTCTCGGCCTTGATGCGTTCCTGTTCCTCCGAATGGCGGGCTTTATTCGCCTTGTAGATATTGAACAGCTCATTGAAGCGGACATCGAGTTCATCCTGGTCTGTGGCCAGTTCCTCCTTCGATCCGCCCTCCTCCATCACGGCCTCGTATTTTTTCAGGTTATCCTCTTTTTTCTTCTTCAGAAAGGCAACCTTGATCAGGGCAATTTGGGTCTTTACCGCATTAAAATCGGCCTCTTTTACAGCACTTTCAAGCATTTCGACCAATTCGGCACGGGTATGGGTTTCGTAGTTTATTTCTTCACTATGCGTGATTTGTTCCACATTCTCCTCCGTAACCTCGTCGAGATGCTCTTCGAGGGTCACTTCGAGCGATTCCTGCAAGGTAATTGGTTCTGATTCAACCGCCTCTGCGACAGCCACAACAGCCGGTTCATCGGCTGCAATAGCGACAGGTTCCTCCCGGACTTCCGCCTGAATATCGACGTCCATGGCAGTTGGTTCAGTGTTCTCAACTACCGCTTCGGCAATCCCTTCGTTGGAGGCAGGCGCTTCAACTACCGCCTCTGTTTCGATCGATTCCTCGGAAGGAGCAGGCGCTTCAACCGCCGACTCTATTTCGATAGATTCCTCTGAAACTGAAAGGGATTCGGGTTGAGACGAAACCTCTGAGGGAGCAGATTCACTAAGTGTTTCGTCTTCTTCCGCCACGGTCGCTTTCTCATTCGCAGGTTCGACTTCATCTCCGACAGTGGGAACCTCTGCAGGTTCGGTTGCCTCATCGGCAATCCCGGTAGTTTGGTTCTTTTCTTCAGTCTGATCGAGATCAGTAGGGAGCGGGGAATTTACGTTTTCCACAGTGTTTTCTACTGTGACAGCATTCTCCTCCAGTCCGGAAAGTTCTTCCGGCTCAGGATTCTGAGGGGACTTCTTAGTTTTTTCCATTCGTTGTTAATCATCCTTTTAAATAATACACTCATGAGGGTCCGACTTCCGCCGGTAATTTCTGTTACAAATGAGGGGCAAAAATAACAATTATTTCAAAACCAAAAGAAAAAACGGTCACGGCATGGCCCTCCTGTTAAAGATCAGATATCCGATGTTAAAATTGACCGTAAAGGTTTCGGGAAACTTGTCGAAGTAATTGGCGACGATACTGAGTGGACCGATGGGGCTGTGATAAACCAGTGCGGTGGACGCCATGTACGCTCGGCGGCCGAAAAGCGGTCCGAAGTAAGCGGAATAATCATCCTGGTTTTCAAGAATCTCACGGTAGGGTTGAAAGATATACCCCTCGAGACGGTACTCTATCTTTTTATAAACCCGCAGGACGATCTTTAATCCGGCTGCAGCATAACTCTGGGCGCGGAACGAAGTTAGAAAATAGGTTTGTGATTCGGGAACCGGTTGAAAGGCGGTTGCGTATAGCAAACTCGATATATAGTTTGAAAATAGCGGCTGGTCGGAGATCACGGCTTCACCATAAAAACCCAGTTTCAGCGGGCCGAAGGTCTCAAAATAGTTATCATACAAAAATTTCAGCCTGAACCAGCTATGGTATTTCGTAACAGGGGTTCGGTCTTTGGCCGTCGATCCGGGGATCATATTCTCTTTACCGTTGAAGTAAGAGAGGTCGATCATCAGCCGCACGCCGGCAGAAGGATATTGCTTCTGGTTCAGACTGTTCAGATCAAAAGAAAGGGAGGGTGAGAAAAACCGGAAAGTCGTCTGATCAGCGGTATCGGTACGGGAGAAGATATTGTTTTGATAATATCGCTTATTGGTATAGGCATCGGTAAATCCAAAGGCGATTTTTCCATTGTTGGTGGCCGGGATCCCAACCCTCAGATCACCGAAATACTCCCCTTCGATGATGTAATTCGGCGTCTTGTCATCAAAGAAGAAACTGGTGCTCATGAAATAGTTGAAATGATTGTAGGTGTACGACGCTTCAACAAACCAGGGAACCTTGGAATTAAAGTCGATACGCCCACCTAATTTGGCTGCACTATAAATCCTGCCGAAATAGCCATTCATATAGAATCGCAGCCCCTTAGTCCACAAATATTTGTAGTCAACCTGTAAAAATGCTTCACTGGTATTGGCAAGCGAGAAATTTCCTCCGAAGGCGGCTCCGAAGTTATCGGCCTTCTGAATATCGAGGTATAGATCAAAATAACCGGTGGCAGGATTGAA
Organism: uncultured Prolixibacteraceae bacterium; assembly: GCA_964525995.1. Lineage (GTDB taxonomy): Bacteria > Bacteroidota > Bacteroidia > Bacteroidales > FEN-979 > CAIVAT01. Next base: position 1,458 of record CAZGIM010000057.1, on the reverse strand, counting down.
CCGGGCCACAGGGAAAATGCTCTGAATGAACCCTTCACTGATAAATCTGAAATATTCATGCCTGAGTTCCTCAAGAGTCACCGTTTTCTGTCCATGCTTCAGAATTTGCCGAATGTAGCGTTCCTGGGTCTTGTTCATGCCTTTCACATGGATCGAATCGAAGAGGATTTTGGGTTTATGAACATTGAAGGAGGCTCTTTTATTCCGCATGATATCAAGGGTGACAGAGTCCTTAACATATTTTCTGATCTCTGTTATTTTTCGCATGGCGGCTTTGTACCCGCTGTCGGAAAGTTCCTTTGTACGGGAAAAGTCGAGCTGACTGATGGCAGGAATATCCGGTGTGATCATCACCGATCCAGGATACCGGAGAGTATCACTCTGGCTCTCCATCAGCATGGAGAGAATCTGGGAAACGACATCGTCGCGGTCAGGTTTTTTGTACCGCTGGGACACCCGGCTACCGATGATCACATCAGGATGGAAGGTGTTGAACATGACGTCGCAGGGAAAATTGTTATACATTCCCCCGTCGAAAACCAGCTTGTTATCTAATACTACCGGATTGAAAACCAGGGGAATGCTCATCGAACCCCGCACTGCTGCGCTCAGATCGCCCTTACGCAGAACCAAAGCCTGGGTGGAATCGATATCGGCGACCACACAACGGAAGGGAACCATCAGGCTGTCGAAATCGCCCTTGCAAACCGCTCCGGACTGTAAAAAGATCCGCATCACATTGAAATCGATCTCCCAGGTCTTGATCAGATGGGTTGGAAGCATCTCGGTGAACTTCTTATTTAAATTGAAGTTGGTCGATACCCAGGAGGCGTTGGGATCCTCCTTCCAGAAGTAGTAGGTATAATCCTCATCGACAACTCCCGACGCCCAGTGCTGGAATTCATCGGAACTCATGAGATCCTCGATTTCCTGAAGTGTATAACCACTGGCATACAAAGCTCCTACAATAGCCCCTATCGAGGTGCCGGTAATATAATCGATGGGAATTCCCTGCTCCTCCAGGGCTTTAAGAACTCCGATATGAGCACCCCCTTTGGCTGATCCGCCACTCAACACCACGCCAACCTTCTGCGCATAGGAGGACTTAACAATTGATAATTGACAAATGACAATTATAAAAACGATGGAGGCAAGATGTCGGAGGATGTTTCTCACCAGAATTATTGATTCATCTTAAAAAAACAAAGATAATCTTTACCCGGGCAAATGTCACCCATTCATTGCAGGACATTGATCAACCAGAAGTTGTCCATTGTCAATTTGTTTCCATCCGCCTGTCCAACTCTTCGTCCGCTCTTCGTCCAACTCTTCGTCCAACTCTTCGTCCAACTTGTCCGCCCGTTACCCAGATGGCAAAATGGTAAAATGGCAATAATCCCTCGTTTTCCATTTTCCATTTCATCTGTATATTTATAACGTTAGCTAATCCGAAAAACA
>CAZGIM010000056.1:0-6647 GCA_964525995.1 uncultured Prolixibacteraceae bacterium | reverse complement strand
CAGTGTTCTTAACAGTCTCAAAAAAGTGTCAAATATGTTGTGCTATACAACAACTAGCGTTTAGCGAATAGGGGAAAAAATAATTCAAAATGCAAAGCGCAAATGCCAAAATTCAAAGTATCAATAAGGGGTGGAGACGGTGCTCCTGATTGTCGGAGAATAGTTGTGTTTGCTTGTTTTACCGGGTTGTTTCTGCTAGCGATACTAACAGACTTGCCGGCGCAAAGCATGATTGCGGGCCGGCATACCGCCGAAAACTATTTCGTGGATATTGACCCCGATACAACCCTGATTGGTTGTCCATACACCGTTGCTGCCAAGGTCGCCGGATTTTATTTTGACCTCGATGGGGATTACACGTACGACCTGTATCTTAACGGACTGGGTGATTATTTCAATGGAACAGGAGATTCACGACTGATCTTAAGCCCGTTAGAGAAAGATCAATGGGAAATGGCAGCGGGATACATCGATACTTGTTATTATTTTGATTCCAGTAATTACCGCACCCGCCTGATGGCCGCTTCCCTGCATCTGAACGATACCATCGACCGACGGTTAAACTGGTGTAAGGTGCCGTCGGCTTATCTCGCATATGTCAGCTATCTGGTATACAGTTTTCAATGCAATGTTTGTTCATTCTATACAAATCCCGGAGGTAATTTTTAGCTGTAAGAAGGATAAGCCCAAACGATACCCTGTATGGATGGATCAGCCTGGCTAACGTAACTTCTCTTTCATTTACGGTTAAGGAATTTGCTTTTGAACGAAAACCGGAGCCTGTGGATGACCCGGGCAGCCTGATCAAAACCTACCCGGTACCCGTAACAGAACGACTTACTGTGGAAGCCCTGGCCGAGCATTTCGACCTGGCGGTATTTGATCATTTAGGACAAAAGGTTTTAGACGTCAGGGATCTTCCCCGGAAATCGACTATCGACCTGAGCCGGATCGCAGCCGGGATCTACATCCTGCGATTCACCCGCGACCAATCGGTGGTAACCCGGAAAATCATCCGGGTTTTTCTCCCACTCCCCGCTTATTGAAGAAGTTCATGGTTCGTTCCGGGCCGATCAACACAAAGCTTTTAATCATTTCGACCGCCTCTTTCACCTTTGGGATCAGGATCTTTGACTCTTCGCCGGTCCATCTGCCCAGGACATAGTCGATCTGGTATCCTCTGGCGAAATCGTTGCCAATACCGAACCGGATGCGGGTAAAGTTGGTCGATTCGATATATTCGATGATGCTGATGAGTCCGTTGTGCCCGCCGTCGCTGCCTTTGGTTCGCATACGTAGCGCCCCAAGCGGCAAAGCCAGGTCATCGACGATGATCAGGATATTCTCAAGCGGGATTTCCTCTTTCTGCATCCAATATCGGACTGCTTTCCCGCTCAGGTTCATGAAAGTTGAAGGCTTGATCACTACGAGGGTTCTCCCTTTCAGCGTGACTTTGGCGACGGCGGCATGACGGTCTGACTTAAACGCCGCATCTCCCTCACCGACAAGCGCATCGGCTACAAGGAACCCGATGTTATGACGGGTATCGGCATATTCACCGCCCATATTACCCAAGCCAACAATGAGATATTTCATTTCCCAATCACTTATTCACGCAATCACTCATTCACTCATTCACTCATTAAAAAAGAAGGTGTAAAGCCTTTCGCCCTACACCTCCCTTTGAAGATCCCTTCGGATTTTGCTGATTATTTCTTTTCAGGTTCGGCTGCAGCAGCTTCGGCGGCAGGTTCGGCGCCCGGCGCGGCCTCTTCAACCACGGCGCGTGCGGTACGAACACCTACGATTACGTTACTGGCCGGATCGAGGAAGGTAACGTGTTCCATCTTCATATCGGAAACCTTCACAGAATCACCGATTTCGAGATTGTCGATCGATACGGTCACATCATCGGGAAGATTTTGTACCAATGCCTTAATTGCCAATTTACGCATCTTCTTGATGAGTTTTCCGCCACGGAGCACGCCCGGCGCTGTTCCTGTGATTTTGATCGGAATGCTGAGTGTTACCGGTTTTTCCGCAATGATCTCTTTAAAATCAACATGCAGCATACGGTCAGTTACCGGATGGTACTGGACATCCTGAACAATCGTACTGTATTCCTTCCCGTTGATATTCAGGTTGAAGATGTAAGTAACGGGGGTATGCATGACCTTTGCCAGCATTTTTTCTTCCGCCACAAAGTGAACCTGTTCTTTTCCGCCATAAATCACACAGGGAACCATCCCCGATTTGCGATTCAGTTTGGCATCTTTTTTCCCTACGTTCTCGCGAAGAGAACCGCTCAATGATACCGTTTTCATTGTTAAAAGTATTGGTTAATAAATAAATCCTGTTAGCTGGTACATTAAAGGCCGTCGGGCCATACCCGGCTTGTTCAGGCCTGCAAAGGTAAGAAAAAATCGGACATCCGATGCAAATCAACAACTGCTACTACTTCGGAACGTCTATTTCACAAAAAACAGGCATAAGGCTAGTGAAATATCCTTGTAATCAGCGATATACGTTTTTATACTGAGTCGGGATAAATTTCGACAACCGGTTCAATCGTAGATATTCAATAATTTATATGTCGAGGTAACAATCGAAAACCGAAAACAGCAATTCGTTCAAACCCGATGGTGGGATTGTCAGAATTGGAAAAGGGAGGAGATGGATTCTTTCCTTTTTAAACGCCGGATGACCTCTGCGAAGAGGTCGGCCGTGCTGAGCACCTTTATTTTCTGACTTTCGTGATGGAGTGGGATGGTATCGGTGACTGCGAGTTCAGTCATGGCCGAGGACTCGATATTTTCATAGGCTTTCCCCGATAGCAGGGGGTGGGTCACCATGGCGCGGACGGAAGAAGCTCCCTGTTGCATGATGATCTCTGCGGCCTTGCAAAGGGTCCCGCCGGTGTCGACGATATCATCAAGCAGTACCACATCTTTCCCTTTGACATCGCCGACAAGTCTCATCTTGGCCACTTCGTTGGGTTTTGACCGGTGTTTATAGCAGATGACGAAGTTAGTATGGAAAAATTTGGCATAGGAGCCGGCTCTACGGGTTCCGCCGGTATCGGGCGAAGCAAAGATAAGTTCGGGGAGATGCAGTGATTTGAGATAGGGAATGAATACGGAGGAGGCGTAGAGGTGGTCAACTGGAACGTCGAAGAATCCCTGTATCTGATCGGCATGCAGGTCGAGGGCAATAATGCGGTGAACGCCGGCAGCCGAGAGCAGGTTGGCGACCAGCTTGGAGGCGATTGAAACGCGGGGCTTGTCCTTACGGTCCTGGCGGGCATAACCGAAATAGGGGATAACAGCCACGATCGACTTGGCAGATGCTCTGCGGGCGGCATCAATGAGCATGAGCAGTTCCATCAGGTTGTCGGAGGGAGCATAGGTCGACTGGATCAGGAAGACATCGGACCCCCGGATATTTTCTTCGTAGGAGGGCTGGAATTCGCCGTCGGCAAACCGAACCACCGTAACTTTACCGAGTTCGATACCATAACTTTGCGCAATTTTCTCAGCCAGGTACGCGGTAGCCGAACCTGAAAAGATGTTAATCTTTGCTGCCATAAAACGGGGGGGATTTTGTGCTGCGAAGATAATTTATTAAAGAAATCGATGCAAATTAAAATATGAACAGGGGGAGGACAAGTGGACCAGTGGACTAGTGGACCAGCGGACAAGTTTTTTTCACCATTGCACCACGGCACCACTACACCATGGCACCCCTGCGCTGGCGGACTTAAGAATAGAATGAGTGATTGAGTGAATTATTATCCTACTTTTCGCGTTTCGTGTATTGCGTTTCGTGGCGCTGAGCTTGTCAAAGTGAGCGGGTTCCCGGGTGGGCTAAAAGGAGAAAATAATAATCAGGCTTCGATATTGGGAGAATTTGTACCTTTGCGGCTCAATTTCAAAACCAGTCTCCATTTGCCCGGATGGCGGAATAGGTAGACGCGTTGGTCTCAAAAACCAATGAGGTAACACTCGTGCCGGTTCGATTCCGGCTCCGGGTACGCGACACATGCAAAGTGCAAGGGGCATAGTGTAATAATGTGCGTGCCTGAAATAGGTTGACCAAAAATTGGTTAAAATGTCAACCTATGAAAGCATTGAAAAAGATTAAGCGACAGAATCGGATCTTCAGTGAAGATATTAAGAAACAAGTAGTAAAAGATATTGAGAAGGGTAAATGTACAGTTACCCAAGCCACAAGGGAGCTGTCGGTGAGCTATACTTCGATATATAAGTGGCTATACAAGTATAGCTTATCTTTGCATAAAGATCGCGTACTTGTGGTAGAAAACAAGAGTGAAGCATATCGTAGTAATGAGCTACAGAAGCGCATTACAGAATTGGAGGCAGCCCTTGGCCGGAAGCAAATGGAAATTGATTTGCTCAACAAAGTGATAGAGTTGGCAGGTAAGGAACAGAATGTTGATTTAAAAAAAAATTTCTTAGGCCGGCTCTCGAATGGTATAGAGTTCACAAAAGAATGACGCATTTTTATACTATGCAAGAACTCTATTCAATTGCAGGAATCACAAAGCAAGCCATGTGGAAATATAAGCAGCGCCAACAACAGATGGAAGAGATATCGGATCAGGTTGTGAACATAATAAGCGAAATCCGAAATCACCATAAACGCATGGGATGCCGAAGTATTTACTATACCACCAGGGAAGCGGTATCGGTTGGGCGCGACATTTTTGAAAAGATTGGGTTTGCAAACGGGTATAAACTTAAACCTGATTAATTCATTAGACATTGTTATTTTTGAACAAATATTGATAACCAATTGTTTAGCCTCTAATGCATTGCATTAGAAAGGTGAAAATCGTTATAACCCATTTTGAATCAATATAGTCAGTGTTTTCAGCATTTCACCCATTTTTGAGCGATTTCTAATGAATTAATCAGGTTAAAAGAAAGCTAAACAGGCATAAGACCACCTGGTCACAGAGGATTACAATATATCCGAATCTGATAGAGGGCAAGGAGATCAATGGGATCAACCAGGTTTGGCAATCAGACATTTTTTATATCAAGATAGAAAATGTTGATTATTACGGTGTGAGTATCGAAGATGTGTATTCAAGAAAGCTGCTTGCTTTACACCTAGCTAAGGATCTAAGAGCATTACAGGTTGAAAGAGCATTAAAGAAAGCGTTAATCGTCAGAAAAGGTACGGATATATCCGAATGCATCTTTCATTCTGATCGTGGCAGCCAATATATCAGTGACCAGGTTACTCAATTGTTGTTGGATAACAAGATGCAAATCAGCATGTGTAAAATGCCTCAGGAAAATGCTTACGTTGAACGAGTTCAGGGAACCATAAAACATCAATACCTGTTTGAGGCAGACTTAAAAGAGAAAAATCTCAGTAACCAGATCCGCAAAATCCAGAACCTGTATAATGATGAAAAGCCTCATCGTTATTTGAAAATGATGACACCTACAGCATTTGAAAAAATGGTTGAAAAGTTGAATGAAAATCAGAGACCTAAATTACAGATATTCAAGTGGTCTAACAACTTATTAACTAATTCCGAAGTTATTGACAAAAAAGAAAAAAGTAGCAAAAAAGAAAAAAGTCAACAAACAACTCCAGAGTTTAATAGTAATTGAAAAAAGTCAACCTATTTCAGTCATCAACATAATTTACACTATGCCCCTTGCACTTTGTGTTTAAACCTTTGGATTCTGTTGTTATGCGTTCCTGTCAAAAATCTCCTTTACATACAACACTCCAAACTTGTATGATTTACCATCTTCGTCACAGGATGCGATGATCGGATACTTCGAACTCCTTGTTTCGATTCGGGTTATGGTATAATTCTTTCCGTTGCTTATAAATGTTTTCTGCAGAATATCCTCCGGCAATCCATGTGTGATGGCAAAGTATTTCGACTCTTCATGGGCTCAGGTATCGGCAAAAGCGCTGTGCTCATGAACCGTTCCGGAAATTTTGCAGTAAATGAATATTGAGAGAAGTTCAAGGAATCGATTGACAATCCCGCCAGCCCGTAATCTTCCTTCAGGCGATCAAGAAATGATTTTATATCAGTATGCAGTAAGCCGATATCCTGCCGGTTGAAACGATTAATTTGCTTTTTCCTGATTTCAATTTCTTTACCTATCCTTGGGTGTAAGTCAGATAGTGAACTTTCCGGATACGTCTTCAAATCTTCTATAATAAGCTCCCGGAGCCTATGATCCGGGAATCCTTGCAAAGGTTGATCTTCAGCATGACGATGCTATCAGGGTTGATTTTATTTCCGGACAACTGACAAATCTCAGGAACCAGAAATCGGCGGGAATCAATAAATTCTATGATGCCCAACTGGCGATTTACCAGAACGGAGGCCTGCTATAAAGTTAAAAGTTCGAATACATCTTTCGTACTGAAACGAATTCCTCACTTCATTCAGTGGGGATTTTTTTCATCTTTGGATTTTCAGCTCAAACTCGATATCGCTATTTATACAGTATGCATTAACACTTTGTTTGCAGCCGCAGCAATGATGAAACTATGCTGAGCTACAGAAATACTGGTTTTGTTGCGGTTGCAAACCTGTGTGCGCCCTGCATGAGCATCATGCAGCGCACACTTGTTGTAAGCTGTTGAAA
>CAZGIM010000055.1:0-6750 GCA_964525995.1 uncultured Prolixibacteraceae bacterium | reverse complement strand
CGGATATCACCCTGGCAAAAAAAGAACTTGGCTGGGAACCCCATATCATGTTGGAAGAGGGATTACTGAAAACGATCGCGTTTTTTAAAACAATCACGGGAAACGGTCATCAATAAATCTTACATCATATTGTACAAGAATTCCAACATCAAATAATTTACTTCATGAAACTGCTTATCACCGGTTCCAACGGACAATTAGGCAATGAATTCAAGGTACTCGCCCCTCTTTATCCCGGTTTTCAGTTTGTTTTCACCGATGTCCAAGAGTTGGATATTTGTGATGAGATGGCTTTGGAAGCGATGATTGTCTCGGAAAAGCCTGAAGCCATCATCAATTGTGCTGCCTATACTGCCGTGGACAAAGCAGAACAGGAACCTGAAAAAGCCTTCCTGATCAACGCTATTGCCCCGGGCAAACTTGCCGAAGCAGCTTGTCATCACAACCTGCTCCTGATCCACATCTCCACTGATTACGTTTTCGGGGGAAATGCCTTCAGGCCTTACAATGAAGATGATAAAAAAGAACCCGTCTCGGTTTATGCCAGGAGCAAAGATGCAGGGGAAGAAGCAGTGCGGGGTTCTAAAGCCAAAGCATTAATAATCAGAACCTCATGGCTTTACTCTGAATTCGGCAACAATTTTGTCAAAACCATCCTGAAATATGGTCGTGAAAGAGGAAAGCTGAATGTTGTTTTTGACCAGATCGGTTGCCCTACTTACGCGTACGACCTTGCCCTGGTTATCCTGACCCTTCTCCAAAGTGGTAATCAGGCCGAAGGAACCACTGTGTACCATTATGCCAATGAAGGGGTTGCCAGCTGGTACGATTTTGCCAAAGCCATCGTGGAATTCTCGGGCATCGATTGTACCCTGCATGCCATTGAAACCCGCGATTATCCATTGCCTGCGGCAAGACCCTGGTATAGTGTCCTGAACAAAGCCAAAATCAGAGAGACCTTTGGGGTGGAGATCCCCTACTGGCGCGACAGCCTGAAAACATGCCTTCAAAAGATGGGGGAGATAATATAAAGAATTAATTAACAATTACATACAATGAATCAAACCATAGATCCAAAAATTCTGGAAAGAGCCAGAACCTGGTTAACCGGTCCTTTCGACGAGGCAACAAAAGAAGCCGTGAAAACAATGATGGAAAACAATCCGGCTGAACTGACTGACTCCTTTTATCGTGACCTGGAATTCGGTACGGGAGGTTTACGGGGTATCATGGGAGCAGGAACCAACCGGATGAATAAATATACCGTAGGAATGGCCACCCAGGGATTGGCCAACTACCTGAAGAAGATGTTCCCGCACCTGAACCCCGTCAAAATGGCTATCTCGCACGACAGCCGCAACAATAGCTCCTATTTCGCGAACATCGTGGCAGAAGTGTTGTCGGCCAACGGTTTCAAGGTGTTTTTATTTGACGGCCTTCGTCCCACCCCTGAATTGTCATTCGCCATCCGTTACCTGGGTTGCCAGAGCGGGGTGATGCTTACGGCTTCACACAATCCTAAAGAGTACAACGGGTATAAAGCCTACTGGGATGACGGGGCACAAATGATCTCCCCACACGACTTCAATGTCATCGCAGAAGTCCAAAAGATCACTTCAGTGGAGGATGTCCTCTGGAATGGGAATCCGGCGAACATTCAGCTTGTCGGATCTGAAATTGACAAGGTTTATCTTGACCGGATCGCCGCCCTCTCCCTTTCTCCCGAGAGTATCGCCCGGCACCATGACCTGAAGATCGTTTATACTCCTCTCCATGGATGCGGTCGTAAACTGGTCCCTGAAATTCTTCAGCAGTACGGTTTTACCAATATCCATGTGGTGGAGGAACAGGCAGTGGCCGACGGAAATTTTCCAACCGTACGTTCTCCGAATCCCGAAGAACACGATGCTTTGAACATGGGAATTGAACTCGCGGAAAAGCTCAACGCCGACCTGGTCATGGCCACCGATCCCGATGCCGACAGGGTTGGTATCGCCATACGGGATCCACAAAAACAGATGATCCTGCTCAATGGCAACCAGACTGCTGCCTTGATCGTTCATTACATGCTGACGCGCTGGCATGAACTGGGACGGTTGAAAGGCAACGAATTCATCGTTTCAACCATTGTAACTTCCAAAATCCTTTCAGAGATCGCCCATTCGTTTTCCGTTGCCTATTTTGAATGTCTGACCGGGTTCAAATACATTGCAGATGTAATCCGTACCAAAGAGAAAGAGATGCGTTACATCGTGGGCGGTGAAGAGAGTTACGGGTACCTGATCGGCGATTTTGTAAGGGATAAAGATGCTGTCAGCGCCTGCGCCATGATTGCTGAAATGACTGCATGGGCTGCAGATCGTGGTCTTTCGTTGTTTAATTTGCTCACCGAAGTCTATCATCGCTACGGGTTTTACAAAGAAGGATTGATCTCCATTACCAAAAAAGGAAAAACGGGCGCTGAAGAGATTCAGCAGATGATGGTTGGTTACCGGGAAAATCCTCCTTTGACCATCAATGACTCCCCTGTACTCATGATCCGGGATTACCAGTTACAGGAAGAGACTGATCTCTCTGCCCATACTAAAAAAGCCATCCTGTTGCCGAAATCCAATGTTCTTCAATTTTTGCTGGAAGATGGCAGCTGCATCAGCGTTCGTCCCTCCGGTACCGAACCCAAAATAAAATTCTACTTCAGTGTCCAAAGCGATTTTCCACCGGAAGCCTCCTATGAAACGACAGAAAGGCTCCTTGACGAAAAGATATCAGACATCATCGAATCATTGCATTTGCGTTAAATGACCAGGGGGTTAAAGATGCCACAGCGAGGTTATCACCTTTTCAGGTATCGTCTCCTCCTTCTGTTCATTGTCCTCCCTTTTCTGTACTCTTTTCTTTCTATAGGCCCTTTGGTCGTTCCCGGGGAAAAAAAGAAAGGCGGCCCGCTTCCTGTGAAAGATACCCTCTACATCAGGAAAGGACCATTGATCCTCACTAAAGACCTTATTATCTTCATTCAGAAAGATACTTTTCTAATAGGTACTTTTGAACTGTCACGGAAAAGGGATACCTCCTTTCACATGAAATCGAAGACATTTTACGATTCGATTTACCGGAAATTTTCGCGAAACAAAATCACACGGCTTTTATATGATCTTGCTTTTATTGCTCCTCAAAACAGTTCGCTACCCGATTCGGTACAGGTAATAAAAAGTACCGATCCCTTTATTTCATACAAAAATAAAATCATCCGGAATATCCGGATCAAAGTCCAGCATCCTTTTGGAGAGTCGATATTTGATACCACGATGGCGCCTTTGACAGGCGCCGGTAAATGGTTGAACAAGGTTCACATGAATTCAAGGAGTGCCGTGATAAAGAAAAATTTGCTAATTAAAAAAGGTGAGCCTGTTGACCCTGAGGCACTTGGTGACAATGAGCGTGTTTTGCGCGATCTTCCATACATCGATGATGCCCGGATTGTGGTTGTGCCTGCTGATTCCTCTGCGGATTCGGTTGACCTGGTGGTTATCACCAAAGATGTTTGGTCGATCGGCCTGGACATTCCCAGCATCACCACTCAAAAAGTAGCGGTCCGGCTTTATGACGCCAACTTCCTGGGGTTGGGCGATCGTTTGATGGTCAATACTTCAGCAGAGCTTAACAGGGCGCCCTTTTTCAGATTAGACGGGGTATCCTATTCTTTCAGTAACATCGGAGGTACTCAAATCAATGCTTACCTCGAGTATTATGCCAACAATGAGGGAGACCAGAGTTATGAAGCGTCTGCGGAAAAACCTTTTCTGACAAACCGGACCAAGTGGGCCGGGGGGATTGGGGCCGCCTGGTGGAAAGATGTTAACGAACCCGACACCGGACTGGCAATCACTGCCCGTTATAATGAGGAACAGTTTTGGGTCGGAAGATCCTTTCTGTTGAAAAGGAACCAGAAGAACTCCCGTCTGGTCATCGCTGCAGCAACTTCCAGAAAGCAGTATTCAATGCGACCGGAAGTGACGATCGACTCTAACCGGAGCTACTACAACACCTTTAAAATTCTGGGAAGCCTCTCGTGGTCAAACAACAAATATTATGTTACCGATTATGTGACCTCGTTCGGGAAAACCGAGAACCTGCCTTATGGACATCTTATCCAGTTTACCGCAGGATATGATCAGACCGATTATTATGAACGAATCTATTCAGGGTTTTCGATCGCGGGAGGAAAATATTTCGATCATGCCGGCTATTTTTCAGGATATGCCGGATTGAGCGGATACTGGCACAAGTCTTCTTTTGAGGATGCAATTCTCAAGGTGTACACCAAATATTTCACGCCTTTATACCGTAGCCGGAACGGTAAATATAAGTTCAGGACTTACCTTATCACCGATTACCGATATGCTTTCAATTTACGGTCGAATTTCAGGGATTATTACGATATCAACCTCGACTTCAGGATCAATAAGATCAATGAAGAAGAGGCGCTTGAAGGTATTCATGCCCTTTCGGTCAACCTTACCGAGATTTGTTTCCCTCCCTGGTTTTTCTATGGTTTCCGGTTCGGATTGATGGCCAATCTTCAAGCCGGCCTGGTCTCCCCGCAGGGAGAAGATATCATCACACAACCTTTGATCACGGGAATCGGAGCCGGATTATTGATCAAAAATGACAACCTTGTTTTTCCCACTTTCATGATTGCCGGGTATTTTTACCCGAATTCCGGGGCTTTCCTTAATCCCTTCCAGGTTTACCTCACATCGGACCTGCGAATCCGGTTCCCCGATTTTAATGTCACTGCTCCCCATGAAGAGAGCCTTAACAATTAATCTTATCTGAAAAAATATGAACAATCAACCATCTCATCCCGATGAACCGGTCTATTCCCGGAAAGTACTGGAAATGCTGACCGTGGCCAATGAATTCTGTCTTTTCCTGGAAAAAGCAGAGGAGTATAGCAAAGAAGAACTATTCCAGTTCCTGCAAAAAATCCTTCCTCTCATTTATTTGAAAGCCACCCTGTTGCCCGAAGTGTCAGCCGAAGACGAAGATGCGACAGAGCATTACGTCACAGAGGAGCAATGGGAGCAGCTATTCAATACATTGCGCAACAAATTCGGGAAAGAGGATTCCTTTCAGTACCTCGATCTTCATGAAAAAAGCCATGCTGATCCGGTGGAGGGCAGCATGGCTGAACATTTTACCGATATCTACCAGGATTTGAAGGATTTTGTCTTACTCTACCAAAAGCCGCTGAAGTCCTTCAAAGAAAATGCCGTGCGCGATTGCCGTTACCTTTTTGAAACCCGGTTTGGTTATAGAATAGTCACGGTTCATGCAGCATTACATTATTTACTATTTTCACAACACGGTGAGGATATAAATTTCTAATTTTGTCTAAAAATAAGGCTATGATCGACCGTCTAAGATTTAACGAGAACTTCCAGTACTTTGAAAAAGAGATAATAGTTGAGATCATCGACATTTTCGAATCGGAATACGAGGATCGGTTTAAAGCACTTCGTGATAATATTGCACTCCGCGAGTTCACCCAGTTAAAATTCCATGCCCACAGCCTGAAAGGTGTTATAGCAAATTTCATGGATCCGGTGACCATCGAGTTGAGCCGCAGGCTCGATGAAAAAGCCAAAAACAAGGACGAAAATGGATTGGAAAGCCTCTTTTCAGAACTTGAAAAGGAGACGGGCAATCTGAGGGAGGAATTGAAAAAGATCCGGGCAGAACTTACTTCCTGATTTGCTTTTTATCAAGCCGATTGAGCCCTTCCACTGCTTTATCGTAATTTACCTTAATCTTGAGCGACCGCTGGTAATCGTCGGCAGCTTTTTTATAATCACCCGAGAGTTCGTACGCATATCCCCTGTTGAAAAAAGCCTGGTAATACTGGGGATCTTTTTCCAATGATGAAGTGAAGAAGGAGATTGCTTTGGTGAAATCCTTCAGGTAAACGAGGTATATATAGCCGATGTTATAGGGCGCTTCTCTGAAGGATGAGTCAGTTCTGATCAATGCCTGGTAAGTTTCAATGGCTTTGTCGTAGCGGGCGGTCTCCTGGTAAAACATACCCAGCATGTACAGCGCCTCCCGGCTGCCGGGCCGTAATTTCAGTGCATTTTTCAGATAAGCTTCTGCTAAAGGATCTTTTTTCATGGCAAAGAGATCCCCTAACTGGACATAGGCCTCATAATAGTTCTGGTTCTTATCCACCGCCTGCATCAGGTCAGTTACCGCGCGGTTGGTGTCGCCTTGTTCGAGCAGGCCGATGGCACGGGTAAAATAAGCCGAGGCCAGTGTATTGTCGATCAACAGGGCCTGACGCACCATTTCGTAGCAGTTGGTGTAATCTTTCATGATCAGGTAGAGCTTGGCCAACCGGAGCAGGGCATCCTTATCTCCCGAATTGATCCGTATCGCAGTCAGCAATGCATCACGGCTGTTCTGCGGTTGCCCCATGAGAAGATAGATATCCGAAAGGGTGATGTAAAAAGCCGTGTTGCGATTGTTGAGGGAAATGGCTTTATTGACATCCTGCAGCGCTTTGTCGTACTGGTGTGCTGCCAAATAACAGGCGGCACGAGCATTGTACAGGTCAGGATTCGAAGGATCGTCGCTGAGGCTTTTGTTCAGGGTCTCCAGTTTCAGTGTCACTGAATCATTGCCACTGACAGTCTGATGAGAGGAAGGACGGTTGCAGCCAAAAGCCAGTACCAGCGAGAAAGACAGTATTAA
>CAZGIM010000054.1:4527-7907 GCA_964525995.1 uncultured Prolixibacteraceae bacterium | reverse complement strand
TCAGGGTGTTATAAATAAAAAAGAGGCTGTCTCGGACTTTTGAGACAGCCTCTTCTTAATTCAGGATTTATTCAATGTTATTCGACAATCATCTTACGGGTGTAAGATTCGCCGTTGATCTTTACAGTATAGAAATAGATACCGGAGGTGAGCCGGTTGCAGTCGATGGTAAATTTATGGTTGCCTGAGTTGATCATCCCTTTGTCAAGGGTCATGATCTTTTGCCCCATCACATTGGAAACCTCGATCACGACATTGGAAGAACGATCAAGATAGGCGTTGAAGCTGGTAAGACCAGTGACCGGGTTCGGATAATTTTGTCCGACCTGGGTGTTTTGGGTAGTCTTTTGTTCCACTCCGGTAGGCCAGAAGGTGGAGCCGGGTACAATACGGAAGTCGAAGTTGTTGTTATGTACCGCAATCGTTGATCCCGACACTGACGAACTGCCGGGAGTTTCTGAAGTCTGGTAGATGATCCTCAGATTGTCGTCGGGTATTGATTTCGCCATGGTCACATAGACAAACTCGTAAAACCAATAAAGTATGCCTTCGTTGAGGTTGATCATATCGGTCCACTCAGCCTTATCGTGGAATTTGGCAACCCCCCAGATATTCCGATAGTTCATATCATCGGCCGAAGGATTGGCATAAGTAGGACAGATATAGAGGCAGTAGATATTGTTTGCCGCATCGATCGATAACTGGGGAAAACTCGAAAGTCCCATACGGTAAGTGGGGACCGTTAACAGCGTATCTTCGGGGTTCGGGCCATCATAATAATAGCCAATCAGGTTGCCATGGGCATTCAGGGTGTCGAGATCAAGGCTGTCGGGGAGCATCGGCATGGTGGTATTCCAGTACACCAGACCATTTCTGTTTATATAAATATATTTGGTACTAGCTTCCATATATCCGCCGCCAATTCCGTGTGCCATATGGATAATGCCGTTATGATCCATTTCAACGGCAACTGCTCCGTCGCTTGAGGTGAAAGGCGGTACATACGTGGTTCCGGTCGGCAGTTTTTTATTTGCATTGGTTAATACCGGAATTTTAGTCCAGGTTTCGCCATTATCGGTCGATTTCATAATGAAGGTGTCGCTCCAGTCACCAGCGACTGCAAAATAGATGACATCTCCCTGAGGAGTACCCCAGGAGTAAACATCGGCGCTGAATCCATCATAGTTTGCAGATTCAAGTCCCGGGAGGATGATCCCGTTTTTGTCCCAGGTGGCTCCGCCGTCAAGCGAACGATAGTAAAGCAATGCTCCGTCGAGTCCTTCATAAACCGTACCGCCGTTGGCAGTAGGCGAAGTCAGCACGACCATGTGAATATAGTTGTTAGTTGGACCCGAAGTGATAGCCCTGGGCCATAATAAACCCGCTGCACCGGCAGGAGCACTGATCAAGGTCTGTGTCCAGGCTCCGGTGCCTTTTACGGGACGTGTATTCATAACAAGAGGTGTCGTACCACTCTGGTGAGAAATGATTATTTCTCCGTTGCCGTTCCATTTGTCAATCGAAGGCCATCCTGTTCTGACAGATTCAATACGACCCGTAGGTTGGGGGCCCCATGCAGATCCGTCATAGTAATTGTAAGCGGTTCCACGGTCGTTGTAGGAAGTCTCAACCTGACCTTTGATCCAGGTCGCCGAAATGGTTCCGTCAGGCCAGTAAACCAACCGGTTCTGAGTACCGGCATTCGATTGAAGATCATAACGGGTTTCGCCCAGGGTCTCTTCGAGGGCGGATTTTGACAGCGGCGCGGTATTGCTGAGTTGAACTGGAGAAATCGGATTATCCAGCACAACGGCCGGGACAGCGTTCCCTTTGCTGTACTTTGTGTTAATCTTATGGGATTGGGCCATAACCGCAGTCCCTAACACAAGTAAAAAAACGAAAAGTAAACATTTTTTCATACACTCTGTTTTTGGGGTTAATTAATACTCTGATTCTTTAGCTTATTTTAAGTATAATCATATCTATCGGATACAAAAATATGTAAAATATGAATCAGAAACAATAAAAATCATTTTTAATCAGAAATATTATTCCGGCTGGTCCTGCCGGGATCTGGTGCTCTTTTCCTTAGTATCGACCGGAATAATCGTAGATCTTTGAAATTCAATATCTTCTGAAAATATCTTCCGATAGGTAATATGGCGTTTGGCAAAGGTAGCGCCGACCGATTCATGCAAAGCCCTCATTTTAGGATTAAAATCTCCCACCCATGAAAGTTCGATTTCAGTAATATGGGGCCGTTTTTTCATCTTTTCATTCAGATGCCAGAAGATACCCGATTCAATTCCCAACCGCTGGTATTTGGGCTTTACTCCCATGATAACGATCCGGGAGCGGGTAATGGTTTTACAGTATTTCAGCCAAAGAAATTTGATTTTATTCAGTAGATGCATTTTGCCGTGCAGATGTTTGAGAATCTGGTTAACGTCGGGAAAGTGTATGAGAAAGCCGACAGGTTCATCAAGATGGTAGGCAAACCATATCATTTCAGGATCGGCGAAGGCTTTGGCCTTTTCCAATCCTTTTCGCAAGGTAACCTCATCCATTGGGGTAAAATTCTCATGAAATTTCCAGGCATCGTCATAAACTTCCTTCATGTCACGGATGAATTGTCCTGCCTGATCAAACGTAAAATGGCGGAAGGATAGTTCAGGCTTCCGCATGGTCCATTCGGCGATCTTCCAGAATCGTTCGGGAAATGGTTTGGTCAAGTCCAGATGGTTGGAAACCTGTTCAAAATAGAATTTAAATCCGTAATTTTCAAATAACCTCCGGTAGTAAGGCGGATTGTACGACATACCGAAGCCCGGATGCATAAAACCCTCGACCAGAAGTCCCCAGTTGGAATCATTTTCTCCAAAATTGATGGGTCCGTCCATCGCCAGCATACCCCGTTCTGAAAGCCAGTCGCGACAACGGTCAAAGAGTAGTTTGGCCGCTTCGTCATGATCGATACACTCAAAATATCCCATCCCACCGGTGGGTTGCTGGTAAGTAAAAGCTTTTCGCCGGTTAATAAAGGCTGCAACGCGACCGACGGTCTGGTTGTGCTCATCCGTGAGTATCCACCTGACGGCCTCGCCGTGCCCGAAAAAACTGTTCTGTTTGGGATCGAACACCGCTTCCACTTCCCTGTCAAGAGGTCTGACATACCAGGGATCCTGCTTATAAACAGTATCCACCATATTCAGGAACTGTTTTTTGTGTTTATGGGTTCTAACTTCTGTAAGGGTCATCGGATGGAAATTCAAAGTTCAAATCAGGCAATAGGCAATAGGCAATAGGCGATAGGCAATAGGCATTAGGCATTGGGCGTTAGGAATTAGGGAAAAAAATCAAAAGTTAAAATCAGGCATTGG
>CAZGIM010000054.1:0-4427 GCA_964525995.1 uncultured Prolixibacteraceae bacterium | reverse complement strand
AATCAAAAGTTAAAATCAGGCATTGGGCATTGGGCGTTAGGAATTAGGGAAAAAAATCAAAAGTTAAAATCAGGCATTGGGCATTGGGCGTTAGGAATTAGGGAAAAAATCAAAAGTTAAAATCAGGCATTGGGCATTGGGCATTGGCCATTAGGGACAAACAATAATTTGTAATTTCATATTCTCACATTCTCAAATCGTTTTCCATTTTCAATTTTCAATTTTCAATTCCCTTCATTGTCAATTCTTTCCTGTCCGCTCTTCGTCCAACTCTTCGTCTAACCCGTCCGCCCGTTTTCCATTTTCAATTTTCAATTTTCAATTCCCTTCATTGTCAATTCTTTCCTGTCCGCTCTTCGTCCAACTCTTCGTCTAACCCGTCCGCCCGTTTTCCATTTTCAATTTTCAATTCCTTTAATTGTCCATTGTTCATTGTCCATTGTCAATTGTCCATCGCTTCCTTTCCTGCAAAAATACGATATTTACTTTCCCGTTTATCTGTATCTTTGCAAAGATCGGTTATTGCATGAAAAAGCTCGACCTCTTCATTCTGAAATCCTACCTTGGCCCTCTGGTCATGACATTTTTCATCGCACTCTTTATCCTCTTGATGCAATTTGTATGGAAGTACATCGACGACCTGGTAGGCAAGGGCCTGGAATGGTATATCATTGCTAAACTACTGTTCTACGCCTCTTCCACATTTGTTCCGCTTGCCCTGCCGTTAGCCATTCTGCTCTCCTCGCTCATGACATTCGGAAATCTTGGCGAACATTACGAACTGGTGACCATTAAAGCTGCCGGAGTCAGCCTGAGCAGGGTCATGCGTCCGCTCATTGTGGTTTCCATCCTGATCAGTGGGCTTGGATTTTATTTTTCCAACTATGTACTTCCCGTGGCCAATCTGAAATTCCTTTCACTGCTGTATGATGTCAGAGAGAAAAAGCTTGCCTTTAACCTGAAGGAGGGGGTTTTTTACAATGGCATCGACGGATTTGTGATACGGGTCGGAACCAAGGAAAAGGATGGAAATACCATCCGGAATGTGATGGTTTATGACCATACCAAGCATATGGGGAATGTATCGCTCACCACCGCCGCCTGGGGTAAAATGGAGTTGTCGCCCGATAAAAGATTTCTGATATTCCGTTTATACGACGGTACCAACTACGAAGAGCGGATCGATCTGAGAAATAATGAGGCAACCCGGCCATTTCAGCGGTCCCGCTTTTCAGAACAGTACCAGATGTTCGACCTCTCCGCATTTCAACTGACCAGGACCGATGAAAACCTGTTCAAGAAAAACTATGAGATGCAGGACATCCGACAACTGCAGAACTCCATCGATTCCCTGAACATACAACTTATCAAGGAACGCACCGGATTTGAGAACACCTATCTGCAGTACTTTCCGTTTTACAAGTCATTTGACTCCGGCAAAGGAAAAGCTGTTCAGCATGACCTGCAAACTGCATTTAACCCTACGGTCATTCTGAACTTCAAATCGGCCGACCGGTCACGGATACTTGAAAACGCCCGTAATACGGCCTTTTCGGCAAGGCAATCGCTCCAATCGGGAGCAGAAACGCTTTATTCGCGTAATAAATTGATTTATAAACATCAGATCGTGCTCCACAAGAAATTCTCATTCTCTATCGCCTGCTTTCTCCTCTTTTTCATCGGAGCCCCGTTGGGAGCCATCATCCGGAAAGGAGGATTAGGTATGCCTGCCGTGATCTCCACCCTCTTTTTCATTCTCTATTGGGTGGTTTCATTCATGGGCGAAAAATACACGGCCGAAGGCGAGTTGCCGCCCTGGCAGGGAATGTGGATCTCTTCAGCCATATTGCTTCCCATCGGCATTTTCCTGACCATTAAATCGACCAACGATGCATCACTTTTCAATATCGATGCCTGGTACCGGTTTTTCAGCAAGTTATTCCGAATTCCAGAACAACGGATATGAGGATCCTCTTCCTTTGCAATAAATCACCCTGGCCCCCCCGCGAAGGCGGTCCGATGGCTATGAATATGCTTATTGAGGGAATGGTCGACCTGGGCCATGAGGTTAAGGTGCTGGCGGTCAATTCCTATAAATACCATATTACCGATGCCGATATTCCCGCTTATTATCGCGAAAAGACCGGACTTGAACTTATTGATCTCGATTTAAGAATTCGGGTAATTCCGGCATTTCTTAACCTCTTCACGCATAAATCCTACCATGTCGAACGATTCGTCTCCGCCGGATTTGCCAGGCGACTCCGGGAGGTTCTCAACCGGGACGATTTCGACATTGTTCAGATGGAAACCCTCTTCATGTCGCCCTACATCGATACCGTCAGAAGATTGTCGCGGGCGCGGATCGTACTGCGGGCACATAACATCGAACACCTGATTTGGGAACGGGTTGCCGCCGAAGAACGAAATCCACTGAAATCATGGTACGTCAACCATCTTGCCCGGACCTTGAGAGCTTACGAATCAGGGATTTTACATCAATATGACGGCGTTGTCGCCATCACTTCCAATGACGCTGAATTTTTCAGGAAGGAATTAAATGGCAACGAGCCGAAAAATAACTCCATCCCGGTGATTGACCTGCCGTTCGGGATCAGGGTACCTGAAATGTCGACCGATACGATTTCTGAAGAATTTCCTTCTCTTTTTACCATTGGTTCGATGAACTGGATCCCCAATCAGGAGGGGGTGAAATGGTTTCTGGATGAGGTCTGGCCCGATGTTTACACCCAGTTCCCCCATCTTAAATACTATCTTGCAGGCCGCGAAATGCCTGATTGGATGCTGAACCTCGACAAGCCCAATGTTGTGGTGCTGGGTGAGGTTCCCGATGCCCGGACTTTCATGGAATCGAAGTCGGTCATGATTGTTCCCCTCTTCTCCGGAAGCGGAATCAGGGTCAAGATCATTGAGGCCATGGCAGCAGGTAAGGCAATCATTTCAACGACCCTGGGCGCCGAAGGGATTGTATGTACCGATCGGGAACACATTCTTTTGGCCGACCGTCCCTGCGAGTTTTTTGAAATGATCTCAATGTGTGTAACCGACCGGGAGTTGTGCCAAAAATTAGGGAACCAGGCCCGGTCACTGATATCTGATGCTTACAACCCCGGATCCCTGCTCAAAAAACTTCAGGGTTTTTATCAGGATCTGCTTCATTAATGGGGATTTTTATATTTTTGCCCCAATCAAGCTTTTCGCATGCGACTTTTTTTTCTTTTACCCAGAGTACCCTACCCTACTGAGAAAGGAGATAAACTAAGGGCCTTTCATCAGATCAAACAGCTTTCGAAAAAGCATGAAATTATTTTATGTGCTTTGAATGATGGGGTTCTTCATGAAGATGCCATTCCCATCTTGAGTAAATATGTTAAATCCATTCATATTGTACCCATCTCCAGGATAACCATCTTTTTCAGCCTGTTCAGGACCTTGTTTTCAACCAAACCCTTACAGGTGGGGTACTTTTATCACAAACCTGCCGTGATGCAGGTCAGAAAACTGATTCACGACACCCGGCCCGACCATATTTTCTGTCAGTTGGTCAGGGTTGCCGAATATGTGAAAGACATTAACATTCCTAAGACCCTCGATTACCAGGATGTATTCTCCAAGGGACTCGACCGCAGGTTGTCAACTGCCCCGTTTTATCTGAGGCCCTTTCTACGCATTGAATTGAAGCGGATGTTGCGGTACGAACATGAGGTTTTTGACCGCTTTGACCATAAGATCATCATCTCAGAGCCCGATCGCGACCTGATTCCCCATCCCGACCGTGATAAAATCGTGGTGGTATCGAACGGCGTCGATACGGAATTCTTCAAACCATTGGATTCGGAAAAAAAATATGACCTTGTCTTCACAGGCAATATGGGCTACCCGCCCAACATCCGAAGCGCTGAGTTCCTCGTTAATGAGATATTGCCGGAATTGGTGAAAATAAAACAGGATATCCGGCTGCTCATCGCGGGAGCCAATCCGCATATCCGGGTCATGGTCCTGAAATCGGAGCAAGTGGATGTAAGTGGTTGGGTTCCCGATATGCGCGAGTGTTATGCCAGCGCGAAGATCTTTATTGCACCCATGCAAATTGGCACGGGACTTCAGAACAAACTGCTCGAAGCCATGGCCATGCAAATCCCGTGCATCACCTCTCCGCTGGCCTTTAAAGCGCTCCATGCCCGTGAAGGCGAGGAGATCCTGGTGGCCGATACTCCTGCCGCATACGCAGGCCATGTAAAGGAGCTGCTCGACCATCCCGAACACGCTGCGGCCATCGCCAAAGCAGGCTACGAATTTGTGCTCCGCAACTTCAACTGGGAAAAAGAGACAGCGAAGATCGAAAAACTGATGACAATGGAAATACCCATAAGGCCAAGACATACAAACCGCGGATGAATATTTAT
>CAZGIM010000053.1:0-7982 GCA_964525995.1 uncultured Prolixibacteraceae bacterium | reverse complement strand
AATATTCATCCGCGGTTTGTATGTCTTGGCCTTATGGGTATTTCCATTGTCCATTTTCAATTTTCCATTGTCAATTGTCCATTGTCAGTCATTCAGTGTGATTTCATTTTCCCTGAGCGTTAACTCACGATTTTATAATCCCATACCGTGTCAGTAACTCCTTGTATTCCGGCGCGTACCTGCGTCGAAGCGGTTCGTTCTCTACCAGTTCCTGGATTTTCATAAAACCGTCGATGATCTGTTCGGGGCGGGGTGGGCAACCCGGAACATATACATCAACCGGCACTACCCGGTCGATCCCCTGCAATACGCTGTAGGTGTCGAATATTCCGCCGCTTGAGGCACACGCTCCCACAGCCAGTACCCATCGTGGTTCGGCCATCTGTTCGTAAACCTGTTGCACCACCGGGGCCATCTTCTTGGCAATGGTTCCCATCACCATCAGCAGGTCGGCCTGGCGCGGACTGAAGCTGAGCCTTTCCGAACCGAACCGCCCCAGATCGTAATGAGCCCCCATGGTTGCCATGAATTCGATACCGCAACACGATGTCGCAAAGGGTAATGGCCAGATCGATTTGCTCCGTGCCAGCCCTACCACCTTGTCGAGGGTCGTCGCAAAAAGACCGGGAGCCTGGTAGCCAGGCGGAGGATCCACTTTGTTATATACTGGCGGTTGGACTGTCATCTATTCCTGATTTTTCTCTTTATACAGTTGCCTGATTTTACCTCTGAAACGCAAATTCCTTGGTGCCGTGGTGCCATGGTGCCGTGGTGCCGTGGTGCCATGGTGCCGTGGTGAAAAAACCACTTGTCAGTCTCACCGACTGTTCCGTGCTGAATTGGTATGAAAATTGGATTCATTTTAAATTCTGACATTTGAATTTCAACTGTTCATTCTTCCCAGTTAAATGCTCCTTTCTTAATGATGTAATAAAATCCGAAAAGCAGCAATCCGAGGAATATCAACATTTTCCAGAATCCATCCCATCCGAACTCCTTGAAGTTGATGGCCCAGGGATAAAAAAAGATGATCTCCACATCGAAAAGCACGAAAAGAATGGCGATCAGAAAGTACTTCACTGAAAACGGAAACCGGGCATTGCCCTTCACCTCGATGCCACATTCGAAATTCTCGTCCTTTCGCAGGGTTCGGATCCGTTTTCGTTTCCCTCCGATAATATGCGTCAGCACCATGGTTACGCCAACGAAACCCAGCGCTACTGCCGACTGGATCAGAACCGGCAGATAATCGGAAGGTATGTAAATTTTCTCCATTATTTAGAATAGTTCTTGACAAATTTACAATTTTTTTCATTGGATCCAAATTTTTCCCGGTTCCCTTACTTTTCATTTTATTAGTTGATTTAATGACAGTTACAATATTTTTCCGGGATAAAATCAAAAAACCGAGGTTTCCGGTCGGATGGGGTTTTCAATATTTCTATTTTTGCCAATGAATCGGCTTGCATGACGGGTGCAAATCCTGCACCGCTACAGACCCATTGATTTCACAATCGTTTTTTGAACTACACATTTCAGGATTATGAATGCAATGCCTTTGATCATTATTACGCTTGCGGTTTTCGCGTTGGCTTACCGTTACTATTTCGGATTTATTGCCGCCCGGGTTCTGACCCTTGACCGCAACCGGCTGATGCCTTCGGGCCGTTTGTACGACGGGCAGAATTACTATCCGATGGGGAAGTGGGTGTTATTCGGTCATCATTTTGCCGCCATTGCCGGGGCCGGGCCGTTGGTCGGGCCGGTTCTGGCCTGCCAGTTCGGCTACTTCCCCGGATTTGTCTGGATGGTGGTTGGCGCGGTGATGGCCGGTTCGGTGCACGACATGGTGATCCTCACCGCTTCGGTCAGGCACGACGGGAAATCGCTGGCCGAGATCGCCCGGGTTGAGATCGGAAAGGTGACCAGCGGCGTTACGGCTTCCATTGCCACATTCCTGATCATCATCATCGCCATTGCAGGATTGGGACTTGTTGTCGTCAACGCCCTGAGTGAATCTTCCTGGGGACTGTTTACCATCGCTTCCACCATACCGATTGCCCTTTTCATGGGGATCTGGATGTTTCAATTCCGTAAGGGACGGGTGGTTGAGGCTACCATCATGGGGGTCATTCTGTTGAGTTCAGCAGTGATCTTCGGACGGTACATCCCCGATTCACCGATTGCATCATGGTTCATGTTCGATCACAAGACTCTGGCGCTGTTGCTAGCCGGTTACGGATTTTTTGCCTCCGTCCTTCCCGTGTGGCTGCTGCTGTCGCCCCGTGATTATTTAAGCTCCATCATGAAGCTGGGCGTGGTGGCCATGTTGGCTGTCGGCATCATCATCGTGATGCCCAACCTCAAGATGCCGGCATTCACAGAATTCATTCGTGGCGGGGGACCCATCATACCAGGAACCCTGTTCCCTTACCTCTTCATCACCATTGCCTGTGGCGCCATTTCAGGATTTCACGCACTGATCAGTTCGGGAACCACCCCGAAGATGATCATGAACGAATCGCACATCCGCCCTATTGCCGTTGGCTCTATGCTGGCTGAAGGGATGGTGAGCATCCTGGCCATGATCGCAGCGGCGAGTCTCCACCCGCTCGACTATTTCCAGATCAATGTTTCGGCTGAAAAGTTCGCACAGATCCTGCCCCAGCTTCAGGCGATGGGATTCACCCAGAGCGAATTGCCAAAACTGGCTGCCGAAGTCGGCGAAAACATTGCCGGCCGTACCGGGGGTGCGGTTTCACTGGCTGTCGGGATGGCACAGATTTTCTCTTCCATTCCCGGACTCGACAAGCTCATGTCGTACTGGTATCACTTTGCCATCATGTTCGAGGCGCTCTTCATCCTCACCACCATCGACGCGGGAACCCGGGTCGCGCGTTTCGTTCTTCAGGAACTGTTCGGCAAAGTTTACAAACCATTCAACCAAACCAACTGGCTTCCGGGGAATCTCATCTGCAGTGTCCTGGTGGTCTGCTGCTGGGGGTATTTTATTTACACCGGCAGCGTATCCACAATCTGGCCGATGTTCGGTGCCGCCAACCAGCTTCTGGCTACCACCGCCCTGGCCATCGGCACATCCTATATCATTAACCATGGAAAGGCCCGTTACGCCTGGATCACGCTGGCGCCCATGATCTTTGTCGGCATTACCACCATCACCGCCGGCATCATGAATGTCACCGGTATCTACATACCTCAGATCGGAACACCGAAACACCATGTCCAGGGATTGATTAACCTGGCGCTAACCCTTGTGATCATGGCCTGCGTGGTGATCATCATCCGGGATGCACTCCCCGCCTGGATCAGAGAGATCCGGAAATCGAGACACCAGGGCGGAAAAGGCATGGAAACTGTTGCCATCGATCCCAACTCCGCAGTGAAAGACCCCAATGAAGAATCTAAAAAAGTTTAAGCCATGGATCATCTGTTGACCATCCCCGAAGAACTCTTTTTAATTACCGTCAATGCACAGACCGGCAGGCGGGCCTTTCTGAAATCGAAAAAATTCGATATCATCCTTTCCGCCGCCATCCTGATGGATCTTGCCTTGCACAACCGGATCGATACCGACCTCGAATCGGTTATCCCCGACCGGCCCGAACCAACGGGTCATCCCCTGCTCGACGTGGCGCTTACCCAGATCCGGCAGGAAAAACAACCCCGCAAGATCGACTGGTGGCTGCTGAAACTGGCTGAAAAAGGATCCCGGTACCGGGAGATGCTGGTGAACGGACTGGTACAAAAAGGATTGCTGCGAATGGAACGGGAACATGTCTTCCTCGGTTTCTCCGCCAGCAAGTATCCGATCCTGATCCAGGATCATGAGGTCACAGAGGTTAAAACCCGCATAAAATCATTGATTCTCAGCGACGACTTGCCCGATTTCCGCGATGTGGTTATCATCAGCCTCGCCTGGTACGGCGGATTGCTTAATCTGCTTCTTAGCGATGAAGCGATCCAAAACCGGATGGACCGTATCGGTCAACTGGCACGGATGGACCTGATCGGACAAGCCGTTTCCCGGTCGATGCGCGAACTGACGCAGTCTATCGTCCTGCTCATGCGGGCCAAAGAGATCCTGGGATTCCGCACACCGGAAGAAAAACTCGATGAACTGGTCGAGGAACTGAAAGCGCTGATGCATATCGACGATGATGACGACCTGCCCGAGTGGCTCCGCAAGGGCACGGAACAATATCGAAAAACGCTCGATTACATCCGGAAAACCGGCACCAACGAAATTGTTTTCAACGTGAGGACCGGAAAATACGGATTGAAAGCCGGGGCAGGAACCGGAGAAACCTTTTAGAATTTACGATTGCCAGGATTGACGATTTACGATTTACATTTTCCTTCATCATAAATCAAATCAATTGTCATTTTTTTTCCATGGCGCGAGCCTTCATTTCGGCCGGCATCTTTTCAATGGCATAGCGCAGTGCGGTCCGCGGCATTTCAACCTTATGGTCCATAACAAAACGGAAGACCTCATCCAGATGCTCTTTACTTGCCACCTTCAGCATCCAACCATAGCCTTTCTGCACCATATCGTCGCGGTCTAAGAGCAGGATGGTGGCAATCTCAAAGATATCCGGTAAAAATTTTCCATGTCGGCCAGGTACGATCAGCGAAACGGCCGATGCACGCCGCATCCAGCGGTTCGGCGATAACGCCCAGCGTTTCAGTCCGGCAATAAATCCGGGATACCGGTCGATAAACGATCCGATGGTATGGTTGCATAAAGTGTCGCACGAAGCCCAGTTTCCGACATAGCGATCGACCCACCGCTCGAAAACCTGAAAATCCTCCGGTTCAAATTCCTTCCTCATGTTGTACGCCCAGGTACAGGCGATGAACGACTCTTCCATCATCCCCGATTGCCACAAAGATTCGCACAATCCAAAAAGTTCGCTTTTCGATATTTTTTCCAAATCCCGGTAATACCTTTTTCCAATCTCCAACACCATTGCCGATTTCATGCCGTACATCTTCACCGGCTCTTTAAAATACTTTTCTCCCTGGACTTTAACGGCCGCATCGGCATTTACGGTAAGTTCTTTTCGCAATTCAACAAGGATGTTATGCATAGGTTTCTGTTTTATCCGTTTCCATATATACTTTGGCTCATTGAGTTTGCGATTTTCGCAGACTCAATCATTATACCGGAATCTAAGCGCTTTTACGTTCGCAACATCACAAAGATTCAGTTTACAAATCTAAAGATTTTGTAATTATTTATTTTTGCAGAAAACCGCTGAGATGGCTGTCACCAATCATACCGTTGGTTCCGGGGCGTTTACCTGGACCGACATTGTAGCGCCCACCGAGGCTGACATGAAAAAGGTCAGCAAAACATACAACCTCCATCATTACACCCTCCGCGACTGCCTCGAACCCGACCACCTGCCCAAGTCGGAGGAATTAGGCAATATCCGGTTTATGATCACCCGCATACTGTTGGGAAAACGAAGCGATTCGCTGCACACCATCCAGCAGATCAGCACCAAACTGGCTATCTTTTACAACGATACCTTCATCATCACCGTTCACCGGCTGCCTCAACCTTTTCTCGAAACCATCCGGTGTGTTTGTGCCGATCCTTCAAAGTGCCTGAGTACCCGCGAGCTGGTGACCCACATCCTCTGGCATGTGCTCCATTCGTACGACCAGCCTGCCATTGCGCTTTCCGATGAAGTTGATACCTATGAAGCGAAAATTTTCCGGCAATCGCTCACACCGGCAATGATGCAGGATCTTCACTTCATGAAACAGCGGGCCTCTGTGTGTCTGAAACTGCTCCGGCTTACCGGTGAGGTGATCAACTCGATCCGTACGGCAGGCGGCGACTCTGTAGCGCTTCAGGATGTCCGTGACCTGCATGTTAAACTCATCATGCTCTATGAACAGGCCCATGAGGATGTCACCAACCTGCTCAATATCTATCTATCGCTCTCCTCCCAGAAAACGAACCAGGTGATCCAGATCCTGACGCTGTTCTCCATCTTTTTCCTGCCAATCACCTTCATCGTGGGCGTGTACGGGATGAATTTCGAGTTCATGCCTGAACTCAAAGCTAAATGGGGCTACCCGGCCGTGATGATCTTCATGGCCATCGTTACCCTGCTGGTCTATATCTGGTTTAAAAGAAAAAAATGGATGTGATCCGGTGGCCTCTATAATTTCACGATTTTGCGTGAAATAACCGAGGTTGCAGTGGTGATCCGGATCAGGTAGACACCCGAAGCAAGATCTGAAATTCTGAAGATGACCGTGCGGCCGGTCGGATCAGCCGGTTCGGCTACAGCCATGCATTCGCCCTGCAAACTGACCAGTTCCGCCCGGAGCGCGATTTCAGGAAGGAGCGCCCGAACTGCATCGGTAGCGGGATTTGGAAAGACCTGTACGGCATCGTCCAATGTCATTTCCGGTTGCGCCGAGGGTACATAATTTCCCAGGGAATCGGTTTTCAGCAGGTACAGTTTCATCGTTTGGGTGTTATTATCCCAGATGCTGCCGGAAAGCGCAAATCCGTGGTCGTTTGTACCGGTCACCGAAAAAACATATTCGCTTTGATACGACCCTACTTTTTTTGACCACAGGAGGGTTCCCTGGTCATCAATCCGGTAAAGGATGATCTTGAATTCATCGGGCGAATCCTGGGCGTTGGTACCTGCCAGCAGGTAACCCCCACCCGCAACAACGGTCGCACCAAGGGCATCGCCGGGCGACAGCAAACCAAATTCCCTGGTCCACAGGGTATCCCCCTGAAGGTCGGTCCGGATCAGGAAAAACCTGTTATTTCCATCCGGGATCCATGAATGTCCGACGGCTAAAAATCCGCTGGTTCCTGCCGACAGAACAAACCGGCCGATATCATACTGCGACCGGTCATAGATCTTCGTCCACATTGAATCGCCCGTTGCGCTGAGTTTCAACATGAAGATATCCTCGGGGCCGGTCATTCCGGTCTTCACGGTTCCCAAAATCACGATTCCCCCGTCGGGCGCCTCCAATACGGATTCACCCGAGTAGCGTTTCCCGGCGGTTCCGAAGATCCTGCTCCACAGGATGGTCCCATTGACGGTAGTCTTTAATGCTACAACCTTCATGTCGGAATACATGGATCTATCTGCGTTCCCCGCGGCGCAGATACTGCCGTCGGCCGTTATGCAAACCGATGTGGCTGAAGGTTCGTAACCCTCCCCACCAGTTGTGGTCCACAGCGGGAAACCATCCTGGGTGGTTTTCATCACCAGCATGCTGTTGTCTTTATGACCCGCGAATACCAATCTCCCGTCGGAAGCTACCTTCACGTCGTAAATGTAGGATGAATACTCGCTGACCTTAATCAAACCGCCCGTGGGAGAGAACCGGATGAGCGGTTTCCGGATCGTTCCGTCATTCTCCTGGGCGATTACCGCGTATCCCTGGTCGGGTGTCTGAATTATGACCGTTCCCAGCGATTCGGATGAAGAAGGAAAATAAGGAGGAAACACCTTTTCAAAGGTGGTCTGGGCTGTCAGGCTCCACGACAGCAAGACGCCCAAAGCCAAAAACAATATTCTTTCCATAAACGGTGATTATATAGGGTTTGTTAAATATTCGCATTCAACCTGACGATCACCCCACAATTCCTTTATCTTCCAAAATCCGTAATACGGCATCATCATGGAGATGCCTTAATTCCTGCCAATTCAGCCAATTTTATGACCGTCTTCCAATTCCGGGTGGTTGCTTTGACCTTCAGTTGACGTTTATATCATCATGGATATTTCATCCTTTTAAATCGTGCCCGTTTCAAAGATATAATCTTCATGTAAATATACACATTTAGGCAATCTGGTTCAAACCAGGAATTTTTTCAATAAATTTGTGTTGATATTCAATAAAACAAAGGCGATTCCGGTTCTTTATAAAAGTAAGTGGGTAAATTTACAGAAACAATCATAAGAGATCGA
>CAZGIM010000052.1:0-7991 GCA_964525995.1 uncultured Prolixibacteraceae bacterium | reverse complement strand
CTTAACCATTATGTTTTTCGGATTAGCTAACGTTATAAATATACAGATGAAACGGTGTTGACAATCAGTCAGACAATCAATCAATCAGACAATCAATCAATCAATCAATCAGTCAATCCCTCAATCGTAAATCGTAAATCATAGCAATCGTAAATCCACTTGTCCACTTGCCCACTGGTCCACTGGTCCACCTGTCCACTGGTCCACCTGTTACACCTTCCTGTAAAGCCCATAAATAAAAGGATTCCCCGATCTTACCTTGATGGTGAATCGATCTAAAAGGTAGGGTGTTTTCATCGGGTTCCAGACGAAAGCCTTGAATAGTAATCCATGGTGGCGCAGTTCAATATCGCTGAGCCTGAGCGATATATAAGCACGGCCCTGTTGCCCCGGTTTTATAAAATCGGAAATGGCGACCGATTTCCAGTAAATCTCCTTTTCCCGGGCCGTTATCGATACAACCAGCCAGACCCCCGGCGCAACTTCGGGAAGCCGCAGATCGACCGACACATCGATCACGTCGTCGTAGTGGCGCATCAGATCGCGAAGTGACTTGTAATATGTGGGGCTGAATTCGTCGCCTCTCCGGACCAGAAAACTGTGGCTGCCTTCGATGGGCAACGAATCGGTAAGCTGATCCGGGTCGATCGATCCCCAGTCCTCCAACGGGGTTTCAAAATAATTAGTGACCGCATAAAAGTATTCGTTCTGATGAACAATAGGATCATGCGGTATCCGGTTTTTGGCCGAGGATATTCCCACGAGGGTTTTCTTCAGAGCGTCCGCGTGGCCTGATAAATCAGAGGTTAAACGTGAATCTTCCCTGCCGAAAAGGTAAAAATCTCCGCCGGCATACATCCGGTGATCCAATAAATGCGGGAACCGGGAGATCATCAGCGCATAGTTTTCCCAGGGGTCGGAAGAGATACATCCGTACGCCAGGAACTTCCGGTCAGACGAATCGAGCAACGAAAGCAACCTGCCCCGGGTTCCGGCCGAATCGGCATACAGGAACGGAAGGTCGCGGCAACCCAGTTTTTCAAGATAGTACGGATTGATCTCCCTTCGGGTGTCGAGAATTACCAGACAATTCGCGGCTCCCAGCGAGTCGACAGCTTTTTTTGCTTCCACCACCATTTCCCGGTAGGGGGATTTGTAAAAAAGGGTGTAATGGCGCCTTTCAAAAACCAGCGATGGGATCACAATCGCCGCAATCAGCCCCACCAATATTGCCTGATGTAACGGCTTTTCTGTTTTGAAAAGGGAGAAGGGGATGAACAACAGGTAGGGGAAGGAAAAGATGAGCACCGAATATTGTAAAACGGAGCTTCTGAAGGTGGAATAAAGGTAGCCGACAAGGAATGGCATTAAAAACCAGATCACAGAGATGATGACAAACCTGGTTTTAATCCTGGGGAACTCCGAATACCAGAGAAGGGCAAGAATGATCAGCAGCAGGATCAGAAAGTAAAGGAATATTGAAAAGTGGAAGATGTACTGGATGAAGTCGAAGATGAAATCGAACCTGGGTTTCCTGAGCCAGCCTTCGATACCGCCTACTCCGAGTTGGTAAAGAAATATTGGAAGATGGGGAAGGTAAAGCAGGATGATGAGGGCGCAGGCAATCAGGTAAGGTCTGCAGGTGTTACGACTACAGAAAAAGAGGCCGGTAATCCCGACCATTGCGGCGAACAGGAGGCTGAAGTGGTGGTTATAGGCGCATAGAACACCGGCTGCAACAAAGCCCGCCAGGTTTAAAACCAATCTCCGTTCGGGGCAGAATAAAACCCGGGTCCAGAACCAGACGAGCAGGAGCGTGAAGAACAACCCACTGGAATAGGGACGCGCAATCTGGCTGTACATCACCGGAAACTGCAAAAAGGCGACGAAAGTTGCAGCAGTCAGTCCGGTCGTTGTAGTAAACCACTCTTTTCCGATCAGATAGACCATCCACACCGAAAGCACTCCAAACAGGATGAAGGGCAGTTTCAGGACGACCTCCGACACGCCGAACCATTTGATCAACAGCCAGATGAAGACCTGTATGCCAGCCGGGTGACCGTCGATCTTCACCCCTTTCTCAATCAGGTCGCCGAAGGTGCCGTACTGCGCCCGGATGATGGCGGAGAATTCATCGTGCGTGAATGGGATATCGGGGAGCCGGTAAAGGCGAAGCGCGGCTCCGGCCAGTAAAATCAATATGATCAGGATTTGATCAATCTGAAACCGGTTCCTCGGATTCGGCATCGTGCGACTTTTTCGTGGTAAAATTAATCAAAAGAATGCCATCTCCCGGAAAAGAAGAGCGAACGCGTTAAAATCTGGATTCTCCTTGTGAGATCGGCGCTTACTGAAAAATATGAAGGCGGCCTTTTAAGCCGCCTTCCATAAGCTGTGAGTCATTCTTGATTCCTCTTCATGGGTTATTTTGTCTTATCAGGGAAAGGAGGCATTCCCGGAAGTTCTTTAGGCCAACTTTTAAGCTCCTCTTTCATCAGTTCAATGGCTTTGTTGAGCTGCTGATCTTCGCCGGCATACTCCCTGGCAGGATCGTTATCGACTTCGATGTCGGGATCCACGCCATACCCTTCGATAATCCAGTTTTTACCCTCTGTGTCGTATGGTGCAAATTCAGGCCGCATCAACTGTCCGCCATCGATAAACGGCAGACTGCCTCTGATACCGACCACGCCGCCCCAGGTCCTCTTTCCGATCGCTTTACCGATCTTCAGTTTCTTGAACTGATAAGGGAACAGATCGCCGTCGGAAGCCGAGTAGTTGTCGATCAGGATACATTTCGGTCCCCACTGCATTTCCAGCCGGCCCGGGGCCACATTGGTATTGCGGGCCATCGTTATCATGGTCATCTCACGGTTAAGCCTTTCGATGATCATGGGTGAAACATTGCCTCCGCCGTTACCGCGGTCGTCGATGATCAGGGCCCGTTTGTTCAGCTGCGGATAAAAATGTTTCACAAATTCGTTCAACCCGGCCGCACTCATGTCGGGGATGTGAATGTATCCTACTTCCCCATTGGTAGCTTCGGTGACTTTTCTGATGTTTTCCTGAACCCAGTTGTAATAGTAAAGTTCGGATTCATTGTCGGTCGGAACGACAATCGTCTTGCGGGCTCCGGTCTCTGTGGGAGATGCATTTACGGTCAGTTCGATCTGCTGGCCTGCCTTGTTCACCATCGCTTCGTTGAAATCGTTCAGATCTTTGGTCGATTTACCGTTGATGGCCAGGATGTAATCGCCCGTTTTCACATCGACGCCAAGTTCGGTTAGCGGTGAACGGGTATCCTTGGTCCAGTTCTCACCGCTGAGGATCCGGTCAATCCGGTAATATCCCGAAGCATCGCGGCTGATCTTTGCTCCCAGCAATCCCATCTTGATCTTCCGGGGATCGGGTTTATCGCCTCCTCCCACATAGGAGTGACCAATACTGATCTCTCCGACCATTTCACCGATAACATAATTCAGATCATTGCGGTTGTTGACATAGGGAAGCAACGCGGCATATTTCTTCCTGATTTCGGGCCAGTTGGCTCCCTGCATATTGGGAGCGTAAAGAAAATACTGCATCTGCCGCCACGATTCATTATATATCTGAGCCCACTCTGCCTTGAAATCGACTACCAGTTTCATATTCGACAGATCAAGCCAGTCTTTAACATCAACTTTACCTTTGGGAAGATCAACAATACCATATTTCCCCGACGAGATTACCGCCATCTTCTTTTGATCGGCCGAGATTTCATACGTTCCGAAATCACCCACCTGGGTCTCTTTCTGATCCTTCAGGTTGTAAGTCATCAGTCCGCCCTGCCTGCCTCCGCGTCCTGCTTTGATGTAATAAACATTGTCGCCGACGCAATTCAGGTTGAAATAGTTGCCGGCATCCACCGGTAATCCCACGATCCGGCTTATAATTCCGTCCAGGTCAATGACCACATCCTTTTTATTTCCCTCATCCTTCTTTCCTTCCTCTTTCTTCCCTTCATCCTTCTTCACTTCTTCTTTCTTGCCTTCATCCTTTTTGACCGTCACTTCATCATTTTCCGGTGCAAAGGGATTGGGAGTGGCTTTTGCCAGGGTCACAAAAAATATTTTCGACATATCGGTATAGACATGGTTCCACTCGGTCCAGCTGTATGTCGGATTGAAGTCGCGGTTGGAGGTGAAAAAGAGGTACTTTCCGTCACTGCTGAAACAGCCGTCTCCCGCATCGTACCAATTATCGGTGACGGGTGTTTTCGTTTTCGAGGATATCTCGTATAAATAAATCCGGGATGCAACGCGCCTATCGGGATAAGTATAAACGATCCATTTACTGTCGGGCGACCAGTTGAAGTCGGTAAACTCCCAGCTTTTGGCCGTTTCAATGAGTGTCACCTCCTTGCTGTCGATATCAATATATTGCAGGCGTAACAATTTATCCGACCACAACAGCTTCTTGCTGTCGGGCGACCAGATCATGGTAAATTTATAGGTATCGCCATTTTTCGTGAGTTGAACGGGATCGGATAATCCATCCTGTTTCTGGATGAAAATCTCATCCTCTCCGGTACGGTCAGAAATGAAGGCAACATACTGTCCGTCGGGCGACCAGGCCACTTCCCGCTCGTGGATACCGGGAGTCTGGGTCAGGTTTTTGGTGATGCCACTTTTGGCTGGTACGGTCCAGACATCGCCACGGGCACCGAATGCCATCCTCTTCCCGTCGGGAGCAATGGAAAAGGTGTTGATGAATTTCGATGCATCCCGCAACTGATCCCGTCCCGATATCATATCATTGGCGATCCGGATCGTCACTTTTTGTGTTTTCTGGGATGCAAAATCATAAAGGTAGATGAAGCCTCCGTTCTCGAAGACCACACCGGTATTGCCCAGCGACGGGAATTTTATATCGTATTCTTTAAAATCGGTCACTTTCCTGGTCTCCCGGGTCTTCAGGTCGTAACAATACAAATTGGTGGGACGCTCCCGTTCTGAAACAAAATAGATCTTGTCGCCGTTCCACATGGGAAACATGTCCTGAAATTTATTCCCGGTGATATTTTCGGTCTGTTTGGTTTTAAAATCATAGATCCAGATATCATCGGCCATGCCGCCCTGGTAATGTTTCCAGGTACGGAATTCACGAAACACCCTGTTATAAGCCAGTTTGGACTGATCGGGCGAAAAGGAGCAAAATCCTCCGCAGGGGAGGGGCAATTCCTCGGAGAGACCGCCCTTTACATTGACGACAAAAAGTTGTCCCTTGAAATCGTTGAAGCTTTGTTTGCGCGAGCGATACACGATGTTTGAGTTGTCCTTCCACGTCATAACAATATTATTTGGACCCATCCGGTCGCTGATATCATCACGTCCCAGTGTCGCCGTGTAGGTAAGCCGTTTGGGAACCCCGCCGGTGGCAGGCATCAGGTAAACCTCGGTGTTTCCGTCATATTGGGCGGTGAAGGCGATTTGCTTGCCATCAGGCGAAAACCGGGCGAACATTTCATAGCCATCGGCATCGTTGGTCAGCTTTTGAGCAATGCCTCCGGCCTTATCGACCGTGTAAAGGTCGCCGGCATAAGTAAAAACGATCTGGTTGTCGTGCATCGCCGGGAACCGCATCAGCCGTGCTTCTTCCTGGGCAAATAAGAGGGTGCAGCTCAGCAGGGCCGCAAACAGTAACAGACTCTTTTTCATTGTGTATCAGATTTGTTTGAATTTAGGGTATTTAGAAACTTACATCGCGGGATCAGCCCGGCGATTTGAAGCAAAGATATCTACTTTAAGCCATCACCACCCCGTTTTTCGATTTTTGAGGCCTTTTACTCGATGAATCAGCCCCTGGTTTGCGTCAAAACCCGTTCGTCACCATATCCGCTCCCTATCCGGAAAAATTGTTATCTTTGTCCGGAATTCAGACTCGTGATGCCCCTTCGTTTCCCGGTTCCGGCTGTCGCGAATGATTGGCTGAAATTAATTCAGGAGCATTGAAATTGAATTATTACCCTGCAACCTGAAAGTAACCTTCGTCGATCAGAGATCAATTCGTAATTCATGTTCAATCGTAAATCGTAAATCATGTTCAATCGTAAATTCCATAAGTTTCTAAAAGATAACGGATATGTCAGTACAGGTATATTTTGACGGAAATAAAAAGGTTAATGCGCTCATCGAAGGATTCACCGTCTTTACCGATCAGCCGGTCCAATCAGGAGGCGATAACTCGGCCCCGGCCCCGTTTTCCTTATTTTTAGCTTCACTGGGAACCTGCGCCGGAATTTATGTCAAAGGTTTTTGCGATCAACGCGGAATCAATGCCGACGCTATCACTATTGACCTCGATAGCCTGTTTGACCCGGTAAAAAAGATGATCGGGAAATTTATTATAAAGATCAATGTGCCGGCCGATTTTCCTGCACAATACGATGAGGCCGTTATCCGGACCGCCTCGCTGTGCGCCGTGAAACGCCATCTGCATCCCGATATTGAGAATGAAATCACCATTGTACGGCGCAGTTCCTGAACATTCATGATGCGTGAAAATGGACTGACAGCGTAAATCCGCAGGAGTGTTCAAAATCAGACTATCCTGCCATCCCATGTTCAAGGCAACCGAATACATGAAAAGTTTTGAATCAAACAATCAACATTTTTTAAAATATCCATAGGAACCAAGTTCGTGCAAAACGCAAATGATAATAATGGATATTCCATGTGACCAATTAAATATAAAATTATTAACATATGAAACACAAACCCTCCGGCTTCAACTCGAAGCTTGTTCACGGGGCAGGTCCGAAGGATCCCCTTGGAAGTGTAATTACACCCATTTACCAAACCTCGACCTTCGCATTCGAATCGGCCGACCATGGCGCAGCCTGTTTTGCAGGTGAAAGCGACGGATTTATCTATACCCGGATCGGAAATCCGACCGTCCGCGATCTGGAAAAGACCATCGCGGAACTGGAGCATGGATTCGACGGGATCGGGTGCTCCTCCGGTATGGGAGCAGTTAACACGGTTTACATGGCTTACCTGGGCGCCGGGAAGCACATCCTTAGTCATAATGCCGTTTATGGACCTTCACGGGGCATCATCGAAAATACCTTTTCGAAATTTGGTGTCGCCTCGACCTATGTCGATACCACCGATCTGAAACAGGTCGAAAGCGCCATCCGGCCCGAAACCGCTCTGATTTACCTTGAATCACCGGCTAACCCGACAATCGGTATTTCGGATATCCCCGCTATATGCGAATTAGCGCACCGGCACAACATCCCGGTATGCGTCGATAACACCTTCTGCAGTCCCTACCTGCAGAATCCACTGGATATGGGCGCCGATATCGTGCTTCATTCCCTTACTAAATTCCTGAACGGCCATGCCGATATCGTGGGCGGAATTATTGTCACCAAAGATGCAACCGAATACAAAAAGGTGCGTCAGATGATGGTGACGCTGGGATGCAACATGGATCCCCACCAGGCATTTCTGACCCGCCGCGGACTGAAAACGTTGGCGCTCCGTATCGACCGGTCGCAGGAAAATGCCATGAAAGTGGCCGAATTCCTTGAAAATCATCCCAAAGTCGCATGGGTAATGTATCCCGGACTGAAATCGCATCCGCAGTATGAGTTAGGTCAAAAATTGATGCGCGGACCCGGTGCGATGATGAGTTTCGGACTGAAGGGCGGACTTCCGGCCGGAAAGCGACTCATGGACGAAGTTCAGTTGTGTGTCCTCGCGGTTTCGCTCGGCGGCATCGAAACCCTGATCCAGCATCCGGCATCGATGACGCACAGCAAACTGTCGGCAGCGGCCAAGAAAGAGGGAGGCATCAGCGATGACCTCGTACGGCTGTCGGTAGGGATCGAGGAAGCTGACGATATTATCGCAGACCTGAAACAGGCGTTGGAGTCAATTGACAATTGACAATGGACAATGGACAATGGAAATACCCATAAGGCCAAGACATACAAACCGCGGATGAAT
>CAZGIM010000051.1:0-7992 GCA_964525995.1 uncultured Prolixibacteraceae bacterium | reverse complement strand
GTGGTGTGAGAGGCTCTCCCTGCCGGCGATACCGGCGGGGCAGCCTACTCGATTAGTATGCGCTATTCTATTATTAACTTCATCACTTCCACTTCTGTTTCCGACTGCAACTTTATAAAATATATTCCGCCGGCCAGCTTGCTGACATCAAGTATCGCACTGTTCTGGTTAATGATTTGGCTGGTTATCATCAGTTTCCCTTCAAAATTGAAAATAGATATATCGGTTTTATCAGAAATCCCATGTATATTGGCAACAGTAATCTGATCGTTTCCCGGGTTTGGAAACACTGTAGTTTTAGAGTAATTCACTAAAATATTGCTAAAACCGACAGCAGGACCTTCCCATTTATAAATGGCAGGGGAATTAGCATTTGCAGGTTTTCCGAGTCCCGCCCAACCATGCGTTTGATCAAAGAAAGTGACGGAATTGTAAAAGTTGACAGTATCAATAATTGTCCATGAATTTCCATTATCCAGGGTATACATAGAACCCGGTTGCGTTACCTGGGTGTCTGCCACTGCAACATAAGTTCCAGCCTGTCCCGGGACCGAGGTTAAATTCTCGATATACCGGGGAGGAGAAGAAAGATTGCTCCAGGTAAGCCCCCCGTCGGAGGTGCCAGCAAGCATTGTAGGTACTGGTGCGGCTGCGCTGGTATAGGATGAGCCCACAATGCCATGGATGGAATCTGTAAACGCTATGGTTTGAATGCCGCGGTCAGGGTACAATGAAGAATTGCAGATGCTCCAGGTACTGCCTTTATCTGTTGAAATGAATACTCTCCCCTTTGATGTTGGAACCCACGCGTGGTTTGACTGTATGGCAATATCATTGGTTCCGCTGCTCTCATAAAAAAACTCACCAGGCAGCATGGCAGGGGTTGTTCTTGCCGTCCATGTACTCCCACCGTTATCAGAGGTTGCCACTCTCTGTCCCCAGCCAAATGATAGAAAATCGCTGCTGTTAAATGCTTTGATAAACACACCAATGCTATTGGCGACTTGATTCTGGACTTTGTAATTCCACGAGGCACCTCCGTCTGTTGTA
This sequence comes from uncultured Prolixibacteraceae bacterium, assembly GCA_964525995.1. Lineage (GTDB taxonomy): Bacteria > Bacteroidota > Bacteroidia > Bacteroidales > FEN-979 > CAIVAT01. Next base: position 6,942 of record CAZGIM010000051.1, on the reverse strand, counting down.
TAAAACAGATAATTCGAAGAACTGTCCACACCGGTAAAATACACAGTTTGTTCATCAACAACCATCAAATCCAATGGAAGGTTACCTGTTGCAATTATCACAGTGTCAATACTCCAGTTATCACCACCATCAATACTCTTCAGCATACAAACAACAGTTGAGGGAGAAGGGGAACCGGCTATCCACTCAAAATAATTACAGGCCAGGGCGTATATGACGGAATTATTGACCGCCTGCATCTGAACCACGCCATAACCTTCGGGAAGCAAACCAATTGATTTTGGAATCCACTGACTGAAAATGGATCCGTTGAGCAGCATTAGCGCTGCAATTAGAAGTAATGATTTTTTCATAGCTCTCATTTTAGTTTTTTTCATATTCACTTGCTTTTATTAAATGCATACTAACATTCTGAATAAAAATGATCATCTTATTTAGATTGTTTTTAAAGTTAGATGCGTCGATTCCGGGAATCTGATGTATTGCCTTCAATTCACAAATTCCGATGTCAATTTTAGCAGGGAAATTATAGCATTAGCCTGATAATAATTCATTTAAGATGGCCGGTTTATATCCAATATTAATGACACACCATCCATCGCTGACAGGCAATCAGGTGATCGCCTGAAAAAATTCTGACCAGGTACATGCCATTCATATACCCGGAAGCGCTCAGGTTTGTCCAGCCGGTCGAAGATGCAATGAAGCGGCGTTCAATTTCTCGGCCGGTGACATCACAGATTCGCAATTCCAGCGGTTTTGAGTTTAATGAACCGGGAAGTTTTACCAGGGCTTTGTTAACGGTAGGATTCGGAATGATCGAAATGTTCTCAGGGGTTTTTACAGCCCCGGAAACAGCGGTCAGTACATCGGTATAATAATAAATATCATTGGTGGGGGTGCCCGAACCGGTAAGCCATCCTGTTGTTGCATCTTTGAAACTTATAGTTCTGAAAGCTTCTATTCCTGATTGAATGAGTAAGGTGGAATGAAAGAAGTCGGGTGTAAAATATACATCAACGGTCACATTATCGGGGGTAGTGGTAAAGATGAATCCCTCATTGAATCCGGGGACAGCGCTGATAATAAGTAGAACATCATTGACAGGAATCGTGTCTTTAACCCATGAGGCTCCTCCGTTTGTTGTTTTATATATGATATTTCCGGCATTACTGGGATAAAGAGCACCATTGTCGGGACTTGCGAACTCAACATCAGCCGGATTAAAGGGAGGCATTACTGCAACGACGGTCCAGTTTAAACCCTTGTCAACCGATTTAAAGCACCGTCCTTTGTTTGTCGAAAACCAGATCGTGTTTCCAATTGCGCAGTGATAAGTCGGCCAGGCATATTCACCTCCCGGTGAGCCGGGAATGCTTGCCGAAGGCACCCTCATCCATGTATTCCCTCCATCATTCGTGATCTGGATTTCGAAGTAACCGGAAGAGGGATCTCCCACGGCCACGCCGGTATCAGCGCTGAAAGCATGATAAAAGTCCAGGTAACCGCCTTCGAATTGCGTTGTCGTCTTCTTTTGCCAGCTGGTACCTCCATCGGCTGTTTTCCAGATGGAAAAAACAATTTCCGAGTCTGTCATGACATAATAGCAGAGGGATGAATCCACGGCGCTCAAATCCAGGACATAAGGAGTTCCGCCGATTGGGATGGAATCATATACAAAGGTTTCGCCGCCATTGTTTGTATGAATCGCAAACGGATAAGGTAAAATGTCGGGGAATGAAGGTAAAGAACTCTTTTGAGTTCCAAACCAGCAATGGGTATGGTCAACAATTGAAATAGCATAGGGATAATAATACCCTGTATCCGGAAAATTCATAGGTTTCAGAACGAACTGGCACATGGCGCTCAAAGCAAGAGCCAACAGGGTTATGGAAAGGTAAATTATTCTTTTCATGGGTTCGGTTTTTTTGATTTTATACAAACATAATGAGGGAAAAGCATTTGATTATATGCCCGTTTCTGCTTTGCGGGATTGGATTTGTAGTTTGCGATTTGGAGGAGGTGGATTACAGGAGTCCTTAACCAGTCTTTATTCATTCTTCACTGGAGTTTCATCCTGAAACAGTTAACATTAAACAAATATTTTTTTTAAATTTGTTTGAAATGCCATCCTATGAAAAAAATTATCCTGATTATTCTTGTTTGTTGTGTTCAGGTGGAAAGCACCGCTCAGGATCAGTCCATCCGAGTCAAACTTGACAGTATCAGAAGGTTGACGCACCGGAATAATCTCCCGGATAGCGTCAGGATCATGGCTTATTTCACCATTGCACAGATGCACGAAAATTCCGGGAATTTTGATTCTTCTTTGTATTATACCTTCAGGGGAAGGAAAGAAGCGGAGAAAGCGGATTTTAAATATGGAATAACTGTCTCTTACAGCAAGGAAGGGAGTACCTGGATGGATAAAAACATGTTTAAGGAAGCGATAAAATGCCAGTTGAAGGTGGTGGAACTTTGCCGGGAAATGAAAAATGAGAGGGGGGTGATCGGTACATACATGAATATCGGAGGGATTTACAGCAAAATGAGCATGCCGGACAAATCCATCATTTACCTGAATAAGGCATTGGGTGATGCACGGAAGCTGAAATGGAAAGAGGCGGAATATATGATCATGTCAAACCTTGCATATACATACCTTGTTTCAGGGGACGATAAAAAATCTGCCAGGCTGAACCAGGAACTTCTGAAAATTATGGAAGATTCAAAAATAGCGGATACGATGGCATACACAGCAGCTCTTCATAACCTGGGAGAGGCAGAGGAAAGCATGGGAGATTGGAATTCGGCCGTGAAGAATTACCTGAAGGCATACGCTATCAACAAAGCACAACCCGACCGCTATAATTTTCTGGAAAATAATTTAGGTGCACTGGGTTCTTTGTTTCTAAAAGACACATTGAATACACTTGGCAGACAGGTTGGCGATAACAGGCCAAGCCTCGAAATTTCAATGTCCTACCTGAAAGAACTGGAAAAACTTGCAATGACGATAAACGATACCGGTACGCTGGTAAGTTGTTATTTGGTTTTATGCCGGGTCTATCTTGCCAAAGGAGAAACCCGGGCCGCTTTTAAAGTTGCAACAACAGGCTGGGATTGGTGTAAAAAATTCAGCACTCCCGAGAGTTATGAGGAATACCTTGGAGTGCTGGGAAAGCTTTATTTCTCCCTTGGCAGATACCGGGAGTCTGCGCTTTTCTACAGGGACCAGAAGGCATACAGCGATTCACTAAAGAAAGTCGAAATGACGGAAAAGGTGGCACAACTGAGCAACAGTTATGAGGTTGAACAGCTCGATGAACAGTTGAAAGTCAAAGAACAGCAATTGAAAGACAACCGTTTTATTGCCTGGCTTTTCATTGCCATATCAGCATTGATCCTTATCCTGGCGTTGATCATATTCTATTTTCTCAGGCAGAAGCAGAAAGTAGCAAAGTTACTGGAACTACAGAACCATGAAATTGAAAAAGCAAGGAACCGCGCCGTACAAAGCGAGAAATTCAAAGAGCGGTTCCTCGCCAGCATGAGCCATGAGATCAGGACGCCGCTGAATGCGGTGATCGGGATGACCGGTCTTCTCCTGGATGAACAACAACCTCCAAAGACAGAGAATTACCTGAGGAACATCAAACAGGCCGGCGAACATCTCACGGGAATCATCAACGATATCCTTGACCTCTCGAAGATCGAAGCCGGGAAGCTGGAACTTCATGAATCCCCGTTCAGCCTTCATATCCTTCTTGAAGAGATGAAGAACCTGTTCGGGGTCAGGGCAAAAGAGAAAGCCCTTCAATTGATCGTCCCCGATCCGGAGGGTGTTGCAGAATGGGTTTCAGGCGACAGTCAGAGGATCCGGCAGGTATTGCTGAACCTGGCAGGGAATGCGATTAAGTTTACGAATCACGGCTCTGTACAGATAAAAATTTCCCTGGAAGGGACCGAAGGCAGAAAGCAATTAATCCGGTTCATGGTGGAGGATACCGGTTCAGGAATTCCTGAATCAGAACAGGCAGCGATCTTTGAGGAGTTTGTACAGGTTGGGGAGTCCGGGGATCAAAAGGTGGCCGGTACCGGGCTCGGGCTCTCCATTTCAAAGAAGCTCGTTGAACGAATGGGGGGAACGCTGAAAGTGGTGAGTGAACCCGGAAAAGGTTCCATATTCAGTTTTACGATCCCGATGGAATTATCCTCTGAATCGGCATACAATGCGATCCGGTCAGAAAAAGAAAAGAGCCTGACCGCCATGAAAGGTAAATTCTGGATACTGGTGGTGGACGACAACCTGTCGAACCAGATCGTGACGGAAGGGATGCTGGAAAGGATCCTTCCCGAATCTCGGGTAACCACTGCGGACAATGGCTACAAAGCGCTCGAAATGCTTGAAAAAGATCGTTTCGACCTGGTGCTGATGGATATCAGGATGCCGGGAATGGATGGATACGAAACGACAGGAAAATTACGTCAACTCAGGAATGAAAATGCCACCGTGCCGGTCGTGGCGTTAACAGCCAGCGTGATCCGGGCAGATATACAGCATTGCCTGGAGGCAGGCATGGACGGGTATATCCCAAAGCCGGTCAACCGCGAAATGCTTGCAAAGGTGATCAGGGAACAACTAAAGATCAGCGAACAGGATACCGTGATGGCAGTCATAAGCACCGGGCCGGATTTCCTGAAAGATCTGAATGAAACGCCATTATGGGCACCGGGTTTATATGAAATGTGCAATGGAAAGAAACCCCGGTTCATCGACTACCTGCAACTTTTTATTTCGGAAACCGACAAAGAGCTGGTGAGATGGAATGATCTGGTGGGAACAGAACAGCATGAATTGCTTGCCCGTTCGATCCACAAAATAAAACCACACATAAAGATCTTCTCCGGCGAAGAATACTTTTCCCTGGCGGGGAACCTTGAAGAATCCCTGAGGAGTCGATGGGAGCCTTCTTTCACGGAAAATGTTCAACAACTCCGCGAGAAGATCCTTGAAACTCAAAAAGAAGCACAGGCATTGATAAGAGAACTGGCCTGAGTGTACCCCGGGTATTCACAAGTTATTTGTCATCTATATGCACCCGGAGCATATGACCGATCTCGTGAGATTTTTGAATGAACATATTCATCGCTTGCTGAAGGGTCGAAAGTGTTACCGGTTTGACGATAGAAGCCAGAATCTTTTGTGAAGGATTTGCCTCCATGTAATTCGGGTGACTCGTGGTGATAACCACTTTAAAATTAACAACCTCAAGTGATCTCAGGATATCAAATCCATTCCCGTCGGGAAGCTCAATGTCAAGGAAAAGCAGGTCAATCTTGTGACCATTAAGAAACGCCACCGAATCTTTCACAGTCTGAGCCTTCCTGATTATAATTACCTCAGGGAAATAATCTTCGATCAGGTCACATAACATGGCAGTGCTCAGAAGATCATCTTCGGTTATCATGGCCTTTATTGGCATAGCTTCTGATCTTTACCCTGCACCCTTCTCTTGCAGGAGAGGGTGCTGGGGAGGGTAAGTTGTTAATGACTGACAATCCATTGCTGACTGGCAACAGGAAGATCCTCTGATAAAATCTCAACCATATAATTTCCGGTTGCATAGCCGGCAGCATTCAGCTTGGTCCATCCGGTAGAATATGTAATGGCACGCTGTTCCAGTATTTTCCCATTCATGTCGATGATCAGGAGTGTCAGGGATTTTGAATCCAGGGATGCGGGAATCTTTACGAGAGCTTCTCCTGAAGATGGGTTCGGTAGGATCGCAAGTTTCTCCGGGGTTTTTACAGCATCGGAAACGGAGGTGAGCACATCGGTAAAATAAAAAATATCATTGGTGGGCATGGCTAAGCCTCCAAGCCATCCTGTTGCGGCATCTTTAAACCGGATAGGCCCGTTCAGTGTCATACCTGATTGAATGAGTACAACGGTATTAAAGAAGTCAGGGGTAAAATACACATTATCGATGTAATCTTCAGAATGTGTGGTAAAAATGAAACCTTCACTGAATCCCTCTACGGAACTCATAAACATCACCATATCATTGAACGGAAGTGTGTCTGCGACCCAGGAAGCTCCGCCATCCGCGGTTTTATAGAAAATATTATCACCCAATATGGTGTGAAAGACACCGATATCAGGGCTGGAGAATTTTACATCGCACCTTATCTCAGAAGAAGGCATGGGTGAACTGACGGTCCAGTTCAGACCTTTGTCAACCGATTTAAAGCAACGACCTTGATTCGTCGGGAACCAGATCGTGTTGCCGATTGCGCTGGTCTGATGCCGGAAAGCAGTTTCCCCATCCTGCATGGCGGGAATATTTGCCGAAGGTACTCTTGTCCAGGTATCCCCTCCGTCGTTTGTGATCTGTATCTCAAAGTAGTTGTCGTTAGGATTTCCGATAGCCACACCGGTATCGGCGCTGAAAGCATAATAATCATTCAGATAGCCTCCAAGGAATTGGGTTGTGGTCTTTTTTTGCCAACTGTTACCACCGTCGGTTGTTTTCCAGATGGAAAAGGCCATGAACGAATCTGTCATCGCATAAAAACAGGTCAGGGAATCAACCGCACATGCATCCTGCATCACGGGAAATCCTCCCACAGGGATGGAATCATATTTGAAGGTTTCTCCGCCATCATTGGTATGTACTGCATATGAATAAGGTAACCAGCCAGCCCTCGCAACTCCAAACCAGCAATGGGTATGGTCAACGATGGAGATAACGCTGGGATAATAACCTGTTCCGGGAAAATTCATTGGCTTTTGAATGAACTGGCTGCTTGCGCTGCATGCTACCATAAGCATGATAGCTGAAAGATAAATTTTTCTTTTCATAGGTCCGCATTTTATACATTTTATCTTAGTACATGACAATTTTTTAACTATTTGAATATCAACATTTAATGTTAATA
>CAZGIM010000050.1:0-8193 GCA_964525995.1 uncultured Prolixibacteraceae bacterium | reverse complement strand
CTCTTAACCATTATGTTTTTCGGATTAGCTAACGTTATAAATATACAGATGAAACAGAAAACGATTTGAGGATTTGAGGATTTGAGAATGTGAAAAATTTTAATTATTGTTTTTTCCCCTATTGCCTATTGCCTATTGCCCAATGCCTAATTTTTAATTTTAACATTTGCATTTTGAATTAATTCTTCACTCATTCACTCATTCACTCATTCACTCAATCACTCATTATTTAAATATGTTTCCCGACCAAAAATTCATGCAGATTGCAATCCGGCTGGCCGGTAAAGGGGTGGGATGGGTCAATCCGAATCCCCTGGTCGGCGCGATACTCGTGAACCAGGGAGAGATCATCGGTTCGGGATATCATGAATTTTACGGGGGGCCACACGCCGAGGTCAATGCTCTTGCCTCTGTACTACCCGGGCTCCGCCACCTGATAAAAGGTTCGACGCTTTACGTGACGCTTGAACCCTGCAATCACGTTGGCAAGACTCCCCCATGTACCGACCTGATCATCCAAAATAAAATCGGCCGGGTCGTCATCGGCATGACTGATCCGAACCCTGTGATGAACGGCAAAAGCATCTCGATCCTGAAGTCGAAGGGAATTGAAGTGGTTACCGGTTGCCTCGAATCCCTGGTAGTTGAACAGAATGAGATCTTTATTAAATATATTACAACCGGGAAACCATTCGTCCTCCTGAAATCGGCGATGACCCTCGACGGGAAGACGGCAACCGTGTCGAACGCTTCACATTGGATCACAGGGGCAGAAAGCCGCAAGCTGGTTCACAGGATACGTCATCAATACAGCGCGATCATGGTGGGAATCGACACCGTGCTTTCGGATGATCCCCTGCTGAACATTAGACTGAAAACCAGAGCCCGCGCCACCCTCAGTGACCAACCGCGGGTAACGGCTCCAGCCTGGAAAAATCCTTTGAAGATCATCGCCGACACCCATGGCCGGATCCCATTGACGGCAAAAGTGCTGACCAACGATCCTCAGCTGACCCTGGTTGCCGTCACCGAAGCAGCCAACCCGTCGAAAGTGAAGGAGATCGAGCGTACGGGAGCTCAGGTACTGATATGTCCGGAGATAAACCACCGGGTTAACCTGGAGTTTCTGATGACTTCCCTTGGAACCATTGGAATCGACAGCGTGATGATCGAGGGTGGCAGTACCTTGGCATTCTCAGCGCTACAATGCGGTATTGTCGATAAGCTGATCACCTTCATTGCACCTAAAGTGTTGGGAGGGACAACAGCGCCAACACCTGTTGGCGGCAACGGAATCACGAAAATGGAAGACGCCATCCGGTTAGGCCCAATGAAGACCAGAAAGATCGGAGCCGACTTAATGGTTGAAGCCCGTTTGGAACGCAGTTGATCAATAAAACCAACATCATGTTCACCGGTATCATTGAAGAAACAGGAATTGTAAAATCGATCACACGTGGAGCGGTTTCATCGCAGCTTACGATTACCGCCCAACTGGTTCTGGGAGATATGAAAACCGGCGACAGCATTTGCACCCAGGGCGTTTGTCTTACTGTGATCAGGTTTGATGAACACCAATTTACAGTGGATGTCATGCCCGAAACAATGCGTCAAACCACCCTCGGACTGTTGAAACCGGGATCACGGGTAAATCTTGAACGGGCATTGAAGATCACCGACCGGTTAGGTGGCCATCTGGTTTCGGGTCATGTCGATGGTACCGGTAAAATAATCCGGAAATGGAAGGAGGATAACGCGATCCTGTTTAGCATCAGCGCCGAACCCGGGATTTTGAAGTACCTTGTTGACCGGGGCTCCGTGTGTCTTGATGGAATCAGCCTTACGGTTGTAAAGGCCGACCTGCATGGCTTCCATGTTTCGATCATCCCGCATACCCAATCGGTCACGACCCTCCCGCAACGGCAAACCGGCGATCTGGTCAACATCGAATGCGATATCCTTGCCAAATATACCGAGAAACTCCTTCATCCGACTGCGGGCGACGAGGGGATGGATCTCCAATTTCTTAAAGATTATGGATTCTGAGAAACCGAAAAACAAAAAACATGACAAAATACAAATTCAACACGATTGAAGAAGCGCTTGACGACATCCGGAGAGGAAAGATGATCGTGGTGGTCGATGATGAAGACCGTGAAAACGAGGGTGATTTAGTGATTGCCGCGGAAAAGGTAACTCCGGCTGCCATTAACTTCATGGCCAAGCACGGAGGCGGTCTGATATGCCTGCCAATTGTACGCGACCGGCTTGAAGAACTCAATATTGAGCGGATGGTGGTAAAGAACACCGACCCGAACCGTACTGCCTTTACTGTTTCGATCGATGCTATTGAATGCGCCACGGGAATTTCGGCCTATGAGCGGGCGCTGACCATCAAGCGCGTAATCGACAACCAGACTAAAGCCCGCGATTTTACCCGTCCGGGCCACATCTTCCCCATCGAATACCGGGAGGGCGGGGTATTGGTCAGGGCGGGACATACCGAAGCCTCGGTCGATCTTTGTGTAATGGCCGGACTGTATCCTGCTGGTGTGATCTGCGAGATCATGAACGAGGACGGATCGATGGCACGTATCCCCGAACTGATGGAATATATAAAGGTTCACAACCTCAAGATCATCACCATTGCGGCCCTCATCGATTACCGCCGTAAGACCGAAACCCTTATCGAACGGGCGGCTGTGGTCGATATGCCTACCCGGTACGGTGAGTTCAAGGCGTACAGCTTTGTCAGCAAAATCTCCCGTGAGAATCACCTGGCATTGGTCAAAGGCGACATCACTACCGAAGAGCCTGTCATTTGCCGGGTACATTCCGAATGTCTGACCGGAGATGTCTTTGGTTCCTTGCGGTGCGATTGCGGTGACCAGCTCGATGCTGCCCTGAAACGGATCGAACAGGAGGGTCGGGGTATCCTTCTTTATATGCGGCAAGAAGGACGCGGGATTGGATTTTCGAATAAAATGCGGGCTTATTCGTTACAGGATCAGGGAATGGATACCGTCGAAGCCAATTTGGCCCTGGGATTTGACGCCGATCTTCGCGATTATGGTACCGGCGCCGAAATTCTGGTTGACTTAGGCGTCAAGAAGTTAAGACTGCTTACCAACAACCCTCAAAAAATCTCCGGGATTGAGGGATTCGGTCTCGAAATCGTCGAGCGGATACCGATCCAGATTAAAGGAAATGCCCGGAATATCCGGTATCTGAAGACAAAGAAAGAGAAGATGGGGCATCTGCTCTCATTCAGTGAGGAAGAGCCCAATCTCTGAACCGGTTGGCAGTGATAAATATTTGACAATGTGTTCAATATAATAGGATTCCGTCGAAAACCGGATCAACCGACACAGTATGTTCATCCGGTAGGTACATCGAAATTCTGAAATCAAAAATTCGCTACAAATGAAAACAATTGAAGGGAAACTTGATGCCACCGGACTGAGGTTCGGCATTGTCATCGCCCGTTTTAACGAATTTATCAGCGGGAAGCTTCTCGCAGGCTGTTTGGACGGACTCAGGCGGCACGGTGCAGATGAGGCGCAGATAGAAGTAATCTGGTCGCCCGGTTCTTTTGAAATCCCGCTCCTTGCCAAGAAATTGGCAGTTTCGGGAAGATATGACGCCATCATTTGCCTGGGGGCAGTGATCCGCGGTTCGACACCCCATTTTGATTATGTTGCCGCAGAAGTTTCAAAAGGAGTTGCCCAGGTTTCCCTCGAATCGGGACTACCTGTCATTTTCGGTGTTCTCACTACCGACAACATCGAACAGGCCATTGAGAGAGCCGGCACCAAGGGAGGAAACAAAGGCTTCGACGCCGCCCTGGCAGCAATCGAAATGGCCCGGGTGATCAGGGAAATCCAGGGGACTACTTCCGCGTAATCACAAAGACGGTACGGCGGTTTCTGGCACGACCCTCCTCGCTGTCGTTGTCGGCAACAGGCATTGACTTACCATACCCGGTGTAGGTTAGCCGTTCCTTATATATTCCCCGTTCGATCAGGTACCCATAAACAGAGTGGGCACGGTTTTCGGAAAGTTTCAGGTTAAAGGCATCGTTCCCGATGTTATCGGTATGTCCCTGTATCTGAATGCAGATTGACGGATTCTCTTTCAGAAAATCGATTAACTGTTCCAGCACCTCCTTCGATTCAGACGTCAGGTCAAAGGAGTTGAAGGGGAAGTAAATGTCGTTGATGCGGTACGATTTATTCAGTTCGATGGGTTTAATATCCAGATCGACCCGGGCCATCATTTTAAAAATGCTGTCAACCTTAGAGATATATTTCGATTCATAAACATGACCCTCTTTCTTCACGGTCATGATATAGTCGCTGTTGAAGGGCGCTACGGCTACGTAATTGCCGGTTATCGTATCCATGGGAATTTCTGAGACCTTTTTCGATTCGATGTTTTTCAGTTCGATGTGTGCTTTTACCGGTTCGGCCGTGGCTTCCGACTTCACGGTACCTTTGATGAAAAGGACTTTCTCCGGACGTGCGCCTTCATAGAGATCAAAGCTGTACAGATCCCATCCTCCTTCCCCTTTATATTTATTGGAGGCAAAGAAGCCATTGTCGCCGTCGGTGCTCACGAAAAAACCCAGGTCGTCATCGGGCGAGTTGATGGGATACCCTATATTTTTGGGTTTCGACCAGGCGCCGTCGTTCCCAAGCCGGCTGAAAAAGATATCATAGCCACCCAGACCCATCCATCCGTCGGACGAAAAATAGAGGGTTTTTCCATCGGGATGGACGAAGGGTGATTTCTCATTCCCTTTCGAGTTGATCACCGGACCCAGATTCACCGGAGGGCTCCACTCCCCGTCATCACCTTTCATCGATTTATAGATATCATAACCACCGTAACCACCCGGCCGGTCGCTCACAAAATAGAGTGTTTTCCCGTCGGGAAGGATGGCCGGCTGCGATTCCCACGAAGCGGGGTTGTTGATTTTATCGCTCACACTCCTGATCGGGCTCCAGTACCCCTGGATGTTTTCGGAAAAATAGATATCACAGTTGAGGTATTTCCTGGTCTGATCATATTTGCAAACGGTATAAAAGAGGGTATTGTTGTCGGCCGTGAGTGTTGCCCCTCCCTCATTATCCTGCAGGTTGAAGGGCTCGGGCATCTCTTCGCCTTCATTGAAAACTCCGTCCGCCCCCCGTGTGCTGAAACAGAATCGCTCCTTCATCCTTGACTCCTGAACCAAACTGTTACGGTCGGGTTCCATCTTTTTCTCACGGGTAAAAAACGCCATCTGGTTATCAGGGGTCAGGATAGGAAGGTACTCATTTTCGTGTGTCGAAATTCCTTCCACCACGCGGGGAGCAAAAGGGACGGGGTTACGTGTCAGCTCAAGGTAAAATTTCGAATAATTCAACAAATCGACGGCGCGGTCATAATCTTCATCTTTTTTGATCAGGTCAACATCCTTCAGGAAATATTCGAGATTCTTTACCACCTTATCAAATTCCTCTCTCGAATAATAAATCTCGGCTAAATATAAATAGGCATAGCAATCATAATCGGGGCACAGTTCGACCACCTTCGCGAACATCTTTTCAGCCTCCCTGAAATTGTTCTCCTTTTTTTTAAAATGGATCAGGCCGAGGGTATAATAAGCATCAACACAGTCAGGCACATCACGAACCACCTTACGCATCTGCTGTAAAGCCATCGTATAATTACCTTTTCTGAAATAGCCTATCCCCACCTGGTACTCCTTCTCGGTTTTTTTCGGAAGCGTCACCTTGCATGAATCAGATGGTGCCGCCCGGTCCACGGAACCGTTTATAAGAACGATTGTCTTAGCAGTCAATGCCGAACCACTTACCAAAGGAACCTGAAACAGGATCATCGCAAGAACCATCAGGATCAGCGATCCCGGCAACCGATACCTCCACCTTGACATCGGGATTTTTTTTCAAAGATAGCGGTTTAAACCGTAATGTTGCACCGCATGCCGGCAAATTCGGGACCCTTTTCCTTCTCACAGAATCCTGCGTACGATTTCGGATATTCTCGCCAATCAAGTCTTTCGCATAACGTTGAGGTATATATGACCCGGGTTGCCGATATTTTTAAGTTGTGCAAAACAGATATCTCATGAATAATTATGATATTTGTCGCTCGGATTATAACCAAACACCCCATCTACCATGAAAAAAAGTTACTGTTCTATCTCGTTTCTGATCCTCCTGGCCGGATTCATGATATCCACTTCTGCCGTTGCGCAGACGGTCATTCCAAACGCGGGTTTTGAGGATTGGATAACCATCGGAAATTACACCAATCCTGCGAGTTGGGATACCCCGAATCAGGAGCTGATGTCAATCCCATTCCTCGGATTTTCGGTTGTCACCAAGAGTACCGATCATCACGGAACCGGCAACTATTCGGCCAAGCTTGAAACCAAACACCTCTCTTTTCCCCCCCTCGATGTCCCGGGCTTCATGACCTGTGGTACGCTGACTATCGATATTGGCTCCGCCTCCTATATTCTTTCAGGTGGCGTGCCTGTTGTCGATCAGCCTACCCACCTGAAAGGATTTTATAAATACTCGCCAAAGGGTGGCGACACATGCCTGATTGGGATAGGCCTGACCAAAACCACAGGGTCGGTTCGTGATACCGTCGCCTTGGGGTATTTTTCGACCCAGGATACTGTTTCCGACTGGGCCCCCTTTTCGGCCTGGATCAATTACCTGATACCCGTTCAGCCCGACACCATGAACATCATTGCCATGTCAACCGCCCAGGAGGTGATGACCCCGGGAACTGTTCTCTTTGTAGATGATCTGTACCTGGATTATACCACCGGCTTTGATCAGGATGATCCTTCCGCGGGGATTAGCATCTATAACGACCGAGAGACGCAAAGGCTTCTGGTATTTTTCGATTTTCCGGAATCCAGGATCATCCGGCTCCGGCTTTACGATATCCGGGGCGTCGTCATTTCAGAAACCGAACCGGAACCGGTTAGCCACGGACGAAAGATCATCGACTACAACGGGACCAATACCGGAATTTACATCCTGGAGATCAGTCACGACGGGCAACGGTATGTTAAAAAGATATGGCTCGGATACAACAACAGGTAATTTGCACGGAAATACCCGGTTCACAGGCATAAATTCACCTCATTGTTCAGATTTGAATTTTTGGAATAAACCAATTTCAGATGAAAATGAAAGGTACCGTCACGGTTGGCATGATCCAGATGGAATGCAGCGCCGGTAAGCAGGAGAATATTGCGAAGGCAGCGCTCCGTATCAGGGAGGCGGCTGCGCGAGGCGCACACATCATCTGTTTGCAGGAGCTTTTTACTTCGCGCTATTTTTGCCGGGAAGAGGATTATGACAATTTCAGTCTTGCCGATGAAATTCCGGGAGTTACAACAGGACTTCTGGGCTCCCTGGCTGCCGAGCTAAAGGTGGTTATTATTGCTTCGTTGTTCGAAAAGCGCGCCCAGGGCCTCTATCACAATACCGTGGCCGTTTTGGATGCCGACGGAACGTATCTGGGCCACTACCGTAAACATCATATTCCGGATGACCCCGGCTATTACGAAAAATTCTATTTCACCCCGGGTGATGATGATTACCGGGTGTTTAAAACAAAGTACGGGAAAATCGGGACGCTGATCTGCTGGGATCAGTGGTATCCCGAAGCCGCGCGAATTACCAGTCTGAAAGGAGCTCAGATCATCTTTTATCCGACCGCTATTGGATGGGCTGAAACACAGCCGGAGGAATTGAACCGGGAGCAGTATCAGGCGTGGCAAACCATACAGCGCGGCCATGCCATCGCCAATGGCGTCTTTGTGGTTGCCGTGAACCGCACCGGGAAAGAGGGATCGATGAATTTTTGGGGCGGATCGTTCATCTCTGATCCCTTCGGAGTGGTGTTGTACCAGGCATCGCACGACCGGGAGGAGATCCATGTGGAAACACTTAACCTGGAACGTATTGAGGAAATGCGGATTCATTGGCCATTTCTACGCGACCGCAGGATTGACAGCTACAAGCCTTTGTTGAAGCGGTACATTGACAATGGACAATGAACAATGGACAATGGACAATTGACAATGGACAATTGACAATGGAAAATGGAAAATTGACAATGGAAATACCCATAAGGCCAAGACATACAAACCGCGGATGAATA
>CAZGIM010000049.1:0-8799 GCA_964525995.1 uncultured Prolixibacteraceae bacterium | reverse complement strand
ATCGCACCTAAGGCGATAATCGTTAGGAAACAGATTTATAGGAGAAAGATACAAAATTTGAATTGATAGACCAAATCGTTCAGGTTTTATACACATTGTTGCACCCAATACCGCCACACGTTTCTACTTCAAACTTTCAAAGAACGATATCTTTAACTTCGAATTCTTCTCCCTTCGTTTTAATCCCCATAATACCACTTCTGGCCTACACCATGGATTTCGTGCAACACGGCTTCATGCTGGGCCTCGTCCCTCGACCACACGAAGCCTTATTTATTGGCAACTGGGCTTTATATATTATTGATTCAAGAACTCTTTTGTTAGTCATTTTTATTCATATTCATCATAATTTCTTCAATCTTGTCTTCATCTCCAGTTTTATATCCCTGCTTTTGGTATATAACTTTTTTTTCTTTTGACAGTAGCATTGTTAAAGGCACCATTAAATGCAAACCGTTTATCTTTGAAAAAGATGTTGTGTCTGCACCGGATGTATTAAAAAGATACCTTGCTAAATCACCAGAAGAGTCTATGTATAAAGGGAATTTATAGCCTTGCTTTTCCTTTAATTTAGTTAAATCTCGGCTATAATCTCTTTTGTACTTTCTGCTAAATGCGATTATCTCAACATTATATAGAGTTTCCCATTTCTCTGTTTTTTTTGAAATATTGCTTAGTTCTTTAATACATATTCCACATCCAGGCCCATAAATAACAAAAAGTATTGGTCCATTTGCATGATCTACATCAAGATTTGAAGTATTTCCATAAGAATCTGTAAGCGCTATTTTTTTAATATTATCCACTTGTTGTGCTTTTACACTAATTTGAATTGAAAGCAGGATAATTAACATTATCAATAACTTTCTCATATTGTTTTATTATTTTCGATTATAAATATTAGAACGAGTTTTTTCCAGCCTTGTTGCACTAAATCCCGCCACCCGTTACCGGGCAGCGGGATAGCTTTTTTGTGAATTTCATCGTATAAGGACCTTTATTGTCCGTGTTATAAACCGTTGATAAATGCTTATAGTTGTGCTTGTTATTTTTCAAGTAATGATATTATATCCTTGATGATGTTGATCCAATCCCTTTGTCGTAATATGGGTAATTCTCTTGTAGGAGTAGGAAACGTAGTTGTATTTTTGGACTATGAGGGTGCAAATAGGCGAATAAATGTTGCGTGTAAGTTTTCAGGGAAAACGGTCGAAACCTGACCAAATCTGAATATTTTTCGTGATTGGGAGCTTGGTTAAACAAAAACCAAACTGGGGAAGAAAATTTTTAAGCGAGGCAGCGAAAAAGCGAAAGTCAGGGTTACAATCCAATTGCTGTCTGGATTTCGTGCGACACGGCTTTATGCCGGGCTTGCGCAGCACGAAGCCTTCTTTTTTGGCAACAGACCAATTATTTTAACCTTTGAAGGGCCTCTTCCTTTAGGAGTGGCAGATGCTTGATCAGAATTGCCCAGATCATTGAGGGATCAACAGCATCATAAGTGTGAATCAAACGGTTCCGAAATCCAATAAGTAATCCTGGAAACTTGCAGTAGAGACAGAAAACTGCTCAATGAGTTCAATTGCCCGAATAATATCAGACAAGTACTTTTTGCTTTGTTCCGTCATAGATCAATACTTTGGTCGAATCAATGCTACGTCGTAAATATGGGTTATGAATCGAGGTATAATTGGATTTTGGATAAGAGCAATCATCTGGATTCAGTTTTCATTGGTTTGTTGCTAACTTGTTGTAAGCTGTCGAAACAGTTTTGATAACCATATTTTTCGGTCTAAAAACATTTATCTATCTTCTTTCTCGCATCTTTCTTTGTCAGAGAAAACTGCAGAATATTTTGCCAATCAGATCGTTGTTGCGGAATCTTCCGGATATGCTGCCGCATCACGAAACATCAAGACTAATCGATGAGTACGATCTTCTTTATCACTCTTTCACCATTTACGGTGAATACAGCATAATAAAATCCCGGGCGAAGATTCAGCCCTGGAAATGAAAGGCTTACCGTCGAAGAACCATTCACGGGCATTGTCTTCTCAGTCACCACCCGTCCAGAAGCATTGCAGAGCACAACACCGATCTCTCCTTCCTTTTCTGTCATTATGGTGAACCTGAGATCCTTCAGCAGTCCGGGATTGGGATAAACCTGAACTTTGAACGCGGGACCCGGGCTGTCATTTTCATTTGGTTTCATGGCAAAGGTTCGGCACGAAGACCAAATGATCTCCTCCTGATCATTATACCCTTTCACCGCCCAGTAGTACGTCCGACCCGGTTCGGGCCGGAATCCGGATAAGGCTGTCTCTGTCAGGTTCCCGGTCGCCGCTCTGTAAAGGACATTGCTGGTGCCAAAAGTCGGCGACGTTGAAAGCATGAAGGTGTAATTATGCAGATCACCGTTCAGCGCCTGCCAACTGAAAACCAGATCCTGGCTTTTGAGTTCGCAGGCATTGGCCGGGGCAAGCAGGTTCAGCCCCTCAAAATAACTGTTTACAACATAGGCCAGGTACCAGGGCTTCTCTCCGTTGAGGTCTTCATAAAACCACCAATGCGGATTCAGTTCGGGCTTGAACAGGAAAACGCTGATGTCGACAGAGGACACATTCGTGCCATCTTCTTTATCATAAAGGTTCGCGAGCGAAGCAGTGATCTGATCTTCAAAAAGGGTCTCCACGGTTGTTCCGGTCGAAAAGTCCACATTATAGCTCGTGCTGCCCTGAAGCTTGAAAACATCGGGAACATTGATTCCGGCTTTGACGGATGCCTCCAGCGAAACACTGTTCTGAAAACTGGAGGTCGAATCAACCGTAACATCGAGCTGACCTGTGCTGCCGCAGGAGTGCGCATCCCAGTTGAGCGATATAGCCTGGCGAAGGTCGTAAGCGGCGGCGTTTTGTACCACCGACGGGCGATAGCTCCCCTCCCAGTATTTCAGGTCATTGGCACTCTGGATGTTGAAGGGTGCTGACGTCAAAGGAATACCCTGTGTGGTCACCGAAAATCCGATGGTCCTGAAAAGGAATTGCATGGAGTTGACGACCGGGTACTGCAGGGCGCTGGTTTCCCACCAGGGGTAGAGTGAATAGGTGTATCTTTTGATTTCCGGGATGTTCCATAGGAAGAAACCATTGGATTGACTGTAAGAATAGAGTGGGAATGATCGCCCGTAGCTCTGGGTGATCACGGTTTTATTCTCAACCGTTGTCTTGTAAGCATTGGAATGTTCGAAAGCCCCGCTGATGGATACCTTGACCTTCATCACCTCTTTCGAAATGGTCATGTTCATGCCGTAACTCCATTGATCTTCGTACGTGTTGGTGATCTCGGTAAGGTTGGTGGAGCTTTGCGTAAGTGCGAGGCTGGTGGCCGGCGTCGAGGGTTCATGCAGCGTATCCCATGCCGGCCAGTTGACCGACATAGGCGGTGCACCGTCAATGATCCCTGAGAGCGACCACATACTTTTGAGGTTAATGTCGGGGTACGTTGCGGTATCGGCAAGGTCAGGGCTGGAAACGATCGAGTTGGGATCGAGCCGCCATTGATCGGAGGTCAGTGAAAAGCCCAGAAAATGGTAGTCGTGATCGGGATATAAAAACCAGTTCCTTTGCTGGTACCCGTCGATCCCGGGTATTTCGGTGGTGTAATCCTGCGGAACGAGCTCGTACACGGTGGCGATGGTGTAGAGGGTGGGCGACGGATGCGGGGCGTTTGATTTGGGGAGGGTGATCGTGCCGTAGTTGGCTTTTACCGGATTGTCGTTCTGAAAATAATATTCTACATAGTTTAAAGGATAGGTGCCATCCGACAATTTGCCTGAGCCGATATAGGCAACCGAAACGCGATCGGAATGCTGGGGCTGGGCATCCGATGATTTTCCTCCCTTGATGGTCCCCTGGAGGAGGGTACTGGCCAGCATAGCCGCGCTGGGGATGTCACACTGAACATACGTGAAGGTGATGTAGTTCGAGGAGGAGGTTCCCGGGATCAGCTTCCCAAGATAGGATTTCCCATTCAGGTCGAAGGTGTTGACCAGCATATACTCTTTCCCGTTCGAATCAAGCCGCCGGATGATCCCGCTGAAGTAATTGCCTGGCATATTCACTACCTGCGCGAGGTTTTTGTGCACAAACTTATTGTTTGCCGAGTCATAGCGGTACTCTTCGATCCAGAAGTTGTTGACAGTGGGATTGCCATTTTGATAAACGATACCGATGAACATCAGGCTCGAATCGAACTGGAAGGCGCCATACTTGGTGAAATAATCATTGAAGGGTTTGGCTGTGTATGAATAGAAAGGATCCGACTGCTTCACCGGCATCTGTGCAAAAAAGTCGCCATAGGTGCGGTCCCCGTTCAGGCTGTAGCAATGAAACCACAGACGGCCACCGAATTCAAAGGCACTGGTGCTGGCCGGCGGGGTTTCATGATGAATATCAAAGCCTTCGATGGTGTTCACATTATTGGGTCCATGATACCATGGCTGTAACGCCGAGTTGTCGTGATTTACATTCCAGGTGTATACATAGGGCTGATATTCATGATCACTGTTCTCTTTCATGTTAAAGAGAAAAATGGTCCCGTTGTAGTTATAAAAAGCGGGCGGATACTGTGACCAGTCCCGGTTGTCATCGCCCCACAAGGCTTCGGGGGTTATGTTGATGTTTGTCTGTGAGGCGGCGTTGATCGACGCTGCAAGAACCAGCAATAAAAGTATATAACGATGCATACAGGAGTGGTTTTTAGGTTAGTGGATCATGATCTTTTTCACAAACTGACCGTTTTCATTGCCGATTCTGGCAAAATAGACCCCCGGTGAAAGAAGAAGCCCGGGAAAGGAAACCGTTACAGGTGCATGCTCTGCGTTGGGAATGGTCTTCTTCGTTACCTGCAACCCGTTCATGTCGAAAAGCGCTATGTTGACTGGCCCACCGTCCGGTGCCTGTACCACGATCCTGATTTCGTCGGGACTGCCCGGGTTGGGGAAGATGTGTGCCACGATGTTCTGCCGGTTCTCTTCCGGGATCCCGCTGTTCACGATAAAACTTCGCCGTTCCGACCATACCATATTCCCGTTTTTATTGGTGCCTCTAACAGCCCAGTAATAGGTCCTGCCCGGATCGGGGTTAAAGCCCTTGGGCGTAAGGGCCGTCAAATCGCCCACCGGTTGCCTGAAGACGGTGTTTTCGGGCGAAATGACCGATGACGTGGAAATAAAGAAGGTGTAGTTGCCCAGTTCTCCGTTTTCAGCCCTCCATCTGAACATGAGATCCCGATCGTCCAACACCTGTGCGATACCGGGATGCAAAAGGGCGAGCGTTTCCTCAAAGTAGATCACATTGTAGGCGATGTACCACGGCCGCTGACCGTTCAGGCTGTCGTAAAACCACCAGTTCGGATTGTTTTCCGGCTTCAGCCAATACACATCGATCTTCAGGGAACTGAGATTGGGACCCAACGATTTGGAAGTCAAATTTTCCAGCGAAACTGAAACGCCTTTGTCCATCTCCGTCTCCGTGGTAGTCTCCATGGAATAGTTCACCTGGTAACTGGCCGAAACATTGCGTTTGAAAACGACCGGAACCGAAATCCCCAGGTTGGCGGTTGCTTTCCAGTTTACGGTCGATTCGTACGATGAAGAGGAGCCCTGACTGATATCGAGCGATGAGGTTGATCCGGCGGTTCCGTCATCCCAATCGAGGTGCATGGATGGCGATAACCCGAACTCCTGAATATTTGACATTAAAAGGCTTCGGGCCGTATCGCTCCACGATTGCATTTTTTGGGGATTGTTGACTTGAAAAGGCATCTGGTTGAGCGGGATGGGTTCATTGTGCGTGGA
Organism: uncultured Prolixibacteraceae bacterium; assembly: GCA_964525995.1. GTDB lineage: Bacteria > Bacteroidota > Bacteroidia > Bacteroidales > FEN-979 > CAIVAT01. The sequence continues at coordinate 2,942 of CAZGIM010000049.1, read as the reverse complement.
GAGTCCGATGACGCGGAACAGGTACTGTGTGGAATTCGGAACGGGATATTGGAGGCGGTTGTTATCCCACCATGGGTACACCGAAAAGGTATAACGCCGGATCATGGGAATGGTCCAGATATAAAAGCCATAGGGCTGGCTGCTCCGTTGAAGTGCAAACTGTTGCTGAACCGATTTTTTAACCGTTACGGCCTTTGTGACGGTGTTCTGATAGAGGCTTGAATATTTGAAATCCTCGCTGAGCGATGCAACAAGCTTCACGCCCCAGTCCACACTGTATCCTACACTCCATTGGTCCTGGTACGACGACGAGACTGCCGTTTTTGCGATACTGGCTGAGTTAATCGACAGACTGGAAGCACCGGTGCCAATTTGATGCTTTGCCTCCCAAATGTCCCAGTTATTATCAACAGGCGGTGAACCATCGATAATACCCGAAAGGGTCCACAGGCTGCGGATACCCTTGTAGCTGACGGTGTCGTAAAGATCGGTACTGGTGACGATCTGGGTGGTATCGAGCCTCCAAAGGTCGGAGCTGAAGTCGATCGCCTTGAAATGCTGATCATCGTCAGGATAGAAAAACCACATCCGCTGCTGGTAGCCGTCTATTCCGCTCATCGCAACCGACATGTCCTGAGGGATCAGCTCCGTGCAACTGACGAGCCGGTAGATATTATTCACCTTATGCGGAGCATGCGATTTATCGAGGGTCATCACCCCTGCATTGCCGATGATGGCGCTGTCGTTATCAAAATACATTTCAACATAATGAATCTGATGGGTTTCGTCCGACTGTTGATTCATGTCGATGGCGGCGATGGTGAGCCGGTCGGGATTATTCGGGTGCGAATCGGATGGTTTTCCCCCCTTGATCGTTCCGGTCTGCATGGTGGATGCCAGAATATTCGTCATCGGGTAGGGGTACTGGATAAACTTAAACGACAAGCCGTTGCTTCCATTGACCGGGATCAGTTTGCCCAGGTAACTGTTGCCCCCCTTGGTATAGGTATTGATCATGAAATATTCATTGCCCAGAGAATCGAGTTTCCGGATGATGCCACCAAGTCCAAGTCCTTTGATCTCGGGCATTTGTATGGTTTTTGAGTAAACAAAATAGTTCCCATTTTTGTTAAAATGATATTCCTTGATGGCCCAGTCATCAACAGTTGAAAAATCTTCATTGATCTGGGTGCCCAGAAAGTACATATTGGTGTCATACTGAAAACCACCCATCAACATGTAGTCGATATCGTGGGGAGCGATGTTCCAGGAACAGTATTGGTTGGTATCGAGCGGGAGCTGAAAAAACATTTCCGTATAACAAGGGGGCGGCTGATCTTTGGAGTATTCCGCTTTGCTATACCATAGCCGGTTCTGATACAGGAAAGCGAATTGGTAGGGAACCGAAATGCCCTTGTAGTCCCAGGTGTAGTATATGACATTCTCGTGCTGAGGATCAATGTAGTATGGTTGCAAGGCGGCATTGTCATGCTTTACATTGAATTTATAGAGGTAGGTGTTCCAGGCCGTGGTGCCATCGGTGTATTTCCGGTTAAAGACGTAAACAATTCCCTGGTAATAATAGAATACCGGATCGTCGCGGTCGAACCAGGTGTGATTGCCGTCGCTCCAGTATCCGTCGGGAGTCACGTTGATAATGGTTTGAGCTCCTGCAAGGGCAGGCAGCATCAGCAGGAAAATGATCAATTTTTGTCGCATATCTTTTGCTTTTACAATCTTATGAAAACCAGGGTTTTGAAGGCAGGGCGATTAAAAACCGTAACTGATCCCGGTATTTATCAGGAGATCATTGCCAATTGCGCCGAAGGCCCAGATCCGGAATGTTTTGATGATCCTCCAGTCAATTTCAACACTGCCGTCGACAAATGATTTGTTTCGGGCCAGGCTCCGGGTTTCATCGATCAGGATCTCGCCGGTTGTGTTGTTGGTGCGTTCAATCCGGTAGTTATGGTTTGACTGGAGCAAGTAAAATCCGGGACCCGCCATAAAAGTAACGGGGCCTGCTGTGAAGCTGGCCAGCAGGCTTATCCGTTCATAAAAAGTGGAGAACTTATCCTCTACGGTCTGGGTATAATTGTCCGGAACCAGGTTGATCAGATCGGTAATGTCGGAGGTTTTGCCGAAGGTGGCAATAAAAGCAGGTTTCACTGAAATTCCCCAGTGGCGGTTAAAATGATAGGCCACATTGAATCCCAGGCCGAAACAGGGCTGATTCAGTTTTGATTCAAAAACCACCTCATTTGTTTCCGAAGCAGTGTTGAAGACCTTTGTATAGGACCGTGCCAAACCGAGTAGAATTTTGCCGCCGAGCCTCCACTTTGAATGATCATTGTTGAAAAATGACATTCCGAACTCCGCATTCACGTTGTTGACATTATGGCTTCGTTCAACGAAAGAATTGATCTCATCAATCTCGTTCTGTGTTGCATGATGGGTACCCAGATCAACATCCCTCCATACTGAGTGAAGGGATAGTTTCGCTAATTGCACCTCCAGCGACATGTATGAATAGGACAAGCCGGCACTGAACTTCACGGGTTTGTTCCCTTCCGTATCAGGTTTTGTTTCCTGCGACCGTGCAGTAATAAAAAGTGTTGTCAGGGTAATTAACAAGTAAATTTTTCTCATGGTCAGGGGTTTAAAATAAATTCGTCGAATCGGATTTTATGCCTGTGGCAGGTTGCACTAAATACCGCCACCCGTTTCCGGGTAGCGGGATAGAAGAACGCATTCTATTTTCAAGTTCAGATTTTTCTCCTTCTGATTAAATTCCCATAATTCGATTTTAGGTTTTCACCAGGGATTTCGTGCAACGCGGCTTCATGCTGGGTCTCATTCCTCGGCCACACGAAACCTTATTCACTAGTTCTACTTTGGTAAATTGAATTCATAATAATAACGGTCAATATCTTTTTGTCGTT
>CAZGIM010000048.1:0-9544 GCA_964525995.1 uncultured Prolixibacteraceae bacterium | reverse complement strand
AATATTCATCCGCGGTTTGTATGTCTTGGCCTTATGGGTATTTCCATTGTCCATTATCAATTACTCATTCATTCATTCATTCACTCTTAAGAAACTAATTTACAGGAACTAGTTGAAATCCGTATATAGAAGCTTGATTTTTAAGATGTTTTAATTTTCGTTCTTTGAATAGCTGGTTATAAGTTTCAATTGACAAAGGATTGAATTCAATTTGATTCTTTAGCATCTGATAGAAGATAATCGCGATTTTCCTTGCGACTGCTTTAATGGCTACCGGAGCTCCATGATGAGAAGCGATACGACGATAAGTTGACCCCAGCCAATTATTACTTCTCATCAGTGAGAATGCGGCTAACTGGAAAGCCTGACCTGCCTTACTTTTCTTGCGGTCTTTCTTTGACTTGAGTCTTTTACCTCCAGAAATTCTGTTGTTTGGGGCAAGGTTTAACCAGGAAACGAAGTGCTTTGGGGTGGGCCACTTGGTCATATCAATACCCGTTTCAGAGATGATCTGCAGGGCTGATAGTTGACTGATTCCATAGATTTTGGTAATGTCTACCCCTAAGATCTGTTTAAGGTAATCGGAAGCATTAAAGTCGAACTTGTGGTTACCCTTAGAATTACCTTTAAAATCCGAATTGTCATCTGGCGTGAAATTTTGATGCTCTTTAAGTAATCGCTCAATCTCAATTTCGCATTCTTTGATTTTTTGGATAAAGATCTGGTACAACTCATAAGCTTGGCGCAATTCGAACAGATGCTCCTGCCGCCATATTCCCTGAAGTGATTTGATAATATCTGCCTGTGATGCTTTTACTCGGGGGTCGGCAAGTTTGGCAAGGGTTGATGCATGTCGTTCTCCTCTGAGTATTGCCTCAATGATGGCAATTCCTGATTTACCCGTTATGTCTGACAGTACATTGGTAATCTTTATATTCATCTGATCCAATGCCTTTTGCATTAACTGTACTTGCATGGCATAACTTTCTGTGAGATTTTTACGCTGGCGCATGTACGTTCTGAGTTCCCGCCCGTACTGATCTGGTTGAAAACTCGCATTGAGCAATCCAAACGAATGGAGCTGCTGTATCCATTGGCAATCTTGTACATCCGACTTTCGGCCCGAGACATTCTTTATGTGCTTGGCATTGACAAGAAATACTTCAAATCCATACTCCTCAAGAATCAGAAAGAGCTGGATCCAGTATATCCCGGTTGACTCCATGGCAACTGTATCAATTTTACACTTCTGAAGCCATTTTGCAATTTCATGCAGATCTTGAGTAAAACTGCCAAACTTGCGAACCGGCTGAGGATCTCGCGACGGTGGAACTGCCACATAATGCATCTGACTCGCAACATCGATGCCTGCTGAATTAGGATGTACTACCTGAAAGTCACCCTGTGTCAAAGAACATTTTTCTTTCATTGCTTTGCTGTTTTATGGTTCTTTGCTCAGCTACTTTCAGTAACTTACTCTCTTAAACGGGATTGCACCAACTGCATCACCACTAATATTGTCAATTGTAGCTGACACCAGACTCATTCACGGGCTTATAGCACCAAAGAAACTGTGGGCATTTTTGCAAAGAACTTGTTATCAAAGCGAAGCTACCTGTTTCTTTCGATTATTGTAAAAGTATTTTGTATAAACTCATTCACTCATTCAACTAGTCCACCAGTCCACCAGTCCACTTGTCCACTGGTTCTCCTATTGTGTCTTTTTGTCACATCCTTCTTGAACTCAAGCACCTCCGGGGTTTGTCGTTTCGAGACATCGATCCGTTTTCCGGGGTCGATGGGTTCCACCAGTTCCTCCTTCCCGTAAATGAACCTGTCGCGGGATAACTCCGACGCGACCAGTTCTTTTGTGAGGAATATCGCCTCTTTCGGACAGGCTTCTTCGCAATCGCCGCAAAAGATGCACCGGAGCATGTTGATCTCATAAGTAGCTGCGTATTTCTCTTCGCGGTAGAGATATTCTTCGCCCGGTTTTCGTTCGGCGGCGATCATGGTAATTGCTTCGGCCGGACAGGCCACGGCACAGAGTCCGCATGCAGTGCACCTTTCCCGGCCTTCATCGTCGCGTTTCAGGACATGACGGCCACGGTAAATTTCCGAAAATTCACGCTTCTGATCGGGATATTGTACCGTTGTTTTCCGGCGGAACAGATGTCCGAAGGTTATCCGCATACCCTGCAGGATTGCCGGTAGATACAAACGTTCCCAGATGGTCATCTGTTTGTTTGAAACAACTATCGATCGGTCGGTCAGTGGAGTCATGAATCTTCGTTTGTTGGGCTTCTTTGTTCCGTTCTTTTATTGTTTCAGGATACTGAAATAAGACCACACCCCTTTTTCGGTTCCGATCCCCAGAATATAATGACCTGATGGAAAAGTGGTGAAATCAACCCGATAATGGTTCGTGGGCGGCAGCAGCATTCGTTTCGCCTCTTTTCCGTCGGTCGTCAGGATCCTGATCATGTTGAAAATGGTTGATGACGATCTTCCTACGATGGTTAACGATTCTTTAACCGGGTTGGGTGTAAGTATAAAGGAACCTTGTTCAGACTGACCCATTCCTACGGCAGGATGTTTCACGACAAAATAGATGGAGTTGTTGATGTTTATGTCGTTCCATTCACCTGCGATTCCCAGGGTTCCCGACCCCGATGGCCAGCCTCTCAGGGCGATGGCTGCGGCATCCTGCGACCCGCCAAAATCATCCGGTTCCTTGATGATCCCGGTAGAGGTTCCGCCCCAGTTGTTGTAAAATCCGCCGACCGGAGCCCCGTTTCCGGCGCCGGCGGCACCTTGCCCGGTCCAAAAGGTCCGGTTGACTCCGCTGTTGGTTCCATCCCAGTTCCACGTTCCTTCTGTAACCTTATCGGTGGCTCCGATCCACACATAGGCAACCCCTCCGCCGTCGGGAATCGAAACATAGGTGACCGGAACTCCGGCCCCATTGATAATTGCATCATAGATGGCAGCCTGCTCCGATTGCGATTCGATTTCCACCAGCGAACCTCCAAGCTCAACCGCACATGCCGCCGCGGCTGTCCAGGTCTTCATCTCCTTGACAACATCGTAATTAATCCCGTTGTAAGTAAAGGTGTAAATGTTCGCCGAACCGGCACACGGCTGACCCCATACCCCGGTCGACGTAAATGCGATCAGGGCCAAAGAAAAAAATGATACCAGTGTTTTCATGGCTTTAACAATTTAATGGATGAATAATAGACACTTCGTTTTGATCCATCATCGGGTGAGCCAGAATTGAGCATCATCTCAGTTAAAAGTAAAAAATATCTTGTGTTCCGGTTACATGGTCTCATTTTATACAGATTACCTGAATATTAAAATTACGATTCCCGTGATCAGCACATTGAAAATCGCCAACGGGATCAGGCTTTTCCAACCCAGCCGCATCAGCTGGTCGTAGCGAAACCGTGGCAGTGTCCACCGTACCCACATGAAGATAAAGCCGAAGAAGGTTATTTTCATGAAGAGTACCATAAAGCTTACAAACGCAAACACATTGGGCGAAAGTCCGAGTTGATCCAGCCCCGGGAAATGATACCCGCCTAAAAACAAGGTAGCCATGACCGCCCCGGAGATGAACATGTTGATATATTCGGCAAACAAGTAAAATCCAAGTTTCATACTACTGTATTCGGTATGGTATCCACCAACCAGTTCCGTTTCACATTCGGGCAGGTCAAAGGGGGACCGGTTGGTCTCTGCAAAAGCACAGATCAGAAAAATGAGAAAGCCTAACGGTTGGTAAAAAATGTTCCAGTTGAATCCCTGTTGTTGTGCTACAATCTCACGCAGGCTCAGCGAACCAGTCATCATGACAATGGTGATGATCGCAAGACTCATGGCCAGTTCATAGCTGATCATCTGGGAAGAGGCGCGCACCGAACCTAACAACGCATATTTGTTATTGGATGACCAGCCCCCGATCATAATCCCGTAAACCCCGATCGATAAAATGGCAAAGATGTACAGGATCCCAATGTTGATATCGGCGACCTGCAGTGCATAAATCTGACCTCCGATCACCACGTCGGGACCCCACGGAATGACGGCGCTGGTCAGACAGGCAATGAACATTGTAAGCGAAGGCCCCAGGATGTAAAGAAACTTATCGGCAGTCTGGGGCATGAACTCCTCTTTAAAAAAGAGCTTGATCCCGTCGGCCAAAGGTTGCAGTAAACCCCACGGACCTGCCCTGTTGGGACCATGCCGGTCCTGAAACCAGCCTGCCACTTTTCGCTCGATAAGTGTCGAATACATGGCAACCACAAGGCTGAGAACCAGAATGAGGCTGGCTAATATGGTTTTATAGATGATGTAGGTGATCATTACATTTCATATTCAACTGACAAAACTCAAAATACCTAATCTGGTTTCACTCCAACGGTTCCATAGTTCCTTTGATTGGTTTTATTACCGAGGGTTTTTTCAGCGTTTCATAATGATTCGCCGAAATTACCGATTGTCTGTTAATATGCCTGGGGCCTTCGATGATCCATTCGTCCGGATTTTTCTTTTCGAACCGGCATTCGTTGCAAATAAATGATTCGACCTCACCGAACTGATCCTTGCGGCCGGTGATCCGGTAGATCTCATTTCCGAACATCCAGGCGGTGACTTTCCCTGAACATTTTGCGCATTCACGGTGCGCGTTCATCGGTTTCAGGAACCAGACCCGGCTTTTAAACCGGAAGGTACGGTCGGTCAATGCACCGACCGGGCAAACATCGATCACATTTCCCGAGAAATCATTTTTAATGGAATTTTTAATGAAAGTTCCGATCTCAGCCGCATCGCCGCGATAGAGCACCCCGTGCAGGCGGTTGACGGTCAGTTGGTCGGCCGTGTAAATACACCGGTAACAGAGGATGCAGCGGTTCATATGAAGCTTGATATAGGGTCCGATGTCGGTTTCGTTGAATTCACGGCGTTCCTCCTCGGTGGCGGTCTCTTCCATGCCGAACCCATAACTCAGGTCCTGCAGGTCGCATTCACCGGCCTGGTCGCAAACCGGACAGTCGAGCGGGTGGTTGAGCAGGAGGAATTCCACAACTCCTTTCCGGGCTTCGACGACTTCGGGGGATGTCAGATTTTCAACTACCATTCCGTCCTGAACCGGTGTGCTGCAGGAAGCCACCAGCTTGGGCATGGGTCGCGGATCTTTGGCTGATGACTTTGCCACTCTGACCAGGCAGGTACGGCATTTCCCGCCACTGCCCTTCAGCTTCGAGTAATAACACATGGCAGGAGGTACTACCTTCCCTCCTATTTTCCTCGCAGCCTGAAGGATGGTCGTCCCCTCTTCAACCTCAATCGTTATGTTATCGATGGTAACCTTTATCATTCAGTTCAAAATTCAAATCAGGCATTAGGCATTGGCCATTAGCCATTAGGGAAAACAATAATTCTAAGTTCAAAATCTTAACATTCTCACATTCTCAAATCCTCAAATTTTCATTCGTAAATCGTAAATCTTGTCAATCGTAAATCAAATAGTAAATCAGCACATTAGCACATTTTTTTCATTCATTCGTAAATCGTAAATCATGTCAATCGTAAATCAATTTGTCCGCTCGTCCGCCAGTCCGCTGGTCCACTGGTCCACTGGTCCACTGGTTCCTGCACTTTCCCGGATCTGTCACATGTTCTTCAAACTCTTGCCTGAAATGCCGGATGGCGCTGGCAACAGGCCAGGCTGCGGCATCGCCCAGCGGGCAAATGGTGTTTCCCTCAATGTTACGTGCGATGCGTACAAGCAAGTCAATATCTTTCATGGTTCCATTTCCGTGTTCGATCCGGTAAAGGATCTTCTCCATCCATGCCGTTCCTTCCCTGCAGGGTGAACATTGGCCGCATGATTCATGCCGGTAAAAGCGGGTCAGGTTCCAGGTATTTCGCACGATACAGGCATCCTCATCAAAGACGATGAAGCCTCCGGATCCCAGCATGCTGCCTGTGGTAAAGTCGCCTTCGGCCAGCGATTCATAAGTCATTAGCCGCGGTTCGCCTTTCGCCGTGCTGAGTATCAGGTCGGCCGGAAGGATCGGGACCGAAGATCCGCCCGGGATCACTGCTTTTAAATATTTACCGTTCCGGATCCCTCCGCAATAGCGATCTCCATAAATAAATTCCTCAACCGGCAATCCCATTTCGATCTCGTAAACACCTGGTTTGTTGATGTTTCCGCATGCCGAAATAAGCTTGGTTCCGGTACTCTTTCCCTTGCCGAGACGAGCAAATGCTTCGCCCCCCATGTTGATGATCGGACCGACTGCTGCGAGGGTTTCGACATTATTAACTACCGTCGGACACCCGTACAATCCTTTGAAGGCAGGGAATGGCGGCTTGATTCGCGGGTTTCCCCTCTTTCCTTCAAGCGACTCCAAGAGGGCGGTCTCTTCGCCGCAGATATAGGCGCCGGCACCCGGGTGGACAAAGATATTCAGCGAAAAACCACTCCCCAGAATGTCGGAGCCCAGGAATCCGTTCTGATGTGCTTCAGTGATGGCTTTTTCAAGGATGCCGACCAGGTATTTGAATTCACCGCGAATATAGATATAACAGGTTCCGGCACCCAGTGCATAGGCAGAAATAATCAATCCCTCGATCAGTCGGTGCGGTAAGTGTTGCATCAAATACCGGTCTTTGAAAGTTCCCGGTTCACTCTCATCGGCATTGCACACCAGGTACCGGGGCTTGTCGGATCGTTTGTCGAGAAAACTCCATTTCAATCCGGTAGGGAATCCGGCACCGCCCCTGCCGCGTAATCCCGAACGCGTCACCTCGGCGCTCACATCCGCAGGAGTCATCGAACGCAATGCCTTCTCCACAGCCTGGTACCCGCCATGAGTGCGGTACACGCCAAATCCCTGAATTCCGGGGACCTCAATATTCGCTAACAGAACAGATCCTGCCATTTAATATCATCCGGATTATCCCTGAATGCAAATTCTCTCAGATCCTCCAGAATCTGATCGACCCGAGTTGGGGTCAGATTTTCATAAAACCGCGTGTTAACCTGCATCACCGGACCAGTGCCGCACGAACCTAAACATTCCACCTCCCGGAGTGTAAACAGTCCGTCGGGAGTGGTCTCACCGGGCCCGATCTTTAAAACATTTTGCAGGTATTGCCGGATATGATCACCGCCAACGATGGAACAGGGACCGGTCCGGCACACTTCGATCACATATTTGCCGGTCTTTTCAAGATAAAACATCGAATAAAAGGAGGCGACCTCGTAAACTTCAATAGGTTGAATCCCCAACAACCCGGCAACGTAATCCATAATATCGACTGTCAGATATCCGCCGAATTGTTCCTGCGCAAGGTGCAGTACCGGCAAAAGAGCCGATTTTTGCTCTCCCTTGGGATACCTGGCAACCAATTCCTGCACCTTCAGCAAAGTCGCAGCCGGAAACGAAAACTGCTTTCCTTCCCTGACGAACTGTGGATGACTTATTTTATGTGTACCCTCCATTTTCTAAGCTAAACAAGGATCAAAGAACAAATTGATTTACGATTGCCACGATTTACGATTTACGATTGAAAATGTGCTAATGTGAAAATTTTTAATTATTGTTTTTTCCCTATTGCCTATTGCCTACTGCCTATTGCCTAATGCCCGATTTGAATCTTCTTATGCATCCAGCTCTCCTGCAATCACATTCATACTGCTCATAGTGAGGATCGCGTCGGAGAGCCCTCCGCCCCGGATCATCTCCGGGTAGGCCTGGTAATAGATGAAGCAGGGTCTCCGGAAATGCAAGCGGAACGGCGTCCTTCCGCCATCGCTCACCAGGTAAAATCCTAATTCTCCGTTAGCGCCTTCTACGGCATGATATACCTCACCTGCGGGGGCTTCAATTTCACCCATCACGATCTTGAAATGCCAGATCAGCGCCTCCATCTTCGAATAGACATCTTCTTTGGGAGGCAGACAGAATTGGGGCTCATCAACCTGAAACTTGCCTGCCGGAAGGTTTTCCAATGCGGCTTTAACCAGTTTCAGGCTTTGCCAGAGTTCCTCTTGTCTGACACAGAAACGGTCGTAGGTGTCGCCCTGTGTTCCAAGAGGAATCGTGAAATCAAAATCGCTGTAACTGCAGTATGGATCCACAACCCTGACGTCATAATCCACACCGGCTGCCCGCAGGTTCGGACCAGTGAAACCGTAATTCAGGGCTCGTTCGGCGCTGATGGAACCCACGTTGATGGTACGGTCCATGAAAATACGGTTCCGCATCAGAAGCTTCTCGAACTCGTGCAGAATTTTAGGAAGTCGGTCCACGAATTCCCTGATCTTTTTGATGGCTGCACCCGTGATATCCCGTTCAAAACCACCAATCCGTCCCATGTTGGTGGTCAGACGGGCACCCGATATCTCTTCATAAATCTCGTAGATCCGTTCACGTTCCTGAAAAACATAAACAAAGCCGGTCAATGCTCCGCTGTCCACTCCGATTACGCTGTTACACACCAGGTGATCGGCAATCCGCGCCAGTTCCATCACGATGATGCGTAAATAATCGATCCGACGGGTGGTTTTGATCCCTAAAAGCTTCTCCACCGTCATATGCCATCCGATGTTGTTGATGGGTGAAGAACAATAATTCAACCGGTCGGTCAACGGAGTGATCTGATAATAGGGCCGGCGCTCGGCAATCTTTTCAAATGCCCGGTGGATGTAACCAATGGTCTGCTCGGCATCGATGATCTGCTCCCCGTCCATCTTCAACACATTCTGAAATATACCATGCGTGGCCGGATGCGTGGGCCCCAGGTTCAACGTGGTATAGGAACGTGTTTGCTCTTCCATTGTCAATTGTCCATTGTCAATTGTCCATTGTCTCCCGCTCTTCCGAAAAACCGGTCGTCTTTGTCCTCCCGGGTAGCGTCTTCCAGCGGATACTCTTTTCGCAAGGGGTGGTAATCCATGTACTCCACATTCAGAATCCGGATCAGGTTCGGATGCCCCTTGAAATGGATTCCGTAAAAGTCAAAAGTTTCCCGCTCCATCCAGTTTGCCGCCGAAAACAAGTCGGTAACGGATGATACCTCGGGATGCCCTGCTGTGACAAAGGTCTTTACCCGGACACGTTTCCGCCTGGCCATGTTGTGCAAGTGATACACCACTCCTAAAGGCAATCCGCGGTCAGGATAGTGGATCCCGCACAGGTCGGTGAGAAAATTAAACTGCAATCGCGGCTCCTCCTTGAGAAAACGGATTACCTCATGGATTACCGGCGAAGTAACAGTGATGGTAAGCATTTCAAAAGTATGCTCCACTTCCAGGATATCCTTTGAAAAACGTTCCTGTAACGGTCCGGTGATTTCTTTGTCATCCATTCAAGTCAGGCATTGGGTATTGGGCGTTGGGCATTAGGGATAAAACAATAATTCAAAGAAGGGATTAGGTATTAGCGATTAGCGAATAGGATTTTTAATTTCCCGTTTCATCTGTATATTTATAACGTTAGCTAATCCGAAAAACATAATGGTTAAG
>CAZGIM010000047.1:0-11064 GCA_964525995.1 uncultured Prolixibacteraceae bacterium | reverse complement strand
CATCGCGCCTGCTTTGGGAGCAGGAGGTCGCAGGTTCGAATCCTGCTACCCCGACCAGTAAAATCAAGGGTTTCAGAAAATATAAATCTGAAACCCTTTTTTAATGTAACCCTAAATGTAACCACAGAATTTCTCTTTTCGCATCTTGATTCCAGTAGTAATCTTCACTCTGAAATCATAATAGGAATAAAACGATGAAAACTGAGGCGCTGGATAGATGTCTTGATTTTATTTTGAACTGGCAATTTCTCAGCATAGAGGATCATCATGAGTTATTCATTAAAGGCGATGTATTCGGTGAGTCGCACATTGAACCCCTTAGAAGGGAACTTCTTGAGAATCTCCTTATGCTCGACCATCAGCAACAGGTCAATGTGATCACCTTTTATATTAACGAACTTAACAGGGTTGCCATTACGGGCTTCTTTAAGAGTTTTGACAAACGTGAAGCCAGTGATGAACAAGGGAATCGGTTAAGGACAATAGCACTGACTCCTGTGTATGAATTTGATGACCCCTTTTTTATCGGGATCTATCATTTGCACCTACTTCTTTTCATGGAGATTGAGAAGGTTTGTAAAATCTATAATATTCCGTTCGCCAGGATATTGAAGGATCAGGGCATAGACCTTAAATCTTTATTCGTAGATGAACCGGTATTACTCTCAGGAAATAAAAATGAGCAGCCTTTACCGGCGATAAGACCCAATTTCCTGGCGGAGTTTGTACCTCAGGTTTTTGAAATCCTGAAGGATTTCTTTTCCCGTTCTGATCAGCCGGAGCTTTTAAAGCTTCTTGAAACAGGAGGAAATTCTGCAAAGCCGCTACTTTTCATCGATAATGGCTCCCGATTAGCCGATGCCTTTAAACAATTGTTTGATTGTGGCATGATCATAGGATGTCAGAAAAAGGAATTTGAAGAATGGATTTGCAATAATTTCCATTACCGATACCGGAATGTCGTTAAGGTTTTTACGAAACGATACGTTGCTGATATCATCTCAAGCTCAAAAGACAGATGCCAGAAACCCATTCTTAACGTAAAACAGGAGAAAGCGACCGGTCGCTATTTCATCACAAAGATTTAAAATCTTATACGGGTTTTACACGTGTGGGCACCCACCGTATTGTAACCCTGCTAAAGGTCAGTGTACCATTGCCGCAAGTTTCACTAACAAAACTTGTAAGCAATGGAAATCACATTTGAAAAATTACCCCAGGCCGTTACCCAGCTCTTCGATAAACTGGAAAACCTCGAGCGGCTTATCCTTTCCCAAAACAATGCCCCTCAGCCAGAAGAGGACAAGCTTCTGACGATCCGTGAGGCGGCGGAAATCCTTCACCTTTCAGTTCCGACTGTCTATGGGCTGGTCCAGCGTTCGGAAGTCCCCGTGAGCAAGCGTGGAAAGAGACTCTATTTTTCCAAGCAGGAGCTTGTTTCCTGGATCAAGGCCGGGCGGAAAAAAACCGTTGCCGAGCATGATGAAGAAACAGATCAATTTATTCAGACACGCAACCGGCGCAGGAGGTTTTGATCCATGGGAAAGGAAATTAAGGAATCCGAAAAGAGAAAATCCCTCCCTATTGTCGAAGTCCAGCAAGCCCTCACAGACTGGTATGATCTGCGGTTCAATGAGATCACAGGTGTCGTGGAGGGACGTAAGAAGGATGAAGATGAGTTTAAAGTCCTGAATGAAAACAATATTTACATCCAACTACTGAGCAACGGGTACAGGGTTTCCTTTTCAAACCTCTGTGCCTTGCTGAATTCCGAATTTGTCAAACCCTATAATCCGTTTAAGGCTTATTTCGACTCCCTACCCAGTTGGACGACTGAGGATCCGGATTACATTGAGGACCTTGCCAATCATGTCTTAGCCATTGACCAGCTGCAGTTCAATCATCAGTTCAAAAAAATGATGGTACGGACAATTGCGTGCGCCATCGATGATCATGTCTTTAATAAACATGCATTCATCCTGGTCGGCGGGGAGCAAAATACCGGGAAAAGCACATTTTGCCGATATCTTGTGCCCAATGCGCTTAATGACTATTTTACAGAATCAATTCCAAACGATAAGGATGGCCTGATCAGCCTGTGTGAAAATTTCATCATCAACCTGGATGAACTCAGTACACTGTCACGGTTTGAGCTTAACCACCTGAAAAGCCTTTTCTCAAAAGACAGGGTCCGGGTGCGGCATCCGTTTGCCAGGAAATCTCAAACTGACCCAAGGAGAGTTTCATTTGTCGGATCAACAAACGAGGATACATTTCTTACGGATACAACCGGCAGTGTTAGGTGGCTTTGTTTTGAACTAATAAAAATAACGTGGAAGTACAAGACGGTCCCGGTTGATAACGCATGGAGTCAGGCTTATGCGCTTTATAAATCGGGCTTTGAATTCCAGCTTACCTCAGAGGAACTGCAGGAAAACAATACAAGGAACCAGCAATTTCAGCAGATACCCATGGAGTACGACTATATCCAGAAGTACGTTTCAGTAGGGAACGAAATGGAGGATGGTAAATTCCAAACCCCTACTGAAATCAAAGATTACTTATTATCAAAGTCAGATTTTCGGGCCGATCTGAGGAGTTCTGAAAAGATCGGTAAAACACTTATTCAGCTTGGCTACAAGCGAGTTTCAAAAAGAGTTGAAGGAAAGGAATTCCCTCTTTGGGGCTATATCGTTAAATATCTTGATGAATAAAATATGGTTACTACACTTACTACAATGGCTGTTAATTCAGTATTTACAAGGGTTTTCATCGTAGTAGGTTTATTGTTTGCCCCAATTCAGACTTACTACCTACTACACAGGAAATATTTGTAGTAAGGTAGTTAGTGTAGCAAGCTACTACTGCTGAGCGTAAGAAAATAATTTCCTTGCCATTATTTTCAAATCTGAAGTAACTACCTGATAAATAAAAGATTAAAATGGAATTGGCGGAATTACAAAAACTTCATATACACGATTATCTTAAGGCAAGCGGCCATCAGCCTGTGAGAATAAAATTTGGCAGCGCCTGGTATCAAAGCCCGTTGAGACATGAAAAGACTCCCAGTTTCAAAGTGGATCTGAACAGGAACCTTTGGTATGATTTCGGCACCGGTGAAGGAGGTAATCTTTTTAACCTGGTGATGAAGATGTGCAATTGCACATCTTCGGAAGTCACAGATCATGTGACTGGCGGTATTTCAACTGCCGTAATCAGGAACTTCGAATCAAAGGATGAATCAGGGCGGATTATAATAAAGAATCTTGAACCATTGGGGAGTCATGCACTATTTAGTTACCTGAAATCACGGCATATCACACTGGCCTTTGCAAAGATGTTCTTACGAGAAGCGAAATATACGGTACACGGCCGGGAATATTTTGCCCTTGCTTTCAGAAATGACCTGGGTGGGTATGAATTGAGGAATGCCTTCTTCAAGACAGGGTCAAGTCCTAAATCCTACACCACAATTAGTGGAGATAATCCTTCACACCTCAATATCTTTGAAGGATTCATGGACTTCTTGTCCTGTTGTTCCTATTACGGGAGACTTCCCAGATTCAGGACAATCGTCTTGAACTCCTTATCATTCCTGCCTAAGATCGAAAACGAGATTATCTCATCACCAGCAGTAAACCTGTTTCTCGATAATGATCTGGCCGGCATGAAGGCCAGCGATAAAGTCAAATACATGCATGACCGGGTTAAAGATTGGGCGCCGGTTCTCTACCCGGATTATAAAGACTTCAATGATTTCGTAATGAAGAGAAGGAATTCCTAATCCTACTCTGTGTAATGAGTAAAATCAGAAGCACAACCCAGGGGAGCATCATGATCCTGCGGATCGGTGAAAGCAATTGTTTTCTGTCTTATTTGGTTGGTTGATTCTAGGGGAGCCCTTAATACAACAGCCTGATATTATGTTACATAAATAGACCCTCAATTCATATATCCCTGAAAAAGTAGTAAGTGCAATTGCAATTTTCGATAGGGCGGGGCGTGCACTACGTAGGTAATTTGTAATTATAAAGGCAATTTTTCACCTTTATAATTCACAATATCAATAAGATGACAAAATAATTTTGTAACTCGCTAATTGGCGAACTTCTTTTCTTTGGGCGGATGGCAAGAAAAGAAGCAAAAGAAACCATCGAATGATCCTAATCCGGATCATCTTCATAGGGGAGCCTATCCCCTGCGTTCATGCCCTGCATTTTTCTATGTTATTAGCAATCAATTCATATATCCCTGAAAAGGTAGTAAGTGCAATTGCTATTCCCGACAGGGCGGGGCGGGCACTCCGTGAGGTACAAGTAAAATTTCGGGGGTATTCAAACGTGTAAACCGTTATTAATGAATACTTAACGAAATTTTACAAGCAAAACCAAAATCGACTTCTTTTCTTTGGGAAGAAGATGGCAAAGAACAAGAAGCAAAAGAAACCATCTGACGGCCTGGTGGTTTTGTGCCAAAAAGCTGATCCGGTATTGGGTTTTGAGAGATTTTTAAACTTCCGACGACCGATAATTGCAGTTATCATTTCGGCGGACCGGTGTACTTTGTTGCTTGTATACTCTGGTGAAAGAATAAAGTACCAAAAAAGAAACCCATTGAAAGAAAGCAAATTAGTGTTCCCTTCCTCCAAAATCCCGCCATGGCTACCGCCCCTTTTTCCCTGTGATGGATGGTGTCGTCCGGTGTCCGGGTTAATGGCCCGGGCCATTGGGTGCAAGTTTTAGCGCCTTGGAGCCGCTTCCTGCAGTTTTTCTTTAATAGGTTTCACATGTTAACACGGTATAGAGCCGGACTTCCCGGCAGTTTTGCCTGCCCTAGGTTCAGGTTCGCACGTTGTTGACAGATCTCAATATCTTCCAAAGTGATCGACATCATTGCAGGTCCACTTTCTTAACCGATGCGACGGTACTCATCAGACATTCACAGCCTGGTTTGCCGGTCTTGATCGTATGCTAAGCTATGAGCCCATTCCAGGGTAAAAAGCGCTGCTCATTCAAGGATTTTCCCGGCATATCCTCACTGCTTTCCGGTATTCCAGTTCCTCTTTGAGTGCCCCTCCATGGTCTTCATGACACTTGCATACATAAAAACCTTAAAAAATCCAGGCCATGAAAACATTTGAAAAAAATTACATCGCAAAAGGAAAGCAAGTAAAAGACCTCCAAATCATCCGCATCTCTCTGAAGGTGGAAGATATCCTCGAACATGCCCACGAATTCAAGGGCGAACAGTTCCTCACCTTCGAGGTGGCCAAACTTCAAAAGCCGGACAGTTACGGCAACGAGTACACCGTTTATGTCAACAAACTGGTGGAAACCGAAGAAAAGCCGGCGAAAACAGCCCCGAAAACGGCAACTCCGAAAGAAAAAGCACCCAAAAAGACCCGCAAACAGGCTCATGCAAACCCTGAAACCCGAAACGACGAAATCCCCTTCTGATCCCGGGAACAATGAGCCGTGGGAACCACGGCTCTTTTTTTTGGTCGTCGGGTACTGTTCCCGGCGCACTGATGGGCATCAAAGCGCTATTCTGCCTGAAATTTCTGCAAAAGTACCTGTGGAAAATAAAACTGTCAAGGGCGACCTCCTGGAGGAACCGTCGCTTTCAGTGCATTCACCCCGTAAGGACGGGATGACCTGCACCCCTGACATTATTTATTTCTCCCCGGTATGGCTGGTGGCAAAATTTCAGTACGAACCGCGGCCACAGGACTGCATAAAACCATCAGCTATGGAAACTTCAAACAACAACAACCAGACATTGACAAACTATGAACGTAGGATCCCCATGAGCGCCTGGGCAGAAGACGACATCCCCTCCAATAAACTGCTACTCAAAGGATCGGGCAGCCTTTCAAACGCTGAACTGCTCAGCATTATCATCGGCAACGGCATCGAAGGGGAAAATTCACTCGATATTGCCATGAAAACCTTATCCCAGTGCGGAAACAACCTCTGCGAATTCTGGCGCCTGGGAGTCACCGAGCTTCAGCAGATCAAAGGCATCGGACCGAAGCGGGCAGTTCAGATCGTGGCCATGTTTGCCCTGGCCCGTCGCCGAAATGAAAGTGAAGTCATCCTCAAAGACAAAATCAAGTCCAGCACAGATGCCTTCCGGATCTTTCATTCCATCATCGGAGACCTGCCGTATGAGGAATTCTGGGTATTGATGCTCAACCGGGCAAACAAGGTGATCCGCAAAGTGAGGATATCAGAGGGCGGTATCTCCGGCACCGTGGTGGATCCCAAGAAGGTCTTCAAGTTTGCCCTGGAGCTTCATGCCTGCTCGATCATCCTGGGTCATAACCACCCCTCGGGACTGATCACCCCCAGCGAAGCCGACATCAAGATCACCAAAAAGCTGGTCGAAGCCGGCAAACTGCTGGAAATCGCTGTACTGGATCACCTGATCATCGGGCAGGATCAGTTCTATTCTTTCGCGGATGAAGGCAGTTTGTAGATCAAATGCCCCGGGAGACCGGGGCTTTTTCAAATCCACTCTGAAATTTGTTATGGTTAATGGTTACATCAAGATCCCGAGAATACAGTTTCATGGTTCGCATAAACAAGATAACTTAAAGGTCTAATTTAGTACCTTTGTCGCATGTGGAATAAGAACGATATAACATTCTTTAGAAGAGTTCTCCTTGAGTGGTTTACGAAAAACGGCAGGGATTTTCAATGGCGTAGCGAGTCAATCTCGAATTACCAGCTAATATTTAGTGAAATTCTTCTTCAAAGAACAAAGGCTGAGACAGTTTCCAAGTATTTTCAAACCTTTTTTTCAAAATATCCAGGCTGGAACGAATTGGCATCAGCTACGATAGAGGATCTAGAAGAGATTCTTAGACCACTTGGTCTATACAAACATCGAGCATTACGGATTTATAGAATCGTTGAAGAGTACACGAAGCGAAATGGAATTTTACCAGCAAACAAGGAGGAGTTACAGGAATCCAGTTTGTCGACGCTTTATATTGCTCATGCTTATGAATTATTTGTTCTTAAGCATCGCGCTGCATTGCTTGATGTAAACATGTCACGGCTCTTAACCAGATTCTTCTACCCGAAAGAGTTTAAAGATGTTCGGAATGACAAACTGGTTCAAGATTTAGCTGATAATGTGATTAATGTAAAAAAATGTAAAGAATTGAATTGGGCGATATTGGATTTTGCAGCTTTGGTTTGCAAAGCCAAAGGTCCAAAATGTTTAGATTGTCAACTCAGGCATAAATGTCGATTTTTCTCGTTAAGCATCAAAGAATCAAATAGTAATACTGAAGAACCTCAGTTAAATATAAAATATGATTCGGAAACATACATGAATCCTGATAAACCACTTAAAGTTGTTTCCCTGTTTTCGGGCTGCGGCGGAATGGATTTGGGATTTGAAGGAGATTTTATTGTGCATAAATCTTCTGTAAATGAGAATTTATGCCCAGATGACATTCATGAGCATATTGATGAAAATTATGTAAAGCTAAAGGCGACCAAATTTCAAACCGTATTCGCAAATGATATTCTGCAGGAAGCAAGAGATGTTTGGGTTAACTACTTTAAAAATAAGCAATATTCATCTGAAATTTACCATGTTGATAGTATTGTAGATTTGGTCAAATTGCATTATCAAGGTGAAGATATTTTTCCCAAGAATGTTGATGTAGTAACTGGTGGGTTCCCATGTCAAGATTTTAGCCTTGCCGGCAAAAGGAATGGATTTAATTCTCACAAGGACCACAAAGGGAGTATAATCAAGACGGAAGTCCCATCAATTGAAACCCGAGGTCAGTTATATATGTGGTTAAAGGAAGTGATTGAAATTACGAAACCAAATATCTTCATCGCAGAAAACGTAAAAGGGCTTGTTAACCTGGCAAATGTGAAGGAGATAATTCAAAAAGATTTTTCAAATGCGGATGGTAATGGTTATCTTGTTCTTGACCCCCTTGTACTTCATGCTGCGAATTATGGTGTCCCACAGTCAAGAGAACGGGTTATTTTTATTGGGGTTAAAAAAGCTGCTTTAAATCCCGAAGCTTTGAGGGAATTAAAAAAGTCAAAAATTTCGGATAAATTCAACCCATATCCAAAGCCAACTCATTCATTCAGTGCAAATGGTTCGCATTTAAAGAAACCTGTTCCGTTATCCTTAATTTTTGGAAATCTTTCGGAACCTGAATTCAGCGTGGACCCTTCACAGAAGTTTTATTCAAAAGCGAAATTCATGGGGAAACATTGCCAAGGACAAACTGAAGTTAATTTAGCTGGACTTGGCCCGACTATCAGGTCTGAGCACCATGGGAATATTGAATTTAGAAGGTTATCATTACAACACGGAGGAAAATATAAAGATGAACTTACGGTCAAAAACCTGAAAGAAAGAAGACTAACACCACGAGAGTGCGCATTGATTCAAACGTTTCCACCAGACTACGAATTTGTTATTCCTTCAAGTGGATCACGATTTTTCATTAGCCCATCCACAGCTTATAAGTTAATTGGCAATGCAGTACCCCCACTTCTCGCTTATCATATTGCAAGGAGAATAGAAAAATTATGGGATGTATATTTTAATATCAATGTAAATGGTAGTATCAACAAATCCAGAACCAATAGGAAAAGCATTTCAACTCCTGCTTGATAGTACAATTAAAACGCTTGAACAAGCTTCAAAAAGGAATCAGAAAGAGTACCTTGGTTATCTTGGCAATAAATTAGAACATGTCATTGCAGATGTTATGACTGATCAAGCAGTCGGGACCCCCTTTGAAAATTCCATCGAGTTGATTTCGGGACAGCGCTTCCCCGATATCATTGCAAATAAATTTTATGGAGTTGAAGTTAAAACGACAACTCAAAACCATTGGACGACGACTGGCAATTCGGTACTTGAAGGAACAAGAGTAGATGGGATTGAACGAATATTTATGTTGTTCGGCAAAATGGTTTCACCAGTAGAATTTAAATGTCGACCTTATGAGCAATGTCTGTCAGAAGTTGTTGTCACGCATTCACCTCGATATTTAATCGATATGGATCTGTCAAACGGTCAAACTATATTTGATAAACTTTCAATCCCATATGATGAACTTAGAAAGTATCCGAATCCAGTGAAACCGATTATAGATTATTACCGGCAATTTCTCAAGCCTGGAGATCAAGTTTGGTGGATGGATCAAGATGAACCAAAATCAACAAGTGTCATAATACAGCTCTGGAAAAATCTATCAACAAAACATAGAAATGAACTAACTGCAATGGCCATGGTGCTATTTCCGGAAATTTTCGGAAAGCGTCAAGATAAATTTAGCCGTGTGTCTGTATGGTTAGTGAACGAAAAGGGTGTAGTTTGCCCCAATATTCGTGATGAGTTCACTGGTGGAGGTCAAGGATCGGTTGTTTGGGGCAGAAAGCAATTTCATAGAATCCCAAGGATTATTGTCAATATGATTGATTCATTGCCTGAAATAAAACGTACACTTGAGGCAATTGAGAAGGTTGCTGTAAAAGAATTTTGGGGAATTCCGGTAAAAGACAAGTATGAGGCATGGGTTAGCCTTGTTTGGAATAATGCTAAAAGCCTGAACTTGCCATTCGATATCAAACAATTTTTATCAGAAAGCCATTAGGAAGTTTATCTAGTTTCATCCCACCTTTCAGGTTATGTGCTCTTACTTGAATTCACATATGGCAGACTTCAAATAAGTTAACCTCGAAATTCCCGCAAAATTACCTGCGAAAAATCCGCTTCGCTGTAAAACTGTCAAGGGCTGCCGGTAAAATTCCGGCGCCTTTCAGGGCTATTCACCCCGGGAATCCGGGATGACCCAGCCCCTTGCCATCATTTATTTTTCTCGGTATAGCTCACTGGCTAAAATTTCAAGTTTAACCAGGTGGGCCAGATACCAAGAAAAGACCCCAGGGCAGGGGCAAATCCAATGATCAAATCAGAAATCTATGCCGCGATCACCGAAAAGATCATCGCCAACCTTGAAAACTGCGGTAGTTGGCAGCAGATGTGGCGCACGGTTTCGCCGGTGAGTCTCAATGGCCACATTTACCGGGGCATCAACCGGCTGATGCTGGCCAACGACAACTTCCAGAGCCGGGTTTACGGCACGTTTCAGCAGATCAGAGCCAACGGTGGCCAGGTAAGAAAAGGCGAAAAGTCTAGCCTGGTGGTATTTTGGAAAAGACTTCAAAGCACCGATCCGGTAACCCTGGAAGAGAAAACCAGGTATCTCCTGCGGTATTATCACGTTTTCAACAGCGAACAGGCCCATTTCGACGAGATCGGAAATCAGAAAATCGAAAAGATGAACGGCACGGCACCAGGTCAGCCGGTTATAGAGGCCGAGCAGATCGTGGAGGGTTTCAGGGATGCTCCAAAGATATTCTTTGATCAGTCAGAGAATTCTCCCTGCTATTACCCTTCAATCGATGAGATCCATGTTCCTCCGATGGCCACATTTGCAACGGTTGAAGCGTTCTACCGCGTTTTGTACCATGAAATTTGCCATTCGACAATGCATGAATCCCGTCTCAACAGAGTGGAAGGCCGGGGAAACAAGTTCGGAGATGAAAACTACACCAAAGAGGAACTGGTGGCCGAACTTGGCAGCGCTTTCCTGGCAAACGTGGCCGGGTTCTCCGATCTGCAAAACACTTCGGCCTACATCCGGAATTGGTCGGGTCATCTGCGTGACAATAATAAATTGATCGTCTGGGCCGCATCCAGGGCCGAAAAAGCTGCTGAATACATCCTGGGTCATCAGGCACTGACCATTGACGAGGAACAATTAGCAGAAGTCAAACAGGAGGAAGAAACCGCGGAAGTTCCTTTCTGATCCAAACGAGCCGGGAGCGAAAGCCTCCGGCTTTTTTTATGCTCGTAACCGCTTTTTTCTTTGCGGCCAGGGTAAAGAAAGAAGCGCGAAAAAAGAAATCCAACGGGCAGCTTTGTAAAAAGCAAGCAAAACCCACCGCACCTCTTAATACTCGAAATTTTGGCAAAGTTACCTGCGGAAAAAGGTAAAACTGTCAATGG
>CAZGIM010000046.1:0-11792 GCA_964525995.1 uncultured Prolixibacteraceae bacterium | reverse complement strand
AGAAACCAATGCTGATCTATCATTTCCGGATCGTCTCCGTTGACCATGAGGATTTCCTCCGGGAGATTCAGATTCAACCGAAACAGAGCTTTCTTGACTTTCATGCCATCCTTGTCGAATCGACTGAGTTGCTTCATTGCGAAAAGGCTTCGTTCTTCCTTACCGATAAAAAATACCATAAGGA
Organism: uncultured Prolixibacteraceae bacterium; assembly: GCA_964525995.1. Taxonomy (GTDB): domain Bacteria; phylum Bacteroidota; class Bacteroidia; order Bacteroidales; family FEN-979; genus CAIVAT01. The sequence goes on along the minus strand of CAZGIM010000046.1, from coordinate 11,608 downwards.
CAAAGAGATTACGCTGAAATCGGAAAAACGTCTCATCAGAAAATATGACGAGGACCTTGACCAGGTAGTAACCGAAACTGTCACCCTGCCGGTGATGAAACATGCCCGCCTCAACGAATATATTGAGGATCCTCATCAGAAGATGATCTATGAATTTTCCGGACGCGACCATTTTTCATTCCAGATCGAACTATTCAGGATTCTGAAAACTGATGAACGAATCTCTTTTCCCCGATGTGTCAAAAGAGTAGGGGAGCTTCCCAAAAAAGCAGAACAACCTGTCGTACAGCCAACTCCACAAGCACCGCTCAAACCACCCCAACCGCGCATTCAGCTTCCAAAAATCCAGGAAACGGTTAAACTGGATGCACTGGTTGAAGATGAAGAAGAATTGGCGTCCATCGAAAACGACCTGAGCGCTCTGCTGGAAGAAGAAACAACACCGCTGACAATACCTGCCCCGACAACCGAAGATTCCGAAGAATACGGTTATACCGACGAAGAAGAGATGGAACATATCGAAGATTACGACGATATCGATGCCATCGACCGGCCATACAACGGTTATGACCAGGATTCCGATGACTACTGACAAACCACTTTTAGTCGTAGTCGCCGGCCCTACCGCAAGCGGAAAAACCAGGCTTTCCATCCAACTGGCACAACATTTTAATACGGAAATCATCTCGGCCGACTCCCGGCAGTTTTACCGGGAAATGAAAATCGGTACCGCAGCACCCACTACCTTAGAACAACAGGGGATCCCACACCATTTTATCGGTCACCTCAGCATCCACGATCCCTATAACGTATCCAAGTTTGAATCAGAGGTCATCGCCTTGCTCGGAAACCTCTTCAAATATCACCCCGTCGTCATTATGACAGGCGGATCGGGTCTATACATCGATGCGGTTTGCAAAGGGATCGACGACCTGCCCGATCCTGATCCGCAACTCAGACAACAACTGAAAGATCTGCTCTCTGACAAAGGAATAAATGCCCTCCAAGCTTCTCTTCAGCAGCTCGATCCTGCTGGTTATGATCAGATGGATATTTACAATCCTTCCCGGCTTATCCGTGCACTGGAAGTAACCCTCACTACAGGAATCCCTTATTCTTCACTCCGGAAACAAACACCCCGTCAACGACCCTTTTCGGTGCTGAAAACAGCCCTCACCCTTCCAAAGGAAATCCTCCATCATCGCATCCATCAACGGGTCGATACGATGCTGGAGGCAGGATGGATCAGGGAAGCAGAAGCCTTGCTTCCTTTCAGCCATCTCAATGCACTGAATACTGTTGGTTATAAGGAACTGTTCAGTTACCTGAAAGGGGAGTGCTCGCTGGCGGAAGCAGTGGAAAAAATCAAAACCAATACGCGACGGTACGCTAAACGACAAATGACTTGGTTCCGCAAAGATACTGCCATCCAATGGTTTGACCCAGAAGATCTACAGGGGATCATCAAAAGGATCAATTAACCTGACCAACCATCCAGACAATCAATCTGTCAACTCAGTCGTTTTTTGGACTATGGAATCGAAGCAAACCTTCCATCGGATCTTTCATGATGGTGCCAACCGTAACCCCTTCCTCTGCGGCGGTTTCTGTGAGTATAGTCCTGTAATACCAGGCCACAGATCCTGTAAAAGATACCGGTAACATCTTGTAATCACGATATTGGTGAACCTGTGCTTCGAAAAACGCCTGAAATGAATCCTTGATCATCTTCCTTATTACCGGATGTTCCTGGCGAGGTGCAAGAAAATGACTGAAAGAGGCCAGAAATCGATTCGGGAAAGGGCGGTTGTACAGGGCATTGAGGATGTCCTCCAGGGTCAGCCCGTATTGATCATCGAATGCTGTTCTGAGATCCTCCGGAAGCTGCTTTTTCAGGTACCGTCCCAGGAGTTGCTTCCCCAAATACGAACCGGCTCCTTCGTCGCCAAAAAGATATCCCAGAGAATCCACTCCCATGTGTACGGATTGACCATCATAATAACAGGAGTTGCACCCTGTTCCTAAGATTCCTGCAATACCTCTGGAATGGCCGAACAACGCACGGGCAGCACCCAGGATATCATGCCAGATACCGATCTCCGCTTTCCGGAAAATCAACGCGAGCGCCTCCCTGATCATCCGATCATTGTTCTCAGTGGAGCATCCTGCTCCATAAAAATGGACCTCCCTCACGTGATCACCTGTAATATATGGCTCGACATCCGCCATCAAAACAGCCTCCACACTTTCGGAGGTATGAAAATAAGGATTCAAGCCAGCCGTCTCTATCCGGTTTTTCACGACTCCATCTTCCGTGAGTACCCATGTGGTCTTCGTGGAACCACTGTCAGCAATTAATATCATAGCCAATCCATGTTAACTTCGAAAGAACACACCATCCTGCGTGGCTTCCTGATTTCTCAACTTTTATTCCACCTTGGATGTCATTGGATTTCGTACACCTTTGATTTCTTTCATGTAAGCCTTGATGGTGCCGACAATAATTTTAGCCTCAATGTAAATGGGGATTTTATTGGCATCGTCGGTTACCCAAACCAATACATCTTCGTCACCCCTGAAAATGGTACCTTGCACCATCTTGGCAGCAAATTTGATACACCGGTAAGTTTTTCCATCGGTGTTCTCCACTATTTCCTTACCAATGGCCCTGATCGTGATATCATAGTACCCATCGTCAATAAATACTTTAACAGTTCGTTGCTCTCCGGGTTTTATATTGGCTAAGTCCAATGATCGGGTGTAATAGATGGCCGTCAGCATATCAAAGCTGCAGGGAAAAAGCCGGACGGTATCGGTGCGCTGGGGATTGTCGTTGGTCTTGGTATTGGAGATAATGGTATTGTTATGATAATTGAAATTCAAGGTATTTAGCAGCGTGTAACCTCCTTCATAGATGTATCGTTTGAAATCGATGGATTTTAAAGTGGCGGGTTCAACCCACGCATCGTAGTAATCCCTTACTTTGAAGAGCAGATCGTAGGAGGTAAAGGTGCTGCCTGAAGCCTTGAGATGATAACGCTGTTTCCCTTTATAAAGCTCCTCATCTACGGAAAATGTAACGGTTCCCGCGTTGACCCAGACGGGGCCCCAATTGTAGGAGACAGTGAATGTTACCTTTTCCCCGCCTTTAAAAACATCGGTAAGTATATTACATTGACTCTGAGATAAATATGAGATAAACAGTGCGAAAATTCCTAAAACTATCTTTTTTAACATCACCCTTGTCGCTGGTTAAAAACTTCATTTATGGTCATCGTTCCATTGACGGTGCCATAAAAAATAGACTGGTATGCCCAATATAACGATGATCAGTCCCGGCCAGGTATATCCAGGTTTAAAAATCAGAAGGATGACCATTATCGCGGTTGCCAACAGGATGTACAACGCTGGTACCACCGGATAGCCAAAAGCCCTGTAAGGACGCTCTATATCGGGCTGTTTCCGGCGCAGGAGAAAGATTCCTGAGATGGTCAGGACATAAAAGATCAGCACGGCAAAGACCACGTAATCGAGCAATTGTCCGTAGGTACCCGAAAGACAAAGAAGACTTGCCCAAACTCCCTGGAGGATCAACCCTGCCAAAGGAACCCCGTGGCTGTTGAGTTTCCCGCAGGAACGAAAGAACAATTGATCCCGGGCCATGGCATAATAGACCCTGGCTCCCGAAAGGATCAACCCGTTGTTGCAACCGAAGGTGGAAATGACGATAAAGGCTGCCATGATCACTACGGCATGGTTACCTACAATGCCCGAAAGCACTGCAGTACCCAACCGGTCATTCAGGGCGTATTGCATTCCCCTGCCAACAAATCCGTCGCCTCCGGGTTCACCGCGGAGGGGCAATGCTGTAAGATACACTGTATTGGCTAAAAGGTACAACACCGTCACAAACAAAGTTCCCAAAACCAGGCTCAGGGGAATGTTTTTCCGGGGATTGATCACTTCCCCTGCTGTGAAAGTGATATTGTTCCATGCATCAGATGAAAACAGGGTACCGACCATGGCCATTCCTATAGCCGCCATCAAGGCCAGACCAGACAACGGGATATCTGCTCCGCCGGGCCCCTCCTGTACCGGTTGCCAGAATATTTTCTTGTTAGCCGCGATGGCTCCCGCATCAGAAGCGAAAACCAGTCCTACGAAAATAAATGCTACCAATAGCAACACTTTCCCTGAGGTGAAAGCATTTTGTACCTTCTTCCCGTAACGGATTCCCCGCGAATTGATCCAGGTCAACACCACGATGGACAGAATAGCCACGATCTGAACCGGGCCAAACTTGAAATTAGCCACACTGATCCAAACCACCTCTTCTGAGACCCAGGGGAACAAGATTCCGAAAAATTTAGCAAAGGCCATGGCCACCGCGGCGATGGTTCCCGCCTGGATCACCAGGAACAGCGTCCACCCGTACAAAAAACCGATCAACGGGTTATAAGCCTCCTTGAGGTAAACATATTGTCCGCCGGCCTTGGGATACATCCCCGCCAACTCCCCGTAACTAAGAGCGGCAATGATCGTCAGAAATCCCGCCAACACCCAGGTCACCATCAGCCACCCCGGTGAACCGACCTGCCTTGCTACATCAGCGCTTACAATGAAGATCCCCGATCCGATCATCGATCCGGCTACCAGTGCGGTCGAGTCAAACAAGTTCAGGCTCTTAGTGAATGAGGTCGCTTCACCCATTCGTGTTGGTCGTTTTTCGACCGCAATTTAAACAAACCAAATGATTGGGAAGAGGAAATTTTTAGAAAATTGAACTGTGCCGACCTGAAGGATGATCCAAAATCGGAAATGTAAAGTCCTAAACAATAAATATGAAATGTAATTTGCGAAGAGCACACTTCACATTTCAAATTTTACATTTGGACTTGACGGCATCCCCCATATTTTCTGGTTTCGGGATAGATTGTGTTACACTAAATCCCGCAACCCGTTTCCGGGCAACAGGATAGCGTTTTTGTGAATTCATCGAATGAAGGGTGCCTCACAACCCATACGATATGGAAACACAATCAAAGTCACGTAAAAAGTCATTCACTGTGCAGCAATGATAGGCATCAAAAATAATTGCCCTTCTATCGGCTGATGAATGGCCGACTCAGATTGGGAATCCGTTAGATGAGCTGAATATTTAAAAAGGGTGAAGGGAATCCTTGGAATTATTAACACGTCACAGACTCATCAATGGGAACGCCAATCCTTTTGATCCTCAATGGAATTATTATTTCTCGCGCAGATCATCTTGTTGTAATATGATAGAATTTTAAGTATATTGCCGGGTGGTTTACTCCGCCCTATGAGAGCTTGAGCCGGATGAGTCGAAAGGTTCAAGTCCGGTTCTTAGGGAACAAAGGCGGAGCAACCCGCCTGCATTACCCGACAAACTATAAGAGGACAAAACATTAAATCCCAATAAAATGAAATATCTATAGGAACCAAGTTCGTGCAAAACGCAAATGATAATTATGGATATTCCATGTGACCGCTGAAATTTAAAATTATTACCACATGAAAAAACTCTACTGCATAATTCTTTTATTGCAAATTTCCGTATTTGCATTTTCGCAGTGGACCTGGCAAAACCCATTGCCAGATGGTAATTCGATGCGCTCAGTTTACTTTACAGATTCTAATACTGGCTATGCAGTAGGTCCTGGTGGAAGCATAAGAAAAACAATTGATGATGGCACAACCTGGAGTGCTTTATACAGTGGTACAACCGAGAATTTACTTTCCGTTTACTTCACAGATAGCAATACAGGATATGTATCAGGCACCCATGGGATCATCTTAAAAACTATTGATGGAGGAGCGACCTGGACAACTCTCATGAGTGGAACAACGTGGCCATTATATTCAATTACTTTTGTTAATGCCAATATAGGATATGCTGTAGGTGGGGACAAAGCAAATTTTTTGGAATTATTTTAAAAACCAGCGATGGGGGTGAAAACTGGAATCTTGTACTGAACGGAAGCCCACGGGAGTTATTTTCGATTTACTTCATCGATTCAATTACTGGTTATGCTGCTGGTGGTGGTGGAAACGTTCTAAAAACCACAGATGGAGGGGCGAGATGGAGATTATTCCAAAGTGGAACCTCTCAAAGTTTATTTTCAGTGATCTTTACCGATCACAACACGGGTTATGTTGCAGGGAATCAAGGAACAATTAGAAAAACCATAGACGGAGGTCATTCCTGGAGTGCTTTACAGAGCGGTACATCAAAAGCTTTACGAACAGTTTGTTTTCCTGCTGTTCATACTGGATATGCTGTAGGTTTGGAAGGAACCATCTTAAAAACCATTGACCATGGTGCAACCTGGACTCCTCTGTTGAGTGGGACTTCATTGAATTTGCAATCTATTTTTTTTACTGACTCGATTACAGGGATTGCTGTGGGTGATTATGGAGCCAGATTAAAAACCATCGATGGAGGTGCAACCTGGGCGGGTTTAACGACTGGAAAAACTTATAACCGAATTAATTCTGTTTTCTTTACCAATACCAATTTAGGCTATGCCGTTGGCAATGGAGGAACCATTCTTAAAACGTTTGACGGAGGTACAACATGGATATCCTTATCCAGTGTGACAACCAATGATTTAAACTCAGTTTATTTTACCGATGACACCACAGGGTATGTTGCAGCTAATAACACACCTAGTAGTTTATTAATGCTTAAAACAATAAATGGGGGAATTTCCTGGTATTCTTCACAGGTTGGAATAACCATTCCCATACAATCAATTTATTTTACTTCCGCCGACACAGGTTATGTGGTTGGTTTGTATGGTGAAATCGCAAAAACCACTAATGGAGGTGTTTCTTGGACTCGATTAACAGATAATAATGATATTAATTATTACTCCGTTTATTTTCCAAGCACCAATACAGGATTTATTGCTGGTGGCAGTTATGATGCTGGTGGAGTAATTTTAAAAACCACTAATGCTGGAAGTACTTGGACTTTTCAAACCAGCGGAACAAATCAGGAACTTACATCGGTTTTCTTTACTGATACAATTACGGGTTATGCAGTGGGTGCTAATGGAACCATCAGAAAAACAGTTGATGGAGGCACAACGTGGACCGCTGTAGTTAGCGGGACAACTTCATATTTGTCTTCTGTTGTCTTTACAGATATGCACACAGGTTATGTCGTTGGTGCTAATGGAACCATCTTAAAAACCTTTAATGGAGGCTTGACCTGGTATATGTTAACGAGCGACGCAAACACCTTACTTAGATCTGTTTACTTTTCCGATGCCAATACGGGTTATGCAGTGGGAGATGGAGGAACCATCTTAAAAACTTCTGATGGCGGTGGTCCAGCTGTTTATATCGAAGAACCTTCACGCCCCAGATCAACAGTTTGCCTTTATCCCAACCCTTCAAATAATAAAATCACTATTTCAAACACTAGCAAGATGCCGGGAGAAACGTTCATCAGTATTTTCAGCATGAAAGGCGAACAAGTCATGCAAGGCAGATTCCGGGATCAAACCCCGGTTGAAATGGATGTGACCACGCTGGCAAGAGGAATTTATCTAGTGAAAATACAGACAAGGGAGGGAGTGGAGAGTAAGAAATTGGTCATACAGTAAATTATTACTAACTAAAAAAATAAACCTGCCCATAATAAATAAGGCTTCGTGTGATCGAGGAACGAGACCCAACATGAAGCCGGTTAAAAATTTACCGGCCAAGGGGGTTACTTTGAGCGGCTTTTTCAGATGGTGATTAACATTGACCGGGATTGAAACGAAATAGGTGCAAATATGGCTTCTGACGAATACCGGGCTTTTACATTGGCCGTTTGTCTTTTTGTCCGGATCTGTTTTTATTCTTTGCCCGGACAAAGCCAGACGTTCTGTCCCAACTCTGACTTCACCTTTGGGGACTTTACCAACTGGGAGGGGTTTTATGGTGATTATGCGAACCCTGCGGCTTTTCGGGGATTCGCTCCGACAAGACATACGATTCTTACCTCTCCCACACCGTTTGATCCAAATACCTGCGACTCGCTTAATCCCATAGTTCCTGGTGAAATTTATTCCGTCAGGCTTGGAAATGACATAGGTTCCCAGGCTGAGCAACTAAGATATACGGTCGATGTGACGCAAGAAACGAACCTGTTTATTTATAAATATGCCGTTGTGTTTCAAAACTATCCTCACGAACCGAATGAACAACCCAATTTCACCATCGAAGTGACCGACAGCTCCGGCAATGTTTTTGATCCGATCTGTGGCTATTACTTCGTTTATGCCAATACAGGAATACCCACATGGCATTCCTGCAGGGATGTTGTGTGGAAGGATTGGACCATCGTAGGGTTAGACCTGACACCATACATCGGACAAACGGTCACCATCATTTTCACGACCCGTGATTGCGCCTTAGGCATCCATTTCGGATATGCATACCTTTCTGCCTGTTGCAAACCTGCGCGATTGACCTTCAGTTATTGTCCGGGTGACACCTTTACAACGGTCACTGCTCCCCCGGGATTTTTTTATTTATGGTCAAACGGTGATACCACCCAATCGACCATAATTTACAATCCGGTTCCAGGAATGAGCGTAAGTTGTGTGCTTACATCTGTAAACGGTTGCCAGGTCACGCTTATGGGTACATTGAACCCTGTCGCCATACAGGCTGATTTTCAATGTCCGCAACGGAGCTGTGTGGGAGCAATTGTTCAGTTTCATGATTCCAGTACGTTCGATCCGCAACATTTGACAACCTGGAGCTGGGACTTTGGCGACGGTTCACCGGTTATCGCAAATATGTAGAATCCCTGGCATGTTTATACCTCCGCCGGATCATTTTCCGTGACGTTGATCGTTTCCTCCGACGGTGGTTGTCCCAACATGATCACAAAAACGATTGAACTCGTTCCAACTCCTGAAATTCATTTTTCCGTCAATCCTCCCTGTAGTGAAAACACGGGAACCGCAGCTCAGTATTTCGACAAGCAGTGTCAGTTAAGCGTGATGCCCGGATTCGATCATTATTTATGGAATACCGGGGACAGCACCAGTTCCATCACGATCACCAACGAAGGATGGTATTCGGTCACCATAAGCAACGAAGGATTGTGTTATGCAACCGATTCTGTGTTGATGCTGTATTGTTTACCACTGATCATGCCCAATGCATTCACTCCGAATAACGACGGCACTAACGATCTGTTCCTGCCTGCCATCCAGTCCGGAAATGTCAACTATTTTCATATCATAATCTTTGACCGGTGGGGAGGCCCTATCTTTGAAACAGAAGACATCCATGAGGGATGGGATGGTACTGTTAACGGGAATCAGGCCCCTTCCGGAGTATATGGTTATACCCTTAGCTATGGGTTCAATAAGGAGGAATCAAGGAAATTATCGGGGACCATAACCCTGGTAAGGTAATCCGCGTGATCAACTTCTTTTGGCACATGGATTGTTATTATTGAAGGGATTGGAAAACAAGAAAAAGAAATGTAAAACAAGAAATGTGAAATGTGAAATGTAAAATGTAAACCAAGTCACACTTCACACTTCACATTTCACATTTGAAGTTGTAGCGGGGACGAGAGTTGAACTCGTGACCTCCGGGTTATGAATCCGACGCTCTAACCAACTGAGCTACCCCGCCAAATTTTCCGCAAAAGTAAAGCCTTTGTAACTTTTATGCAAATTTTCTTTGATCCTCAATTAACCACCGCTTCTCTTTTTTTCGAGCAACCCGGTTGAGCATAATTCTTTTCAAACCGTCAACTATCTCAGCATGATGTGCCAAAGGTAGGTTCTCTTGGTGCAGCACGATAGTTTACAAGTTCGATGAACCAATTGGAAATCAACCGATCCAGACCGTCTTGGCATTGACAAACTCCCTGATGCCCTGCAATCCCAGCTCTCGCCCATAACCCGATTTCCCGACGCCGCCAAAAGGCAACCGGGGATCTGATTTGGTCATGCCATTCACAAACATCGCTCCTGTGGTTACCTGGCGGGCAACCCGCTCACCGCGATGAAGATCTTTTGTCCAGACACATCCACCCAGTCCGAATTCCGAATCATTGGCCACCTTGATGGCCTCCTCTTCCGACTCCACGGGAATAATGGCCACCACCGGACCGAAGGTTTCCTCATGATAAACCTTCATTCCGGGCCTGATATCAGTAAGAACCGTAGGTTCAAAATAGCACCCGGGACGTTCCATGGGATGGCCTCCGCAAAGCAACCGGGCACCGGCTTCGATGGATTCTTTTACCTGACGGGCGATCTCATGTACCAGATCAGGGCGGGCCATGGGCGCAACCTGGGTGGAGGGATCCATCGGATCACCCACCCTGAGCCGGCGGAATTCTTCTGTGATGGCTGTTTCAAAATCCCTGACCACCTTTTTCATCACGATGAACCGTTTGGCTGCAATACAACTCTGCCCCTGGTTGATCATCCGGGCGATGACACCTGTTTGAACAGCCGCTGTCAGATCAGCATCGTCTAAGACGATAAAAGGATCAGAACCTCCGAGCTCCAAAAGCGACTTCTTGATGTGTTGTCCCGCCAGAGAGGCCACCTGGCTCCCGGCTGCTTCACTTCCGGTGAGAGAAACCGCTTTAATGTGTTTGTTCTCAATAACATGCGCAACATCGCGGGAGGGTATCATTAATGCCCGGAAAAGGTCAGGGGGAAATCCCGCTTCCTGGAAGATCTCTTCAATAGCCAGCGCACAACCCGGAACATTGGAAGCATGTTTGAGTACCGCTGCATTACCGGCCATCAGCGAAGGAGCAGCAAACCGAAATACCTGCCAGAATGGAAAATTCCAGGGCATGACGGCCAGCAAGATGCCCAAAGGCTGGTATGCAATAAAACTCTTTCGCGCATCGGAAGGTACTACCTCATCTTGTAACATCGATGCGGCATGATCCGCGTAAAATTCACAAACCCAGGCACATTTTTCAATTTCGGACTCCGACTCACGGAGCAACTTGCCCATCTCCAGGGTCATCAACCGGGCACAAACCCGCTTTTTTTCACGGAGAAGCCTGGCACAGCTTTTAAACAATTCCGCCCGGTATTCAAAAGAACTCTCTTTCCACAATTCATAAGCCTGAGCTACCGATCCAATAATGGTAGCTACCTCCTCAGGCGAGTGTTCAGGGTATTCCCTGATCACTTCATTGTTGACCGGATTGATGCTTTTCATGTGTCGAAAATTAAATATTTCACAAAATCAATGTCAGAAGTTGCGAATCAAACTCCCCCGTTGACTTTTCCCCTAAGGTATCTACCCGTGTAAGATTCTTCACAACCTGCAAGTCCTTCAGGGGTTCCTGCATATACCAAAAATCCTCCCTCGTCGCCTCCCTCTTTCCCAAGGTCGATCACCCAGTCAGCACTTTTGATCACTTCGGGATTGTGCTCAATCACAACGATGCTATGCCCGTTGGCAATCAACGAATTAAAAGCGATTAGTAATTTGTCGATGTCATGAAAATGGAGCCCGGTCGTGGGTTCATCGAAAATGAAAAGGGTTGGTTTTTCACTGGTTCCCTTGATCAGAAAATAGGCCAGTTTGATGC
>CAZGIM010000045.1:0-14108 GCA_964525995.1 uncultured Prolixibacteraceae bacterium | reverse complement strand
TCGCACGGCCTGAGCGCTTAAAAAAAAGAGAGTGCCCCTTTCGAGACACCCTCTTTATACCGGAATTTTAGTGGTTATATTTCCCAGGTATCTCCTGAATTCAGCAGATCGTCAACATTCCTGATTTTGGAGGTCTCTTTCGCGTATTTGATCTGTTCTTCCACCATATCATCGTAAGTTGGAAACATGGCTGAACGGATCACACCAAAAGCCATAGGATAGTTAGGAGGCGCGATTTTAGCGAGCATCAGGTGAATTCCCGGATCCTGGCTATACTGGTCGTGAACCAGTATATCGTCGATCGTGATCCCATTTTTCCCAATCTCAACGACCTCGAGATGGGTATCGCGAAGTACCAGTCCTTTTTCGTGGTTTTTCCCGAATACCATAGGTTCTCCGTTTTTCACCACCAGCATCGTCTCATCCTTTACCTCTTTTCCGGTCACCTCATTGTGCGCTTTGTCGGCAAAGATGATACAATTCTGCATGACTTCGACGATGGAGGTGCCGTCGTGTTTGGCTGCCTCGAACATGGCTTCAGTCATCATGTTGATGTTGTTGTCGGGAACCCTGGCGAAGAAGGTACCCTGGGCGCCCATCACGAGTTCGCCCACTGTAAATGGGTGTTCGATGGTACCCTGGGGAGAGGTTTTAGTCACTTTACCCATGGGCGTGGTGGGTGAGTACTGACCTTTGGTCAGTCCATAAATCTGGTTGTTGAACAGGAGGATGTTGATATCGACATTCCGCCTGATGATGTGGATAAAGTGATTCCCTCCGATGGCGAGGGAGTCGCCGTCGCCGGTGGCCATCCAGACACTGAGTCGAGGATTGGCGATTTTCACGCCGGTGGATATCGCTGCGGCCCGCCCATGGATCCCGTGGATTCCATAAGTGTTCACATAGTAAGGAAACCGTGACGAACATCCGATTCCCGAAACAATACAAAAATTCTCTTTACGGTATCCGATTTTTGGGAAGACACGTTCGACGGCTGCCAGAATCGCGTGAGCACCACATCCGGGGCACCATTTTACCATCTGGTCGCTTTCAAAATCTGTTTTGGTGAGTTGAACTTTTGAGCGTTCAACGGTCATATTTACAAAGTCCATGTTATTTCTCCTCCAGCAGTTGGTTAAACTTATCCGTTAACTCATTGATCATGAAAGGCAGTCCCTGCACCTTATTGAATTGGGTAATGTTCGGCATGGGGAACTTCATCCGGAGATAGTTTACAAATTGCCCGCTGTTTAATTCACAGACAACGATCTTTTTAAAGCCTTTCAAAATGTCACCCGTATTCTTGGGCAGGGGCATAATATAATGGAAATGGGCATGACTGACCCGCTTTCCCTCCTTGCGCATTTGCTGTACGGCTGAATGTACGGCGCCATATGTTCCGCCCCATGATGCCACGAGCAGATCGCCTGTCGGATCGCCGTCGATCTCCTGCTCAGGGATATAATTGGCTACTTTTTCTACCTTGCCGGCCCTCAGATCGGTCATGATCTGATGATTCATCGGATCGGTCGAAACCGTACCCATGATGTTTTCTTTTTCCAGTCCTCCGATCCGGTGCCTTAAACCTTCAGTTCCGGGGATGGCCCACTGACGGACGAGATTTTCAGGATTCCTCTTGTACGGTTTATATTCGGGATCGTTGAGTCGTGCCATCGGGGGATTGATCGGTGGCATATCTGCCATTTTGGGGATACGGAATAGGGTGGAACCAAATCCCAGATACCCATCCGTGAGGAGGATACAAGGCGTCATGTGTTCCATCGACAATTTCGCAGCCATGTAAGCATAGTAAAAACAATTTTCGGAGGTGGATGCGGCGACCACGATAACCGGGCATTCGCCGTTGCGTCCGAACAAAGCCTGGTAGAGGTCGCTCTGTTCCGATTTGGTCGGGAGACCGGTCGAAGGTCCTCCGCGCTGAACGTCGACGATAACCAGGGGTAACTCGGTCATGACGGCCAGTCCGATTGCTTCGCTTTTCAGCGACAGTCCGGGACCGGAAGTGGTGGTACATGCCAGAGAGCCGGCATAGGAAGCGCCGATGGCCGAACAGATTCCGGCAATCTCATCTTCCGCCTGGAAAACCTTTGCCCCCAGCGATTTGTGTTTAGCCAACTCCATGAGAATCTCAGTGGCCGGGGTGATGGGGTAAGAGCCAAGAAACAAGGGTCGGCCCGATTTTTCGGAGGCTGCGAGCAATCCCCATGCAGTACCTGTATTCCCGGTAATGTTCCGGTAACGGCCTTTTTCCATTTTGGCGGGACCTACCTGGATGACCGATTCGATCGCCTCGATGGTTTCGGCATAGTTGTATCCCGATTGAAGAACCACCTTATTGATCTGGATCAGTTCGGGTTTTTTCTTGAACTTTTGCTCAAAGTAATGAAAGGAAGGCTTTAAATCGCGGTTGAAAATATAGTAAAGTATGCCCAGCGCGAACATATTTTTGCTTCGCTCGGCGGTCTTGTTGTCGATGTTGAGGTCTTTGAGGCTCTCTTTGGTCAGGGTGGTGATGGGAGCTTTGATCACATTGTAGCTTTCGAGTGAACCATCCTTCAGGGGATCCTTCTTATAACCGGCCTTTTCGATTGCCTTTTCTTCAAAAGCATCGGTATCGGTAAGAATGGTGGCCCCCTTTTTAGCCCATTTAAGATTGGCTCTCATTGAGGCGGGGTTCATGGCTACCAGAACATCCACCATGTCGCCGGTAGTGAAAATTTTAGAACTGCCCAGGTGGACCTGAAATCCTGAAACACCGGCGATGGTGTTTTGGGGCGCCCGGATTTCGGCAGGAAAATCCGGAAATGTCGCGAGGTCGTTGCCGACGAGGGCCGCCACATCCGAAAACATGGTTCCGGAAAGTTGCATTCCGTCGCCCGAATCGCCAACGAATTTAACGACAACTTCTTCCCGTTCAATAACGGGTCTCTTTTTCTTAGTCATAGGTTTAAATCATTTAGACCCGCAAAGGTACTCATTAAAGTCAAAAGTCAAAAGTTAAGCATCGAAATCACACTACAAATCAGTTTGGATTTCCGTTGGCGGGAGGGTACCTGAAAAAATGCTTTGGTTTGCTTTTAACAACCGGTAAAAAGAAGGCAACTTGTAGGAAGAACAACAGAGACTATTTTTTTAGAGATGCCGATTCTCACAGATCCCTTATAATTTTCGTTGAAAAAGAATGGCTGCCATCTGTGATGTGGATTATGTAACTACCGGTGTTTAATCTTGTGGCGGTTTCATTGAAATCGATGGTGAACTCACGGGTATTGGGGAGTACAACAAGGTTATGGCGTTCGTAACATAGATTTCCTGACGCGTCGAATATCGTTACCGATATTTTATCCGAAAGGCCAGGTGGAAGGTTCATGACGATCCGGTCGTGCGATGGATTGGGAAAGCAATAAACCGAAGGCTGAATATCGGTGTTTGGCATTCCTTGGGCAAATTCCATTTTTCTAAATAAAATATCTTCATTATACATATGGGATGGAACTAACCAGGTAGTATCTACTTTGGGATAGGCCAGGTAAAGAAAATTCTTAAAAGTTTTTAAAACTACTTCACCATATCGGTTGTGGTTATATTCCAGCGTATCGGTTTCCCATCCGTCAGGAGCAGGGCGCTGGTGAACTAAAAAATAGTGGTACGGTATCGTGTCTTCAAATGTTTGAACGATATGAGGGTCATTTTTAATATCGAAAGCCAGATCGGGCGAAGTTGCTTTGTACCCCAGGAATACAGGTTCAGAAATGGTGTCTCCCTCCCAGCTTGCATAAAATAATCCTTTGTAACCACGTAGCGAATCTTTCATATATTGCACCCAGGTAAAAGAGGGGATGTCTATCCGGTCAAGTGAAATTCTGGCTTCATAGATTGAGGAATTTTTTAAATCCTTATAAGGGAGCCATTCATAATTTTCATTTTTAAAATATGCTAAAATCGATTTCTCCCCTGCTTTACGTGCTCCTACGCAATGCAGATTATTCTCATGATCGACGGTGATATCATCGAAAAACACCGGCAAGGAAGGATAAGGGGTCAATGAATCACTGAAAGCAGCTCCTTCGAGATACTTGTAGTGTTCAGTGCCGGTAAACCAGAAAAAATAAACCCGGTTGTTGTGATCGATCACCTGCCGGTTCGACATTCCGGTGGCGATGAACTCAGGAACGCTCCACGCCGAATCGCGTACGGTGAATTTTTGATATCCTATTTTTAGATTGGGATAGTGATCCACATCGTAATCGTAGCTTACAAACAGATTACCATTGGTATCGGCTACAATATGTGGATCCACAATATCCTTTTCCGAAAATTTTGTTAATTGAACCGGTACAGACCAGGTTTCACCGTTATCCTTCGATACCGAGTAGCATACGTTTGTATAACGATAAATGCTAAAATTATGAACAAAAACACAATGTATAATTCCATTTTTGTCAATGGTAAAATCCGCATCTGAAAAACTACCTGAACTGTTGATTTTTACCGGGTCTGACCAGGTTTGTGCCGCAACGGGTTCGAGGAGGTTCATACACAAAATCGTTAACAGAAATGCTGCGATGAACCATTGTCGCCCTTTCATCAGGAGATTTACACACAGAAGTGAACCATCCGGGGAAGGAGCCGGATGGTTCACTTCTGGTAATTTATTTGAAGTATCACTATTCATGATTCAAGATGGGCAACAATATTTCCATAAATGACCATAAAGTTACGGATTATTACTGTAATAGCCTGTTCGAAAAATAGTTAAAATATTCATAATCTCTTATTTTTTTAACCCAGATTATCCCCATCCGGAATTGGCATGCAAAAGAAGAAATACCCTTGCCCGGGTCAATTGTCAAATAAAATTTTTATCTTTGCCCCGTAAATAACGTTACTTTATTAACTCGTTCTGATCATCAGAACACAAATTCAATAAGTCATGGCTTACAAAATCAATGATGATTGCACTGCTTGCGGAACCTGCATCGATGAGTGCCCGGTTGAAGCTATTTCTGAAGGCGATATCTATAAAATCGATCCTGAAGTTTGCACTGAATGTGGCGCCTGCGCTGATGTCTGCCCGGTAGAGGCAATTCATCCGGAATAATCAGTTGTTGATTATCGAAAAAATGGCGATCTCCAGGATCGCCATTTTTTTTAGCCCTCAAATTTCCTTAGCTGCAACTCCTTTCCGTCGAAAACGGCATAGGTAAAGTGGGTAATCCAATCACCCAGAACCACCTGGTGCACTCCATCACCCAACTGCTCATCGATCGGGTAATGATAATGTCCGTAAATCAGGTATTTCAGTTCCGGGTGTTTTTTCAACAGTTCCTTCGAATGAACCGTGATCCGCTCCTGAATCAGCCGGTAGGTTATCCCGGCGTCATGCTTTTCTTTTTCGGTTGAAGCGTACCTGCTTTTTCGCGACCAAAAAAGGGCCATCCGAATTCCGATATCGGGATGAATCCAACGGAATAGCCATTGATTTACCGGATTAGCGAAGACTTTCTTGATGAATTTGTATCCATGGTCGCCCGGACCGATCCCGTCGCCATGTGCCAGGTAAAACCCGATCCCTGAAAAGGTGCGGAATTCGGGATCCCGGTGCAAGGAAAGATGAAGTTCAGATGCGAGGTAATCGAAAGCCCACATATCATGGTTGCCCCTGAAGAGATGCACCGGAATCCCTGAATCGGTAAGCTCTGCCAGCTTGCCTAACAGCCGCGTATAACCTTTAGGGATGGCCGTTTTGTACTCGAACCAGAAATCAAACAGGTCGCCCATTAAATACACCTCGGCGGCATCGGAGCGGATCGCTTCAAGCCAGGCAACCAGCTTCTTCTCCCGTTCGAGGCTTTTCACCCGGTCGGGAATACCTAAATGGAAATCGGAGGCAAAATAGATCTTGTTACGCATGCGGGAATTTTAGGCAAGATATGAATTTTTTTTATGGGTGTATCCATCTCTCATCCGTCACTTTTTGTTTTCTGAGTTCTCTGATATTCGAGAATCCGCTGATGGTGGTATTTCACATGCTTGTTGCCGGGGAAGGCAGCCTGTAATGTTGAATCGACGAGAAGGTACCAGCCGGGATCTTCACCGGGACTCAACACCGGACTTAATCCAAATGCATAATTCAGCACGATCAGGGAACCCAGCGAGGAGGCGTTCTTCCTGATGAATTCGATCTCGTACTTCCGCTGTGCTTCCCAAATATTTCTGAACAGGGTATCGATTTTCTGAGTGAGCTCGTAATATCCTTCCTGATCCTGAAATTCGATCAGGAGCATTTCAAGAGAATCTACTTGCTTTTCATGCTTACGGGTATAAACAAAGAATTCGTGCAGCCTCATCGTCTCTTCCGGTCCCTGCAGGTGAACCCGGTCGGGAAAATCGAGACCACTGCCGGTAAGTTCGATCCGGTCGCCCTGATTCAGTAACAGGGTCATGATTTTGCCCGAGGGAGCACGGAGTATCCAAAATCCGGCTGAGTCGACCGGGACCGTGAAGGTAAACGAACCGGTCGCATTTAAAGTCAGTGAATCCAGCATACGGATATCATGGATATCCATCTCCCCTAAAACCAGTTTCATGACGGCTCCATCGGTCAGCTTCCCGTGAATGGTTGCCACAGGGTGATGTTCCCGGTGACAGGCCGTAACAGTCATCATCAAGCCGAGAGCGATCAGAAAGGTTTTATTCATGATCCGGAAAATGTTCTTGAAGCCTGTGAATAATGAATTGGTCGATCGGAAAGGTGAATTCCGATTCCCTCAGATCCCGGATCCTGATCCATCTGAAACTCTGGGCTTCATCCACGGGAGGAATCTGGTATCTTACATCTGTCGTTTGAAAAGGGTAGGGTTTCGGGGTACTGACGAGGTAATATATATTTAAAAGCTGCATATTCGAAGGCAGAAGCGTGGTCGGCTGAAAGAAGTCGGTGGTATAAAAATGCGAGATAACTTCGATGGATATGCCTAACTCTTCCATGAACTCCCGTTTCAGGCAATCGATGGTTCCTTCCCCGAACTGGAGACCGCCGCCTGGGAATTTGGTCATATAGATGCCGAGGCGGAACTCGTCGGTGACCAGTACCCGGCCCTCATCCACAAGAAATCCGTAAACCCGGATGTTAAACCGGTCAATGGGCATAATCGATTTTTTTTGCAAAAATAGCCTAAAAGCAAATGAAATCTTTAATTTCCTGTCCGGCCAATTTTTCTGACAGATTTTCGTTATTTTACCGGAGTATGTGTTTATTTTGTCGAGGTGTATAGAACCTGGTTGAAGTACCTGTGATATGGATTATAACGAACTATTCAGGCAGCTTAAGGAGCGTGTCAATTATGAGGATGATGTGATCGGGATGGATGACGGACAGGTTATCCGGAATTTTTCATTTTCCTCCGGAAACGGGTTTATTTTGCCCGGTGAAAGCGATTATCTGTGTAAAATTCATCAGTGCAATTCGGATGATACGAAGGCTTATCGCTCGGTTTCAGGTATTTCCGGATCCATCCTTGATATTCATGATGCGGAAATCATGGAGAACAAACGTTTCAGGTATCACGTCATGTCGCCTGCTGATGCAGCTGTTGCCGGTGATTTCATTTTGCTGATCCACGGGTTCAACGAGAAGTCATGGATCAAATATCTGCCTTGGGCAAAATTCCTGGTTGAACAAACCGGGAAATCCGTTGTCTTATTTCCTATCGCCTTCCATATGAACCGGGCGCCCCTGGCGTGGTCTGACCGGCACGAAATGGGTACGCTGAGCGAAAGTCGCAAGGCAAGTTTTCCCGATATCGTTGCCTGCACTTTTTCAAATGTGGCAATCAGCGCCCGCCTGCAGCAGAAGCCGCAACGTTTTTTCTGGTCAGGTTTGCAAACCTATTACGATGTCATTGAATTACTTACGGAGATAAAGAGCGGAACCCATCCGTTCATCCAAAAGGATGCCCGTTTTGATCTTTTCGCTTACTCGATTGGTGGACTGCTTGCACAAATTCTGATGATGACCGATCATCAGGGTTTTTTCACCAACTCCCGTTTGTGTTTATTTTGCGGTGGAAATGTATTCAACCGGTTTTCGCCCGTCTCGAAGTTCATTCTCGACAGTGAAGCCAATGTTGCCCTCTATTCCTACATTATCGAACATTTAGAGAACCACCTGAAAAAGGATGAACGGTTGCGTCATTATTTATCGGAACTGCATCCCGAGGGAATGAATTTCAAGGCGATGCTGAATTACAATCAGCACCGGGGAGAACGTGAATCGAGTCTCAGAAAGATCAGCGACCGCATTCTTGCCATCGCGCTGGAGAAGGATTTAGTCGCCCCTCCCTATGAGGTGATCAACACCTTGAAAGGTATCAATCGCGACATACCCATTGAAGTAATCGTCGAAGATTTTGATTATCCCTACATTCATGAAAATCCGTTTCCTTCAAGAGAAGAAACAGCGTTCAGGGTCACAGCGGCCTTCAACCGGATCTTCAGCCGCGTAAGCCGGTTTTTTAACTAACCCGCGTTGCCCTGAGCATGTGTCGTTTGCCCGGTGGCCCCGGCAACCGTTCGACTCGGAACCCGGAGGCTCTTAAAGCTCTTTTTACAAGTCCTTTGGATGAGTAGGTTACCAGAACTCCACCGGGATGGAGCGAGTGGTAAAGCTTTGTAAAAAGGGAAGCGGTCCAGAGTTCAGGCTGCGCCTCCGGATCAAAGGCATCGAAGTAGATCAGGTGGAAGTGTGTTCGGTCGGGCGTGAGCTCCTCGAATCGGTTGTTGATTTTATGAAGGATAAAATGGTCACTTATTCTGACCGGTTGGTCCCAGGGGCATTCGTGAATCGTGTTAAACGCGGCCGAAAATCGGGCATCTCCGGCTTGTTCTGGATAGTTCAACCGCCTCCAGATCTCTTCGGGAAGCGGACGTGACTCGATCGACTGGTACCAAACCGGGGTGGCCCGTTGTTCAGCCTCAATTAGGGTCAACCAAGCATTCAACCCGGTACCGAAGCCGATCTCAAGAATCTTCAACGCGGGGTCGTCCGATAGTTTGGAATATACAGCAGCATGGGATCCTTTTCCTTGTATCGGTTCGTCTTCCGACAGCGCCACAGAGACAGGAGTCAAAAGTGGCGCTCCCAACGATTCTCCGTGATCGGGGGTGAGCGCTAATAGCGGGGATGAACACTCCGGAGTGATGACCGGAAATTGTTCGAACATTTTCAGCAACCCTTGCTCAATAAAGATAAATCGTGATTCCTGTATCGCGCCGAAAGTACTGTGGTAATGTTGGTTAACAGTACCGTCGTATATCGTATCGGAACCATCGGCAGTTGTAACAAGGGTCAAAGGGAACGGGTCCAATTTTTGACGTTTTTAGAACGTTTTCAATGACTCAGGATCTCCTCCAAATGTTTTGATGCAGTTGTACCGGGCAGACCAGCATTTCGTTTTGCAAACCTGTTCCGATCCGGTATATTTACCAGAGTCTCGGGTATTTGTTGGGATTATACTCGTGCATCATCTGGTAAATTGTTTCAAAGACATCCTCCGCATTTGGATTCGAGAAATAGTCGCCGTCGTTGGTATAGGCCGGGCGATGGTCGTTGGCGGTAAGGGTGCGGGGTTCCGCATCCAGGTAGTTAAAGCCGCCTTGTTCTTCCAGAACCTTCTGCATCATGAAAGCGGTCGCTCCGCCGCTGCCATCTTCGTCGAAGAAGAGGATTTTGTTGGTCTTCCGCAGTGATTTCAAAATTTCGTGGTTGAGGTCGAAGGGCAAAAGGGTTTGCACATCGATCAGTTCGACTGAGATACCGAAATCGCTGATCTGGGGAAGCGCTTCCTGCGCGATTTTTACACAGGAGCCATACGTTACCAGGGTGATGTCGGATCCCTCCTGCAAAACTTCAGGAACACCGAGCGGTACACGGTAATGTCCGATATTGGCCGGCATGCGCTCTTTCAGGCGGTAGCCGTTCAGGGGTTCGATGATCAGGCCGGTATCGTCGGAGGCCATCATGGTGTTGTAGAAACCTGCAGCCTGAGTCATGTTGCGGGGAACCATCACGTAGATACCCCGGATGCTGTTGATGACCATACTCATCGGTGATCCAGAATGCCAGATCCCGACCAGCCGGTGCCCGCGGGTGCTGATGATCATCGGCGCTTTTTGTCCGCCCTTGGTGCGATAGCGGGTAGTGGCCAGGTCATCGCTCATCACCTGCAATCCGTAAAGGAGGTAGTCGAAATACTGGATTTCGGCGATGGGACGGAGCCCGCGAAGGGCCAATCCCAGTCCCTGTCCGACAATCGTGGCTTCCCTGATGCCGGTATCGGAGATGCGTAATTCGCCGTATTTCGCCTGCATCCCTTCGAGGGTTTGATTGACTCCGCCAATCTTTCCTACATCCTCCCCAAAGATCAGCGCCAGCGGATTTTCACGGAATAGCACATCAAAATTGGCATTCAACACTTCCCGCCCGGTCACCACCGGCGAATCATCGTTAAAGGCCGGAGGGATGCCTGTTACATTCAGTGCTCCTGATTTCGATTCGCTGTACAGATCCGAACTGTAACGGTCGGCATTAAGCTTACGCTGTTCCTCCATCCATACATCGAGATCGGCCTTCATCGGCTTTTTCATGCTGCAGGTAGTGCAAACATCACGCATGATCTTCTTGGCGGCAGAGATGATATCTTTACGGATCGGCTCGGCAATGGCTTCGAGGTCGGCAACAATCTTATCGATCCGATCCTGTTTCTTGCAAGGACAGTGGGTCGCTTTCACAACCTTTACCAGGTGTTCGCGTTCGGCCTTGATCGGAGAGAGGTAGTTCTTCCAGGCCCTGTCGCGCGCAGCTTTGGCAGTTTTTACGGCATCGGCCTCGATGGCATCGAGTTCGTCGGCTGATGCAATCTTTTGATCCAGTATCCATTGCCGCATCAGGCGAATGCAGTCATGTTCTTTTTCCCATTGCAGTCGTTCAGGCGACTTGTAACGTTCGTGCGAACCGGAGGTGGAATGTCCCTGCGGCTGTGTCAATTCCGTGACATGGAAGACCACGGGAACATGTTCTTTACGACAGCGGTCGATACCCTCCTCGTACATGTCGTGAAGCGCAGCATAATCCCAGCCATGACAGGTGTAAAGCAAAATACCCGGTTTATGTTCACCGGCAACGAATCCATTCAGCAATTCGGAAATGCTCTCCTTGGTAGTCTGGTACTGTATGGGAACTGATATCCCGTAACCGTCATCCCACACCGAAAGGGCAAGAGGCACCTGGAGTACGCCGGCCGCGTTGAGGGTTTCGAAAAAGTGACCTTCGGAGGTTGAGGCATCGCCTATCGTTCCAAAGGCCACTTCGTTTCCTTTGACCGTGAATTTTCCGGTGTGATCCCACATTTCAGGACTGTTCCGGTAAATTTTCGATGCAAGCGCCAACCCGAGGAGTCGGGGCATTTGTCCGGCGGTGGGAGAGATATCGCCCGACGAGTTCTTCTGTTTTGTCAGATCTTTCCATTCGCCTTGTGCATCGAGACTCCGGGTGGCATAGTGACAATTCATCAACCGCCCTCCATTGTCGGGATTCCGCTCCAGGTCGGTGTCGCCGTACAACTGTGCAAAGAAATGGTCAAGGCTCGATAATCCCGCTGCCATCATGAAAGTTTGATCACGGTAATAGCCCGACCGCCAGTCTCCATCTTTGAAGAACTTTGCCATTACGATCTGTGGAATCTCTTTACCGTCGCCAAAAAGTCCGAAGTTGGCTTTCCCGCTGAGCACCTCGCGGCGCCCTAATAAACTGACCTGCCGGCTTTCGTTGGCAAGCTTGTAATCGGCCAGTACCTCTGATTTCTTAAACACGCGTTGTTTCATCTTTAAATGATTTTTGTGTTGTGATCAAACGGAATACCCGGGTTAACAGAAACACGCTTCAAAACAGAGTACCCACGAGTAGTTCATTGGATAACATGGAAGCCTGGTGAACCAATCCGGCATTGCATCAGCGATAATCCTGATCGGAGTTACACGGATATTTCCCATCAGCGGGGATTCACCGGTCGATTCGTGCCATCCGACTGTATGAACTCTGCCTGTCATCAGAAATTCTCAGCCAACAATTCGAAATAGGCTGTCGGATGCTGACAGGCTGGACAGTTCTGAAGGGCTTTAGTTCCGTAATGGACATAGCCGCATTTCCGGCAGACCCAGTACACTTTTTCTTCTTTTTCAAATACCCTGTTTTTCTCAAGGTTGGTAAGCAGTTTACGATAACGGTTCTCGTGATGCTTTTCGACTGTGGCGATCATTTTGAATGCCGTGGCGACTTTAGGAAAACCTTCTTCGCCCGCGATCTTTCCGAACTCGGGATAGAGTTCCGACCACTCTTCGAGTTCTCCATCGGCGGCTGCTTTCAGGTTTTCTGACGTAGTTCCGATGATTCCGGCCGGGTAGGTTGCGGTGATCTCAACCGGTCCGCCTTCCAGAAAACGGAAGAATACCTTGGCATGCTGTTCTTCATTGAGCGCGGTCTCTGCAAACAGTGCCGCGATCTGTTCATAACCGTCTTTCTGTGCCTGCTTGGCAAAAAAAGTATAACGGTTTTTTGCCTGCGACTCACCGGCAAATGCCTTGAGGAGGTTCTTTTCGGTAAGGGTTCCTTTAATTGATTTTTCCATAGTGATGAATTTTTTAACCAAAAATAATGGATTTTTTCAGATCATAACATAGTCATCCTTACCGACTCCGCAAATCGGACAGACCCAGTCATCGGGAATCAATTCGAACGGAGTTCCCGGAGGGATTCCCGAATCGGGATCGCCTGTCGCAGGATCGTAAATGTGCCCGCAGATGGTGCATTTGTATTGATTCATAATTTAAATCAGGTGTTAGGCATTGGCCATCAGGCATTAGGGAAGAAAGACATTATTTCAAGGTTAAAAGTTCAACATTCAAATTAGTGATATGCAATCAGCGAATAGAATAAGTCATTTATTTAAATCAATCCTTACTCATTGTTTGTCAGTCCTTTGCCTTCTATCCACCGCTGGATCCGGTCGCTGGTCGGAGATTCACCCGGCGGAGCAAAACCGGCTATTTGGCCCTTCTCGTCGATCATGAATTTCTGAAAATTCCATTTTACCGGTGCGTCAACGACCCCGTTCAGTGATTTGGTCGTCAGCCATTGATAAAGTAGGTCGATATCTTTTCCCTTGACCGATATTTTCGACATCATCGGGAACGTAACACCATATTTGGTTGTGCAGAACTCGAGGATCTCTTCATTGGTACCTGGTTCCTGTCGCAGAAAATTGTTTGCCGGGAACCCGATGATGGTAAAATTACCGGAACCGTACTTTTGATAGAGCTCCTCAAGCTGTTCATATTGCGGGGTATATCCGCATTTCGACGCTACATTGACCACCAGTACCTTCTTGCCTTTTAGGATCGATAGGTCAAAGGGTTTTCCGTCGATCGACAAAACCTTGAAGTCATAAAACGATTTACCTGACTGGGTCTGGCCTGTCAGGGTTATCAGCGTTGCCATAATTGTGAAAATTAGTGATTTCATGTGTTCATAATTTATATTTTATTGGTCACATGGAATATCCATTGTTATCATTCGCGATTTGCATGAACCTGATTCCTATGGATATTTCATGTGTTAATAATTTTGATTTTAGTGTTCAAATGGAATGCCCATTATGATCCTTCACAATTTGTACAAACTGGTTCCAATGGGCATTTCATTGGATACAC
Source organism: uncultured Prolixibacteraceae bacterium (assembly GCA_964525995.1). GTDB lineage: Bacteria > Bacteroidota > Bacteroidia > Bacteroidales > FEN-979 > CAIVAT01. Next base: position 320 of record CAZGIM010000045.1, on the reverse strand, counting down.
AATTTATTTGAATGGGTCAGATGAACTACAATCCCGATGCAAAAATAAGTAAAAATCTTATTTATAATACGTCTAAATAAAAATAATTTTCTTAGTTATTGCACTGCTTCCTGATGAAGCTTCTATTGGCACTACATCTCCCGGATCAGAAATGCAATCAAATATTGAAACTACCTGGAGAAGGTGTATTTATGGAAAGATCGAAAAACGAAAAGACGAAAGGGTTAAAATACTTTAAAATGCAAACCAGGCATTAGGCATTAGCTGATAAATAGCATAACATATTTGACACTTTAAATCGTAGCACAACATATTTGACA
>CAZGIM010000044.1:0-17237 GCA_964525995.1 uncultured Prolixibacteraceae bacterium | reverse complement strand
AATCAGGGTGTTATAAATAAAAAAGAGGCTGTCTCGGACTTTTGAGACAGCCTCTCTTTTTTCAGTGATCCGAGGTGTATCGGTCACACTTTCGTCCGCTTTTTATTTTTTCACGGTTTTCGTTGAAGCGGTTTTTGTTGCACTCTTTTTTATTGCCGGTTTTGCGGGCTTTTGTTTAATCACGGCCTGTGCAGCGGCTAAACGTGCAATGGGCACGCGGAACGGGGAACAACTAACGTAGTTGAATCCAAGTGAATGGCAAAATTCAACCGATGCAGGTTCTCCGCCGTGTTCGCCGCAGATTCCGATCTTGAGGTCTTTGCGGGTTCCACGTCCTTTTTCGACGGCAACTTTCATCAACTGGCCTACTCCTTCGAAATCGATTACCTGGAATGGATCAATCGGTAGGATCTTCTTCTCGATATAATCGGGGACAAATCCGCCGATGTCGTCGCGGGAGAATCCGAAGATCATCTGGGTGAGGTCGTTGGTGCCAAAGGAGAAGAACTGGGCTGATTGCGCAATTTTGTCGGCAGTAAGGGCTGCACGCGGGATTTCGATCATGGTACCAACCAGATGCGGGATTTCTTTCAGTTTGAATTTTTTACAAACTTCCGCATAGATTTTACCAATAATTTCGTACTGGTTTTTCAACTCGAGTTCAGTACAGGTTACGGGGATCATGATTTCGGGGAACACCTTTTTCTTATCTTTCAGGAGTTCGGCGGTTGCTTCAAAGATGGCGCGAACCTGCATTTCGGTGATTTCGGGGAAGGTGATCCCTAATCTGACGCCACGGTGACCCATCATCGGGTTGGTTTCATGAAGGGCTTCGGCGCGACGGTCGAACTCCTGCATGGTAATTTTCAGACTGTCGGCGATTTTTTTCCGTCCTTCTTCATTCTGCGGGATGAATTCATGCAGCGGGGGATCGAGGGTACGAATCGTTACCGGGTATCCATCCATGGCTGCCAATGTTTGTTTAATATTCTCCTTGGCATAGGGGAAGAGTTCATCCAATGCTTTGCGGCGTTCATCCTCAGTTTTGGAGGCGATCATTTTACGGAGGATAAAGAGCGGTTTTTCTGCATTTTTACCGTAGAACATATGCTCGGTACGGAAGAGTCCAATGCCTTCTGCTCCGAATGCGCGGGCTTTGGCAGCATCTTCAGGGGTATCTGCATTGGTACGGATTTTCATGGTGCGAACGGCATCGCAGAGTTTCATGAAGGCCTGGAAATCGGGATTCTCTTCGGCTGCTTTGATCATGGGGATTTGTCCGTTATAGATATAGCCTTTGGAACCGTTGAGCGAGATGTAGTCGCCTTCTTTAAGAACGAGGTCACCGACCTTCATGGTTTTTTTCGAAGCCTCGATTTTCAGGGTACCGGCGCCGACGATACAACATTTACCCCAGCCGCGGGCAACGAGGGCTGCATGGCTGGTCATTCCACCGCGTGCGGTGAGGATAGCCTGCGCTGAACGCATTCCTTCGATATCTTCGGGGTTGGTCTCTTCGCGGACCAGAATCACGGTCTTGCCTTTTTTTGCCCAGGCTACAGCCTCTTCCGAAGTAAACACGATCTGTCCGGTTGAGCCGCCGGGACCAGCCGGTAATCCTTTCGCCACAGGTTTGGTGTTTTTCTCAGCTTTAGGGTCCAGGATCGGGTGAAGAAGTTCGTCCAACTGGGCCGGTTCGACGCGTGATACAGCTTCTTCGCGGGTGATCAGTTTTTCCTTCTGCATATCCACGGCCATCTTGACTGCAGCAGGACCGTTTCTTTTGCCGACCCGGCACTGAAGCATATAGAGTTTACCATCCTGAATTGTAAACTCTATGTCGAGCATATTGCGGTAATGTTTTTCGAGGGTCTGTTGAATCTTGTTGAGGCTTTTATAAACCACAGGCATGGAGGTCTCAAGCGATTGCAGGTGACGGGTATGTTCGTTCTTTCCCACTTCGTTAATCGGGTTCGGAGTACGGATACCTGCTACTACATCTTCTCCCTGTGCATTGGCTAACCATTCACCATAGAAATAGTTCTCACCGGTGGCCGGATTACGGGTGAAGGCTACACCGGTTGCGGAGGTTTCACCCATGTTTCCAAATACCATCGACTGAACATTAACGGCAGTGCCCCATTCATCGGGAATTCCTTCAAACCGACGGTAGGCAATAGCACGTTTTCCATCCCAACTCTGGAATACTGCGCCGATTGCGCCCCAGAGTTGTTCCATGGGATCTTCAGGAAAGGGTTTCCCCAGAACTTCCTTGACTCTCTTTTTATAGATATCGATGAGTTTCTTCAGGTCATCGGCAGTAAGATCGGTATCGCTTTTATATTTTTTGGCTTCCTTCATCTTGTGAAGCTCTTTTTCAAGCTGAACCCTTACACCCTGGCCCTCTTTAGGCTCAATCCCGGCAGCCTTTTCCATCACAACATCGGAATACATCTGGATCAGCCGGCGCTGGGAATCATATACGAAACGCGGATTTTTTGTTTTCTGGATCAGTCCTTCGCGGGTAATATCATTCAACCCTACGTTAAGTACGGTTTCCATCATTCCTGGCATCGAAGCGCGGGCACCAGATCGTACCGAAACAAGCAACGGATTTTTTTTGTCCCCAAAGACTGCACCCATCTCTTTCTCAGTTCTTTTCAGGGCATCGGTCATTTGTTTCTTCAGCTCTTTCGGATAACTTTTTTTATTTTGCTGATAATAGGTACATACCTCAGTTGTAATCGTGAATCCAGCGGGTACAGGTAATCCGATATTTACCATTTCGGCAAGGTTTGCACCCTTACCGCCCAGAAGGTTTTTCATATCGGCTTTTCCTTCTGCTTTTTTCCCACCGAAAAAGTACACGTACTTTTTCTCTTTAGCTTGATTTGCCATGGTTTTCAATATTTTAGTTTACGAAAAAATTAAGCCTGCAAAATTACAAGAATTTTTACCCCGAACAACAAAATAACCATGATATTTATCAGGAATTCATTTAAATATAGGACAGGAAAGTGAAGGGACAGTATTTCGCCGCAAACAGAAAGCAAACCGGTTAGAAATCCCTTCCGATCTTTACAGTACCTATATTCCCCATATTCCAGAGTATCCATTCCTGGCGGCTGCGTAAGTAAGGACTGGGATTTACGGGGTCCCATTTCAGTGGGTTGGGAAGTATGGTGGCAATCCAGGCAGACTCGTTTCGGCTCAGCCTTGAAGCAGATTTTCCGAAATACTTTCCCGATGCTGCCTCGATTCCATATATTCCCGGCCCAGTCTCAATTACGTTGAGATAAACTTCAAGGATCCGTTCTTTACCCCAAATAAATTCAATGAGAATGGTGAAGTATGCCTCCAATCCTTTTCGAACCCAGGAACGACCGGGCCATAAAAAGACGTTCTTGGCGGTTTGTTGTGAAATGGTGCTGGCGCCCCGGATCTTTTTACCCCTCTTTTCCTGATTATACTCCTTTGCCTTCTCTATGGCCTTAAAATCAAATCCTTTATGTTCGAGGAAGAGGTTGTCCTCCGACGCTATAACAGCTAAGGGTACATTATGTGAGATTTCAGCGAGAGGAACCCACTGTTTCTGAAGTTTGAGCGATTGTCCCTCTGAAGACTGCTGAATCAGCCGAATCACCATCAGCGGGGTGATAGGTGGATTGACGAAACGGTAGAGAATAACAAAAAACAGGCTGGTGCCAAAATAGATGATCAAAAAATACTTTATGAATTTCCACAATCGGGAACGAATCTTTTTCATCTATCATTTATTCTTTCCCGCGATGAATCGTTCGAGATCGTCTTTGGCTTTTCCGGAATTCAAGGCTTCGGAAAGGTCGGCATAGTTTTCCTGATCATAGGTGTGGTCATAAGCAAATTTGGCAAAACTGAGCCGGGTTGATTCAAAGTCAAAAACGTACATGATCTCTTTTACCTGCGAAGTGTAGAGGCAGTTTCGCTCTGCAACATTTTTAGCGGCTTTCAGTTGTGTTGCTTCAAAGGGTGATGCGGCAACGCCTGCAAGTGAAACGGCAAAGTCGCCGGCCGACATCGGATTTTCACATCCCGCTGAGGTTGTGGCTTTTTGTTCCGTGGATTTAGGGAGATCCTGGGGTTGGCTCTTAGGATCGGGCGGTGGCGTAACTGATTCCTGTTCTTTAGGGACATCGGACCACTCGGTTGACACCGATTCCAGCACAAATACTCCCTTTTTGTTTCTCGCCACACTGAAATATTGGGTGCCATGGGGTTTGTTGAATACCAGTTTACTGATCTCCTTGACCGAAGGATCGTTGAAGACGACTTTCAGCTTAAAACTGGGTCCACCCGGATTGCTGGCCTCAACCCGTGACTCAAACTCCTCGTTCTGCATGGTATTCCCGATATAAAGTTTGAATTTTTCACCCTTAGGGGCAAATACAATGATATCCCCGAATTGGGGAAAAACCGGTACTCCGATGAGGACCATCAGTGATACCAGGACAAGGATTCTGAAGGTTTTCATTTGTCAAAAATTTTGATTTTAGTGATCAAATGGAATACCCATAATGATCATTCACGGTTTATACATAATGGTTTCAACGAGATCAGTTCATTATGGTTCAATATCCTGTTTGTTGGACATCAATATAAATACAAAGGTACGAATATTCTTAACCCGGTCAATCCAACTTGGTTACAGGTGAACGTAAAGGCAGGGAGAATGAGTGGTACCTTCTCGAAGCAACTATAAATCTGACATTCCTTGCGATTCTGAGGGGCTTTTCCTAATTTTGCATACCCAAAACTAACAGATCCATGAGCAATTTTATTGGTATCCGTCACGAGGATAAATACAAACAGGAACTTAGAGCCCCGCTGACTCCCAAACATGTGAGCCGGCTGGTCAAACAAAAGAAACTCGACATTGTTGTTCAGACCTCTTCAAAACGTATTTTTTCGGATGAAGAGTACGTTCAGGCCGGAGCCAGGATTGCTAAGGATCTGAAGAAATGTTCCGTAATCTTCGGAGTTAAAGAGATACCTGAATCATTTTTTGAACCCGAAAAGACCTATGTTTTTTTTGCTCATGTGGTAAAAGGACAGCCATACAACATGGACATGCTCCGAAAAATGATGGAGTTGAAGTGCAATTTGATCGATTACGAAAAAGTAGTTGACGAGCAGGGGAAGCGTCTCATTTTCTTTGGAAGGTATGCCGGAATGGCCGGAATGATCAATTCATTATGGGCCCTGGGATTAAGACTCAGAGAATCGGGGTACCATTCAAACCTGGCAAGGCTCAAACAGGCCCATCGCTATCATTCACTGACCGAGGCAAAGGATGATATCTCAGGTATCGGGCAGTTGATCGCAGAAAACGGGATTCCGCATGAGCTGAGACCTTTTGTGATCGGGATATCGGGATACGGAAATGTATCGCAGGGAGTTCAGGAAATTCTTGGTTTATTACCTGTGAAGGAGATTTCACCGGCCAAACTGCTTGATCTCCATAAACGGAAAAAGCTTCCCGACAACCTGGTTTACAAAGTAATCTTTAAGGAAGAGGATCTCTTTGAACATGTAAATGGTGAATCATTCGACCTTCATGATTATTATGCAAATCCGCACTTATACCGGAGCAAATTCGAGAAATATATACCACTTCTTTCGATGTTCATCAACTGCGTGTACTGGGATAAAAGATATCCCCGACTGGTTACACGGGAATACCTGAAGAGGATATATGCCAAGGGTAATCCTAAACTGACGGTCATCGGAGATATCAGCTGTGACGTTGAAGGATCAGTTGAATGTACGCTAAAACCCACCGAAATAGATGATCCGTTGTTTGTCTACAATCCCGACACAGAGAAGATCACGATGGGGCATCAGGGTCATGGTATCCTGGTCATGGCTGTAGATATTCTGCCTGCCGAACTGCCCCGCGATTCATCGGACGGATTCGGAGATGTACTCGTCAATTTTGTCAAGCCCATTGCGGATGCCGATTTCAATGAGCATTTTGATGACCTTGATCTTCCTAAAGCCATAAAAAAAGCACTCATTCTTCACCGGGGAGAACTTACACCCGAATACAAGTACATGGAAGCGTTTTTGGTTAAATAAGCTGGCATTTCTCCTTCATTTGACAAACAATTTTGTTGGATTTATAAATATCTCTGAATGATGAAAAAGATTTTATTATTGGGTTCAGGACTTGTGGCACAGCCGATTATTCAATACTTGCTATCCAAGGGATTCGGGGTAACCGTTGCAAGCAATACGCCTGACCGGGCCGAAGCCATGATTGGAGGCAATTTGTTGGGAAAATCGGTTTACTGGGAAGCGACTGACGAAACCATGTTAGACAACCTGATTGCCGGACATGATATTACGGTAAGCCTGCTCCCGTACGTTTTCCATGTTATGGTGGCACGACACTGTATAGAACACAAGAAGAACATGGTGACCTCTTCCTATGTCAAACCTGAAATGCGGGCTTTAGACGGAAAGGCGCGGGAAGCCGGAATCATTTTGCTGAACGAAATGGGACTGGATCCAGGTATTGATCATATGTCGGCCCAACGAATCATTGATCGGGTACATGAAAGGGGAGGAGCAATCCTTGAATTTTACTCAATCTGCGGAGCGTTACCCGCCCCGGAAGCGGCAAATAATCCATTCAGGTACAAATTCTCCTGGAGTCCTAAAGGAGTGATCCTTGCCGGGAACAATGATGCAACTTACCTCAGGCGTGGTGAAATTATTACCGTTCCGACGGAGAACCTGTTCAGGGACCCGTTTAAACTTGAATTCCCCGGCATTGGTTTGCTCGAAGTATATCCCAACCGGGATTCTATCAGTTATAAGGAAATATATGGGATTCCTGAAACGCAGACGATGTTCCGCGGTACCTTCAGATATGAAGGTTGGTGTGAAATCCTCGATGCCCTGAAGAAGTTGAAACTCATCAGTCCTAATAAATTTGAAATGACCGGCATGACCTATGCAGCGTTGATGCATCATCAGTTAAGGAATTTGCAGGGAGCGGGTGAATCTGAAGCATCTCGGGGAACCGCACGCGGAGCATCTGCCGATATTCCGGAGCTGGTCCAAGAAGTTGCGAAATTCCTTGGGGTTGAAGTGAATTCAACTCCGATATCGGCGATGAAATGGTTGGGACTTTTCCGCGATGAACCTATGAACCGATCGATAGATTCGACATTTGAAGTAGTTTCTGATCTGATGATCGGGAAAATGGGACTTGGGAATGAAGAACGTGATATGGTTGTAATGCAACATATGTTCCTGGCCGGATATTCTGACGGGAGTAAGGAGGTTATCCGCTCGAGGATGCTCGACTTCGGAACCCTTGCGACCAATACCTCCATTGCACGGACCGTGGCGTTGCCTGCCGCTATTGGTGTTGAGATGATCCTGAATGGACAAATCAGGGTGAAAGGGGTCCATATTCCTGTTATTCCTGAGATTTATAATCCGGTATTGGACCAGCTTGAAAAGCTTGATATAAAGATGGTCGAAGAATATAACCTGGCGGCCTCAGAATTGATCGGGAAGTAAAGCAGGTGTTTAAATGAACGAATGTAAATCGTTGACTGCTTAGTTATTTATTATGGGCATTGGCGAAATAATTGTAGTCGTTATTCTGGCCTTCGTATTGTACGCGGTTTTCAGTATGCGGAAAAAACCTGCTGACGGGCGCACTGGAGGATTCCGGAAGGAACCGGGTGAAGCACAGGACAGGCAGAGGGCGTCGGATCAGGGGCAGGAGATCCCTCCGTCTGGGGGAGCTTCCCGGAAAAAAGGATATGCAAAGTGGGTAGGGGGCGGACTTGGCTGGGTTTTTGGCGGTCCGATCGGAGCTATTTTGGGTGTTGCTTTGGGATCAATGTTCGATGGGATGAGTTCCGGAAAATATGCCTATCAGGGAACTCCACGCGGCGATTTTGCAATGAGTTTGCTGGTGCTTTCAGCCGCTGTAATGAAGGCAGATCAAAAGGTGGTCAGGTCAGAGCTGGAATATGTCCGAAGTTTTTTTATCAACCAGTTTGGCGAGGAGGAGGGAAACCGGCTGATCGCTATGTTGCGTGAAATTTTAAAACAGGATATCGATGTCCGCGATGTGAGTGTTCAGGTTGGACAGTACACCGACTACTCCGTCAAACTTCAATTACTGCACTATTTATTTGGCATTTCCGCTTCAGATGGAATTTTTCATCCAGATGAAGTCGGTATAATCGAGACGATCGCTCAATATATGGGGATATCAGGATCGGACTTCAACTCCGTAAAGGCAATGTTCGTCAGGAATACGAACTGGGCTTATGATGTCCTGGAGATCACCTCAAACGCCAGTGATGATGAGGTCAAGCGGGCTTACCGGGAAATGGCAAAAAAACACCATCCCGATAAGGTTTCACATCTCGGAGAGGATGTAAAAAAAGCTGCTACTGAAAAATTTCAGAAGATCAGCGCCGCTTATGAAGAGATCAAAAAGCAGCGGGGGATAAATTAACCCATTTAGACCCCGACGGGGTCCCCCCACCCCGACGGGGTCCCCCCACCCCGACGGGGTCCCCCCACCCTGACGAGGTCTCACCACCCCGACGGGGTCTTACCACCCCGACGGGGTGCCAGCAGCTCTTCAAAAGAGAGATCCATGAGTTGGTAGCGGTCCCATCCCTGATAATCGAAATGCCACCATTCGGAATCTAAGACCTTGAATCCGTTTTTCTTCATAAGATCGATCAGAATTCCGCGATTGATGCGGGCTGCCGGAGTGATACTGTCGTAATATGCCCCTGCCTTCCGGGTAAAGGCATCGTAGGCAGTCGGCATCTCGAGTTCCATTCCTGTTTTCAGATTGATCAGTGTTACGTCGACTGCACACCCCCTGTTGTGCCTTGAACCTGAAGCCGGGGAGGCAACGAACAGGGTATCTTTCACTAAATCCCAAAATAATAGGGTGGCAGCATAGGGCCGGTATGCATCAAAAACCTTTATTGCCAAACCTTTGGAAGCGAGCTCAGTCTGTATGTTGCCTAACGCTTCAACCGCTGGTTTTCTTAAAAACGCATGGGCTGAAGTATAAACGGGCTTATGCGTGAAGTTATCGGCTGTGGCATACCGGATGTCAAGTTTAATACCAGGAATTGCCTCTTTCAGGTCAACCAGCAGATTCCCGGAGTCTTGTAAACACAGTCGGCGGTAATCTTCCATGGTCGTTATCATGTTAAGATGATAGGGATTCGTTTTTGTGGGTTGGCCAAAGGTGAACCCCTGGATAACAAAGATTAACACCAGGATGAGGGTTTGGTTTTTCATGAATACGCTGTTATTTGAAAGAAAGTTAATAATTTCGTCAGATCGTTTGCTATAATATTACTACAAATATACTTAATTGTCATACGATGTACGAATTGCTGTTCTCTGAAAGCTCAATAGGCCGGTTATTATTGCGAAACCGTTCGATCCGAGCTGCTGCTTTTGAAGGAATGTGTGGTGGAAATCATGTTTCCGATGATTTGATTAACTATCATGTTGCGGTTGCCCGGGGAGGAATAGGGATGACCACGGTTGCCTACGCTTCGGTCTCTAAAAGTGGTTTATCATTCCCCCATCAGTTGTATCTGACCCGGGATGAAATACCGGCGCTGAAACGGTTGACCGATGCGGTTCATCAGGAGGGTGCCGCAGTATCGATCCAGATCGGTCATTGTGGCCGGATGGCGGATCGAAAATATTCAGGCGTGTGTCTGGCCCCCTCCGGTGGGCTGAACCTGTACGGTCCAACTTGGGCCAAAGCCATGAACCAGGAGGATATCCGGTCGGTCGTTAAAGATTTTGGAAACGCCGTGACAATAGCGCGTGACGCCGGTTTTGATGCGGTAGAGGTCCATGCGGGCCACGGGTATCTGATCAGCCAGTTTTTATGTCCCTATACAAATCGACGGAAAGATGCATATGGTGGATCATTTGAGAACCGGTGCCGCTTTTTAAAAGAGGTCATCCGTGAAGTGGTCGAGCGGGCGAATGGTTCCCTGGCCGTAATCGTTAAAATGAATCTGCGGGACGGGTTTTCCAAGGGTACTGATATTGACGAAGCCATCGAAGTTGCCAGGATCCTGGAGGAAGAAGGGGTTGACGCACTGGTTTTATCGGGCGGATGTGTCAGCAAAACCCCGATGTATGTGATGCGGGGAAGAATGCCAATTAAGGCCATGGCTCACTATATGAAGAATCCATGGATGAAAATCGGAGCCAGTCTGTTTGCCGGATTGCTAATCAGGCCGAAACCATTTACCGAAGCCTTCTTCCTGGAAGATGCCTTACAAATCAGAGCGGCAGTAAAACTTCCATTGATTTATGTCGGGGGGCTGAAATCGGGAGCGATGATCGAACAGGTACTTCAAAAGGGATTTAACTTCGTGCAGATTGCACGGGCACTGGTTCATGATACCGCTTTTATAAATAAGTTAAAATCGGGAAAAATAACGACTTCAGGATGTAAAACTGCCAACTTTTGCATTGCCCATATGTACTCGGGGCCGATGATTTGTTTTCAGCATCATGAGAACATTCCGGAATCATGGAGGAGAAAGTTTATGGAGTCATCGCAAATGGGTGATGATAATGAAAAATAGGACTGTGCAACTGGTGGTAATGTTACGCTGATTCCCGCTAATTGCTGCGAACGAACAATCGTAAATCGTAAATCATAATCAATCGTAAATTTAAAGTTTTACCCTGATAACCCAAATTAAACAGACTCTTAATCTTTATCTTATGCGAAAGATTTTCTTATTAATTCTCATGATGTTCGCTTTCCTGGTTCAAGCACAGAAGGTTGATCTTAAAAAGCCTGAATCTGATCCGGGTATATTGAAAAAGCTGGAGCAATGGAAGGATCTGAAATTCGGACTTTTGATGCATTGGGGACCATACAGTCAGTGGGGGGTTGTCGAATCGTGGTCACTATGTTCGGAAGATGAGGATTGGTGCCGAAGGAAGATGAAAAACTACGTGGACTATTGCAAGGAATACACGAAGTTGAAAAATACGTTTAATCCAGTAAAGTTTGATCCTGTAAAGTGGGCTGCTGCCGCAAAATATGCAGGAATGCGGTATGTGGTCTTCACCACCAAGCATCATGATGGATTCTGTATGTATAACACCAGGCAGACCGACTATAAGATTACTGATCCGGGTTGTCCTTTTCATGTAAATCCCCGTGCAGATGTGACGGGTGAAATATTCAAGGCATTCAGGGCTCAGGGCTTCTGGATTGGGGCCTATTTTTCAAAACCCGACTGGCATTGTAATGATTATTGGGCTGAGGAGTGGGCCACCCCTGATCGAAATGTCAATTACAGCATTAAAAAGTATCCAGACCGGTGGAAAAAATATTGCGATTTTACCTACAATGAGATTGAGGAACTGGTTCGGGACTACGGAAAAATTGATATTCTCTGGCTTGACGGAGGTTGGGTAAATAAGGAAAACGGGCAGGATCCTGATATGCCAAGAATTGCTACGATGGCCCGGAGTCATCAGCGCGACCTGATTATTGTCGACAGGGCTGTGCCGGGAAAATATGAGAATTACCGGACACCTGAGCAGGAGATACCATTAAAACAACTGGACTATCCCTGGGAAACCTGCATGACCATGGCCACATCCTGGTCATACGTTCCGGGTGACATCTATAAACCTACCGGGAAAATTATTCACATGCTTGCAGATATCGTATGCAAAGGAGGAAATTACCTTTTAAATATCGGCCCTTCACCGACAGGGGAATTGGACGATACAGCGTATGCCCGTCTCCGGGAAATAGGTGATTGGATGAAAATCAATGCAGAAGCCATATACGGTTCCAGACCGATTGATCCCTGTAAATCGGGAAATATTTGTTTTACGGCAAATCCGGATGGTAAGATCTATGCCATTTATCTTGCCGGACCAGAAGAGAACAGGGTTCCAGCAAAAGTCAGGATTAACGGATTTCAGCCTTCTCAAGGGTCTACCATTGAAATTCTTGGAAAAAATGGATCTTTAAAGTGGAAAAAAGATGGAGATGTCGGATTTGTAATCGATGTTCCGTCTTCAATTCAGAAAAGTCCCCCATGCAAACATGCCTGGGTCTTCAAGATCAACATGAATAATGAGGACAGGCCTTGATCATTTTAATGCAAGTTCCGCGATTTATACCGGATTCAGGATTCTCTTTGTTTTCCGGATTCTTTGGCTGATATGGTTCTTCTTGCCAGTCTATTCATTCTGCCAGGCAGATGACCATCATGATCTCCATTTTAAGGAGATACCCAAACGATGGGACGAAGGAGTTCCATTGGGGAATGGCATGCTTGGGGCACTGATCTGGCAGAAGGATTCGGTGTTGAGAATTTCACTGGATCGAGCCGATCTCTGGGATCTACGGCCTGTTGCAGAGTTTTCGCTGCCCCAGTTTCGTTTTTCATGGGTGCGTGAACAATGGGGAAAAAATACCTATGATACCGTTCAGAAACTTTTTGATATTCCTTATGAACGTGATCCCGGCCCGACAAAAATACCTGCCGGAGCGCTGGAAATTCCATTATCCGGAATGGGACCGGTTGAATACATTCATTTGTATCTAAAGGATGCGCTTTGTGAAATAAGATGGATTTCAGGGGCTCGATTTCAGGTCTTTGCAGATGCAGTACATCCGGCTGGACGATTCAGGATGGAGCACGCGGTTAAACCGTTCGTGCTGAAGATCGTGCCGCCCGGGTTTCATCAAAACCAGGATACGATTGAATCGAGCAGTTTCGAAGGATCGGACCTGAGGCGGTTGGGATATCCGGCTCCGGCCGAATTGGTCAATGATTCCGGATGGTGCTATTACCACCAGTTTGGATACGAGAATATGAATTATGCAATAGGCGTGAGCTGGGAGGAACTTTCTCCGGGGATGGTGGAAGGAAGCTGGCAGGTTGTACAATCAAACGGCGTAAAGGATGATGTTTCATTTCAGGCAATGGGTCGTGATATCTCAGGTATCTCTTTCGGAGCAGCCTTAAAAGATCACAAAGCCTGGTGGTCCAGATTCTGGCAACAATCCGCAGTTTCTTTACCGGATACTTTGCTTGAGCGACAGTATTACCGGGAATTATACAAGTTCGGATCGGCATCGCGGAAGGGATCGCCCCCGATAACATTACAGGCAGTGTGGACCGCTGATAATGGCAGGCTGCCCCCATGGAAGGGCGATTTCCACAACGATCTGAACACCCAGTTGAGTTACTGGCCGGGGTATGCTTCGAATCATCTTACAGAATCAGGCGTTTTTACCGATTGGATATGGAATAACCGCGATGCAGCCCGTAAATACACAGAAATCTATTTCCAATGCCCGGGACTGAATGTTCCCGGCGTCTCAACATTACAGGGAATGCCGATGGGCGGATGGATCCAATATGCATTGTCGCCGACTGTGTCGGCCTGGCTTGCACAGCATTTTTATTTGCAATGGAAGTACAGTCTCGATACCTCCTTCCTGATCCAAAAAGCTTATCCTTTCGTCAGGGATGCAGGTGTCTTCATTGAGCAGCTTTCAGTCAAAATCGGGAAATACCGCCGTCTGCCCATCAGTTCAAGTCCGGAAATCAACGATAATTCGGCATCGGCCTGGTTCCCGCAGACAACAAATTTCGATCTTGCTTTGATCAGAGGATTATACCAGGTTGCAAGGGAAATGTCAATGACATTGAATCTACCGGACGATTTAAAGAAGTGGAAACGGACCCTTTCAGAGTGGCCCCAACCTGAGATTTCAGACACCTACGGATTGCTTATCGCACCTGAAGTTCCTTATAACAAGTCGCATCGTCATTTTTCACACCTCATGGCCATATTCCCGTTGGATTTGTATGACTGGCAGGCAGGGGAGAAAGACCGCAAGGTAATCAGTCGCTCCCTGAAAACCCTCAAGGATATCGGAACAGATTACTGGTGTGGCTATTCTTATGCATGGCTTGGGAATCTGGAAGCAAGAACATGTGACGGCGACGGAGCTGCAAGCGCATTGCAGACTTTTGCTTCCTGCTTCTGCCTTCCCAACAGTTTTCATGTAAACGGGGATCAATCGGGAACGGGGAAATCGAAATTCACTTATCGTCCTTTTACGTTGGAAGGAAATTTCGCATTTGCCTCCGGAATTCAGGAGATGTTGTTGCAAAGCCACCATGATATCATCAGAATATTTCCTGCCATTCCCGCTGACTGGATGGATGTCTCTTTCAGGAAACTGCGTGCCCGGGGCGCATTCCTGGTATCAGCCGTGAAAAAAAATGGAAGGATTACCGCGGTTGAAATCTTTTCTGAGAAGGGAGGGCCTGTGAAACTGATCAATCCGTTTGAGAATGGCCGGATTAAAATGTCGGGTACAAGAAGTGTAAAATTCAGCAGGAAGAACATACTGCAGTTTCAGACCGTTCCCGGCCAGACCATAAAGTTCGAACTTGTGGAAGATCAGGGAAAAACCTGAATATCAGCAAATCAATCTATTATTTATCGGATGGATTTTTCTTTTTCGAAAGAAGAAAGTCGATGGATTTTGCAAGGCGGGCAGCACGGGTCTCCTGTTTTTTTGCCCCGGTTATCCAGTGTACGAACTCCTTACGGTTTGTATAAGACAGAGAGTGGAACCACTGGGCTGCAGCCGGATTTTCATATAAAACAGATGCCAGGTCTTCAGGAATTTCGATGGTTCTTTCTTCCACGTCAGATTCGAGTGTCACCTCCACCAGGTCACCCGGGTTTTTCCCGATGATCTTTCGTATCTCCTGTGTCACGCCCAGGCAGGTTCCGAATCCCATATCTACCAATGATCCGCGATATGGAACGCCATCGATAGTTGCACGAACTTTAATCATATGGCGTTTTCCATATACTTCAACGGGATTAAAGGGAAGATTAAAATAGGCCGCATTCATTCCGGGAACTTGCCGGAGTTTGGCAGTAAATTTTTTAATTCAACTTCCAAGGAATAAGGATCAATCGTGAAACCGCCAGGCCACACCGAATTTAAATGCGCCGTCCTGCATCGGGTAATTCGGAGTAGAATAATATTCGTGCGACATAAAACTCGCGTTGAAATGGGTATAGGTCACAAAAAACCTTGCCCGTTGGATTTTCAGGTTAAGAAATACATCCATGTAAGGATAGTTGCCGATTTCGCGTTGATCCTGTAAATAAAAGGAGCGGAGCGATGGATTGTAGGCATCGGCATAATAGGAAGTGTTGTACAGGAAATTCAGACCCGGCTGGAGGGTGGCTGCACCCCTGAAAAGGGGCTGGCTGTAATAGCACGTCAGATTTCCTGTGAATGAAGGAAGCCTTAGCACGCTGGTTCCCTGGACACTCTGATAGGCAAGTTGAGCGGTAATTTTGAATCTGCCGATGTCAAGTCTGATGTTGGTGAAAAGGAAAAGATGTCCGAATTGTCCCGTCGATTGTTTTGGGATGCTGCTGTTATCCAGATAAATAAAATTGTTGATTCGGCTAACATTGAAACCAGCTTCAATAAATTTCCAGGCATAAGAAAATCCGGCAGAGATGACCCCCTGTTTGTGCCAGGTAGTATCCCATTGGAAATAATTTCCATGATAATGTGAATAGAACCAGCCGGGTTGCTGGAGGGTATAATTTCCGGTCAACGCGATGACACCGGCATTTCGTTCTTTCCTGCCCAGGATCGTGGTCAGCCGAACCCGGAGACTCAGATCGGCTTCATTATGGTCGCCCAGTACATATTCGCCTTTAGCTTCGAGACGAAGTGATGGGAAAGGATTGAAGTCGATGGCAGCGTGCGGGATAAACTGGAGAAAAGAATATTTGAGTCCATTAAGGGAAACTTCAAAGTATTGTTGCCGGATACCGGCTTCCAGTCGAAGAATCCGGAGTTTTTTCTGTGGATTAAAGCTGGGGTTTGACCAGATGATCTCGTTGATAAACCGGGTGATCGTCAAGGAATCATAGGTACCCGTGGTATCGATGATGGGGGGAGGGTAAAAAGCGCTGTCGGCCGGAGTATCGATATAGTTTTGAATCTGTCTGTTATAGTTGAATGCGTAAGTTATCCTTCCCAGGTCAAATTTGCTTGCATCGTCGGTTACCGAATCGCGGGCTGATGTTCGATGGCGGGAAAGGTTAAGATAGTGCTTCATGTAGAATCCGAGATCTTTGATCCGGTTTTGGGCAGCAGTTAGGTTTACCGGGATGACCTGGCGGTTTGTTTCCAGATTTTTTTCAAAGAGGCTGTCGAATTTTATTCCTCCGTTCTCGTAGTTACGCAACCGGTTGACCGTAAAATTGGCAATGACGCCGTACCGCTTATTTTTGGTAAAATACTGGGTGGTAAGGACGAAGTTAATGTGGTTGGTTCTTTGCCGGCTGTAGGCGCCCGGAGCGCTTCTGACACGGAAATCGAAGCCCAGGTTCAGGCTCCGATAGATATTGCGGGAGAAAATTGCCTGAAAGTTTTGTTCTTTTTTTGCTCCCTGAACGTAGGTCAGTTCCGTATAGGTTTTTTCGACTTTATAATATTTGACGCTGTCGTTCCGGTAAAGGTACTGGTCAAATGTATGGATCCCATAGTCAAATCCTACCTGGGAGAGGGAGGGAAAAGGTATCAGGGAACGGTAGTTTTGGCCAATATTTCCCAGCGTAGCGTAAAAAGGATTTTGTTTAAAAAGGGGGTCATAATTTTGAAATCCTGCGATGGCTGTATCGTTGGCATGGAAGTTCAGGGAGCCTATCGATTCAAAATCGTTATTGAAGAAGAAAACGCGGGTGGAGTCGCGGTGTCGTTTAATGGAATCGAGACGGATTTTATTGGAAAGGGATTGATTTTTGGAGTAGGAGGCAGGTTTTGTAACAGTTTTGATGGTATCGGGGGTGATGATAACCGGTTGTTGGGCTGAAACGGGGGTAAGGTTGAATACCAGAGCCAGGAGGAAGAGGATGTGGAGTCGGGAAAGCATCCGGGTTGGGAAATTTGTGATAAAGGTACGGAAAAAGCGGGTGGTAGGAGGGAGGGATGAAAAAAAAAGCCGTCGGGTGAGGACGGCTTTTTTAGAAAAGATCGGCGACGACATACTCTTCCGCATTGTAGTGCAGTACCATCTGCGCAAGTGGGCTTAACGACTCTGTTCGGAAAGGGAAGAGGTGAACACCACTGCTATAGT
>CAZGIM010000043.1:0-18562 GCA_964525995.1 uncultured Prolixibacteraceae bacterium | reverse complement strand
CATCGATGAGCAGTTCCAGTTTGTCGGTATGGTAGCGGATCTTGTCGAAATAGGGTAAGACATTGTCGCAATAGGCGAATGCTTTCTCTTCAGGATCGTGGATGAGATTGGCCTCTTTGCGTGCATCGATCATCAGGTTCATGTATGTTTTGATCTTATCGACATGCTCAGAGATCTCGGTAATGGTTTCCATCTGGTTCCTGGTCAGCTTACCGTAAGTCTTCAGATCCAGCACCTGTTTAAGCCCTTTGACATTTTCGATCAGATTGTTCTGATAGCGGATGGCTACCGGGATGATATGGTTGCCGGCAAGGTCTCCCAGAACCCTTGATTCGATCTGAATTTTTTTTGTATAATGTTCCAGCCGGATTTCGTGCCGTGCAATCAATTCTCTGGCTGTCAATACATTGTTTCTCTCAAAGAGATCAATGGTATTTTTTGAAGTAAAAGCTTTTAAGGCAACCGGAGTTGACGGAAGGTTTTTCAGTCCCCTTTTGGTTGCCTCATCCATCCATTCCTGTGAATAGTTATTCCCTTCGAAGAGTATCCGGCGCGATTCACGGATATATTTTCGGAGAGTTTTGAAGATGGCATCTTCTTTAGGCACTTTTTTGTCGATCAGTGCATCGGTTTCGGTTTTGAATTTCCTGAGTTGGTCGGCGACGATAAGGTTCAGCACGATCATGGCGGGTGCGCAGGTTTGGGCGGCACCCACTGCACGGAATTCAAATTTATTGCCGGTAAAAGCGAAAGGTGAGGTTCTGTTGCGGTCGGTATTATCGAGGAGGATCTCCGGAATTTTGGGAAGGTTGGTCAACAAGCCGTTATCGTTATCGGTACCGGTTTTGAGCCGCATTCGCTTGTCATTTTTACTGATCATGTCCAGGAGGCGGGTCAGTTGGGTCCCGATGAAAACAGAGATGATAGCCGGCGGGGCTTCGTTGGCGCCTAACCGGTGATCGTTTCCCGGTGAAGCAATAATGGAACGGAGGAGATCCGCATGGTCGTTGACTGCTTTGATGATATTGACCAGGAAGGTCAGAAATCGGAGGTTGGTTTTGAGTGTAGTACCGGGCGAAAGGAGGTTTTCGCGGGTATTGGTAGCAAGCGACCAGTTGTTGTGTTTACCGGAACCATTGACACCGCTGAAAGGTTTCTCGTGAAGAAGGACCGTAAAATCGTGTTTCCGTGCTACTTTGTCCAGCAGGTGCATCATCAGCTGGTTATGATCGATGGAGAGGTTGACCTCTTCGTACACCGGGGCACATTCGAATTGATTGGGCGCTACTTCATTATGGCGCGTTTTGACAGGGATACCCAGACGATGTGCTTCCAGTTCAAACTCCTGCATAAAAGCGAGGACCCTTTGCGGAATGGTGCCGAAGTAGTGGTCTTCCAATTGCTGGTCTTTGGGCGAAGAGTGGCCAAACAACGTTCTTCCAGTAAGCACCAGGTCGGGCCGGGCCAGGAAAAGAGCGTTATCGACCAGGAAATATTCCTGTTCCCAGCCCAGTGTAGGATAAACTTTTACAATGTCTTTATCGAAATATTGGCAAACATC
Organism: uncultured Prolixibacteraceae bacterium; assembly: GCA_964525995.1. Taxonomy (GTDB): domain Bacteria; phylum Bacteroidota; class Bacteroidia; order Bacteroidales; family FEN-979; genus CAIVAT01. The sequence continues at coordinate 17,001 of CAZGIM010000043.1, read as the reverse complement.
CACTGCTGCTTTATCGATCGCGTAGGAGGCTTTAAGGAGTGGCGTTTTATAATCGAGCGCCTCGCCGGTATAAGAGACAAAAACGGTGGGGATGCACAAGGTGCGGTCCATGATAAAGGCCGGGGAAGTAGGATCCCAGGCGGTATATCCCCTGGCTTCAAAGGTGCTTCTGATCCCGCCGCTTGGGAAACTGCTGGCATCCGGTTCCTGCTGGGTCAGTTCAATGCCCCGGAACTTCTCGATACCCTGTCCTCCTTCCACGGGGTCAACAAAAGCATCATGTTTTTCAGCTGTGGCGCCTGTCAATGGAAGAAACCAATGGGTGTAGTGGGTGGCTCCTTTGCTGATGGCCCATGCTTTGATGCCTGCAGCGACCTGGTCGGCGATCTTCCGGTTGATTTTTTCACCTTTCTCTATGGAATTCATCACCTGACTGTACGCCTCTTCAGTCAGGTATTCACGCATGGCAGCCCGGTTGAAGGTCAACTCTCCGAAATACTCGGATGCTTTCCGGTCAGGGAACCTGACCTTTTTTTCCTTGTGCGACATCGCAACGGCAAGAGCTTTAAAACGTAGGTTTTCCATAATTCATGCGTTGAAACTCATGGTTTTCAATCACGTTGTCTGTCTGGTTTTCCCACTCCCACAGCTTTCTTCCGGACCAGGAACAATCCCACAAATGTAAGAAATCCGTTCAAGATAAGCAGCTCGAACCCAAACCTGTACCCGTTAAACAATTCCACGGAATATTCACTGATGAAAAAGCAGATGACCGGCGAAACAAGGGCGATCAGGGGAACCCATCGGTCGCGTGGCATGTAACGGGTAAAAAGACCAAAAGTATATAGGCCCAGCAATGGTCCGTAGGTATAGCCTGCCACCGTGAAAAGTTTATCGATAACCGCCTGGTTGTTGATCATCCTGAACAAGACAATCACCAGCAGGAGCACCCCTGCAAACCCGACATGGACCCGTTGCCGGATCTTTTGCCGCTGGCGCTCATCCAAATCCTTGCGCTTGTTGATACCCAGGATATCGATGCTGAAGGCAGTTGTGAGCGAAGTGAGCGCCCCGTCGGCACTGGGATAAGCAGCGGATATCAGTCCGATCAGAAAGACCAACCCGGCCACCGGTCCAAGGTGGTTGATGGCAATGACGGGGAAAAGGTCATCCGTCCTGGCGGGAATCTGAATTCCTTTGAAATCTGCAAAAAGAGAAAGCGTCGCCCCCAGGAAGAGGATCACGAAGTTGACCACCACCATGATACCGGTGTAGGTGAACATGTTCTTCCGGGCATCCTTCAACGAACGGCAACTGAGGTTTTTTTGCATCATCTCCTGGTCCAAACCGGTCATGACAATAGCAATGAAGGCCCCGCTCAGGATCTCTTTGACGAAAAATCGTTTGCTGTCCCAGTTGGTATCTGCAAAAGTCGAAAGATCACTGCTAAAAACCTTTTCCACCATACCACCAAGATTCAGTCCCATCTGATCGATGATTATATAAATAGATACAAAAAGGGCAAGCAACATAAACGTCGTCTGGATCATATCGGTCCAGATGATCGTCTTGATCCCTCCTTTAAAGGTGTAAAGCAGGATCAGCACAATAAAGATCAACACCGTGAAAGTAAAGGGAATGCGGTAGGCATCAAATACAAAAATTTGCAATACATTGACTACCAGAAACATACGAAAAGATGCCCCAATGACACGTGAAAGCAGGAAGTAGAAAGAGCCGGTCTTGTACGACCAGGCACCGAAGCGGCCTTCTAAGTATGAATAGATGGAAGTCAGGTTCAGTCTGTAGTAGAGCGGCAGGAGCACCGTTGCGATGGTAATATAACCGAACACGTAGCCCACCACCACCATCATGTATGAAAAATGGGTGGTTCCGACCCATCCGGGGACCGACATGAAGGTGACGCCTGACATGGATGCGCCGATCATTCCATAGGCTACCACCATCCAAGGGGAGGATTTATTGCCGATAAAAAAAGCGCTGTTGGTTGCCCGGCGTGCGGTAATCCAGGTGACGATGAACAGAAGGGCAGTATAGATCAGAAAGCAGGCAAGGATCAGCGAAGGTTTCACGACAGGTTATTTAGGGGAAGAAGGATTGTGGGGATTGGCAGTGAGGAGCGACAATTGGCGGGCCAGGGTAATCAGGTCGGGATAGCAGCCATCGATCCATCGGGGGTGGCGTCGGGCGATTGTGTTGTCGGGGTTGATCAGGACGGTTTTCATCCCGCAGCGTTTTCCAAAGATCATGTCCGACATTGAATCACCGGCCATAAACGCATATTTGAAACGGATCTCGGGAAATCGTTTTCTGGCTTTGAGGGCCATCCCGATGGCCGGTTTGCGAAGGATACTTTTTTCCGAAGCGAGGTTGGGGGCAAAGAAGACAGCATCGATCCGACCTCCGGCTGTTTCGATCTCTTCACACATTTCGTGATGTATCTTTTCCACATCCTGAAGGGTCATCAATCCTTTGCCGACACCCTGTTGGTTGGATACTATGATGATTTTTCCAAAAAGAGGAGCGAAAAGGGCTATTGCCTCCTTCACACCGGGCAGAAATTCAAAATCCTTCCAGGTTTTGGCATAATCACCCACCATGCGCCGGTTAATCACCCCGTCGCGGTCAAGAAAAAGGCTCCAGGCGGCATCAATCTTCAAATTGCTTAAAATCATGTTGTGCTTTATGATAATCTGCGGGGATGCCAATATCAAGGAAATAACCTTCACCGGGATACCCATAGATTTTGGCTTCCTTGTACACTTTTTCGAAGCAATCCTTTTCGATGGAAAATTTTCCCCGGTAACAGGGTTCCATCAGAAAGATTTTTTCCAAAACATAAATGCCGGCATTGATCAAACCCTCTCCGTTGTTTTCATTCTTTTCACGGAAGCCCGTCACCCTGCCGGTCCGGTTCAGAACCACTTCACCATAACGTCCTGCATCATCTATCTTTCTGACAGCCAGAGTAATATCAGCTTTACGGGACAAGTGCCGGTCGACCAGTTTTTGAAGCGGTATCCTGAAAATTGTGTCACCGTTTAAAACGAGTACACGCTGACCTTCCGCTTTCCATAAAGCCATCCTGATCGCTCCCCCGGTTCCCATGGGTTCTTCTTCCACTGAATAGCTGATGGTTGCTGAACGGTACTGCCCGGCAAAATGGTCGATGATCACTTCGCGTTTATAGCCCACGGCAAGAATTATTTTTGAAAAACCCTGGGCAATCAGCCAATCCAACTGGTATTCCAGAAAAGGGCGGCCATTGACCAAGGCCATTGCTTTGGGAACCTCGCTGACGACCGGCTGCAGGCGTGTACCGAATCCACCTGCCAGGATGATGGCTTCCACCGTTAACCTTGTTTTGGGAAAAGGTTTGACTCCACCATTTCGCATATAATATGCCCGATCATGATATGGATCTCCTGTATCCTGGGTGTATCCTCCGAAGGGACGGCAATCAGGTAATCGCAGAGCGTTTTCATCTCCCCGCCGCCGCTTCCGGTAAATCCTATCGTTATCATTCCCAGTTCATTGGCTTTCTGCAGGGCTTTGATAATATTCTTTGAACGGCCCGAGGTGGAGAGCGCGATCAATACATCCCCTTCGTCACCCGTACCAGCCAACAAACGGGCATAGACATCATCAAAAGAGTAGTCGTTGGCTACAGCAGTCAGAAAGGAGGTGTTAACATGCAGCGCTTCTGACGGCAGGGGTGGCCGGTCGTAATAAAACCTTCCAGAGAATTCGGCAGCCAGATGCTGGGCATCGGCAGCGCTTCCCCCGTTCCCGCAAAATAGCACTTTGTTCCCTTCACAGAATGTTTCAGTGCAAACCTGGGCAATGTCCCGGATCTCCTGCAATAAATCCTTATCCCCGAGGATCTTTTCCCTGATCCCTATGGATTCTTTGATCACTTCAACTACACGCATGACACAAATTTTTCAACATTTTTACCCATACAATTTTTCCCCGCCTGAAATTTAAATCGTCAATCGAATTATACGTACATCATCATTCGTCAATCGTCAATCGAATTATTCGTACATTATCATTCGTCAATCGTCAATCGAATTATTCGTACATTATCATTCGTCAATCGTCAATCGAATTATTCGTACATCATCATTCGTCAATCGTCAATCGAATTATTCGTACATCGTACTTCATTCTCACCTTCCCCACGTCGTCAATCCTTTGGATGTGAATTCATAGCGTTTGGATTGTCCGCCGAACTGTTTCAGCGATTCGATCACGGGTGAGCGACTGTTTCCCGGGCAGTAAAAAAAGATAAATCCCCCTCCTCCGGCGCCTGAGATCTTTCCTCCTGTGGCGCCGCTGGCGATGGCTGTTTCATAGATCCGGTCGATGAAAGGGTTACTGACTCCGTCGGCCAGGTTTTTTTTGAATTTCCAGCCAAAATCGAGGATTTCACCGATTTTATCGATTTCTCCTTTGAGAATGGCCTCTTTCATCATCAGGGCCTGTTCCTTCAATTTATGCATCGCCTGGAGGGATTTTTCATTGCCGGCGATGACATTTTTCGTTTGCTGATCGATGATGGCAGAAGAAAGGCGGCTTGTTTCGGTATGGTACAGGATGAGGTTATGGGCCAGTTCGTCAAGGTATTTGTCTCTGATTCTCAATGGATTGACTATCACTTTGTCCTCTTTCATGAATTCCATAAAATTGACACCCCCGAAAGTGGCGGCATACTGATCCTGTTTACCTCCGGCCATTTTCAGATCCAGTCGTTCGATCTCAAAAGCCAGGTGGGCCAGGTCATATTCTCCCAACGGAAGGTTAAGCCATTCGGCAAAAGCGCCCAGGATGGCCACTACCAGCGTGGAGGAGGTACCCAGACCAGAACCCGGGGGGGCATCCACGTAGGTGGTCAATTCAAAGGACAAAGGAGCCAGTCCGAAATCGCGAACGATCCGGTTATAGACCCCTTTGTGGAGATCAAGGTTGCCATCGACGGGTAGAAAAGCTCTTGTATCGAAGGTGAAGCGTTCCTGTTTATCGGTCGAATGAAGGACAATCTTGCCATCGTGAGTGGGGCGGATGGTGGCGTAGGCATACATGCTGATGGTAGCATTAAGGATGGCGCCCCCGAATAATTCGGAGAAAGGCGCTACATCCGTTCCCCCGCCGGCCAATCCCAACCTTAATGGCGCTTTACTTCTGATCAACATTGAATTCGTTTTATGGGTAAACGTCTTTACCCGATAATCATTGTATGCCGGACCATGGGTGTTAAAGGCCCATGGGTCCAGGCCAGGTTATGGTTTCTTCCCGGCTGCTTCTGCGATGGCCAGAATCATTTTTTTCCAGGAGTACTTTTCTTTCTCTGACAGGGCATTTTGTGAAAATTCATGTTCCCGCTCTTCATCATAAAATTGAACCATAGCTGATGCAATGGCCTCAGGATCAGGTTCTGTAACATAGCCAACTTTACCGTCGGGGACAAATTCAGCCAACCCTCCTACCCTGGTGATGATCATCGGTTTCCCGAAATGGTAGGCAATCTGTGTTACCCCGCTCTGGGTGGCTGATTTGTAAGGTTGAACGACCAGGTCGGCAGCACAGAAATAGTTGACCACTTTGCTGTCGGGAATGAAGTCGTTGCTCAGGATCACCCGTTCTTTGAGGTGCAGGCGGTCAATTATATCGTGATAGCGTTGCGGGTCATCATAAAATTCACCTGCTACCAACAGTTTGATGTTTTTTGTTGACAGTCGCGGGTCGGCGAATGCCTCTAACAACAAGTCAAGTCCTTTGTATTCGCGTATAAATCCGAAAAAGAGAACGTAATGGAAGGCCGGGTCAAGGCCAAGGGTTTTCAGCGCCTGCTGTTTGGACACGGGATCCCCGTAATGGTCATAGATCGGATGGGGACAATAAATACAGGGAGCGGAGGGCGCCAGGGAATGGAGGTCATCCATCACCGATCGTGACATGGCTACAAAGCCATCAGCCGAGCGAACCCAGAATTTTGACAACAGTTTGTCGCCAAAGCGTCGTTCGTGGGGGATAACATTGTCGAGAATCGAGATGATCCGGGAATGTTTGTTTTTCCGGATCAACCGGACGATGGTGCCGAAGCAGGGTGCCATAAAGGGCATCCAGTATTTTACCAGTACCAGGTCGGGGTTTTGCCGGCGTAGTTCCCTCCCAACGCGTATCCAATTGAACGGGTTGATGCTGTTTACTTTAACATAAATCGGAAGGTTGGCAGGAGCCGGTTCTGATGACAATTGGGTTTTACCGGGAAAGAGAAAGGATGGATACTGAAGTTTGAAGGTATAGATGTAGGCTTGTTCCCCATTTTTGCGGTATTCACGGATCAGGCGTTCGTTAAAAGCGGCCAGGCCTCCTCTCAGGGGATAGGCTGTACCGATCAGGACAACTTTCAGTGGTTCCTTCATGGTTTTGTCAACTCAGTGGCAGGGTGAACGAAAAGCAGGAGCCCTCTCCGGGTTTACTTTCGACTGAAATTGCACCCCCGTTTTTTTCTGCAAATTCTTTGCATAAGATCAAGCCCAGTCCGGTACCCTTTTCACGGTTCGTTCCCGGGATCGAGAAGGTCTGTTCGGGGTGAAACAGTTTATCCAATATTTCCTTCGACATCCCGGTGCCTGTATCGCGAACTGAAATTCTGGCCCATGGGTTTTCAGAAGCGATCGTAACCTCCACCCTGCCGCCTTGTTCAGTGTATTTGAGTGCGTTGGAAATCAGGTTACGGAGGATGGTACGCACCATGTTTTTGTCAGCTTGTACCATGACGCTTCCGGATGCCCGGTCAATCAATTCGACCTTTTTCTCGATGGCTCGGAACTGGTAGAAGCCGGTGATTTCCTCAATGAGCGGCGTCATGTCGATGGATTCAATAACCGCTGTAAGGCCACCGGTTTGGATACGTGACCATTGCAAAAGGTTGTCAAGGAGTTTGAGGTAGTTCTTTGATATATCGTAGAAACTACTCATAATTTCATGAACCTCATCAGGGGTAAGGGAACTGAGATCGGTACGGAGGACGCTTGCCAGGGAAACCAGGGTTGAAATCGGGCTTCTGAGATCATGGGCGATAATGGAGAAGAACTTGTCCTTGGTATTGTTCAGCTCCTGTAACTCTTTTTTCTGTCGTTCGAGTTCCTCTTTTTGCCGGATGATCTCTGAATTTTGGAATGCCAGGGTCTCTTCCGCCACATTCATATCGCGAAGACGTCCGACAAGCGCTTTCAGAACGCCCCTGATCACCGTATTCTCATTTTTTGTCACGGCATAGAAGACATCCTGGTGAAACCGGAAGAGGAAGGAGCGGGTCAGGGCGGTAACGGTAGCGCTCCTTTGCTTTTTATCGATAAGGTAATACTTCCCGAAGACATCTCCGGCTTTGAGAATGGAAAAGACATATCCCTTATCATGTACTTTGACTTTTCCGTTAATAAGGATGTACATGGAGTCGCCCATTTCGCCTTTAAGGACGATGTCATCTCCTTCGGATACCTCCATTTCTTCAAGGTTCTCAGCAATCTGGCACAGCAGATCGACAGGCGATTCCGAGAAGATCGAAACATTTTGCAGAAAAGAGACCCTGTGGTTGATATCCATCGGATAACGTTAAAATTTTAATCAAAGCCGCAGTCAATCTCCGGCAGGCTCAATTCCTGTAGTACTTTCGATCAGGTAGTGGTTTCGGTCGAAAGCGCTTCGGGAGATCAGTTCACCCAGGAAGCCGGCCACAAAGAGTTGTGTTCCCAGGATCATGGCCAGGATTCCGAAGTAAAATAGCGGCCGTTCGGTCATTTTAAATGCCAGGTTAACATACTTATCATAAGCCAGGAATCCGGCAATGACGAAGCCGGCTAAAAAGATAAGGGTTCCCCAAAGTCCGAAGAAATGCATGGGTCTTTTACCGAAACGGGAAGTGAAGGTGATGGTCAGCAAATCGAGGTAGCCTTTGTAGAAACGGTCGAGGCCATATTTTGTCTTCCCGAATTTCCGTTTTTGATGATGGACGATTTTTTCTCCGATCCGGTTAAATCCTGCCCATTTTGCCAGGATGGGGATGTAGCGGTGCATATCGCCGTACAATTCAATGCTTTTGACTACAGAATGGCGGTAGGCTTTGAGGCCACAGTTGAAGTCATGGAGCCGGATACCCGAGATACAGCGGGCAGTCCGGTTATAGATTTTAGTGGGAATGGTTTTGGAGATCGGGTCATGTCGTTTCTTCTTCCAACCCGACACCAGGTCGAAACCCTTTTCCCTGACCATGCGGTACATTTCGGGTATTTCGTCGGGGCTGTCCTGAAGGTCTGCATCCATGGTAAAGACCACGTCACCCTGTGCTTCTGAGAAACCGACGTTAAGGGCAGCGGCTTTCCCGTAGTTCCTGCGAAATTTGATCCCTTTCAGGTTTTTATTTTGTTGTCGCAAGGTTTCGATGACAGACCAGGATTTGTCTTTGCTTCCGTCATCCACGAAGATCACTTCGTAAGAAAAGCCATTTTCTGACATGACACGTTCGATCCATGCCGCCAGTTCCGGAAGTGATTCTTCTTCGTTGAATAAAGGAATAACAACCGAGATGTCCATTCCTGGAGATTAGATAGAGGGAGAGAGAGAAGTATCTTCTTTTTTAAGGAAGATGGAGGCAATGAGGGAGATCACGGCGCTGAGTACGGTATAGGTAATGAAACCCATCACCATCATCATGACCGGGGTAGTGAATTTTTCAGTCATTGCCAGTGCTGTCTCAAGTTGGTCCTCCGACATTTCGGGGTTGGTATTGACCATTTGCTGCCTTGCTTGTTCTATTACTTCAGTAACCAGTCCCGGGTGGATGAACTGGGCAAAGACATAGGTATAGATGGATGCGGCAATACCTGCAAACAGTCCGATCATAAAACAGGTGGTAAAGGCTTTGCCGTAGGAGATGAACCCTTTAAGGTATTTTTCACGATAGTCGTAGGTGCCATAGATCATTCCTGCAATCAGGATGAGATAGCTGATGGAGGAGAGCCATTTGTTTTGGATAAGGCCGGCGATGAAAAGGATCAATGAGAGGATGATAAGGCCTGCGCCGGTGATGAGCCCGTAGTAGATCCCCTGAACAGAGATGGAACGTACTTTTTCTTCCATGGTTGATTTTTTTAAATATTAAGCAAACATACAAAAATAATGAGGATTTTTGGCCAATGGGCTGGGAATATTTGTATTTTTGCACAGGGTAAGTCTTATACGACCAGCTCCTGTTCAACTCCCCCAGGTTCGGAAGAAAGCAAGGGTACAATGGTTGAGCGGTGCGATATAAGGGGCTTACCCCTTTTTTATGCTTTTACGAATTCATCCCGACAATCCTGGTGAACGCCAGATGAAGATCATCATTGACTGTCTGCGCAAGGGAGGTGTGATCATCTATCCGACAGATACAGTTTACGGTTTGGGGTGTGACATCACACAAATCAAGGCGGTTGACAGGGTAGCGCAGATCAAGGGGATCCGGCGGGAGAAGGCCAATTTTTCGTTTATCTGCAACAGCCTCAGTCAGTTATCGGGTTATTCCAAACCCATTCCTAATCCCACTTATAAAATGATGAAACGGGGATTACCGGGACCCTATACATTCATCCTTAATGCCAACAGTGAGGTACCTCATTTTTTTCAAAGCCGGAAAAAGACGGTAGGTATCCGTATTCCCGAACACAATGTCCCTTTGATGATCGTCCAGCAGCTTGGGAATCCGATCATGACCACGTCTATCCACCATGAGGACCAGATCGTGGATTATCTGACCGATCCGGAGTTGATTTATGAGAAGTTTCACAAGCTGGTTGACATTGTCATCGATTCGGGTCATTGTGGCAATGTTCCCTCGACCATCATTGACTGTACCGGTGATGAGGCTGTCGTCGTGCGTCAGGGGAAAGGCGATGCCGGGATTCTTTTTTAAATATCGCTTTCAGTGGATACAGAGTGGGTGGCTCAATAGAATACCCTAAAACATAAAGGCTATAATACATGAACCCGATGCATAATTTTTTTGATCTGACCGGGGTCAATGCACAGTCAGCGGAAGTCTTTGAAGAGTTGTTGAAAGGCGACAAAGTTCGTGTGGAACGGATCGTGAGTAAAGGGCAGGTGACACCGGCCGGGGAGTGGTATGATCAGGATTGGGAGGAGTGGGTCATGGTAGTTGTTGGGAAAGCGGTGTTGGAGTTGGAAGGGAGTGTTCCTTTAAAGATGGTTGCAGGGGATTATCTGTTGATTCCGGCGCATTGCCGTCACCGTGTCAATTTCACTTCACGCAGGCCGGAGTGCATCTGGTTGGCGATTCACGGCGTGTTCGTTTGATTTGGGATCTTTTTTCGGTGGGGTATTGCTTCTTTGAAAAAAAATCGTAGCTTTGCACCCTCAAAATCGAGAACTGATTCGCTAGCTCAGCAGGTAGAGCATCGCCCTTTTAAGGCGGGGGTCCTGGGTTCGAATCCCAGGCGGATCACATTCAAGGCGTTATCAAACGCCTTTTTTTATTATTATTGTGTCACCCTTTCGGGGTTGTTAATGGGACTGAACCCTGGAAGGGGATTTTAGCTTAGCATAGGAATTGACCGGGAAACAAAGGTGTGAAGCTTTGAAAAACAAATCCGGGGAAAAGAAAAACAGAAAGTTTAAGAAATACGATCGAGAAAAAAGCTCTCGTAAATGCCCATAACTCCAGAAACGGAATCCAGGTAAGCAAAATATACCGACAAGATTAGGAGTACAAGTTTGTCAATAACGAGGAAGTTCGTCAATCGTAATTCCTGTCAATTGTAAATGAATTTCCGATTTTTTAATGTGCACCCTTCGCTGCTTCGCGCTCATTGGCGCACGCTAATCCTGCAGGCACATGCATGAGAAACCGCTTGTCTTGTTGTAGTTGCCGTACCGGTGCACACCCTCGTAATCATGGTTGAGGTACCTGCCCCAAGCGCTTGAAACATTGCCCTGCGACGACGACCAGAAGCCGGCGTAGTAACCAAGATTGTAGAAACCGCCATAGTTATCCCAGCCGCCGCCAGCAAGGGCAGTGAACCAACTACTGTTGGTAGCCCCGGTATTGGGACTACCCCAGTGAGCATAGCCGGCTTCCTTCATTTTACCTCCCGCCACGTTATCACCTCCTAAAAAGGTTGCAAGGGTAGTCCATTCAAGGTCTGTTGGCAAATGCCAGCCAGTGGGGCATATCCCCTTCGTCCCTTCGGTTATTACATACTGCATCATCTCGTCCCATTTATATAAACCACCATAGATGGCACAATTGGCCTCATCGTCATCGTAACAGTACTTTTCAATGATTCCGTTATTCGTTTGGCCTTGCGAGTTCGGAATCATGGTCCCGATGTTCAGGTTCTCCCTGAACCAGCACTGGTTCCCTATTTTAACAGTATTATACACCTGGCCGGCATAAGTTACCGTGGGTAAACCCGGACAAATGAATTCGGATACAGTGGTGAAGGTCAATTCGTTCCCGTATGCCGTTCCTACACTGTTGACGGCGTATGCCCGGACATAATATTGGGTAGCTGGTGAAAGGTCGGCCAGGTGACTGATAAATGAACCGGTGCCATTGCCATCAGTGGTATGATTATTTGCAAGCGTGGGATTGGGGCTGGTACTCCAACAAACACCACGGGAATCAACAGCTGTACCTCCATCGGATTGCACAATACCCCCGCTGGTAGCAGAACTAAATAAAATGTCAGTAACATCGGCCGTCGTTACAACCGGCAAGCCGGAACAGGTCGTCGTTGACTGGTTTAAAACCGTCGCCATCGAATGCCCGCAATCGTTATAGGCCCAAACATAACGGGTGTAAAGTGTATTACAAACCAGCCACGTTTCGGTCATTGTTGTTAATTCCCCCATATCGGCGGCTGTCCCATAATCATCCACAGTATTCCATTTATAGCCCGTGGCCCAGGCAACCGCACCCCAGTTCCAGGTTATTTGGTTCGGAAAGGGGACATGGACCCCCGAAACCGGGGAGGTCGGCTCCAGACAATTGGGATTGAAAATAAACCAATTATCGTTGTCAAACATCGCTTATGTGCCGGAGCCATTCGTCCCGCAGTCGGTGCAAAAAACCATCAATCCGGGAGCGGGGTTGTCAATCGCGTTCATCTCAACTCGGGTCATCCGGGGTGGAAGGAACCCTTTGTTATTGAATTTCACATCCAACCCTGCTGATGGGTCAGGCTCACTGCCGTCTGTATTGATACCCACCTGGGCAAACATTGTGCTGCCAAGGAAGAGGCTCACAATGAGGAAAAAGAATATTTTTTTCACAGTTACAGGTTTTTAAAGTTTCAGGAGTTCATTGCTGTTGAGATGCTGAAAATATAGTTTGTGCTCTTCATTTCGATGTTTTTTTGAGTATATATTGACAGGTAACCAATGAAAGAAAAACAGACCCAAGGAAAATTGAAATGGTTTTCATGGTGACTATTATTGACAGAAAGGATTTCTTTACATTCTATTAAAAGCAAAAGTTAGGTAAATATATAAAAATTGAAAGAATAAAATAAAAACAACACATTATTATATTAAAAACCAGATTTTCAATTATCAAACAAATTTTCCACTTTCCCTGAACAATCCGATCGAATAATACTTATCTTTATCATGATTTTAAAGGTTTTGCATCAACCAAACTCTTAAAATGGACCCATCATGAAAAAACTATTTTCTTTTGTCATCCTGGCCCTGACCATTGCCGGATGCAGCAAATCTTCCGATGACAATACGTCGGAATTTTCGAACAAGCTTCAGTTCGGGACCGGACTCAACCCCTCCAACCTGTTTGAACTGGTCAATATGGGAACGGTTTTCCCGAGATCCACTCAGATCTATTTCCGGCTCGAAAGTCAGGACGACATGGGCGGTTCTGACATCATGCTGCAGATCAAAAAGAGCGACGGCTCGGTTTACAATTCATTCACCTATGCCAGCATTCAGTCCTACGGGCACATTTTTCTCACGGCATTTGTCATTCCCGACGCCGGAAACTACACCGCTTACGGGATCCTGGTAACGGGAAACAAAACAGTGGCTTCTTCCCCATTGACCATTCAATGAAGAAGGGAAAATGAAGAATTGCAGTGTTTTGTCATTCAAGGAGTCATTTTTCTCTTTGCTATTTTGAAAAATAAGCATCTGGGTTGCCTCAGATTCATTCTTTACAGGATGTACTGTCTAATCCATGAATCAGCTTGTATTAAGGGAAGAAGTTTTGGTGGTTATTGGACGAACGAAAGCGCAGAAAAACAATTTGGTAAGGCAAATCAAAATGGACATTTGGATGGAAATGGTTCCCCACGTTGGAGACAGAGAGCATTTTATGATTAAGTAAAAAGAATTTCACCTTGAGTTACATTTTTCACCCTTCCATACTTCTATAACCCTTGATACAAAACTACTAACTAAGATTGGAGTCTGAATACTACAGGGCGTGGACATATGCTCATCTTTCTAAATCTTACAATACATCCATAACAAGCTCTGGATAAGAAAATAAAATCAACTCCATTGGCATGATATGCCGAAATCTAAATTCAGTGTGCAGATCAGGATTCGGTAAGAAAGTAGGGCAGCCTGTATATTCAATTACCCTGAATGTCGTTTGTATCGCGCAACAGAAGTTGATAACCCGAATCGGGATCCGTCAAATGAAATTGCGAACATATCCCGATAAGGGTAACAAGGCCGGTCGGAATGGTTTGGCCGACCAGGTTGGAGTTGGAATTGATCCGAACCTGGGCAGTTTCTCCACCGGCATAAATGTCGTAGTTGGTGTTTCCGGTAAAAACCCCGCCTCCTCCGGCGAAAGTAACATTAGACATTTTAACCAGTTCTGATTCATACTGTTCGCCCAGTTGTCCCGGACTGATTAATACAGGTTGAGGAAGAGGATGACCCGAGCTGATCTTAATAACTGAACAAACGGGATTCAATTCCAACAGCTGATTATACAGGGATAAAACACCGGTGATGACAATAGAATCGCCCCTCGAAATATTGGCAAAGGAACCACTTTTAAAAGAATTGATCCCTGCGGTCGGATCCTGCAAATAACGCACAGAGTTACCCAATTCCTGGCCATTTGTTGCAAGGCCACTCACCGAAACAAAAGCGCCGGCCCCTTTTAAGCGTGCTGAGGATATCGCCTCAGGCGGAATAACCAGTCCTGATTTACTGATATAGTAGTTGATATCTGCCCTGCCGCAATCCGAACAGACACAACCCCCGTAATTTGTACCAGAGTGAAAAACGATCTTGTTGTTTATCAACGAATCATAACCTCCTTTGGTAGTATCTGATAGATCTGCAACAGCCAACACTGTCCATCCTGAGGGTATTTTAACGTATCCGTCGGTAAAATAGGTGCCTCCTTCAAGGCCGCCTGTGATGCGGATTTTATAACATGTATCGGGTCGAAGCGTATGCAGGGCTATGGACATTCCATTGTAACTGACATCATCGCAACACGTGTAACTGGTGCACCATGGAACATCATAGTGTTCCAGGTAACCCGAAATAACGGTTGAAGTCGTATCGCCAATCGCAACATTCAGCCCCCAGATCCATTTGCCACCGGGCGGATTAAGATTGGACATATAGGTATAACCTGCTTTGATCAAAGCCGTTTGTGTTGTAAAGGTACCTTCGTTGCCATATGCTGTTCCGGCACTGTTGGTAGCGAATGCCCTGATGTAATAGAGCGTATTTGAGGACAATCCCGTAAGATTGCTCACGAAAGTTCCGGTTCCGGAGCCATCCGATGTGTGTGCGCCGGCAGCAGTCGGATTGGGTGACGTACTCCAGCACACTCCCCGGGCGGTCACCGTTCCGCCACCATCGGAGGTCACATTTCCCCCGCACGTTGCAGTGGTTGAAGTAATACCTGAAACTCCCGAGGTTGAAACGACAGGAGTGGTGACACATACAGAGGTCGTCTTGGTCAGGATGGTGGAGGTGGAGGTACCGCAAGGTCCGTAAGCCCAGATGTACCGCGTATAAGGGGTATTACAGGTAAGCCCGGTTTCCGTCTTTGTGGTTGCGGCAGCCATATCGGTCGCCGTTGCCGGGTTATTCGTCGTATTCCATTTGTATCCTGTGGCACCGGTCACGGGATTCCAGTTCCAGACAATCTGGGTTTTTGCGGCAACATGGATTCCTGCCACCGGAGAAGCGGGCGGATCGGTCAGGGTACTTTTGGTAAGTGCGGTGGATCCTGAATATCCACAGGCACCATAGGCCCATACATACCTTGTATAACCAGTATTGCACGTCAGACCGGTCTCGGTTTTGGTCGTGGCGGTGCCCAGGTCGGTCGCGGTTGCGTAATTATTCGTCGTGTTCCACTTATAGCCAGTTGCCCCAGTCACCGGGTTCCAGTTCCACTGAATCTGGGTTATTCCTGCAATATGTGTTCCTGCAACAGGGGTTGAGGGTGAGCTGGTGCTTGTCGAACGAGAAGTGATGGTCACGGGAGAATAGCCACAATCACTGTATGCCCAGATATATCTCGTGTACAATGTATTACAGGTCAGTCCGGTTTCCGTCTTTGAAGTACCGGTTCCCATATTCAGGGCGGCTGCAACATTGTTGGTCGTTCCCCATTTATATCCGGTGGCCCCGGTGACTGGATTCCAGTTCCAGATGATCTGGGTCAGGGTTGCGACATGGGTTCCGGCAGGCGGGGATGCAGGGACCGAACAATATCCCGTCAGAAGACGCCAGGCACCGTTAATGAAAAAAGACACGACGACGGGGTTGTTCAATCCGCAATCTGTACATATCACCATTAATCCTTCAGCCGGGGCGGCAATGGCATCCCGCTGGGCCTGGGTCATGCGTGGAGCAAGGAATCCCTTGTTATCGAATTTAACATCCAACCCGGCCGATGGATCTGGGTTACTTCCGTCTGGATTGATTCCCACCTGGGAGTACAGTGGCAGACCAGTAAACAAAAATAAGGCTGTGATTAAAACAACGAATAGTTTCTTTGTCATGATGAAGAACGGTATTTGAACCATATAAATAATTGGACACTAGCGTCTATTAATTTTTGTTAAATTATATCGTATCTGTTTTATGCACAGCATAATAACTTCTTAAAACCTTGTCACTCTTTTGAACTCCTGGCTCCTATTGCAAATAGGGCTTATGATGATAACAATTGCCAAATGCATCTGGACCTCAATTTTTTTTAACATTTTTTAATAGATGCCAGAGACCATGATCGGGAAAATCAATGAAATCTTTCTCATATCGGTCATTAATTTGTTGAGGATCATTCTTTTGGTATCAACAAGGGATCCATTGGTAAAAAGAGAATACATATAACAATCGATTGCCGACGAATATTAAATGCTATATACTATTTATGTTATTCAAATACATTTCATAAAATATTTCAACCGAACAAATATATCTCATTTTTGTTCAAAAATCAACCAAAATGTGTAATTAATCACAATTATTATTTTATAATTGTAGAGGTTCGATACAATGGACCAGTAATTTAACTGAATTGGATAGTTTGGTTATTGTTGAGGCCTTACTACACGAAACATTTCACAATAATTATCAAACACCGGCCCGAAACAAATCTCATTGTATTGATATCAAACCCGGGAATCGCTTTCTCTGCCAAAGGCTCACACTTCATCTTGTCATAAAGCATCCGGACAATGACCTGGTGGTCGATCTGCTTCATCCGGTCAATCAGGGCCAGTTCTCCCTGAAAATCGTCCGGATTCGGCAAATAGTCAATGATCAGGAAACCGCTTGTTTAGAATTGATAAAACTTTTATCAGCCCTCACCAGAACAATCATCGGTAGGATTTCAGATTTAATAGAATTTATTAAGTCAACTTAATTCTACTTTGGTAAATTGAATTCATAATAATAACGGTCAATATCTTTTTG
>CAZGIM010000042.1:0-18663 GCA_964525995.1 uncultured Prolixibacteraceae bacterium | reverse complement strand
TTAACCATTATGTTTTTCGGATTAGCTAACGTTATAAATATACAGATGAAAATGGGAAACGAGAAATGTCTATTCGCTAATCCAATCGCTTTTCGCTGATCGCTAATCCCTAATTTGAATTTTAAATTAATACCATGCTTTTCACCCGATACCTGTTCTACTTTCTGACGATCCTGGCCCTGTTCAGCGCAACAATGGTACTGGCGTCAAAGAAACCCATCCATTCGGTGTTATTTCTTACCCTGACCTTTTTTGCCATTGCAGGACATTATATCCTGTTAAATGCCCAGTTCCTTGCGGTGGTTCACATTATCGTTTATGCCGGCGCCATCATGGTGCTGTTCCTCTTCACCGTAATGCTCCTGAACCTCAACAAGGATGAACGGTCGCCCAAGCCGGCCTGGGTCAAGATTATGGCCGTGATTGCCGGTGGAATGCTGATGGTCACGCTGATTGGCGTATTCAGAGGATACGAGGGAATAACCGCGGCCAACCCCTCGCTGACTCAGATCGGACTGGTGAAAAACCTGGGGAAGGTACTATACCACGACTACCTGTTACCTTTTGAACTCTCGTCGATCCTGTTTCTCACTGCCATGGTCGGCGCCGTGCTGTTAGGGAAAAAAGAACAAATCTGAAAAACTGAATCTTGCATGACAACACTTACAGCCATCCCAATCGACTACTACCTCGTCTTTTGCTCGATCCTCTTTTGTATCGGCGTGATCGGGGTGCTTATCAAACGGAATGCCTTGGTAATTCTCATGTCAATCGAGCTGATGATCAACTCGATCAACCTGCTGTTAGCCGCGTTTGCAGCCTATACCAACGATGTGGCCGGACAGATCTTTGTTTTTTTCATCATGGTAGTGGCGGCCGCCGAAGTTGCCATCGGACTGGCCATTATCGTGCTGATCTACCGGACCACGCATTCAATCGATATCCAAGTGCTGAATAAACTGAAATGGTGAAAATCCTCATAACCCTGATCCCGCTCTTTCCGCTCTTCGGATTCCTTTTTCTCGGGGCAGGATTCCGTTCGTTGCCCAGGCGGGTCGTCTCCATAACTGGGCCTGGAACAATCCTGGCTTCCTTTCTGTTATCCTTGCTCCTGTTTATCAACTATCAGCAGAACGGGGTCCCGCAGACCTATCTTTTTTTTGACTGGATCGCTGTGGGTCAACTAAAGATCGGATTTGAATTTCTTTCAGATCCTTTATCCCTGTTGATGATGATGGTAGTGACGGGAGTCGGATTTCTTATTCACTGGTATTCGGTAGGCTATATGAAAGATGATCCGGGGTACAATCGCTTCTTCGCCTTTATGAACCTCTTTGTCTTTTTCATGTTGCTGCTGGTGATGGGGGCCAACTATCTGATCATGTTCATCGGATGGGAAGGAGTTGGATTGTGTTCGTATCTTCTGATCGGATTCTGGTTCCGCAACCATGAATATAATAATGCAGCCAAAAAGGCTTTCATCATGAACCGTATCGGCGATTTAGGCTTCCTGTTAGGGATGTTCCTGCTCTTTACGACCTTCGGAAGTCTGAATTACCGCGAGGTCTTTGAACGGGCGGTGCCTATGGAAGCGGGTGAGCCGGTCATGGTCGCCATCACGCTGTTGCTGTTCACCGGAGCTGTAGGAAAAAGCGCCCAGATACCTTTGTACACGTGGCTTCCCGATGCCATGGCTGGTCCTACGCCCGTTTCCGCCCTGATACACGCTGCGACCATGGTCACCGCAGGGGTTTACATGGTAGCCCGCTCGAATATCCTCTACCTGCTTTCGCCGGTCACCCTGATCGTCATGGGATCCGTTGCACTGGCGACCGCGATCCTGGCGGCCTCTGTTGCTATATTTCAGAACGACATTAAAAAGATCCTTGCCTATTCCACCATCAGCCAGCTTGGATACATGTTTGCCGCGCTCAGTGTCGGGGCCTTCACCGGGGCGATGTTTCATCTTACGACACACGCCTTTTTCAAAGCCTTGCTGTTTTTAGGCGCCGGAAGCGTAATCCATGCGCTTGGAGGGGAACAGGATATCAGAAAAATGGGAGGATTACGAAAAAAGATGCCGACGACCTGGTGGACCTTTCTCATCGCGACATTAGCAATTTGCGGAATACCGCCCTTGTCGGGGTTTTTCTCCAAGGATGAGATCTTGCTTCACGCCTTTGGAAGCAACACCCTGATGTGGTTTATCCTGGTCATCGGGGCCCTGATGACGGCCTTTTACATGTTCCGGCTGCTCTGGCTCACCTTTTTCAGGGACTTCAGAGGGAGTACCGAACAAAGCCACCATCTGCACGAATCACCAGGCGTGATGACCGTTCCGCTCATCCTCCTGGCTCTGCTGACCACCTTGGGAGGCCTCCTTAACCTGCCCGGCATCCTGGGCGGAAGCGCCCGGCTGACTCAATTCCTGGCCCCCGTATTCAGCGGTTCCCGGTATCACCCGGTACCGGAACTCAGTATTTCGCATACCACCGAATGGCTGATTATGGCGATAACACTGATCGCTGTGATCCTGGTGATAACCTGGTCGTACTATCATTTTGTAATGCGTGAAAAAGGTCTGCCCGCCGAAACACAGCAAAAGAGTGTATTGGCAAAATTGATATCCCGAAACTATTACCTGGATGAGCTGTACGATTTGATCCTGGTGAAACCCCTGCTCCGCCTTTCAAAAGCGGTGTACCGAATCGTAGAGGTGAGAGGCATCGACCGGATCGTAAACGGCATCGGGAACCTGGTCATCCGGACCGGCAACACCCTGCGGTATATCCAAACCGGGAACGTGGGTTTTTATATGTTTATGATGATCCTGGGAATCATCCTGATGTTATTTATCAATATCCTGATCTGATCCATGCTGACGCTTGTTATCATATTACTCCCCCTGGTACTCTCCCTTGCTGCCTTCAGTGTGAAGGGTGAGAAAAATGTAAAAACCTTTGCGCTTACCGGATCACTGGTTGAATTTGCCGTAGTTGTTGCCGCCTTTATCCAATTCAAAACATCATGTCATTGCAACCTGTTATTCAATGCCGACTGGTTTTCGATGTCGCTGTTCAGCCTGAGGCTGGGCCTCAACGGGATCAGCCTGTTGCTGGTCGCTATGACTACCTTCCTGATCCCGGTCATCATTCTCTCGACCTTTCATCACCATTATAAAAATCCGCAGGTGTTCTATGGATTGATCTTTATGATGGAGATGGCGTTGACGGGGGTTTTCGCCGCGTACGACGGGCTCATTTTTTACATTTTCTGGGAGCTGGCGCTAATTCCGGCCTGGTTTATCTGCGCCCTCTGGGGCGGCGCCGACCGGATAAGGATCACGTTTAAATTTTTTGTTTTCACCTTCGTTGGCAGCCTGTTCATGCTGGTAGCCCTCATCTGGATCTTCCTGAAGACCCCCGAACCCCACTCCTTTAGTTTCGGTGCGCTTACGCGGGCCATCCTGTCACCCGTTGAGCAAACCTGGATTTTTGTCGCATTTTTCCTGGCTTTCGCCATCAAGATCCCGGTATTCCCGTTTCACACCTGGCAACCCGATACCTATACCGCCTCGCCACCCGCAGGCAGCATGCTTCTTGCCGGTATCATGCTTAAAATGGGTATTTTCGGGATGATCCGCTGGATGGTGCCGCTGACGCCACTGGCCGTGAACCAATGGGCTCCCGTGGCCATGATCCTGGCTGTGACGGGCATTCTGTACGCTTCCGTTATCGCGCTCCGTCAGGATGATCTGAAAAGGCTCGTGGCCTACAGTTCCATTGCCCATGTCGGACTGATCACGGCAGGGGTATTTGCAGCTTCACAACAGGCCATGCAGGGCGCCGTCATCCAAATGGTATCGCATGGCATCAACATCGTAGGACTCTTCATCATCCTTGATGCCATCGAGCGCAGAACCGGAACGCGTATAATCAGCGAACTCGGAGGATTGGTCCATCGGGCACCCTTATTAGGAGTGTTTTTCATGGTTATCGTGCTGGGGTCCATCGCGCTCCCGCTGACGAACGGATTTGTGGGCGAATTTCTGCTGCTGATCGGTATCTTCGAGAACCATACCGTGATGGCCGCGATTGCCGGGCTGACCATGATATTCGGAGCGGTATATATGTTATGGATGTACCAACGTACCATGCTCGGCCCCGAAAAGGTTTTGTACAACGAAATCAGGGATCTGACTCCTTCTGAATTAGCGGCACTTATACCAATCGTGGTAGCCATTTTCTGGATCGGCCTTTTCCCCTCCTTCTTCCTCAACACCTCTCTTCCCGATGTAATCCGTTTACTGGAATATCTCCGACCGGGATTGTAATACGTTACCGCTTCTGCTTTTCCGGTGATTGATCCTCCAATGATTCATGCACCCGCATGCTTTTCCCCTCTAAATAGGTCTTGAAAGTCGTCCCGTTTTGGGACCATTCAAAGAGGGTATTGATCTTACCCGGTTTCAGCGGCGTATAGGTGAGACGGAATGCCGGTGTATTCGCGTTTTTCTGACTGGTTAAGATAACGGAGTTGTCCCGGTAGGTTACCGAATAGTGGATCACATGCTTTTCATTATCGAAATAAATGGCTTTTGCAGGGACTCCGGTTGAATCGGGATAAATGATGATCAGGTCTTCATGTACGGTCTTAGTTTTATTCCCGGCGCCCTGGTATTCGGAATGACTTTTCCTGACCAGGATATTCTGATCGAGGTCGTACGAAAATGAAAAGGTGCCGCCTCCTTTCCCGGGAGATCCTTTGCCGCTTCCCTCCCAGGTTCCGATAAGAAAATTCCACGAATCCCAACCCGGTTGCGTTTGCCCGGAACAGTTCAGGAGAAGGAACATAAAGAATGCAGTAAGCATTGACGAAAGTTTCATAATTACAAGTATTTATGGTTGAGACATAATATTCAAACAACGTGAATTTAAAAGAGGTCGAACAATACTACCCTACGGAGGAAATCACGATCTTTTACCCGAAGATGACCCCCACGCGATTTCTTCTGCAAAAATAATCAGGGTTTTGTATTTTTGTGACATGTGAACAAAAGACCTTTATTCTGCTTCAGGGTTTTGAGTAGCCGACCTGTAAATAATTTTCAATGACCCGTCTGCATAATTCGTCCGAAAGGATTTCCGACAACCATTCAACGACTCCTGGCCATCTGCAAGTCCGGAAACGAACTCCCTTTTACCGTATGCCGCCTGTTCTTTGGATTTCCCTGGTTCTGACAGTCGTGGTGCTGCTGTTACTCCTGTTCTTTTACCTGACGGTCATCCCAAAATATTCAGGCACTCAAGGTTATACGACAAAGGGGAAGCCTGTTCCCGGCGCCGACCGGACTGAAGAAGTTCTTTTTCTTTCAAGAAACAGCAAGGCAAAAGTTTTTCAGCCGCAGGTTTTGAAATCGGAAGCATACGGTTACGATGAAAAACAAAACATGTCACTGCGACCTCTCAAGGTAATTTCACTTCAACATAATCTTTTCGGTCATCATTACCTGTTTTCGGCCGATACCCTGATTTTACTTGGCGATTTCAACATCGTTAAAATCCGGTCGTTTCATGAAACTTCACGGGTGGTGATCATGGATTATGAGGGATCCTTTTTTCACATCAGGAAAGTCGGCGACGGGATACGGATCCTGGAAGAAGAGGCTGATTCGGCGATAATAGGCTTATGTCGTGACTGAATCTCTGTCAGGTTACCGGAATATGTTGCAAGGGCCGGCAAACTGTTCCGAAATTTAGTTGTGTTTGTCACCCTATGATTATTTGGCACGTATGAAACCAATCCCGATTGCGATCCTGGCCCTTTTTCTTTTTGGTCAACCCGTGTATGAATCGAAGAGTCAAAACGCCGGATCATATGCCATTTCAGCCGTTCCATTCACATCGGTACACGTAAATGATTCATTCTGGGCCCCTAAAATCCGGAACAATCATGATGTTACCATTCCCATTGCCATCAGTAAAAGCAGGGAGACAGGCCGGATCAGGAATTTCATGATAGCCGGTAAGCAGGCTGAAGGGGCGTTTTGTTCCCTTTATCCTTTCGATGATTCCGATGTTTACAAAATCATCGAAGGAGCAAGTTATTCGCTGCAGACCTTTCCCGACCCGCAGCTTTCGGCTACCCTCGACACACTGGTCAACTATATCCGTCTTGCCCAGGAGCCCGACGGTTATCTTTACACCAACCGGACCATCGATTCGAACCATATGCACGAGTGGGTTGGTAAAAAACGTTGGGAAAAGGATCCGGAACTAAGCCATGAACTTTACAACCTCGGCCATCTCTATGAGGCTGCCGTTGCCCACTACCAGGCGACTGGTAAGCGCGACCTGCTTGATGTAGCCATTAAAAGCGCCAATCTCGTTTATAATGATTTTATCGGCAAACAACTAACCTATTACCCGGGGCACCAGGTCATCGAGATGGGATTGGTCAGGCTTTACGGAGTCACCGGTGAAACAAAATACCTGGAGTTAGCGGAGTATATGCTCAAAATCCGACGGGGTGGAGAAACTTACAACCAGGCGCATAAACCTGTTACCGAACAGGACCGGATCGTTGGTCATGCCGTCCGTGCAACCTATATGTATTCAGGGATGGCCGATGTGGCCTCGATGACCGGAAATAAGGCTTATACCGGGGCTATTGACAAGATATGGGAGGATTTGCTGTGTACCAAGTTTTACATTACCGGAGGAATAGGTTCCGGCAGTGATAATGAAGGATTCGGAGATCCCTACTATCTGCCCAACCTATCGGCTTACTGCGAAACCTGCGCCTCGATCGGTAATGTTTTCTGGAACCACCGGATGTTCCTGCTTCATGGTGATTCAAAATATGTGGATGTGTTGGAGCGTACCCTCTATAATGCTTTATTATCGGGTGTATCGCTCAGCGGCGACCGGTTCTTTTATCCCAACCCGTTGGAATCGCACGGACAGCACAAACGTTCAGCCTGGTTCGGATGTGCCTGTTGCCCGGCGAACCTGTGCCGCTTCATCCCTTCGGTTCCCGGTTACATTTACGCCACCGACGCAACCTCCCTCTACGTGAATTTGTATATTCAAAATCAGGCTGACATTTACTTTAAAAGCGCCAAGATCAGTATTATACAAAAAACCCGGTATCCCTGGGAAGGAACAGTGGAATTGACCCTCGATCAGGCTGAAAGGCAAGAAGTTACCCTAAACCTGCGGATTCCCGGATGGGCAAGGGGTGAGGCGGTACCGTGCAATCTCTATCATTTCGTTGATTCCGTTGAAAATCCCGTTACCATCCTGATCAATGGGAAACCAGCCGGCTATACCATGAAAAACGGATACGCAATGATATCAAGAAACTGGAGCCCGGGCGACAGGATCGAGCTGAACCTTCCCATGCCGATCCGGTACATTGCAGCAGACTCCAGGATAGAAGCCGACCGCGATAGAATTGCCCTTCAACGGGGTCCTTTGGTGTATTGTCTTGAATGGCCCGATAATCCCAACGGACATGTTTTTGACCTGGTCTTCGACAAGGTGACTGGTCTGAAAACTGCTTTCAACCCTCAATTGTTAGGCGGGGTGGAAGTGATCACCGGAACGGCCAGCGTGGCGGTTTCTTCCAGTTCCGGGAACAAAATTTCAGGAACTAACGATTTTACTGCGATTCCCTACTATTTATGGACAAACCGGGGCCCGGGAGATATGAGCGTGTGGCTGCCTGTGAAGCCTTCGGTTGCGCATCCTGCACCTTTGCCGACCCTTGCAAGCACAAGCAGGGTCAGCGGTTCCAAACAGGACCATTCCCTCAGGGCCGTTCACGACCAGGACTTGCCTATGGCTTCCAGTGACCCTGAAGTTCCTTATCATCACTGGTGGCCGCAAAAAGATACCACCGTCTGGATACGCTATGATTTTGAAAAGAAGTCGCGCGTTTCCGCATGTTCGGTCTACTGGTTCGACGACGGTCCGCAAGGCGGTTGCCGGATCCCTCAATCATGGCAGATCCTCTACCGGTCGGGCGAAGAATGGATCCCGGTCAAAACAATCGGGAATTACCCGGTCGTTAAAGATCAGTTGAACAAGATCAGGTTTAGCCCCGTAACAACGACCTCCCTCAAACTCGAGGTCAGATTGCAAAAAGAATTTTCTTCCGGGATCTATGAGTGGATGGTGAATAATGACAATTGACAATGGACACTGGAAAATGGACAATGGAAAATTGAAAACGGAAAACGATTTGAGGATTTGCGAATGTACTAATGTGCTGATGTGAAAATTTGGGGATTTGGAAATTAATAATTGATTTTTTTCCCTATTGCCTATTACCTATTGCCTATTGCCTATTGTCAAATGGCCAATGCCTAATACCTGTTTTACGTTCTAAATTTTTAATTTTCCTATTGACTGCGTACTTTTGACTTCTGACTTTTGACCTTCATGTTATGTCAACCATTATCTCCCTGACCCTCTTAGGAGTATTGGTCTTGTTTTTAGGGATACTAAAACAAAAACGGCTCCTGTTACCGGTGATTTTGGCCGGCTTGCTGGTCGCGCTGGGATTGACACTGTCAGACTGGAACACAGGCCGTTCCTATTACCATCAGATGCTGGTTTTCGACAATATGGCGGTGGCCTTCAGCGCTGTACTGATCTTCTCCTGTTTTCTTATTTTTTCCTTCGCGGCGCACTATTACCGGGGCGTGCAGCGTTCGCTGGACGATATTTTCGGGGTCATGATCTTTGCACTGGCAGGCGCGGTGATGATGACCTCTTATGGCAACCTGATCATCCTGTTCCTGGGGATTGAGACCCTGTCGATTGCCTTGTATGTGCTGGCAGGCAGTCACAAGGAGGCCATCACTTCCAATGAAGCCACGCTGAAATACTTCCTGCTTGGATCCTTTCTCTCCGGATTTCTCCTATTTGGTATTGCCCTTATCTATGGCTCCAGCGGCTCATTTGATCTTCAGTCGATATACCTCTTTGTGGCAGCCCATGCACGCGAAGGATTACCTCCCTTGTTCCGGACGGGATTATTTCTGCTTTTAGCCGGGTTGGCATTTAAAATTGCCATCGTACCCTTTCATTTCTGGGCTCCTGATGTGTATGAAGGTACGCCGACCCTTGTGACGGCCTTCATGGCTTCGGTTGTCAAGACCGCATCCATCGTCGCGATGTTCCGGTTTTTTTCCCAGACCATGTACGGGATCCATGGCGTCTGGGAACAGACCGTCTGGGTGCTCGCGGTACTGACTATCCTGATCGGCAATTTTACCGGGATCTATCAACCCAATCTGAAACGGATGCTGGCCTATTCAAGCATCAGTCACTCAGGTTACATGATGCTGGCTGTCGTGGCTTTTGCCTCTGCCTCGGCCAATGCATTACTCCTGTACGCCCTTTCATACTCGGTTGCCACCATCCTTGCCTTCGGCGTCCTGATCCTGGTGCGTGAGGCGCATGGAAATGACTATTTTTCGTCGATGAACGGCATGGCTAAAGAAAATCCCCTGGAAGCCTTTTGCATGACCATTGCCTTGTTGTCACTGACGGGAATTCCACCATTAGCAGGCTTCTTCGCGAAATATTTGCTGTTCGCCACGGCGCTCGGAGCCGGTTATCTGTGGCTGGTGCTCATCGCCGTTGCGGGTTCGGCCATCAGCGTGGGATACTATTTCAAACCCATCATAGCCATGTACCTGAAGGAATCAACCGGCATCCGGCTGAAACCAACAGCATCTTACCGGATCCACCTTATCTTCATGACCCTGATACTGGTCATCATCGGGTTGCTTCCGGTATTTCTGAATGGAATTCTCTAAAGAAAGAGAAGGAATATCCTACAAAAACCGCTTTATATCGGCAGCATGCTCTTTCTCTTCATCGATGATCTGCTGGACCAGGGCCTTTGAATTGCTCCGGGTGAACTTCAGCAACTCGGTGTAAAAAGCAACACTGTCGTTTTCAAACTTAAAGGCGACTTCAAGCGCTTCCTTCGGGGTTTTTATCGTCTCAGCCAACTTTTTGCCTGATTCGGGTTTTCCGAAAATATGCGATTCAGCTAAATGATTAATGTAATCGGAAGCATCCTGGGTTCCGAAATCAAAACTCTCCGCATCGAATTTTTCGGCTAATTTCTGAAAGACGGCAATATGCGTGAGTTCCTTGTCAGCAAGATCTGTAAATAAGCCCTTGATTTCCTGCCGGTTGTGAACAAGCTGTGCAGCGGCATGGTAGAAAGCATGCCCGTTTTCCTCAACCCTGACGGCAATGTCGATGATCTCTTGTCCGGAATAGTACATAGCGATTAATTTTCTTGACAAACATACAAAAAATCTCTTTATTTTTGAAGGGAAATTCTTTTCATCCCAGCAATCCTTATCCAAACAATTTATGATTATGAAAAAAACGTTACTGATTGTTACATTGTTGTTTTCGGCGGTGTTCGCGTGGGCCCAGGTTCAGCGTAACATCGTGATCCTCGAGATCGGTACGGGTGTGACCTGTACCTTTTGCCCCGGCGCAGCCATGGGAGCCGCCGACCTGCTCGCCAACGGATGTCATGTTGGCGTGATCGAGTACCACAACTACCAGGCTTCCTCCGACCCGTTTTCCAATACCTATGCGGCAACCCGTACCAGTTACTATGGCATTACCGGGTATCCTACCTCCTTTTTTGACGGTGTTTTAAGCCATGTCGGCGGAAGCTCTTCTGCAAGTCTTTACCCCACGTACCTCCCATTGTACAATCAGAGATATGCCGTCCCGTCACCGCTTACCATCGATATCTCAGGTACCAACACCGGCGACTTATACAATATCACCCTGTCCATAACCAAACTGGCAACAGTCCCCGGAACCGACCTCAGGGCCCATCTCGTACTTACCGAGTCCGACATTCCCTATACCTGGTTTAACCAAACCGAAGTCAATGATGTGGAACGTACCATGGTTCCCAATGCCAACGGCACGAGCATCAATTTTTCCTCAGGCAATACGGTGGTGGTCAACCTTCAATTCACCAAGGATCCTACCTGGATCACCAACAATTGTGAGTTGATCGCCTTCGTACAGGACAACACCACAAAAGAAATTTACAACGGGTCGAAGGTTCCCCTCAACGGCCTTTACCTGCCGCTACCTGTAGCTTATTCCGGTACCCCCACAACCGGTTGTACCCCGCTCACGGTTCAGTACACGGATCAGTCGGTCGGCGCCACAACCTGGAGTTGGAGCTTCCCCGGTGGAACCCCCGCCACCTCTACCTTACAGAATCCTTCGGTCGTTTACAGCACCGCCGGAACCTACGATGTGACGCTGGTGGCCACAAATCCTTCGACCAACCAGTATGGCAGTCTTGCCAAATCGGCATATATTACCGTGAACGCGATCCCGGCGAATCCCGGAACCCCGCAAGGGAACAACGGACTTTGCCAGGATCCCATGAATGAAACCTATTCCATCTCACCTGTCGCCAATACCACCGGATATACCTGGGAAGTGATCCCTGCCTCCGCGGGCGTTATCACCAACAATGGCGCAAGTTGTATTGTTGACTGGGATGCAACGTTCACCGGGATCGCCCAGCTTCGGGTCCGCGCACTGAACGGTTGCGGCAACAGCTCCTGGTCGCCCTATCTCAATGTAACTATTAATCCCTATCCGGGACAGGCCGCCGATCCAACAGGTCCGACGAGCCTTTGCATGAACCCGGGCAGCAGCAGTTACACGACCACCGGCGCTACCGGCGCCACCACCTATAACTGGGAACTTTTGCCCTACACGGCAGGCTCGATCATGCCGAATGGCACCAATGTAACGGTAAACTGGACAAGTAATTTCTCGGGATCCGCGACCCTGAAAGTCAAGGGTGTCAACGGAAGCTGTGAAGGGTTGTGGTCAAATACGCTGAATATAACCATCACCGAAGGCCCAACTGCATTTACCGTTTCGGGTGGCGGTGTTTACTGCGCTACCGGCGGCACCGGGTTACCTGTAGAACTGAACGGTTCACAAACCACGGCAAATTATACCCTTTACCTTGACGGAACAGCCACCACACAAACGATTCCCGGAACCGGGAGTTCCATCTCTTTCGGAAACCAGATGAGCGCAGGTACTTACACAGTCAGCGCCGCTGCAGGCCTCTGCACCAGCCCCATGACCGGCTCTGCCGTCATCACCACAGACCCTCAAGCTCCGATGGCGCCCGGTGCACCGGTCGGCCCGGCACAGATTTATTCAGGCGCCACACCGGTAGCCGACTACCTCACCACCGGCGGAACGTATGCCACCTCTTACAGTTGGGAACTGACCCCACAGGATGCCGGTACGATTACCGGGGTTTCGACAACCGGAACAGCTACCTGGAACCCTGTTTATAGCGGTCCTGCAACCATCAAAGTCCAGGGAGTCAACTCCTGCGGCGGCGGATCCTACTCTGTCGAA
Source organism: uncultured Prolixibacteraceae bacterium (assembly GCA_964525995.1). GTDB lineage: Bacteria > Bacteroidota > Bacteroidia > Bacteroidales > FEN-979 > CAIVAT01. Next base: position 6,208 of record CAZGIM010000042.1, on the reverse strand, counting down.
TTTATCGTGACCGTCGATGTCGGCGTAGGGATTGCCGAACAAGCCAACAACAAACTTTTCAGACTGTTCCCGAATCCGGCACGCTCCAGTGTCACCATCATTCCCGAAAGGAATATAACCGCGGATATCACCATTCTCAATGCACTCGGCAACGTGGTTATTAAAAACGATAAGAGATCCTTAAACGGTGCTACCCAACTGGATATTTCGACTTTGAAAGCAGGCGTATATTTCCTCCGGATCGACGCGGATGCAGCGTACCAGGTCACCAAACTCATTGTTGAATAATCTTTTGAACATGATATGGGAAAGGCTGTTCCGAGCACACGGACAGCCTTTTTCTATTTTTGGTACCTTTGCAACCGGGAACAGGCGGACCAGCGGACAAGAATTGACAATTGACAATTGACAATGGACAATTGAAAACGGAAAACGATTTGAGGATTTGAAAATGCGAAAATTTTGAATTGAATCTTTTTCCCTAATTCCCAACGCCCAATGCCTAATACCTGATTTTTGTTTATGGATAAGAAAACACTCGAAAAATACAGCTCTGCCTTCACATTGAGTGACATGGAGATCTTTATTTTCCCTGAATTGCTTTATTCGCTTGTTTTAGCCAATATTATGTCGCCTGAGATCTGGAAATGGCGCGATGATCCCTGGTTTGTCGGAGTAAAAAAAATGGGCCCCCTTAAGAAGGTGCACCGGGTAAAGCAATACATCATGGATCATTACAATTTCAACCTGGATCTGGATACCTGGGGACTGACCGACAAGCAAACTGAGATCAGCCGTTTCAGCGATTTCATCGACATGGAGATGTTGTCGCGGTCGAATGCGCTGTTCGGATATGAAGGCGATAAGTACTATTTCGATATTGACATCCGTCGACATTTCGGTCTCGACAAGTATGATTCCGACATCATTCCCTACTGGAAAACCGAAACGGTGGAGGCCATGAATGCCTTCAGATACAAGCAAGGATATGAGACCGGCGCCGGAGAATGTGTTTCATTAGCCTGTCTCTATGCCGCTGCCCTGTTTATCGTGGCTGAGGTGTCATTGGAAAAGATCTTCCTGATGGGAACTCCGCTTCACTCGCAGAATTTCATTATGATCGACGAGGGCGTTCTCACCAACAACCGGCGCATCGTTACCAAGTCAATGTGGTATAACGGGACGGAGCTCTCGGCGCTGGCCCGACGCGCTCTTGAAAACGAACAGGTAACCTATGTTTCACACCTTACCGGGTACATTCATTCCATCTATCCGGAGGCAACCATCAGCCAGGAATGTTATGTAAAATTCCGTGACAAGATCACCCGCTTCCTTGAAACCGGGGTCGATTTTGAAGTATTCATGAATTTCCTGCGTGACTACAGCCGACACCAGAAGCTCTTTCAGATCCATTTCCTTTGCCAGGGGACACACCGGTACATCAGGCTGGAAAAGGCTTTCGGATATGAGCACGGCAGCAAGAACCGGCTGAGTGACAAAAACGGGCGAAAACTATTCTGTGAAATGGACGAGGAAGATCTTTCGTTTCAACCCTTTGACTACCGGCTTCCCATCGATCACGATGATCCGTTATTTGATCTGAAACCATTTCCCGGGTTCATTTCTGCCCTTAAATCACAATTTCCGCTGCTCGAAAAGCATCCGGAGTTTTTTACCGACCTGAAAAAATTCGTTCATACCATTCCACATCTTCCTTCCCTCAATAAAACTTTCATTAGTCAGCCGTCGCATCATCCTCTTACTTCGCAGGACTGCGATTCTGCAGGATTACCGGCCGACCGGCTTTCCATCAACCCCTCTATGTCGCGCGAAGAGATCGTCGGCCGGCTCTCGGAACTCCGGAAACAGGCTGACCAAAGACAGGCACCGTCCGGTGTCACGCACCCGGTAGCCGTTGTTGCCGACCTCGCATTTTACGCCGGGCGGTATATGGATTCGTGCGACTGGAGCCCTTTCCTCAAGGCTGTTTTTGAACGAAATCCGGTATCGGTTTCCTATTTTAACGAGATGGAGTTAAGCCTGGCATACCGGGAAATGAAAAACTGGCCTGACGAATCGATATACGACGGAAACCGGCTAGCGCTCCCCGATGAAGTGGTAAACTATAAACGGGGTGACGGACTTGAAAAAGCCATCCTTTTTCTGCACTTGCTAAAATCAAGAAAGATTCACTGGAAAATGTCCCATCATGGAAATTCCATTGTTGTTGATCTTCCGGGCCTGAAATTTGAGTTTCATACAGCAAAACAAATTCCCGTTCCTGAGAGTTTACTGAATTCCTGTTGAAAATTCCGGATTAGAATTGGAACACGAATCAGCCAGACATTTAATCACTTCCTCACAACCGACATGAGCTTCCCGTAACCGATCGGCTTGGCGAGATAGTCGTTGCAACCTGAACTGACGGCCTGATGGATCGAGGCGTTCGTGCCCACAGCAACCTAATTCCTGTATTTTTATCACTGCTTCGATTTACCGGTAACTCTGATCATTGTCTTCGGCAGCCAGTAAGGTGAATTTACTGAGATCAATCTGTTTCTTGGCAGTTGGTCTAAGTGGTTCAGAAATGCATTTCCTTTTCAGATGCAGTTAATCGGGTTAATTAGCATTTCATATTTACAAACTCTTTCCGATTCGATATAATAGTATTACATTTGATCAAGCCAAACTGAAAATAACCCTGAATATGAAAATAAAATATCTGCTTACCGGAATCCTGTTTTTTGGAATCTCCCTGATTTCAGCAAGTCAGCCGAATATGGGATCAAAAACCAATGATACGACTTCAAATCCCGACAGTCTCGGGTGCGGCCGTGTTGAGTATGGCGGAATGATCTATCACACGATAATGATCGGTAAGCAATGCTGGATGCGGGAGAACCTGAATATCGGGAAATGGACCGATCAGGCGATCCTTCAACGGCAGGGCAATAACGGGATCGTTGAGAAGTATTGCTTCGGAAACGATTTTGTGCAATGTGATCTCTGGGGCGGTCTGTATCAGTGGGACGAGATGATGCAGTATGTCGAAACCTCAGGGACACAGGGAATTTGTCCGCCCGGTTGGCATATTCCCACTGCGATGGATCTGAAATCACTGATCGGCTTTTTAGGTGGAGAAAGTATGGCCGGAGGAAAATTGAAAACCACCGGATCGCGTGACTGGCAGATCCCGAATGTTGGGGCCACGAACAGCAGCGGATTTTCAGCCTATCCGGGCGGATACCTTGACTACATGGCCCAGAAATGGTACGATCAGCACCGCGCCGGATATTACTGGACTTCCGAAAGAATGTCGGATGGCACGGCCGAGGCAATGACCCTGAGTTTCCGCAATACCACCGTGTCGCGCTATGAGGAGTACAAACCCAGCGCCCTGTCGGTCCGCTGTATCCGCAACGATTAGGCTTTTGAAATGGACCCCGTCGGGGTCCCCCCACCCCGACAGGGTCCCCCCACCCCGACGGGGTCCTACCACCCCCCCTATCAATTCAAATCTTTTCCTACCTTTGCAGCCTTGAAAAACAAGACACATGGCTGTAAACGAAGAACTCTTTAAGAAGATCATCTCCCACGCGAAAGAATACGGTTTCGTATTTCCATCCAGCGAAATTTACGACGGGTTGAGCGCTGTTTACGACTACGGACCCTTTGGCGTTGAACTCAAGAACAATATCAAGGATTTCTGGTGGAGGTCGATGACCCAGTATCACGAGAATATTGTGGGAGTTGATGCAGCCATCTTTATGCATCCCACAGTTTGGAAGGCCTCGGGACATGTCGATGCCTTCAACGACCCGATGATCGACAATAAGGATTCGAAAAAGAGGTACCGTGCCGATGTTTTAATCGAAGATCATATTCAGAAGATCGAAGACAAAATACAGAAGGAAGTCGGGAAGGCCCGCGGCAGGTTCGGAGCGTCATTTGATGAAAAGATGTACCGGGAAACCAACCCCAGGGTGAAGGAATACCAGGATAAAATTGACGCCATCAAGAATCGGTTTTACCCGGCTCTGGAACGAAATGATCTGGCCGATGTCAAGGCGCTGATAGAGGAAACAGGCATTGTTTGTCCGATTTCGGGGACCAAAAACTGGACTGATGTACGTCAGTTCAACCTGATGTTTTCCACCCAGATGGGTTCCGTGAACGAGGATTCAAACGAAATCTTTCTACGGCCGGAAACCGCCCAGGGGATATTTGTCAATTTCCTCAACGTGCAGAAATCGGCCCGCATGAAGATTCCTTTTGGGATAGCCCAGATCGGGAAAGCGTTTCGCAATGAGATCGTGGCCCGTCAATTTCTCTTCCGCATGCGCGAGTTCGAGCAGATGGAGATGCAGTTCTTCGTGAAACCCGGTGAAGAGCTTCAATGGTATGAATACTGGAAGAATGAACGCATGAAGTGGCATCTTTCGCTGGGCATTCCGGCGTCGAAATACCGCTTTCACAACCACGAAAAGCTGGCTCACTACGCCAATGCAGCAGCCGATATCGAATTCGAATTTCCCATCGGCTTCAAGGAGATTGAAGGAATCCACTCCCGTACCGATTTCGATCTGGGCGCGCATCAGAAGTATTCGGGCCGCAAGATCCAGTATTTCGACACAGAATCGAACGAAAGTTACATCCCCTATGTCGTGGAAACCTCCATCGGGCTCGATCGCACTTTCCTTGCAGTGCTCAGTCAGGCCTACCGCGAAGAAAAACTCGACGACGGCAGCGAACGCGTGGTTCTGGGAATCCCGGCCCGCCTGGCCCCCATCAAGGTGGCTGTACTCCCGCTCATCAAGAAAGACGGGCTCCCTGAAAAGGCCCGTGCGGTCATGGATATGCTGAAGTACGACTACCGTTGCTTCTACGAGGAGAAAGACACCATAGGCCGTCGTTACCGCCGCATGGATGCCCTCGGCACTCCCTTTGCCATCACCATCGATCACCAGACCCTGACCGACGACACCGTGACCATCCGCGATCGCGACACCATGCAACAGGAGCGGATTCCGGTGAAGGAGATCTCCGCGATGGTACGCAACAAAATGCAATAATTGCCTGAATATTTCTTACTATCCATCTTATCAGGAATTTATTAGGGCTGCCATGCTTTATTTTCTTCCTGATAATCCCGGGCACCCGGTGAATCCTCTTTTCGTGAAAATATTTGTTTCCTTCTGATTTTAGAATGGTTATCTTTGAGGTACAGATCCTGTTTGGGCTATGCAAAAACAGACCATCAACCGCATACTTATAATAACACGAAGGATTATTCGTGTCATTCTGTTGATAGCCGGTACAACCGCCCTGATCATGGCCATCCTTGCCATGACCTCGGCGCCTTTCTGGATTCGCTATAACATGGGAATGAAGAAAGCGGGCATCCATCGTCAGCCCGATTACATCGTGGTGCTTGGCGGCGGAGGTATGCCGAGCGAGTCGGGACTCATGCGCTGCTGGTACGCGGCAAAGGCGGCTGACCGCTTCCCCCGTTCCCTGGTCATAGTGGCCCTTCCGGGAGATACCGCCGATCCCCAAAGTTCCATCAACGGCATGAAGGACGAACTGATCCTGCGGGGAGTTGCCCGCGACAGAATCATTTTCGAAGATTCAGGGACCAATACAAGGGCTGAAGCTTTACTGGTAAAAGATTTGATCTTAAGAATTCAAAATTTAAAATCAGGCATCAGGCATCAGGCGTTAGGAATTAGGGAAGAAGTTCAGTCAATCAATCAATCAGTCAATCAATCAATCCGTCAATTGTCCATTGTCAATTGTCCATTGTCAATTCTCCTGGTGACCTCTCCCGAGCATCTGTACCGTGCCGTTCTTACCTTCAAAAAAGCCGGGTTCCTTAAAGTCGATGGTCTTCCCGCATTTGAGAAGGACATCGAAACTGATCTTTCGTTCAACTCTGGATTACTTGGCGGGAAGCGGTATGTTCCCGACGTGGGCGACAACGTGGTTCTCCGTTATAAATTCTGGAACTACCTGGAATATGAACTCGAACTCCTGCGCGAATATGTCGCGATCGGCTACTACTGGCTGATGGGGTGGATATGACAGGAGTTCAAAGTTCAAAATTCAAAGAAGCGATTAGATACTAGCTGATAAATAGCATAACATATTTGACACCTTAGTACATGACAATTTTTTAACTATTTGAATATCAACATTTAATGTTAATAAT
>CAZGIM010000041.1:0-19096 GCA_964525995.1 uncultured Prolixibacteraceae bacterium | reverse complement strand
TTTTGAACAGGCAGTTGTTGATTAGTTTGCATTCTTATTCAGCATCGGTATAAATTCAGTACACGAGGATTTTTTGTTAAAACTGTTGAGCAAGCCATCACACCCCTCCCTTCACTGTATGGCACATACCACAAACGCTGCAAACCTTCGCTCAATCCAAATTTGTGGTAAGAGCCTTCCATACCATCCCGCTCAAACGCACAATGAAACGATAGTGCTTCGATTGAAAAGAATGTTTATATTTGACTAATAGACAAACGGTAATGAAGAAGGCCAGGCGCTAATAAATAAGGCTTCGTGTGGTCGAGGGACGAGACCTAACATGAAGCCGGTGTTGCACGAAATCCTTGGTGAAAGCCAGAAATGGAATTATGGGGATTAAATCAGGCCGGATGTTTTGCCGGTAAACAATATGGAACGTTCTTTGAAATTCTGAAGTAGAAACAGGCGCCAGAAGAAGTTTTCGTGAGGATATTCGGCGCGCTGTGTTGCATGTTTTTCATGGGTTGGCAATACTGTTTTGATTCCCTGTGAGGGAAGATCAGTTGAGATTTCATGAGAACGTCTTTTTCATGAGGTATTTCAGGGGTGGTCCCCGCTCCGGTGTGAAGCGTTCGATCATGACCAAGGTTCCGTTTTTACAATTCGGGCACTGGTCGGGATCGAAGTTGAGAAGTATCCGGCAGATCTCTTTCCAAGGCTTACGGTTTTTCTTTTTGTTGACTGGAGAAGAAGGAATGCCCATGCCACCCCGACAAACGCACTTTATCGTCCATCTCTTCGTAGCGCTTCTTAAACCCATGGATTTGATGGCATGCCTGTTCTATGACAGTGAATGACTTTTTAGTGCAACATCAGCTAAGCCACAGCCGCTTGCCTCGCTGCTTCGCCGCTTCAGCAACGGCCGCTGCTTAGCTACCCGTTAGAGCCAATGCATAAGAAGGCGGCATGCGGAGAATAAATTGCTTAATCTCATTAAATATGCGGAGAATAATGTTTATATTTACCGCATAAGTTATTTATTATGGCAAAATACATTTATCAGTACCCGTCATGGCCAAACTTTTACTGGAATGAAACTGCAATCCAGGTAAGTCTAGGTAAGGTTCGTTATCTGCAGGGAAAACTTCTAGGTCAGATGAGTTCTTTGGGTTTTGATGTCAAGGAGCAAACTCATTTAACCAATCTAACATTGGATGTTTTAAAGTCCTCAGAAATTGAAGGCGAAAGGCTTAGTGAGGATCAAGTACGTTCGTCAATTGCCAGACGATTGGGTATGGATTATGCTGGTATGATACCTTCAGGCAGAGATGTAGAGGGTGTTGTCGAAATGATGCTTGATGCAACCCAAAAATGTAAGCAACCTCTTGATGAAGATCGTTTGTTTGGGTGGCATGCTTCGTTATTTCCCTCGGGTCGTAGTGGTATGTATAAGATTGTGACCGGTCGTTATCGGGACGGAGAGATGCAGGTCGTTTCTGGTCCTCTTGGAAAAGAAAAGGTTCACTATCAGGCACCTCCTCCAGAAGTTGTAAAAAATGAAATGGATCGTTTTTTGGAGTGGTTCAATAACGAATCGAACATTGATCCAGTACTGAAAGTTGCAATCGCCCACTTCTGGTTTATCATTATCCATCCATTCGAGGACGGAAATGGTCGTATAGCGAGGGCCCTTTCCGATATGTTGCTCTCTAGGTCGGATGAAGCGCCCTTTAGATTTTACAGTTTATCTAGCCAAATATTGATTGAACGAAAGCGATACTACGAGATTCTTCAAAAATCTCAACATAGTGATGGCGAAATAACTGAATGGCTGAATTGGTTTTTTAATTGTATGTTTAGAGCCTTGGAGGCCAGTCAAGAACAAATTCAAAAAGTGCTTCATAAGTCTATATTTTGGGACAATCATAAAGAAACCGATTTTAATGCTCGCCAACGACTCATGTTGAACAAACTTCTTGACGGTATCGATGGTAATCTAAAGTCATCTAAGTGGGCAAGAATGGCAAAGTGTTCTGCTGACACGGCATTGCGTGACATTAAAGATTTGATAGGAAAGGGCGTGTTGGAGCAAGAATTGTCTGGTGGCCGCAGTACTAATTATAAGCTGGTTGATTTTTTTAAATAACCAATGCACTGGCTCTGATAAATAGTTGATCCTTAACAATTATTAACAATCAGAATGTTAATAACTTATGGGTGTAGAGTGAGTAAAATATGCAGGAAAATGATTAATTTTAATCAAAACCCTGCAAATTATGATGAAAAAAATCGAGAAGCAGCCGCAGCTGGAAATGTTTAAGACCGTGCTTGCCAGTTTTCTTAATCCCGAGCACAAACTCTGTTTGTTGGCAAAAAAGATTAACTGGGATCGTCTGGAAAAAGAATTTTCTCCGCTATACGGAACGGTTGGCAGGCCTTCGATTCCAATCAGGACCATCGTTGGCCTTTTACTCCTGAAGCAGATGTACAACCTGGGAGATGAAACAATCATGGAGCGTTATCTCGAAAATCCTTATTGGCAGCACTTTTGCGGTGAGATCTATTTTCAATACCGTTACCCGTTCGATCCGAGTGATTTTGTTCATTTCCGTCACCGGATCGGCAAAGAAGGGATGGAGCTTATCTTTAAGCAAAGCATTGATCTGTTTGGGGAAGAGATGATCCGCAAGGAAGTGAAAGAAGTCAGGGTTGATACCACGGTTCAGGAGAAGAATATCACCTTCCCCACAGATCGTAAGCTTTACGAGAAGGCGATACAGCATTGTAAACGAATTGCAAAGGCCAAAGGAATCAAGCTGAAGAGAACTTACACGAGAGAGATAAAGAAGCTCCGCTACCAGTTGAGGTTTGCAAGAAAACCAAAGAACTTCAAACGATTAATGCGGTCACAGAAGAAGCTACACCGTATTGCTCTTAAGATTTACAGTGACCTGGTTAACCAGATGAATCCCATGCAGCAAAAGGACTTTGAAAAGTTTGATGTTTTATATCGGGTACTGACACAACAGCGGGAAGACAAAAACAAAGTTTACAGTATCCATGAACCGGGAGTACTCTGCATAGCAAAAGGGAAAGACCATAAACCATACGAGTTTGGGAACAAGAGTTCGTTTGCCTATACACGCAAGAGCGGAATTATTGTTGGGGCGATGGCTATTGAAGGGAATGCATATGATGGGCATACGCTCAAACCACAGTTAGACCAGGTCAAAAAACTTACGAAAGGAAAAACCAGGAAAGCCATTGTTGACAGGGGTTTCAAGGGACGAGATAAAATCGGAGAGACAGAGGTTGTAATGCCAAATGCCCGGAAAAGGGAAAGCTATTACATGAAAAAGCAACGAGAAGCCCGATGTCGGTCAAGAGCCGGGATTGAAGGATTGATTTCACACCTGAAGCATGATCACAGGATGCTCAGGAATTATCTGAAAGGCGCAGCCGGAGACCAAATCAACACGTTAATGGCCGTTGCTGCATACAATATGATGAAATGGATGAGGTTGAAACAACAAGAGCTTTTATTTTTTCTTTTTCGGGCGTATTATCGTACGAACTTATTTCGCCTGGAAAATATTCAACCCATCAGAGGATAACAAAAAAGTGAATTGATAAGGATCAACTAAATAAGGCTTCGTGTGGTCGAGGAACGAGACCTAACATGAAGCCGTGTTGCTGCGACAGTTGATTTGGTCATTTCCGATAATCTTCCTATTCTCTTAAGTACAATCGATGCGTTTCCTGTACCAGGTCTTTATAATCGGTTTTTTCGACGGTAACACAGACATATCGGATTGTTCCACCTTTGAATGTGCCGGGTGAAGCGTATTCCTGGCTTACGGCATCCCCGGTGTCATAACCAATGCATAAACCTTCACCCGACAGCGTGAATTTTCCCGGTTGTGTTCGCATGGGGCCCTGGGCGACTATTTTATCGTCGATATAGAGCTTAACTATTCCGATCGATTCGTGATTCGGACCGAATTTCTCTTTGATGAATTCAACGCCAACGGTGTGATTTCCAGGTTTCAACTGGACAGAAGAGATTACTTTTTGTTCGGGTTTAATACCCAGAAAGTTATAAACATAAAACAGTTTTTGACCTTTGATAAACAAGCAATGTCCACCAAACCTTGATCCATGGGCAAAAATCACTCCTGAGCAGTTTGTCGCTGCGATTTGAATTTCGGAGAAGATTTTATAGGAACGTCCCCTCACATTGGCCGCAACTCCTTCCGGGACAGGAGCCGTAAGTGGGTAATAAATGAACCTTTCGCGGGGACGTTCCCCGGTAGGCCTTTCAACGCTGAGACCTTCCATCGCTGTCATGTCGTTCAAGGGCAAGGCGAGGTTTTTTTCTGCTTCCTCAAACCAGACCTTTTTCAGGGCGGTCACCTTTTCAGGATATTGCTTTGAGAGGTCCTGCGATTCAGACCTGTCAATATCAACATGATAAAGTTCCCAACGATCCTGATCAAATTTCCCTTTGCCGGTCATGGGTGCATGAATTGAAACAGCTTTCCATCCATCCTCCCATATCGCGCGAGTTCCCAGCATGGAATAAAATTGCTTTTCTTTTTTTGTCGGTGTATCAGGCGTTGCATTAAATGTATAACGCATCGATATTCCTGATAAAGGATACTGCTCAACACCCCTGAAAACTGTTGGCATTTCAACCCCGCACACATCAAGGATGGTAGGTACAATATCAACAGAATGATGGTACTGATGACGCAGTTCTCCTTTTGCCTTAATGCCTTTCGGCCAGGATATCACAAGAGGATCGCAGGTTCCGCCATCAAAATTGCCATAACGTTTAAACATTTTAAACGGTGTTGAAAAGGCAGCTGCCCATCCGGTCGGGATATGTTCATAGGTATTAACTCCCCCAAGTTCATTAAGAAGTTTCATGTTCTCAGCCAGATCATCGGGATAGCCATTGAAAAATTTGTTCTCGTTTACCGATCCGTTCGGGGTGCCTTCACCGGAAGCTCCGTTATCGGAAGCATAAATGATCATAGTATTTTCAAGCTGTCCCGTTTTTTTAAGATAATCGATAATCCTTCCAACCTGAAAATCAGTATATTCCGAATATGCGGCAAACACCTCAGCCAACCGGGAAAAGAGTTTTTTCTCATCTTTTGTAAGGGTTTCCCAGGGTTTGACATAATCAGCGGGATTTGCCATATCCTTAGGAATCGGGTTGAATTCAGTCAATTTGGTGTTTTTGGGAAGGATGCCTTTGCTGATCATTCGGGTAAGGACCCATTTGCGATAAGCGTCATAGCCATCATCAAATTTTCCTTTGTATTTTGCAATGTAATCAGCCGGAGCATGGTGTGGAGCATGGTTTGCACCGGGACAGAACCATAGGTACCATGGGCGGTCGGGGTTGGTTGCCTTTTGGTCCTTGATTATCTCGATTGCTTTATCAGCCAGGTCTTTTGAAAGATGATATCCCTGTTCAGGGCTATAAGGTTGATTGATAAAATGGTTGTCTTCTACCAGATCAGGGTACCATTGGCTTGACTCACCTCCCAGAAATCCATAAAACCTATCAAATCCCATTTGAAGCGGCCAGTATTTCCTTGTTGCACCAGAGGCGACATACTGTTCTGGTACATTGTGGTCCTTTCCGATCCAAAAGGTGCTCCAACCGTTTTCTTGCAGAATCTCGGCTAACGTCGCACATTGGGAAGGAATGTGTCCGTTCGCTCCCGGGAATCCCATGGTGGTTTCCATAATGGCATCCGTCCCGTTCAGGGTATGGTTACGTCCCGTCAGTAAAGTGGAACGGGTCGGTGATGACAGCGCGCAGGTGTGCCATTGTGTGTAAGTTAAGCCATTGGCAGCGAGGCTGTCCAGCGTTGGCATATTGACCCTTCCTCCGTAAGTTGACCATGTTGCCATGCCCGTATCGTCGTACAAAACAAACAGAATGTTCGGGGCCTCTTTTGGTGCTTGTTTGGGAAGATATGGGGTCCAGTCTTGTTGTGATTCCCGAACATCTAAGGCAACCTTACCTTTGAATGGGACGATGTCGGAATTGGAAGGAGCGTCTTTCTTGCCGTGCTGTTTACAACCAAACGAAACAGCCAGCGCCGAAAGGAAAAAGGCACTGAAAGTTTGTGAGACATTCATAATTGTAAGACATTGATTGTTCAGATTCGATGGTTACACTCTTGGAAAGTGCAATTGAAAAATCAGGGAAACATTTTTATAAACAAAGGTATTATGAATATTTGATTATTGATATTAGTAAACTAGGTTTTTATTGGTAAAAATTTGAAAAAGGAATTCAGGGAGGGCGAAATTCTTCTGATATTTTATGATCCGGGTTCGTTTTACAAACGCACAAAAAAAATATTTATAAAATTAAGTTTATAATATAAATCTATTTATATTTGCAAAGTAATTAAAATATTCAACTATGGAATCATCATTATCAGAAAAAGAGAGCTTAGAGCTGATATCGAAAATGATCAGTTCGGCCAAGAACAATCTTCAAAAAGGGCTGGGCAATGTATTTCTTCTCTGGGGTTATCTGGTTGCAGGAATCAGCCTGGTTATTTTCATCTTGTTGATCGCCATTCCTGGCGATTTGCGATATTATGCCTATTTCCTCTATGCCCTCATGGCATTGGGGGTCCCTTTGCACATCCGGTTGATCCGAAAGATGGAGCAGCAACAACTGGTCAAGACCTATATTGAGAAAATCATTGAGTTTGTCTGGATCGCCTTCACGATCTCAGTCATTACTATCATTGTCGGAATGCTTATATCGACAGTGTTGGTACTCCCCCGGTTTACTACCACTGAACCGGGTTACGAATTTCTCCATTGGTTCCCCTGGACGTTCGTCACGCCATTCATGCTCAGTTTTTACGGATTTGCCTTGTTTGTTTCCGGAAAGGCATACCAGTTCAAACCCCTTTCAACGGGTGGATGGGTATGTTGGATCGCTACCCTGTTGCTCATTGCAATGTTTCACCATCCTTCCCTGCTGATGATTCAGCAATTGGTCCTGTTTATCTCCGTGATCTTCGGATTCATTATTCCCGGTCACCTTCTGAATAAAAAGGAGCGTTGCCATGTTTAAAGCGCTCGATCCGGTGCTGCATTCGCAGTTGCGACTTGCCATCATGTCGATCCTGATCGGTTCCGATGAAGCCGATTTTGTCTTCATCCGCGAGAAAACCGGAGCCACGGCGGGGAACCTGAGCATTCAGATCGACAAACTCAGGGAAGCCGGATATATTCAGGTGTCGAAAACTTTCCGGGGAAAGATGCCCCGCACGGTATGCCGCAAGACCAAGAAAGGGATTGAAGCGTTTGAAAAGTACGTGGAGGCGCTGAAGGGGTATATCGGGATTTGATCCCAGTCTGTAACGTTTACAGACACCCTGCGCCAGTGCTTCATCGGAAACAGGCCTCCGGGCAGAAATTTTACATTGATTTTCCCGTATCTTTATGGCAGAATCAGCTTATCAAATCATCCGGAACCGTGAGAAGGCATCTTTCTTTGCTGACCGTTTTACCTGTCATCCTTGCAGCCTTTTTTTCCCCACTGGTCGCTCATCCCGGACCCGCGGACGATCCCCCGGGAACAGGCATTCACAGGCTGCACCTTGTCAGCCGGATCAGCCACGACAACGGGTTGCCTTCCAACAAGGTTTACAATGTGATTCAGGACTTCCGGGGTTATCTCTGGATCACCACGGCTTACGGGTTGGCGCGCTTTGACGGACAAAACATCACAGTGTTCCATCATGTCGCGGGCAATGCTGCCTCACTGGTCGACAATCTTGTTAAACCCCTGACTGTGACATCCGATTCACTTTTGTGGATAGGGGGCATCGACGGTATTTCCGTTTATAATCCGTTCGCTTCCTGTTTTACCAGTTATTCGTTTTATAGCCAAAAAGAAAGGCATTTCCCTGTAAAGTCGGTGACCTGCTTTTATGAGGACAGGGATCACAGCATATGGATAGGCACTGAAGACGGTCTGGTCCATGCGACAGGAAATCCCCTGCGATTTGAAAGGATATCGATCAGGGGTAACAATGATCCCTCCTCCCGTGAGTATAATTTTAATTTCATTTCAAAGATCATTGCCGATCCCCGTAATAATGACCATCTGCTGTTAGCGACGCTGGGAGGTGTTCTGGTGTTTGACAAAAAGCAAAAAGTCGTTGCGGCTGATTACCGGAACATTATCAACAATGGTTACGGTATCATCGATTTTTTTACAGATGGCGATTCCATATTATGGTGCGGGGGCTGGGGGATCGGACTGAACTGCCTCGATCTGAAACGGAAGACCTGGAATGAATTTCCGGGGGATCCGGTCAGGCCCTGGAGTGTAACCGGCATCACTCCCATCGACGAACGATACCTCTGGGTCGCAGTGATCGATCACGGCCTGGCCCTTTTCGACAAGGAACGCCATTGCTTTTCCTACCCGCCCTATGAGCAACAGGAAGGACAGTCTTCGGTCACCGGTTCCGTAATCAGCGTCAGATATATCAACCAGGGGAAAAATATTGCGGTAGTCTCAACCGATGGCATAACGATCCTGAGGCCGGGAGGATCGCTTTTCGACCAGGTGGATGTACCTTTTCAAAGTTATCATCTCACTGCTTTCCTTTTAGATGAGGATAGGAATCAACTCCTGGTCGGGGCGGTCGACGGAGAAGGCCTTTACATACTCAACCGTGAAACCGGCAGGTGGCATGTTATCCGACCCGGTCGTCCTCCGGGTAAATACGGCTTCACGATCCATTCCTTGCTGAAAGATTCCAGGGGGAAGATTTGGGCCGGCACCCGGGACAACCTATACCGGTACGATCCGGGCAGAAAAACCCTCCGGCAATTCACGGATCGCGTCGGAAAGCCTTTACCGCTGAGCGATCCCTGGATATACGGATTGATGGAAGATTCTAAAGGTAACCTGTGGGTCGGGACCAGGAGCGAAGGGGTCTTTGTTCTGGATCCCGACCGGACCGGGGCCACTCATTACATCCACCGGGAGGACGATATCTACAGCCTGATCAAGGGGGGAAGATTCCGTTCTTTCTGCGAGGACCGTTATCAGAGGGTTTGGATCGGCGGAGATGACGGGGCTTGTCTCTTTGATCTTTCTTCCGGTCATTTCCTGAATGCACTCATGGATTCTTTGAGTGCCGCCGGGATCACCAAGAGATGGATCAACAGTATGGTCAGGGATACTCTTGGCCGGATATGGCTGGGCATTGACGGAGAGGGTCTGTTGCGGGTAGACCGGTTTGGAGAGGGATCCTTTCGCTTTAAGGCCTATGGTCCCGAAAGCGGATTAACCGAATCGCACATCGGCAGGATGGCCGTCGATCCTAACGGCATTCTATGGCTGGTTAGCTGGGGTCTTCTCCGGCTGAATCCCTACGATGAGACCGTCTATATGATCACTGAACACAATGGTTTGCGTCGAAGGATCGGCGTCGATGAAAACATCTGTACCGACCCGGAAGGTAATATCTACCTGGCTTTCGCAAATCATTTTGAAACGAAAAACACCGCCGATATAAACCTTGTCATCCCCGAAGTGAAGCCAATCCTCGAGTCAGTTGATATCAACGACAGGAACTGTCCTCTTGAAATGGGGAAGGAGGGGATCATGCCGCTTGATCTCAGTGCGGATCAGAAAAACATTATTTTCAGGTATACAGCTATCTGTTACGACAACACCGGTCAGTTAAGGTTCAGGTACCGGCTCGAAGGATACGATACCGGCTGGATCTATGCCGGCCGGGGTCGCGAAGCAAGGTACACCAACCTTCCTCCCGCCAGATACACTTTCAGGTTCATGGTCTCGGAAAGAGGGATTTGGCGTAACGAACAGGGGCGCCTGACCTTTGTGATCCGGCAGGTGTTCTGGAAAACCTGGTGGTTTCTGACCGCCTCTCTGATCATCCTGGTCACATTCGGATTCCTGGCTTACCGTTACCGGCTTCAGCAGCTTCTGCGGCTCGAGCGGTTGCGTACGCGCATCGCCGGCGATCTCCACGACGACATCGGCTCCACCCTGAGCAGCATTTCAATCATCAGCGACATCTTGCAAAAACAGCCGGATCATCCCGGCCTGGGAAAAATGGTCGGCACCATCGGCCGCAATGCACATGCCATGCTCGAAAAGCTCGACGACATTATCTGGACGGTGAATCCGACCAATGATAAATTCCAGGACCTTGCGCTCCGGCTTCGTGAATTCGCGATCCCCCTCTTTGAGTCGGCCGGCATTCGTTTCGATATCCGGTTTGACCCGGCATTGAACGAACGTACACTCCCGATGGAGATCCGGAGAAATATCTGGCTTATCGCCAAGGAGGCGATCACCAACGCGGTGAAATACTCGGGAAGCCCTTTTATCGCTGTCTCGGTTACTATGTTCCATTCCGGACTTCAACTGACCGTCACCGATGAGGGAAAAGGATTTAACGCTGATCTGCCAACCAGCCGCAACGGGATCCGTAATATGAAAATGCGTGCCTCCCATATCAAAGGGGAGCTGGAGATCGACACAGGACCGTCGCAGGGGACAAGGATTGCCCTGAGGTTGAAAACCATATAAAAATACAGTTGCAGACTTTATCAAAGTAATGTAAGTTTGTCCTTCTGCCACTCTTTGTTTCGTGAAAATGATCATTCGCGTCGCCATATTCGAAGACAATGAACCCCTGCGCGAAAGCTTGTCTTTTCTGATCATGGGATCAGACAAACTGGAACTCGCCGGAGCATGGCCCGATTGTTCCTCCGTGATTGACAACTGTGCTTCGACCCGGCCCGACGTCATCCTGATGGATATCGATATGCCCGGCATCTCAGGGATCGAGGCTACGGCAATGATCAAATCCAGATTCCCGGATATCAATATTCTGATCCTGACTATTTTCGAAGACAAGACCAAAGTCTTCGATGCCCTTTGCGCTGGCGCCACCGGCTATCTGTTGAAGAAAAGCTCGGCCGTAGAGATTCTCGAAGCCATCGAGGATCTCCACCGGGGCGGCTCCCCAATGACCGGTGAAATCGCCCGGAAGGTCATCGATTTCTTCGGTTTTCCCGATCCGGGCAGACCCGGCGAATACGAGTTATCAACCAGGGAAATCGATATCCTCAGGTGCCTGCTGGAAGGCGACAGTTATAAAATGATCGCCGACAAGTGCTGCATTTCCATCGGAACGGTCCGGTTCCATATAAATCACATCTACCGGAAACTTCATGTAAACTCCAAATCAGAAGCGGTGATCAAAGCTATGAAAGAACGGCTCGTGAAGTTTTAACATCCCGGCAAACAAGACATTCATTCAGTTGACCTGACCTTCATAATGGAATATCTTTGATGCATATCGAAAAATATTCCTTTTATGAAAAAGTCTATCCTCTTCCTGGTCATCGTGGTCCTACTGACCCCGGTCCAGATGGTCGCCCAGGTGGGCATCAACACCGACGGCTCCAATCCCGACAGCTCGGCCATGCTCGACGTCAAATCTACCGTCAGGGGATTGCTGATCCCGAGGATGAACAGTCAGCAGATGTACCTGATCCCTTCTCCTGCCACCGGATTGATGGTTTATAATACGGAAAATAATTCCATTTACTATTTTAACGGAGCATCATGGGTCAGCCTCGGCCTGGGAGGCATCAACTGGCTGCTGACAGGCAATGGCGGTACCGATCCTGCATTGAATTTCGTGGGCACAACTGATAACCAGCCGCTCAAGTTCAGGGTGAACAATACTGCTGCCGGAGAGATCAACCCCATCTATGGAAATGTCTTTATGGGATGGTTGGCTGGTTCGGCGACCAGCACGGGCTATTCAAATGTGGCCATCGGAAGCGGTTCCCTGAAAATAAATACCGTAGGTCACAATCTTGTCGCCATTGGCGATTCGGCATTATACTCCTATAATTCTACAAGTTATGATGACCCGGGTAATACTGCCATCGGCAGCAAGGCGCTTGCCGACGACTCCTCCGGTATAAAAAACACCGCAGTCGGTTACAAGGCACTTGCAGGCAATGTGTATGACAAAAACACAGGCATCGGGTACAAAGCATTGTATACCAATCAAACCGGCTATGCCAATGTGGGTGTTGGGGCAGATGCACTCAGCTCCAATCTTGCCGGAGAGTACAACACGGCAGTTGGCACTTCCGCTCTATACATGAATTCTATCGGTGATTATAGCACCGCGATAGGCCATGCAGCCCTCTACTACAATTTGGCTGATAATAATACGGCCGTCGGAACCGAGGCATTGGCGGGTAATACTACGGGAACTGGGAATTCGGCATTGGGAAGGCTCGCTCTGGCCGGGAACCAGACAGCCTCAAACAACACCGCTTTCGGATATGAAGCCCTGACATACAACTCTTCAGCCGATGCCGTGAAAAATACCGCGGTTGGCGCATCCGCCCTGAGAGCCAATATCTCGGGACAGATGAATGTGGCCGTAGGTTATGCGGCGCTGACATCCAACCAGACCGGTGACGGTAATACCGCCATAGGAAATACGGCACTTAACAAGAATGTATCAGGGTATAACAATACTGCAGTTGGCATTAACTCCTTGTACAATAACCTTGTAAGCAATAATACGGCTGTGGGTTCAGGGGTGCTTTATAAGAATAATTCGGGCGCGTGTAATACGGGGATGGGAAAAAATGCCCTGGAAGAAAATGTCTCAGGCTATTATAATACTGCTATGGGAGCGAATTCTCTTTCAAACAATTACGACGGATATGAGAATACTGCCGTTGGTTTCGAAGCCCTTACGGCCAACTCTTTAGGTCACCACAACACTGCCGTAGGAGCCTATGCATTGTGGCACAATTGGACGGCCAATCATATGACCTGTGTTGGGCATATGGCCGATGCCAGTGCATCAGACCTCGACGATGCCATGGCCCTGGGCGACGGGGCGATCGTGAATGCCAACGCAAAGGTGAGGATCGGCGACACCTGGACAGGGGTGATCGAAGGGCAGGTAGCCTGGAGCTGGCCATCCGACGGCCGGTTCAAGACAAATGTGAACGAGAATGTCAAAGGGTTGGACTTCATCAGGTTACTCCGCCCCGTTACATACAATTTCGAGACCCTGAAATTCCAGGAGTTCCTTATGAAGAACTTTCCCGACAGCGTTCGCCGGGCGAGGTTGAATGAATATGGCGACCGGCCGGCCGTCAACCCGGTGAGGCAGACCGGCTTTATCGGGCAGGAAGTGGCCGAAGCCGCAAGGAAAGCAGGATATTCGTTCGACGGGGTCCATGTTCCGTCGGATGAAAACGACAACTACAGTGTTTCCTACGATGCCTTCGTCGTCCCGCTGGTCAAAGCCGTGCAGGAGCAGCAGGCCCTGATCGAAAGCCTGCAGAAGGACAACCTTGATTTGAAGAAGCGATTGCAGGCCATCGAGGCGGAGTTGGGCAGGGGGAAAAATTAGCCATCACCAATCGGAGATAACAAAGGTGGTGAAGAAGTAAAACGAAAAGAGGACCTCCGGTCAGTAATTCTGGACCAACGCCAAAACCTGGAATCGGATAGCCTGTTTGTAACACGGAACCAGCTGAATACAATTGATCCGAATGCTTCACAGGCGTTGGTGATCACGGGAGTGAGGCGTTGTGGTAAAACCACCCTGCTGGAAGGCAACAGTTATAAAATGATCGCCGACAAGTGCTGCATTTCTATTGGAACGGTCCGATTCCATATAAATCACACATGCCGGAAACTTCATGTCAACTCCAAATCAGAAGCGGTGATCAAAGTGATGTAAGAACGGCTCGTGAAGTTTTAACATCCCGGCAAACAAGACATTCATTCAGTTGACCTGACCTTCATAATGGAATATCTTTGATGCATATCGAAAAATATTCCTTTTATGAAAAAGTCTATCCTCTTCCTGGTCATCGTGGTCCTACTGACCCCGGTCCAGATGATCGCCCAGGTGGGTATCAACACCGATAACAGTTCGCCGGATCCTTCGGCGATGCTCGAGGTAAAATCGGCCGATAAAGGATTCCTCCCTCCCCGTGTTGCCCTCCAGTCGGCCAATTCAGCGGCTCCGGTCACTTCACCAGCCATCGGGCTCCTGGTCTGGAACATTGCGGTTTCCGGCGACGTTCCGAATGACGTGGTTCCCGGATATTATTACTGGAACGGCACCAGATGGATCTCCTTACGGCTTCCGGCGGGAACAAACGGCCAGACTTTACGGAGTGACGGATACAACTGGATTGCCAACAATGTCCTTTACAACAACGGAACAAATATCGGGATCGGTACCTGTGATCCCACCCATAAACTGACGATTGCCGGCGGGGTAAATACCCTGCGGTTGATTGGACCCGGGACTTTTGGAATATCTTCGACACTGAATTTCGGCGACGGGGACTACGTCTCTCTTTCGGAAGACCTGGATGATAACCTGCTGATATATGCCCTGGGAAGGACCTCCATTATGGGAGGCAATGTCGGCATCGGGACGGTTACTCCCGATCAGAAGCTCACTGTTGAAGGGATCATCCATGCTACATCAGGCGGCATTCAATTCCCCGACCATACCATTCAGACGACGGCAGCTCTTCCGCCGAATAACGTCCATTACATAGGTGAGAGCTATGGCGGCGGCATTGTATTTTTCGTTTACGACGGCGGACAACACGGCCTGATCTCGGCTACTGCCGACCAGGGCTCCCCTATGCCATGGATTGGCGGGATTGTCGATCCGTTCTATACCATGGCCTTTGCCGACGGAATTGGGGGGGGTGAACAAAACACAGCCATTATAATATCAAGGGTGGGGCTTGAAGACGGGTGGCTTTATGCTGCCAGGATCTGCAATGAATATGCTTCGACCATGAGCGGAATCACATACGGAGACTGGTATCTGCCTTCAAAATATGAGCTGAACCTTTTGTATGAGCAAAAAGATCTCGTGGGTGGATTTACAGGCGAAGACTATTGGAGTTCAACGGAGTATAAATTTAATGAGGCCCAGGCATGGTATCAGGCCTTCACAAACGGATATCAAGGCTATTATACCAAGTGGGAAAGTTTCAGTGTACGTGCCATCCGGCGTTTTTAGGTACCTGTCTCCTCCCTGGTAATATACTCCTGGTCGAAAACGAATTCAACCAGACGCAAATTAAACGACAAAAAACTTACATCTTACGACGTTGGTTGTTTATTAAAAACGTAAAAATATGAAATTAAATATCAGTTACTTGGCCAAAAATATGATGATGGGTATTATCACGATTTTCATCGTAAATACAGGTTCCGCAGACAATCTCATCACTCCCGGTACCATCCTTAAAGTCCAGCCAGGAACCACCCTGGTATCGATGGATAACCTGGCCATCAAAAACGGGGCTACGTTGAGCAACAGCGGGAATGTGGTTTGTAAAAAGAACCTTACCAACGAGAATCTCTCGCCGAATTCCCTTGGCAGTGGAACCGCAGAGGTATCAGGTACGGTCCAGCAAACCATCTCAGGACAGAATATCCTGGCAAACCTTACGGTCAATAATTCCACCGGGGTTGTCATCGGAGGCAATACTGCTGTGAATGGAAACCTGACGTTGACAAGCGGAAGGATGACTCTTGGATCAAGCAACCTCACCCTGGGGCCATTGGCAGCCATTGTGGGCACTCCTTCAGCATCGGTGATGATCATCGTTACCGGCACGGGAGAACTGCGTAAAGAGTTCCCGGAAGACTATTCAGGAACCTTCGTCTACCCAGTAGGTGATGATACAGGAACACCCGAATATTCACCCGTGACGATCATCTTTACAAGCCCTGCGTTTGCCCCAGGAAACTACGTCGGGGTGAGTTTGAAGAACGAAAAGTATCCCGATGCAGGCATCACGGGAAACTACCTGAACCGCTATTGGAACCTCACATATGCCGGGATCACCAATTTCCTTTGCACCGCTACATTCCAGTATCTCATTGATGATGTGGTTGGAACAGAAAATAAACTCTCTTGCTCAAAAGTCAACCCTGCCCCCTGGATTACCTTTGGACCCACGAACGCAATCACCCATGTTTTAACTGCCAATGGTTTGACTGCACTGGGTGCATTTACCGGACTAAAGAGCACCACTACTCCAATGAACCAGGAATTGGCTAATGTGATCATTCCAAATGGCCTCACCACCTGTTACGATGCACAGCAAATACTGACCGTTGCAGGAAACGGAACCACTTTCATCGTGGAAAATGGTGGAAGCGTCACCCTCGTAGCCGGCAACAAGATCTCCATCCTCAATGGGGCTAAAGTGTATTCAGGCGGCTATCTACATGGGTATATCACCACCAACGAGACCTTCTGTGGAACCATGCTGGCGCCCCTGGTGGCAAACAATCAGGCTGGTGAAACTGTCGGCATGGAGGAGGCCGTGAAAACCCCGCTGATCAAAGTGTACCCAAATCCCACCAGCGATATGGCCATCGTGGAGGTTGTGGGAACTAATGATGATGCCAGTATTACTGTTTACAGCATGCTGGGAGAAAGGCTTTACCAAAGGCAGCTGAAAGGTGAGAAGAAATACCAATTCTCCCTCTCCGACAAACCTGTCGGCATCTATATGGTCAGGGTACAGGCTGGGAACCAGTCGGAGGTAGCGAAGGTGGTGAAGAAGTAAGACGAATTGGAAATCGAATTAATTGAAAATTCGTTGAAAATTGATTAATTTTGATAGAAAATCAAGCCATGTTCGCCGTTCATTCCGTTTACCTGAAACCCATCGAAGAGGTTGACAAACACCTTGATGCACACCGGGCCTTTTTAAAACCCCTTTATGAAAAAGGGATTGCCATCTGTTCCGGTCCGAAGATCCCCCGTACAGGAGGCTTTATACTGA
Source organism: uncultured Prolixibacteraceae bacterium (assembly GCA_964525995.1). Classification (GTDB taxonomy): domain Bacteria; phylum Bacteroidota; class Bacteroidia; order Bacteroidales; family FEN-979; genus CAIVAT01. The sequence continues at coordinate 2,191 of CAZGIM010000041.1, read as the reverse complement.
TGCAGGCAAATTCAAAAGAAGCAGCGCTGGAGATCATGCAATCTGATCCCTATGTTATACACGGCGTTGCCCGCTATGATGTGATCGAATTCGAGGTGAGGAGCCGTGCTGAAGGGTTTGAGAAAATTCTTAAATGATACAAAATGATATACCACGTTCAAAAGCCTGCTAAGCGGAAGGCACCAGGCCGGAAACCAAAACCCAAAACAAAACCGGAAACGGCCATTCCCTATCACCGGAAACCGCAGGATATGTCGCTGGAAGCCTGGCAAATAGCACTCCGAAAACAATTTGTTATTGATAAACATTTCGCAATCAAACGATTAGACGGACATGCGGTGTTTACCGATTATTCGGTTTATAATCCCGAAACTAAAAACACTTATAAGGTTGCCATCCGTAACAATGACCAGGTGATGAATTTCTGCACCTGCCTCGACTTTAAAACTAATCACCTGGGGACTTGTAAACACATCGAAGCCGTCCTTCTGCAAATCCGTTCAAATCCCAGGCTCAAAACCATCCTGAAGAAAGGTTACACACCACCCTATTCCTCGGTTTATCTTCAGTATGGGAAAGAGCGCAAGGTAAGATTACGAATCGGGACCGATTCCAGGATCAAGTTTAAGAACATGGCATGGGAATTTTTCGACCGAGATATGACCCTGACTCCCCATGGATTTACCCATTTTGAAGCATTCAGGATGAAAGCCGCTGCCATTGATGAAGATTTCCGTTGTTATGATGACGCCCTCGCGTTTATCCTGGAAACCCGCGAAAGAGAAAAAAGGCATAAAAGGATCGATGCGCATTATCCTTCTGGTAAGGAACTCGAAAGCATTCTCTCCACAAAACTTTTTCCCTACCAGGAAAAGGGGATACTCTTCGCTGCAAAAGCCGGCAGAAGCCTCATTGCCGATGAGATGGGATTGGGGAAAACCATTCAGGCCATCGGAGTGGCCGAATTGATGAGATCGGAATCGGCCATTACCCGTGTGCTGATCGTCTGCCCCACCTCCCTCAAATATCAATGGCATTCGGAGATCAAACGGTTTACCCCAAGCACGGTGCAAGTTATCGAAGGATTGCCCCACCTCCGGCAGCGGCAATATACTGCCGATGCATTTTATAAAATTGTCTCCTATCATACGCTGGCCCACGACCTTGATGCCATCAATGCCGGGGAATTCGATCTGGTAATATTAGATGAAGCGCAACGGATTAAAAACTGGAAGACAAAGATCGCACAGAGCGTTAAGAAAATCCGTTCAACCTATGCGCTTGTCCTTACCGGCACTCCTCTCGAAAACAAATTAGAGGAGCTCTATTCAATCGTTCAGTTTGTTGACCCTTTTAAACTGGGCCCTTACTACCATTTTCTCGATTACTACCAGATCAAGAACGACACCGGCCGGGTATTGGGATACCACCACCTTCATGAAATTACCCAGAAACTCTCCGACGTCATGATCCGTCGCTCCAAAAAGGAGGTGATGGCGCAATTGCCGGAAAGGATGGATAAAATCCTCTACGTAGCCATGACCGATCGACAAACTGAGATGCACCAGGAGTTCTCCGATATCGTGGCCCGGATCGTCAACAAGTGGAAGCATCAGGGATTCCTGAACGAAAAAGACCGACAGCGGCTGCTTATCAATCTGAACCTGATGCGGATGGTTTGCGACAGCACTTACATTATTGATCAGGAGACGCGGAATGATACGAAGGTTGAAGAGCTCATGAACATCCTGGAGGAATATTTCGACGGCAATACCGAGAAGGTTGTGGTGTTCAGCCAGTGGGAACGGATGACCAGGCTTGTGGCCCGGGAGCTGGAAGTGCGGTCAATCGGCTACAGGTACCTGCACGGGGGTGTTCCAAGCCGCGACCGGAAAGCGTTGTTCGACCATTTCAGCGGTGATCCCGAATGTCGTGTTTTCCTGTCAACCGATGCCGGAAGCACCGGGCTAAACCTGCAAACAGCCTCCATGGTGATTAACCTTGACATACCCTGGAATCCGGCCGTTCTGGAGCAACGGATCGGGCGGGTTCATCGCTACGGACAAAAGAACAAGGTACAGGTTATCAACCTGGTTTCAACGGGAACCATTGAACACCGGATGATTGCAGTCCTTCAGTTTAAAACTTCGTTATTCGACGGCATCCTGAACGATGGCGAGGACTCTATCTT
>CAZGIM010000040.1:0-21819 GCA_964525995.1 uncultured Prolixibacteraceae bacterium | reverse complement strand
CAAAGATAATCATAATATTTGAATTGTACTAACTATTTTATGCACTTATTAATATCAAGGCTTCTTCAGGAAGGAACAGGATCAATGTATTGGGAGTCATTAATGCCATCTCCAAGGAAATCTTGACGCTGCATAATACCACCTATATCACTGCCGACACTATTATCGATTTTTTTAAGCGACTCAGGAACTACTATGGAACATGTCCTATAAAAATAGTACTGGATAATGCCCGATATCAACATTGTCAAGTAGTCGAAGAAGCGGCAAGGAAACTAAACATCACTCTGTTGTTCTTACCTTCATACTCTCCGAATCTGAATATCATTGAAAGATTATGGAAATTTACACGTGAAAAAATTTTATACGGAAAATACTACGAAACCCCAGAATTATTTCACAAGACAATTGAAAATTTCTTTTCCACAATCAACAAAAAATATAAAGGTGAAATCAAAAAAAGATTTACGCTAAAGTTCCAGTTTTTTGATAAAGAGATTGTCCAATTTTATCCCGTTTAGAGTATAGAATATAAATACTCTAATATCTTCACCATACTCACTGTATCCATTTCACAATATCTCAATAGATTTTCTCTCTTCCGGGAAATGCAGTCCGGATCACAATCATAATAAAGACTCCCATACGTCTCGCTGGCAGTTCCCCCTTCCTGAATTTCAAGATCGTCATAGGAAAGATCCGGAACTAATGCAGGAAGCACCGATTTAAGCGAATAAGATCCGTTCATTTCCGGGGTATAAAGATGCTTACGACGGAATGGAACCATCAGATCGACAACCCGTAACAGAATTTCTTCAATCTGTTCCTCATACTGCGGGAAATCCCGGGCAATTTCCTTAAGCCTGGTGCATTCGAAGGTCTTATTCCAGACTATGATGCTGCCTGCATTGTCAAGTTTGGCCAGCAACTCTTCAATGAAAGCAGGCCTCGGATCAGCAGGCGGGGTGCCCAGGAATTCATAATGTTCCGGAGCAGCGTTTTCTACCCTCTGCACATGTAAGGAAAACTGAAAAGGAATCTGCTGATAGGGCCTGCTTTCGTCATGGATCGGGATTGCAGGGAAGATCGTTTCGAAATCCAGGAAATATAATGGATATTCAAGATCGGCCTTGAATTCATCCAGGGCATCCTGGTCCCGATAGCCATCGGGACTGGATGCCGGCTGCACGGTAATTGCTTCTGATTCAGTGTGAGAAGAACTGCGGCAGAATTCCATAAAATCGCAATTGTACGGATGCGTGCACTGGAATCCCATTTCTATATCAGGAGCTGCTCCGGCGGCCAGCATTTTCTGAATGGCATCAAGGTTTCCCGGGATCTGATCCTGCATGGCAAGGATCGTAGTGGTCATATTAACCCGGGTAAAAAGCTGCTGAACATCAATTTCACCGCGGCGGATATACTGGTTATTGAGGTGAACGAGGTAAATGTCAGCCAGCTGAAGTCCTGACCGGGTGATCACATAATATTGAAAGGCCACATCCATGACCTGGTATTCCCTGACCCCGGTCGAAGCCTTAACTTCATAAGCACACCACTGGCCGTTCTCCTTAACCAGGATATCCATGTAACATAGTATCTCGCCGTCACTAAAGGCAGCTTCATAGATCACTTTCTGTCCATTACGGATCAACTCCTGTGTATAAGTGAGCGCTTCGCTGATCTTTTGGTGTTCACCCCGGCTGGCATCAATGCCTCCGGGAAATAATTGTTGTGCATAGGATCCAACGCTGTGGCCGGTGTCGAAGATCCTTTGCTGGGCATCGCTGATCTCATCCCGTTCTTCGGGCTGGTTGAGATGAAGCCATAGCGATTTGTGGCACTGCTTGCCACGGATGAACGATGATTTGCTTATAAGATGCGTGTTCATTGTGTAAAGTTAAATTTTATATCCGATTTTGGTTATCTCATTATTAGGGCTTTCTTCCATGCACCAGGTTTCAATCTGTTTGTGGGCCGGAGGTTTCCCGTTTTGGATACGTTCTATTGAATATTTCCTGACCACATTATCGATCTGCCCGCCGGTGAGATCGAATTTCCGGGCCAATTCCATTGCTATCCCTTTAGAAATAGAAGGTATCCTGTTTTTCCAAATCAATGACCGGATCTCGGTGGTGGGCTTTTCAAAATGTATCTTATAGAGAAACCTTCTCTCAAAGGCCTTGTCGAAGTTCTGGATCATATTGGTCGTGGCTATAAGGATTCCCGAGAAATCTTCCATTTCCTGCAGGATGATGTTCTGAATTGCATTTTCTGTCTGATCCACATCGGATTCGCCGATCTTTTTTCTGGAACTGAAAATGCCGTCTGCCTCATTAAAAAAGAGAATAGGGGAGGTCTTCATCTCCTTTGCGATCTTCCGGTAGCGATCAAAGACTGATTTGATTAACCGTTCGCTTTCACCAAACCATTTGCTTTTTGTTTCGCTGATCGTGACCTGGTAAACATCTCTGCCGGTTCTCCTTGCAATCTGAAGCACGGATTCCGTTTTTCCGGTTCCCGGCGGACCGTTAAGCAGGATGGCAACTCCGGTTTTCATACCCGATTTTGATAATCTGGATACCAGTTTGACATGCTCACTCGGCATCAGGATCCGGATCAGTGACTCCAGCTTTTCTTTCTCCTGAGGGGCAAAAAGCAATTCCTTTTTCACAATATCTTTGGCCAGGATTAAATCGGAAGGTGTCTTGTCCTGCAGGCAGACAGATATTCTGGGGTTATCGGCGGTCATCATCCTGAGCGCCTTGTCGGTCAGCCGGATTTCCGTTTCGCCCCTGAAAAAGCTTTCCCTGATTTCAATCAATTCCGATTGTATAAGCTTGCTTTTTCCTTTGCTAATCCGGAATCTGATCTCCAGTTGCTCATGCTCTTCGGGTATGATCTGCTTTACCTGTTCTATCAGGTCACAATTGTAATTCCCTGCAAAATACTCGTTGCAAAGATTAAGGAACAGCGCTCTTTCTTCTCTGTCAAGGCCTTGATCTCTCAATTCTTTGTACAACCTGATGGATGAGCATTCCGCTTCAATCCTGGCTATTTCCTTCCACATTTCTTTAACTGTGATAACCTCGTCGTTGCATTGACCGATCACCCCTGAGATGGCTTTTATGTACTCATAGCCATCCTTGATCTTATTCTTCGATTCAATGATCGGGAAACCTTTCCGGAGGGCATTGAATACTTCCGGATTTACAGAAAATGAAGTTGCAGGAATAGAACTGAGATTAGCAATTTTACTGATCTCCGACTCACTCCTAAGAACCCTGATCTTTTGTAGACGTTCCAGGTCATTCAGGTATCGTGCAATTGTCAGAGGGTTGAAGCCCAGCAAAGTAGCAACCTGTTCCAATCCTACAGTTTTATTACTGAAATTCAGGCTGCATACCACGGCAAACAGTATCGCCTGAATCCTGGTGCATCCGAGAAATTCTGCAAGTTCCTCTGCAGGTTCCTTGATATTTCTTAAGAATAGATTGGAAAGTGTTGAATTTGCCGCCTGGGTTGCGATAAGCTCAACAACATTGATCAGGTTTTTCTTCTTTTGCCTTGCCTCTGTTTTCGTTTTCATATCAGATTATCATCGTTTGTTGCGCAAAAATCCGACACGCGAGTGCACTGTATCTGCAAAAAGGAAAAAAGTGTGTGTTTTATTAATAATTTTGAAAGAAAACGCAATACAATGCCAGCGAATAAATATGCTTTGATCCGTTACAGGGTTATCAACCGGTGTTTGAAAGATTTTCAGTATGCCTCGATGGATAAGCTGATCCAGGTCTGCGAGGATGCACTGAGTATGAGTCCGATCAGCCCAAGAACCATCTACCAGGATATCCGGGATATGAAGGAAGATGATCAGCTTGGATATTTTGCCCCGATCAAACGAAACCGGGACAAAGGCTACTATTATGATGATCCGGAATATTCGATTGACAACATCCCGCTAGGGGAGGAGGAGGTCAAGGCGTTGTCATTTGCAGCCACCATGCTGGACCAGTACCGGAACATCGGGATATTTTCCACATTTACCGGCGCCGTGCAGAAGGTCGTTGAAGCGGTGAACATCAAGCGAATGTCAAAAGAAGATGATCTTCTTCCATTCATTGAATTTGAGCAATCCCCGGTTTCACTGGGCCAGCAATTCATTGAACCCATTATCCTGGCAATAAAGAACAAGAGGGTTATTCGTTTCAAATATCAGCGATTCGTTACAGATAAAGTCCTTTCGCACGATATCCATCCCTATCTGCTGAAACAGTACCATAGTCGCTGGTATCTGATCGGCCTTCATGATTACCACAAGGATATTTCAACATACTGCCTGGACCGGTTCGTGAGCGATCCGGAGCCAACCGGCATTCCGTATGAGGACAGAGGGTTCAATACCCGGGAGTATTTCAAATCCGTGATCGGGATCATCACTTCCTCGGAGAAACCTCAAAAAGTAGTTCTCAAACTATCGCAACGGCAAGCCTGGTATGTGATAACGCAACCAATCCATTCAAGCCAGAAGGTGACAGAAAAGAAAGATTATTTTATTGTCGAGCTGAATGTGATTCCGACCTATGAATTAACCATGTTGATCATGGGATGGGGACCTGAGGCGGAAGTGATCAAGCCAAAATCCTTAAAGAGCAGGATTTTTGAGTTGCATAAGAAATGTACGGAGAACCAATAGAACAACCGTCCAATGAAAGACGAAACAATATCAGTCAGAGAGCTTATGCATGCAATTGCAAATCTCGATACCCTCTCTTCCAGTTTGCTGGGGAAAGGCAAAAACTATGATGCGATCCTGAAGGAAGTACTCTCCTATAAGTATATCACAGAGCGGTGGCCTACTATGAAGGATTTTGAGAAGAAGTTCGACTATAAACCGGGAGGTGCCAGAAAGCTCCTTGATCAAATTTACAAAGACCTGATGGAACTTGTCTGTGACTATGACGATCCAAAATACATTATAAGAAATGTGGTCCATCATATCTATGTCAAATATTGGGAAAAAGCATTCAACATTGTTTGTAAATTACCAGTCACGCCATCCTTAGGCGACTGGGTTGATTTTCCCTTTCTGCGTGCTGCTGTTGGATCATCTTATTTCCATGTGAGCCGCGTCCACCATGAATTCGATGGTGAAACTCAGACAATAACACTTTGGCTGGAAAGTGGGCAATTCAATGTCTATAAGCGTTTCAGCGAGGACAAGGAGGAATTTGAGAGGGATGAACGTTGGAGGAGACAGATTCGGAATGAGCATTCCTGATTGAACGTTACGATCAAAAAAGAAGCGTACCGGCCTGAGCCGGTACGCCGGAATCTTGAATGATAAGATTCAGAAGGTGATCTTGCTTTCAGCTTCAGAGATGCTTGCATCGAACTGGGTCTTGAGAAAGTCGATGACCTTCTTGATTCCCGGGGTGAAGCTGGTGGTGAAGACATTGCCATCCGAATCGTTCAGCCGCATAGTGCAGTTGAAGTCATTGGAAGAGATCTGAAAACGATCCAGTTCAGAGCGGGTTTGAACCAGCTTGGCCCTCTTTTCAATGACGAGCTGGAGATTTTCGATCTTGAGGATCTTCTCCATCATGGTCATTTCCTTCTTTGGCTCAGGGGCGGGAATGACCGGCTTCTTCTCTTCGGTCTTGTTCTCGGCAGGGTTAAGAACCGTCTTGATCACGGTCATCTCTTCGGCAGATGGTTTTCCGTTACCCGGCTTAAGCGCGGTGTTCGTTAATTTTGTCATGATGTATCGCCGCTGCCCTGCGGACTTATTTAGGCATCTGGCACGCCAGGGTTAAAAAATTTATGCCCTGACAACAAACGGAATGAAAATTCTGGAACAAACGTTCGGGTCATTTCCGTGCAACGGAATGAATGAACCCAACGGGCTGCGGTTCCTTTAGGAGGCAGCGTTTAGTGACACGACATTTTCATGAGTTTACCTTTGCGACATATTTTGAGTAACAGTGGGTGGGATTTTGGTACTTTTTACAAAAGTTCCCCGTAGAATGGATTTCTTTTTTCCAGGCGGTTTTTCTTTGTCCGGGACAGTGAAAGAAAAAAAGCAAAATGAAAGGGAGAATCCCGGCTAACGGGTTCTCCCTATGCTAATCTTTATTCAATCAATGCAGGCTCAAGGATCTCTTCTTCAGAGGAATCAGCCGGAACCTGTTCCTCGGAGGTGATTCCCAGGATGTAATCCGCAGCTTTCTCAGCTCGGGATGCTGCCCAAAGGATCCATTTCTGGTTATCCCTGAGTTTTGATGCCCAGCCGGAGATGTAGGCAGCAGAATTGCGGATGTTCAACTCCAGGTGAGCGATTTCGGCCAGGTAGGATGAGCCGAGCTCGGCGACAAGTTCCTCTTTGGAATAGGGTTCGTCACCGAACCGATTGGACATGAAATCGAACCGGTTCAGCCTTTTGGGGTGACCTGTCGAGTGGCCAAGTTCATGGAACAGGGTGCGGTAGAACTCCGAAGCATTGGCGAAGTATTTCATTTGCGGAACCGAGATCATGTCGGCCATCGGTGAATAATAGGCACGGTCATCTTTGTCCGATAAATGAATATCAGGCTTGTTGTGATAGCCCGTGATGATCTGCTCAGCATCGACATGGCTCTCGTTATGTCTTTCTTCAACCAGGTTCTGAAGTTGGGCAATTTTGTCAAGGCCTTGCTGGTCGAGGTCGGCCTGCTCGGTATTGAAAATGTGGAAGTACCTGAGAAGGAACATCCTTTTCTGTTCCTTGGTGACTTCATCTGTATTGATGGAGGACTTCCAAAAAACCACAACGGTGGCCTTTTCACCCTTGCGGACCTTGCCGCCGTTGGCCCGGATCTGCTGAAAGGTTCCGTAAACCCGCCTCTTGAATGGATCCGAAGAGAGGATCAGCCGGTTGATACCCCGGTAATAATGCCCGTTCAGGCTCACCGGTGAAGGGATCTGCCAGAGCTTCTTCCAGCTCCCGGCTGTCTCGAGGTTTGCGATGATCTTTTCTGTGATCGCTGCATAGATCTGTGCGTTATTCATGAGTTCTGCGCCTGCCCTGGCGACCTGTTATGGCATCTGGCCCGCCGGTTGAATAATTTTTGGCGGGAAAACCAAACGAAGCGCAAAATTCTGGGTCAAGTATTAGGGTCATACCGAGTACTCGGGATGAAAGAACCCAACGGGCGACGGTTCCTTCAGGAGGTCGTACTTGACGCACGACATTTTGGCGAGTTTACCTTTGACAGGAATTAAGAAAACAAATATTGGCTTTTGGTGACTTTTTACAAAAGTCTCCCCGGGATGGATTTCTATTTAGCCGAGCTTTTTGCTTTGTCCGTATTTCAAAGAAAAAAGCGGGTTGCGGTCGTAAGCACAAAAAAAAAGCTGATCCAAGACCAGCTTTCTTAGGGGAGAAGTACCCTTTTAGAAGGGCACCTCAGAGGTTTCCTGCTTTGCAGCTTTGGATTTTTTGGTTTGCTTTTTCGGAGCCTGGGCAAGTTCTCTGACCTGTTCTTCTTCCAGGCGGTTGACGTAAACCGTGTAATCATGGCCGAAGTTGTCGGTGTTCTGCAATTTTGCGACTTCCAGGGAGATGTAATCTTCGTCGTTGTATTTGTGGGCGAACTTGACGATGTCGGAGATTTTCAGGTTGATCTTGATGATTTCGAGGCCTTCTACTTTCTTTCCTTTTCCGATGTAGTTTTTTACAAATTTTTTCATGGCTTTGAGTTTTTGAGGTTAATTTATATGCAAGTGTAAATAAGACCCTGGAGGGGCACTCAAGGAGGAACTGGAATACCGAATACCTGCAGGATATGCCGGGAAAATCCTTGAATGAGTGGAACTGAACCCAGGAAGGGGATTTTAGCTTAGCATAGGAATTGACCGGGAAACAAAGGCGTGAATCTTTGCAAAACCAATCCGGGAAAAGAAAATTGGAAGAGACAATCATCAGATCATATAAACCGATGATATTTGGTGAGATACCGAAGAACAATAATCAACAGAGAGATTACATAATGAAGGAAGATGAAGAAGTCAAATGACCCCTTCATCCGCAAATGAATAGTATCTGTCATCTCCGACAATGATGTGATCCAGGACAGCGACATCCAGTAAAATGCCGCAATCCCTGATTTTTTTGGTGATCTTGTTGTCGGCTTCGCTTGGCTGGAGGTTGCCGCTGGGATGGTTGTGACCAAGGATGATGCTCGTTGCGTGTTGGGCAAGGCAGATCTGGAAGATTTTCTTCGGATCAACGACAGTCCCGGAGATCCCGCCTTCCGAAATCCGGACTTTCTTGATGACCCGGTTCGCTTTGTTCAGCAGCAGGATCCAGAACTCTTCATGAGGCAGATCACCGATCAGGGCTTTGAAGATCTCAAAGGCGTCGCTGCTTCTTGAGATTTTATCCTTGAGAATCACTTCGGATTCGTTCCTGCGGCGGGCCAGGGCAAACATGGCGCAGATCTTCACTGCCCGCTTCTGACCAATGCCCTTGATCTTTTGCAGATCAGACACGCTAACCTTCCAGAGTTCGCAAAGGCTGTTCCCACAACGGGAAAGCAGGTTACGCGCTATCTCCAGGGAATTTTCCCCTGAGATGCCGCTGCCGATAATGATGCTCAGAAGTTCTGCGTCAGAAAGACTACCGGAACCTTTCATCAGCAGCTTTTCGCTTGGAAGATCGTCTTCTGCCCAAAGACGCATAGGAATCCGGTTTTCATAACGTTCGCTCTTTTCCATGGCGAACCCATCAGTTTTGCAAGTGTTTTTCATAGGATGATAGGATTTAATCAGCCGTTTGGCCGATAGTGAGTAAATGAAATTTGCTTAGGCAGAATGCGGAGTGAAAATTTTCAGCAAGTGAACAGGTCACGATTTTCATTTAAAAATCTGAATGTTCCCGAAGGGTGACGGTGCCGAAAGGAGGTCACACTTAGCGCAAAACATTTTCACAAGCATAACTTTGCGGATTTCATTTGGTCACCAAGCAGGACCGTTAATCTGTAAGCTTCTATGCGAGCATAAAAAAAGCAGTCCCGGAAACGGGACTGCTCTGTATGTAATTGTTACTTTTTCTTTGAGGAGAAGAGCGCCTGGAACTCTTTTAGTTCCCAGTCGAACTTCATGGGATCTGAGGCAATGAGATCTTCAGTGTAGCCTTCGTAGTAAATCTGATCCATCATTTCGGTGAAGATTTCAACGATTGACTGTTCTTTTGTGGTAGCGGCGTAAGTTTTCATAAGGCTTTGTTTTTAAGTTAGTAATGAAATTTTATTACGCCAAAGGCATCTACCGAGAAGAATAAATAATGTCAACGGGTGTATGTCTGATTTCCCAGGATTTTTGGCTGCAGGCGTAAAAAATCCGTAAGGGCAAATCTGAACACAATGAAATCGACGGTTCCGTATGGAGGTCGCCCTTGATAGTTTTAAGCTTTACCAGGCATGACGGTACTTTTAAAGCGAATTCTTCGCAGGTAACTTTGTAGCAAAATTTCGAGCTAAACCGTGCGGTGGGCCAATCGGGTTTCTTTTGCTTCTTTTCTTTGCCATCTTCTCAAAGAAAAGAAGCCGGTCATTTTCTCCATTCCATGACCAAAAAAACCACTGACAAAAATATTTTTGCAAACAGTTGAAAATTACCTGTTAAACACTTTTGAATCAAAATATTTTTGACCTTCCCTCTCAGGAGAGCACGCCCCGCCCTATCGAAAAATGCAATTGCACCGACACCTTTTTAAGGGATATATGAATTGATTATGTATATGAGAGAAATAAAAAAAAAGAAGGGGAGACAGTCACTCTGCTCCCCTAAAGCCGGAAAGGATTACTCCCCCGATCATTATGATCCCCTTGCAGAAGAGGAGTTTTTGATCCTCTCTGTTATTCTGGTTAAGAAATCAGGAAGTAAAAATCATTTCATTCATCGCTAATTTTCAAGATCACTATCCTCCGGAACCTTATTCCGTGAAAGCAGGATATCAAGATAATCGCTAACCATAAACTCCTCAGCCATGCTCTGAAGCTTTTCATATAGTTTAGTGATCTTCTCCTGGGCCGTTTTATCGATCATCTTGAAACCGGGCGACTTAAAAAAGTCATAATCGATGGTCAGCAGTTGCTGGGGTGGATACATCTTTTCAGGATCAGGCATCCAGGAATCATCCTTGTCGAGATTGTTTGCCGAAATGATACGGCCAAGAGCCGCATCCATGGCACGCAGGTCATGCTTGAGTCTGGCCTTGCGTAACATATCAATCGCCCACTGGGTAACCATGTATCTCCAGGCAGCTTTTGTACCTTCCTGGACACTTCCAAATAACCTGGTGGAGTTGAGAAGATCCCGGTAAGCCTGCCTCTCCGTGATCCCGTACATCTTCATTAAGGCATTTACAACACCCCCTTCTTTCAGATCCGATTCAAGGACCAACGTATGGGCCGACATCCACCGCCTTCTTATTGCCTCGACCTTTGGACTTAACTTTATTTCCTTATCATCTTCAAGATAGTACCTTCGGATAAGATCATAAGCTCTGGTTTCGTTATCATCATATTTTTTCATAAAGTATAATTTTATATAATTCTGATTTACTGGTTTACTTTCATCTCAAGACATTGATAATTAATTTGATATGTAATAAAGAAACGGTAAATACGGTAAATTTACCTTCCTTTTACTATTGATTTACCTTTGATTTACTTAGATACATAAGGGTTTTAGCATAATAGTAAAGAGAGTAAACGATTTTCTTTTGAATTCAGATTTTCGATTCAACGAACTCGCGCGTGACGGTATAGTAAGTACCTGTGGTTTTGGTATATGTTATTTTGGAGACCATCATCCGTTCAGAATCATCATAGTTATCGGCAATGGAAGGAAAATCGAATTTGTTGTTCTTTGATTGGGGAAGTTTCCATTCTTCTTTAAGAATGTAACCTATCTGCGTAGCAAGACCTGTTATCTGTTTCAATGATTTCTCCAGCTCATGGGCCAGTCTTACAGGGGTCACATGAATTTCATCCTTAACAGATTCAAATGCAAAAATATCCCCGAACCATCTCAACAGTTCTTTCTGTATAATGCTGCGGGTATGGACCCTGATCTTGGTCAATGCTTCCGTCTCGTAAACTTTAGGATCAAACCATAGCCTGCTTTTCTTTGGATAGACCAATTGACGATTATTCAAAAAGTACAGGAATGCTGGTATTTCATCCTCCAGGCGGGTCATTAGTTCCGGAATGAAATCCGCCGGAGTCAGTCCCGGCACCTTCACGACAAAGAACCGGTTGTCATCCTCATCCATTTTGATGAAATTATCTTCGGTATTGCTAGACAGAATAAGCTTCCCGAAGAAATCCATACGGATGGTATCCCTGCCTTTAGCCTCCATATTGATAGAGTCAGCAGTTGTTAGCCGCTTGATCTTCTCTTTGATGATGGTTTTATCGATGAATGACTCGTCGATGCATACAATCAGCTTGCTTGCATAGAGAGAATTGAAGTTGGTGCTGAATTCCTCATTCCCCAGGATGATCGCATTCCTTCCGAAAATTGCGCAAAGCCACTTCATAAAGGTTGATTTGCCTGTCTCCTGTATTTTTGAGACCAGGCAGATCACCGGCAGGTTCTGAGTAGGATTCTCGTACAGGATCTTCAGGTAGTCAAGAACAATCTCTGTTTTGTCCTGAAAAATTCGGGTAAGGAATTTCAGGGTGATGGTCACGTCACCCGGCGCCGGCGAGAATCTCATCTGTTCATACAAATTATAATAGGTATCGCCGTTGTAAATGTGTTCCTTCTGGTAGGTTTCGGAATTGTCCGGGATGTTGACAAATGCCACGTATTTCTTAATGTATCTGAAAATCTCTTTACCGAAGTCCCCTAAAATTGCACCTTTTCGCCAGAGCTGCTGAACAGGAGTGCTTTGTTTCCGGGCATTCAGAATATAACTCAGACGATAATAATCCGTTGCAACCCGGATGTACTTTTCGGACTCACGAATGAGGATCGAGTTCAGATCATCAGGGTGGTCCTTTTCGGAGACCTCATCCCGGATTTCTGGTAAAATCTTTTGAGGATAAGGAGTGCTTTTCTTTTTATGTAGCAATATTTGTTCATTATACATATCTTTGCTCTTGAGATTTAGTATGTTAACCGGATAATTCACAGATTAAGATTAAAGCCCGTTGCTGCGGGCTTTTGTCGTTTAGATTGTTTACCTGCAAGATCAATAAGGCGCTGTTTGCTCAAAGATGGTCCCCCAAGGACCGACATAAATTTTTGCACCGGGCATGTCTTTCGCGGCTTCAGCTATCCTCTTTAATTCCTCTTCCATTGAAATTCCCTTTTCCATCTGGATGATCAGGTGATCGGTCATTCTCTGGATAATTCCAAGCACGTCGGCCAAATCCCCTGGCGTTCGTTTATTGGCCGGGGCGCTATGGATTGTTATTGCCAGTTCAACACATTCCATGATCTTATTTGCATGACGGTGAATTGCCTTATAATTTTCGATGATATCCATATAGATAATATTTTACGATTTGTTAAAAGATAACCGCACAGGAAGGAATCAAAGAACAGAGTTCTTCATTGCTTCCAGGACTTCCGATTTTTTAAACAAGACTTTGCGTCCATGCTGGTAGAATGGAATTTTCCTGGCTTTCTTCCAGGAAATAAGCGTTGGAAGGGAGACACGCAGAAATTTAGCAGCTTCCCTTTGGGAAAGATAGATTTCGTCGGAGGCTTTCACCTCGATTTTCTGAACAGGTTTCTTTGAGGCTTCCCATTCATTGAGCACCTCGAAGAATTCGTTTTTGTCTTTAATGAACATAAAAATATTCTCCATCGGATTAATTGGGTTTAAGTTTTCGGCAAATGTATAGCCGGCCCAAAGTGAAACAAAGGACAGTAGGGAAAACTGTAATGATTTGGAATTAAGCGAAATAGAAAATGGTAAAACAGGAAGTATTTTACACGATTATTTCTGTCACAGGAGAATGACAAACGGCACTGGGGACAGTTTGTGGGAAAATATATTTTGTCTGCAAGTTCATTATCTGCGATTTAGGTTGGGGAACACCGAAATCATTTTTTCGGAATAAGAAAAAATGAAGCAGAAAAAAGTGATCTTTCCCAGGGACAATCCGGGGACAATCCAGAGACAAAAGATGGTAAAATTTTTTCTGTCTGAAATTCAGGGAGATGGAAGAGCCGGAAAATTATTTGACCCTTAGTTTAGAATTTTCCGATGATTTCGATTCCATCAGGAAGCTTTCAGAAACTGGTCGAACCTTTCTTCCAACCTGATCTGATCAGGATAATCTCTGTGATGGGCTGGAAGTATGATCTTTTGATTTTCGAGCGATTGCAGACTATATTCCATCCATAACTCATTAGAATCAATCAATGTCCAAAATAAACAACAACACTGCTGGAAATTAAATCAACCCTAATTTTTAATAATTTTATAAAGTAAACATCTTAAATTATTGAAAACATGGAGAATCCCTTTGAATTGCTCGACAAAAGGCTGGCAAGTATTGAGGACAAACTAGCTGGCCTGATCCAACGGATTGATAATCCCACATCCACATCGCCAACGTGGATGACTTCAAAACAGCTGGCACAGCATCTAAGCATTTCGGTGTCTGCAGTGACAAACCTCAGGACCTACAAGATCCCCTATTATAAACTTGGAGGCAGAATATATTTCAAGAAAGAGGAGATTGACGAATGGATTGAAAAAACGAGACATAGAACTGGTGGAGAGCATCTTGAGGATTATCTGGGAAACAGACAGGCGGGGAGGTGATTATGGAAGAAAAGATTTTAAACGAGCTGAAGCAGATCAAGAAACTGCTTTCTGACATGCTCGGGACATCAGATCTAACTGCAAAGGAAAAATTCTCAAAAGAAGCCATCGCCAAAATGGCTAAGGAGTTTCAAAAGATGACCATTGAAAGGGGAGAGTGGGTATCCAGCGGGGAATTAAGTAAAGTAATCAAGCATGCTGATTGGCGATCCGACCGGATCATTATTGAAAAGCTGGGCTTCACAAATTATTTCAAGAGAGGTCATTCCTGGTATTTCAACAGGAAGGATCTAGTTGAACTTGGGAAGGAACTGAAAGCAAGAAATATAAACCTTGAGAAGTACCAGGAACTTCTGAACGACCAGGAGAAGTTTCAAAAGTTGGTCAATAGCATCAACTTCCCAAAAGGAACAAAAAGAAAAAGACATTTTAATATCCCGGAGAACTTGAGGGATATTTATTCAAAACCATACTCAGCACCGACTGAGGAGCTGGTCAGGAATGAAATTGACTTGTTGATGGAAGAATATAAAAAGTTCGATCTGTCGGAATATGTTGATCTGTTTAATGGAAAGACCCATGGAATGTTCAAATATGATTATTCTTTCGACCGGTATGTCAAGCCGGAAATAAAGAAATATTGCAAGGATTGGTGCTTCAAGTTCAATTATGCAAATAATGCTTTGAAGAAAATTCTGGAGCTGAAGGAGGAGAAAAACGAAATTAAAACATAAAATCAAACCAGGCGTTCCTGTAATAGATCTTTCCACAACACCAACCCCTTCTGCTCATCTGTGTAATCATGCAGAATCCGGCTGAAGTTCATGGGTTGAGATTCAAGAAAGGCCTGTCTGCCCTCATTTCGAATCAGCGATAACTGCTGGTCAATTCTCTTTAATTGGTTCCGAAGTTCCTGTTTATCTTTTTCAACATGCCAGATATACGTGGCCTCCTTTGTATCAAGGGTTTCCAGCACAAGGTGGTATTGCTCTTCGCCGGAAAGCAGAAAGACAAAGGAAAATGGATTCAACACGAAACGGATTTTGAGAATGTTGCTCTGGTGCTTTTCAGCGAGGTATCTCAACTGCCGGTAATGAATGACATCCTTATGCTTCAGGAGATCATCCAGAAGTTTTTCCCCGCTTTCGTATAAAGAATGCATTCCTTCATCCTGCGATTGCAGCTGATCAATATCCATAAGGTTCATTCCTGGTGGTTGTTTTTTAGCGTTGCCAAAAAAAGTCCTTGAAACAAACCTGAACCTGGCTATCTCGATGATCTCTTCATTGATCTTATCAAGATCAGGTGAGGTGGCTATTTGTGAGAGAAGATTTCCTCCCTGAAACTCTGCCTGTAAATCAATTGTGACGGTTTTCTTTTTCAGGATCTTTGAGAAATAAGCTTTAAGAACCTCAAATTCCGGCCGGATATGTTCATTCTCAATTTCAAATTCGAGTGACTGACCAGTCCCCTTAGCCAAATAGTCGAAAGAGATGGATCCATACCTGAAATCAAGATCATCGAAAGAAACACTGATTAATTCTTTGATAAAAATCGTTTCTGATGAATGGGCTATTTCGGTTTCAGGTTCATCGAATAAGGTCGTCTCCTTTTCCAACTTCCGATACCAGACATTCCTTTTTAGAAACATTTTATTGAGATAATCGATCCTGATATCCCTGTAGTCGTAAATAACAGGGCTGATCTCTGACCGCTGGACCCTTCCAATGTACTGGATCAATTTCCCTTTGAAGGAAAAAGGATAGACAAGAAATAACCGGTTTACGTTTTGAATATCTACTCCTTCACCGAAGAATTGTCCTGTAGTGATCACCGCCTGAAAATTGCCTTCCCGTATCAACTTCGATTTCAGAACCCTGTCGCTTTCATTATCATCTCCTGATAACGTGATCGTTTCAAAAGATTGTTTTAAAAATTGGTTAAGCGTGTCAATATGTTCCTTTCTTTCGGTCAGGATGATCACCTTTTTACCAGAGTTAAGTTCGGCAATGACATCTTTCAGGATCAGACGGTTTCTTGCCGAGTCATGGACCAGAACTTTTGATAATGTTTCAAACCTGTCTGTTTTGGGATTGAAAGGGATATCAAGCTCTGTATTCCTGATAATGACCTTTGCCGGTCGGTACGAAGAGACCTCAGGCGCTTTAATTTCGGAAATTATTTCTCCCAGGTGAATAAAAATCAATTTGCCATCATTGAATTTCCGAAAAGGAGTCGCTGTCAAACCATAAAGATAATAGGATGATAGCTTGCCGATAGTATCCCTGTAGGTCTCTGCCGGTATATGATGACACTCATCGACGATTATGGTGCCGAATTGGTTTAAGGGAAGTTTGTTATCCTTAATAATCTTTGATAAACTCTGGATCAGTGCAATGGTGATCATGCGACCGGCCAGGATTTTGCCCTGGCCGATTTTACCAATTTCATTTCTTGGGATTCCAAGGAAGGATTCAATTCTTTCGATCCACTGATCGGCCAGTTGTTTCCTGTGAACAATGATCAGCGCAGGTTGTTGCTTTTCTGCAATGATTTTTAAGCCTATTACCGTTTTGCCGGTTCCCGGCGGCGCCACAACGACACCCATATCTTTCCTGGATGCGGCTTCGATTGCCGCTTTCTGATACTCCCTGAAGTGAACTTCCATGGTGAGCGGAACCGGATTGGCTTTTTCTCTCTTATCCACTAATGAATATTCAATATTGTTGTCCCGGCAAAAGCGGATCAGCCGGCCAGCCATCCCCTTGGGAATTATGATATAGTCGTCGAACTCTTCAATAAACTTGAAATAGCGTTCTGTTCCCCAGGTGTTTTTCCCGAGTTTCTTTTTTACAATATATTCGCTGCTTGGGAAGTTAAGCTCTTCTTTCAGAAAGTTTATCAAAGGCAACGTTAACCCGCTTCTGGTCAGCTTTATTGAATTCTCCAGTGCAATTGTAAGTTTCCCGGGAGAAGGTAGCGTTTCATTTCCTGGTGATGAATGGGAAATCTGAACACAAAGCTGATCTAACCTTGTCAAGGGAATCCGCTTGATTTCCTCAAGAAATTTCCATTGATCCTGATATGGCTCACAGGATTCAGGGTGAATAAAGCAATTATTACCTTGTTCGACACAGATCTTATTTAAAGGTAACGCAATAAGATTGCCGAATCCTTTTCCGGAAAGGTAGTCCTGGTTGGGAAACACCCGGTCGAAGCTTGAATTCTTATCAAATGAAGAAATGAGACCGGCCTGTTCCATTAACCGGAAAATGATTCTCCTGCTTTTTGCGGAAGGATAAGGTCGTTCGAAGAATAACCATACATGGCCGCCCTTTCCGGATCTTGATCTTTCAAGGTAAGCGGGTAACCCATTTTTTTCGCAAACCTGGATTAATAGCCTGCAATCCTCAATCCATTCAGCTTTGTCAAAATCCGCAGCAATAAACCACGAAGTATTATCCTTCAGTAAGGGATAAATACCAATGAAATGTTCCCCGTTCAGGTGCTTTTCGATCTGGTAATTGGTAAGTGAGCTGAGTGTTTTATTCTGGAAGGTTTGGAGGGTCCCGCCTTTTATCTTATGCAGGCGGAATTGATAAGGATCAAAATCATAGCTTGGGAAATATGTGGCTTTACTATTCTTTTCCAATCGAACAGCAAAGAGATCATCCCTGCCATGAAAAAGAGATTTGTAGAGATCAATGTTCCCCTGTAACATTAATATTAATCAAGTACTTTCCAATAGCCGCCCTTATCAGGGCCAATCCTTTCAATTCGGCCTTCCTGCTTTAATTTGGATATATTCCACTCGATACCTTGGCGGCTGAGACCAGTATTTCTTTGCAATTCTTTTAATGTGATCTTAGGATTACTTTTTATTTGTCTAAGGATTTTCTCTCCGGTTTTCTCCTTAGTTTTCTCCCTAGTTTTCTCCCTAGGCTTCTCCCTAGTCTTGCTTTCTGGATGAAGTTTGAAAAAGATGACCCTAAAACTCATTCCGGGTTCTTTCCAATCAAATCCAATTTCAGGATATTTCTTTAGTTCATCAGCGATAAGTTTTAATCCATTGCCCCATTGCTCTATTATCCCCAGTCGTTTGAATATAGGTGCCAATATTTTATTACGGATATTGGATTGTCCCGAAAGCATATCCGTGAAGTCAATGGTAGGGGGAAGTTTCCCCGGGCTTGTTATCTCAATTTTATCGTCAAATATGGCAACTTTAATATCCATTCCGCTCAGGGAATAGTCCCTGTGAATAACAGCATTACGAATTACCTCGCGAATTGCAATAACCGGGTATTCCCAGCGATCGTTACGATAGACACCGGCATAGTCTGTGGTTCCTTGAGATATGTGACGCAACACGAACTGATATGCTTCTTCTGGTTGGGAAAGTATACTGCCTTCAAAAGATTTTTGATCAATAAAATTACCTGGCTCTATCCCTTTGAAACGGGCACATTCAATTTTAGAATAAGGGAACAGTTTTCTTTTTATTTCGTCTTCTGAAAGCAGTACCAATGCGTTAGTAGGATAAGATAAGCCACGGGATTGCTTGATAAGTTCTAGCTTCTTAAGTACCTCAGCATTTATGGCTTCTCCGGTTTTTTCTAGAAAATTAGCCTCAAATAATAGAAATTCAAGAACATCTGCTGTTTTTTCATATGAAATTTCACCGTCAAAGGAAATATTATGATGTTGACGTTTGAGTTCCGTAATAATGTCTGGTGATGCCTGACGATTTGAAGAGCCTACACGGATATATGTACCTTCTTCAACTCCTTTCTTTTTTATGAAGTAAGGAGGATCATTCCCCTTGAAAATTTGAACTTTAATAATGTATTTTCCATCAAGATTTAAGAAACTGACCTCCGGAAGTATGACTGGATGACATTGATCATGGATGATGTTTGTAATCTTCTCTTCAAGCTCAATAAGCTTTGATTCTGGCGCTCCGATGACTTCACGGGGATTGTTTTTAATACCAATGTAAAATTCCCCACCGGCATCATTGGCAAAGGCAACAATTGTTTTTGCAAGGTCAGCATTAGAAGGCAATTGCTCTTTAAATTCAAGTCGCCGCCCCTCTGGTTGTCCAATTACTTCTTGTATTTTGTTCATTTTACGCAATTCTATTTCAAATGTATGAAATACAAATTAATGTCGTTGAGTGGCAAAGCATATTTAATGAATGCACCGGGGTCATAAATCGGGTTCAACAGTTACATTGGCAAGAATATTCCAATCGTTATCAATTCGCAGATCTTTCGCTTTGGGACCTTTTGTGCTTAATAACAGTGGGAAGGATTTTGATTCATGGAGAAATTTTTTCAAGGGTTTAACCAAAACAGATTTCTCCAATACGTTTTCCAATAAGAAGCCCAGGCGCTGAACAACTGAGATAATATTGTATGATTTTGAACAATCCCGGAGTGCAGTTGGTTTGATTTGTTCAGATAATTCCTGTAAAATGGTTAAGACCCTATTGAGTCCTCCAACACGATCCTGGTAGAATACCAAATCAAAAGCCGTTAACTCCGGAGAAGAGATTTTCAGATATCCTGCTTCCGTTTTCTGATCAATGACATACCGTTTGTCCCAGTTCTGTTTCTTACAAAAGTTAATTTTTATCGAATGACTGGCAATAGGTCGAATAGTCGGAGGAATCGTAATTATGAAATGTTCCTGTGGCTGTTGGTGTCCTGCCCCATAATATGATGCGGCATTAAGCAGACCCACATAATAATCTCGGTCAATGAATTTCATCATATCCGGGATAAAGAATGACGGGGGAATAATCCCTGTAGCACTGTATTCCGGTGGAACAATTACATAAAACTCTTTGCGCACCTGAGCTATTTTATTTTTTTTTCTGAGTCGATTAACAGATTGTCTTATTGCTTCTGGTGAGAACCGAAATCGATTTTTTACGTCACTCAATGTAAAGGAATACTTTCCATTGGAACGAAGTTCATCTATAAAGTCTTCTAAATAATTATAATTCTGCATTTTTCTTTTTGAGTTCCTTTAAGTGACCAGGAGCGAAACGTATTACAATGTGATACGTTTCGCGCTTACAAACTTAATAAACATTTTAACATCAATCATTAGGAAACAACTGTTTTTTAACATTTTCACGAATTCATTCCTATGCTTTTCTCTTTTGGGACTTTCCGGATTTCTTAACCTCCATTGGAATACTATCCCAGGTTCTCGCCATCTCAAGCTTCTTGAACTCTTCGGAAATCTTCACGTACTTGTTGAAAACAGCGTCCTTCT
This sequence comes from uncultured Prolixibacteraceae bacterium, assembly GCA_964525995.1. Lineage (GTDB taxonomy): Bacteria > Bacteroidota > Bacteroidia > Bacteroidales > FEN-979 > CAIVAT01. Next base: position 1,706 of record CAZGIM010000040.1, on the reverse strand, counting down.
TATGACCGGTGATTTCCTTAATGGTCTTTGTATTCATCCCCAGCATGATGCTATTGGTGATGAAGGTCTTTCGGGCGGTGTGGTTCGTGATCAGTTTATACTTGGGTTCCGAATGCTCCCTGGCTTTCCCACCTGAATAATCGACATAGTTGACCAGGTCTTTGATCCCTGCTTCCTCGCAGGCATCCTTGATATGATCATTGATCTTTTGGGCCGAGAGCTTGGGCAGGGGTCTGTTCTCCAAATCTTCATATCGGGAAAGGATGGTCCTGGCATATTGGTTCAGGGGAATGACTTCAGTCTTGTGCGTTTTCACGATGGTTTTGAAGATCTGTCCATCCCGGATGTGCTCCCTTTTCAGATTCTGGAGATCTGACACACGCATGCCGGTAAAGCACATGAAGCAGAAAAGATCCCTGGCTCTGCTCCGTTTGTAAGAGGTGAACTTGAAATTAAAGAGGGTCAATAGTTCATCCATCGTCAGGTAGATGACATCCTTATCCCTTTCTGTGGCCTTGAAATCTTTATAGGTCAGGTCCTTGACATATCCCCGTTTATGGCACCAGGTCAGGAATGCCTTCAGGGAGCTGATGATCTTGGCAAAGTAATTATCCTTGGCGTTCCTCTTGATGAAAGCATAGGTCCTCAGATGATCGAAAAACTTATGGTTGATGGAATAAAGGTCAACCTTGTACTTTGTATCCTTCTCAAAATCCAACAGAAAGTTCTTGAAAGTTCCATAGCAGACGACGGTCCTATTGGCCTTTATTGCTTTGCTGCTTTCGATATATTCATCAAGAACCTCAAAGAAAGATCTTTTGGTTTTTCTTTGTTTGCCCGCCGGATTGATAATGGCATTTTTCAGATAGGCATCCGTAATTGTAATCTCATCTCTCAATGCGTCGTTGATTGCCGTTTCTGCTTTTTCTTTCAGCAGGCTCAGCCGCCCATTAATGGCAATATAGTTGTTATCGGGTTCATCCTCCCGTTGCTTTAATACTTTCTCGTTAAGCTGACTCCAATGCTTGGGTTTCACTACATGGCCAACAAAAATGATGGTTCGGACATACTGATGAGTTATCCGCAAAATGATGGGTTGTTGACCTTTTTTATTAACTTTGCCTGATTGGAGGTAGAAATGAATGTTGGCCATTTTTCTGAAGTGCTAGAGAAACGCGAAAATACGAAAAAAAACTGGGTACCCAAATCGGGTACCCAAAAAACTCAGAAAATTGAGAAAAACGGGGTTAATTTAGAAATATTCAAAATAATAAAACGCTGATAAATAGCTGATTCAGAAAAATATAATTAAACAGAGTTAAAAAACGAGTAATTCGGCTCCGGGTACCTTTTCAAATGTGAAGTGTAAAATGTGAAATGTGCCCTGCTTTGCATTTTACATTTCACATTTCTTTTTCTTGCTTTCTAATCCCATCAATTTTCCAGCCAAAACAATGTTTCATCCGCTTCCTCGACCACGGTGAAATGTGATCTTCTTTGCATTTTACATTTCACATTTATTGTTTCACATTTCTTTTCCCTGCTTTCCAATCCCATCAATTTTCCAGCCAAAACAATGTTTCATCCGCCTCCTCGACCACGGTGAAATGTGCCCTGCTTTACATTTTACATTTCACATTTATTGTTTCACATCACTAGCGTTTTGAAATAGTTACCACAATATCAATTGATTATAATCTTGTTCT
>CAZGIM010000039.1:0-23379 GCA_964525995.1 uncultured Prolixibacteraceae bacterium | reverse complement strand
ACTTATTAACATATATTAATCAATCTATTTTTCAACTGCGAAACTTGAGTTATATAAAAAGTTATGAAGGATTTCCAGATTATCCATCTGAATTTGAAGTTCAGGATGAAGGATTCAAAAATATCACCCGACAGGTCCATCGAATGTTTCTGCCTTGGAATGAAAAACGTGCTGTGTACTTCTTCGATGATAAAAAGGGTGGTCTGAAAGAAGCGTTTCAGGCTCTTGCACGAGGGGATATAAATCAAGCATTGGAGATTTCCAAAACCAATCTTGAAACATGCAAAAACTCAGCAGATATCAAAGAAAAAATTCTCGCTCATGCATATTATAACCTGGGAACCTGTTATTGGTTGTCGAATGATTTTGATAATGCCTTGGTCAATTTGAGAGAAGCGGCGAAGATAAGACCTGGGAAAATCATAGATAATACTATCACGGCGTGTTTGACCGGAAAACAACTGGCAGAGAACATGCAAAAAATTGATGACAAGGCAAATTTGCAAGCACAACAAACAGAAATGGAAGCGAACAAGAAAGCCGATGCCGAGAATAAAGCTACATTAAAAAATTCCGATATCATCGATTTAACCCAAAAGAAGTTGCCAAATTCAATCATTACTTCAAAAATCAAGACCTCGAAATGCAATTTTGATACATCTCCTGATGCACTTGTAGAGTTGACTAATGCCGGAGTCAGTGAAGATATTGTGAGCTTAATGATTGAAAAAGCCTCAGTAAAATAGACTGACATTTATGTTTTTCAAAAATCGGATGCTATCTTTATGACTATTTAGGATCACATGAAAGGAGGCTGTTAGGATGGTTATTAACCAGTTCGGGTTGCATAACCACCAGACATCAAGGAGGGCTAAGTGAAAAAGTCAGAAGTCATTTATTTTACTTTCATGGTTTTATATCGGTTGGTCAGATGACAGGTTGATAATTTCTATTCTTCCAATCATTAAAAAAATTGAATAAAGCCTCCTGATCCAATTTGATCAGGTTCATGAAAAACAAGAAAGAGGCGATCCAGCTTGCCGGAGTTTTATCAGTCTTGGTGCGAACTTAACTCAGATATTCTCTAAACGGGATAAATTGAACAATCTCTTTATCAAAAAACTGGAACTTTAGCGTAAATCTTTTTTTGATTTCACCTTTATCAAAATCAAAATATGAGATCTAGATGAAAAGACAATTGTATTACAAACCGCTGTTTTTAAGCGTTGTGGTGTTCTGCTCTTTTATGATCAGTCATCCTTCTTTTTCACAGGAGATCAGGCTAAAAGCAGTGACTGATACCATCGACGTATATCCCTATGTGCCTACAGTTTTTAATATTTTAGCCAACGACACAATCCCACCGGGAGATACAGTAGCCAGAGTGGTGGTAAGTAGTTCAACCTATGTAAAAAGTACCAACCAGGCCAACAAGATTTTTACCTTTCAGGGCAGGTATTGGGGGTATCGTGGGTTAGACAGCAGCAATTATAGAATCTATTCCTACCCTGGTGATACTTCCAGCGCTAAATTAATTTTTCGAATCCACGACAACAGTTACGACTATTTGAATATTAATAATATAAATGCAAGGTTCAATGCCTCCGGACTTCAATTCTTTCCTCTTTTAGGACGCGATCCGATGTTTGAAGTTCCCAAAGGAAGTAGAAAAAATTCAATTTTTTCCAGTGGTTTGTGGATAGGAGGGAGGGACGAACAAGACAGTCTCCATTTTGCAGGTGAACGTTACCGACAGGGGCCGGGGACCGGGATGCCATGGTTATCTCCTGATTTTTATGCAGGCCCTATTATGGATTCAACAAACTATTCGATCTTTCAGGATACTACCTGGAATTATATCTGGAACCTGAAAAAAAGTGAGATCGATTATCATCGTGCTCATTTTTGGGAGACGGGATATGTGCCCATTAATGATATCCGCTCCTGGCCTGGCAATGGAGATACCGCTTTAGGACAGGCCCATAAGCTGGCTCCTTTTTCCGATCGGAATGGCGATGGTATCTATGATCCAATGGATGGTGATTATCCTGAAATCAGGGGAGACCAGGCTTTATTCTTTATTTTCAACGATGACCGGGGACCTCACCTGGAATCAGAGGGTGAAAAACTCAGGGTTGAAATTCATGGAATGGCTTACGCATTTGATTTGCCGGATGATTCAGCTTTCAAAAACACAGTATTTTTATATTACAAAATTTATAACCGTTCACAACACGCTTATGACAGTACTTATATAGGCATTTTCACGGATATTGACCTTGGTTATGCTAATGATGATTATATCGGTTGTGACGTGGAGCGCAATATTTATTATGCTTATAACGGAACTCCTGTTGATGGCATCGGCCAGGAATCGGCTTACGGGGAAAATCCCCCCGCACAGGCAGTATCCATCATGGCCGGGCCTTACCTGGATCCTGATGGAATAGACAATCCCCGATATGACCCTGATGGAAACCAGCTCTGTGATCACAGTATTAACGGCATCCACTTTGGAGACTCGGTCGTGGATAATGAGCGATATGGACTTTGCAAATTTGTCTATTTCAATAATTCCAACGCCGGTGTTCCTGCTTACATGACTGATCCTTTATACGCTTTTGAGTACTACAAATTTTTACGCGGTATTTGGAAAGACGATACGCGTATGATATACGGAGGAAATGGCCATGCTTCTGCCGGAGGATATGGACCGGCCTGTGATTTCATGTTTCCGGGCGAATCTGATTCATTAGATTGGGGGACGGGATGCCAACAACCTAATGGTACAAAAAATTGGACTGAGCTGATAGCGGGCAATAACCCACAAGACAGACGTGCTATGGGTTCATTGGGGCCCTTTACCTTTCAATCGGGAGGTGTACAGGAGATCGATTTCGCTTTCACCTGGGCAAGGGATTATACTTCAAGAACTCCCTTGAGTTCACTGGCAAAACTCAGGACCTTCGTTGATACAATAAATGCTGCGTTTACTTCCAATACACTCCCGGATGGAAATCCATTCTACGGGATATCTGATCGTACCAAACCCCTTGAATTATTGTTAAAAGTTTATCCCAACCCAAGCAGGGAAAGTATCAATATTCAAGTTAATTCGCAAGCAATTACCGGCAATTCGAATATTGTTTTGCAAACGGTGCAAGGCAATTTGCTAAAGCAATTCGTCATTTCCTCCCCTTTGTCAACCTTTACCATGGATATATCTGATATTCCGACGGGCTTCTATTTATTAAAAATTGTCAACAACGAGCATGTAAGTATAGTGAAAGTTATTATCGTGAAATAAGTTCTATGCTATCACAGCATTAACAATGAAATCCCAACGATAAACCCATTTTACGATGGGGAGGCATACAGCGGTGTGAGCCATTTTCCCAAATCCCACCACTTTTCCACCAAATAATAAAAACTTTATACCGGCCCATATTAGAGCCTGCCTCAAAACTAACTTTGCTTTAAGTTGATGTTACAGAGCTTTCTACTAAAAGGAAAGCCCGAAAAGTATTGTAAAGCGAAAGCTGTTATTATGTTTTGAAGCAGACAATCGTGGTATTCATTTTTTAGGAGGATCAAATGATGCACATTCAAAGAATAGCGCTTGTAATTTCAGCTATTGTTGGAATTATTGGCACATTTCTTCCATCCATGGAAATTGGGCACTTTACAACATCACTTATTGAAACAAAAGATGGAACCGGTTATTTGGTAATTGGTTCATTTATTATTTGTCTTATTGTTTCGCTTGGTGGCGACCGATGTTATCCAATAAAAACATGGCATTTGAACGGAGTTCTCATTCCTGGAATTCTACCCGGGGTCCTGTTATTGATTTTTGCTGTTGGCTGTGCAGCGGATGATCTCACGAAGATCTTTACCAATTTGGGAATTGGATTTTATCTCACTCTAATCGCCTCAGTGTCAGTTGTTATCTGTGGAATAGCACTTAAAGGTGAAGCAATTGAAACAGAAAGCAGCGAGGAATCCTAAACATTTCACCATTGATGCTGATCTTCTTCAGGTCAGTCAGACCCTGAATGTAAACATACACAGTGTATAATTTCAACAGGCCCTTGGCTGTTGATTCCGAATACAACTGCTGACTGCCTTAATGGAAAATTATCCTTAGTTTATTGTTTACTTGCGAAATAGAAAACATGAACCTCTACATTAATCCGGCGTTTTTTAGTATTTCGCGGAGTTTTGGCTGATGATCGGTATAATCCCGAAGAACTTCCAGGAGTTTCATATTGTCCTTCTTTATAGGAGCCATAGAAAGTTTTCTGTCCCAGAAAGCGAAACCCAGTACTGATACCATCATGGTGGTGAAGATCCTGATAAGGAAAGTGACTTCTTTCTCGGTGCGGATGATCCGGTCCCGGTCATCCAGGGTAAACGGAATCTCTTGTGTCCCGGCTTTCGTAAAAACCGGCAGGGAGAAAAAAAGGATCGTTATAATTTGTCTAAGCTTTTTCATGTTCGACAGGATTAAGTTCCTTGCTTAATCCGACAACAATGCAAAGGTAGTACAGTTTTTCAGGAAAAATCTCACAAACGGTCAATAGTTGAAAGTGATTATTCCTCTTTTCCTCCAATAATAATCTAAAAACCAGATCGATCTTCACAACATTCCCGTTAACATCAACGTTAACCTGTTTATGAAAAACCTTCTACTGAAAACTGAGGAATACCTGCACGATTCACGGCATTCCGTATTATGCATTGTTACCGTGAACAGCGGTTCCGTCCCGGGAAAAGTGGGAGCAAAAATGGTGGTCTTTGGCGACGGGAGCATCGAAGGAACCGTGGGCGGAGGAAGCATCGAAAAACGCGCCATCGAAGATGCGCTGGAGTGTATGCGATCACGAACCCCGCGAATGAAAGAATACAACCTCAAAAACGACCTGGGAATGACCTGCGGGGGAGCGGTGAGCATCTATTTTGAGCCGCTTTCAAAACCAGCACGGCTCTGTATTTTTGGAGGAGGACATATCGGAAAGATCCTGGCGCGGTATGCGACAGAATTGGATTTTGAAACGTGCCTGATCGACTGGCGGGCTGACCTGTTGCAACCCAACGAAAATGCTCCGTATAAAAAAATCTGTAAACCATACCTGGAAGCAGCCGGTGAAATCGCTTTCGACAAAGAGAGCTACATTGTCATCGTCACCCCTAACCACGAAATGGATGAAGATATCCTGGCTGCAGTGGGTAAAAAAGAGGCCGCCTACACAGGATTGATTGGTAGCAAAAGGAAAATTGAGGCATTGAAAAAGAGATTTCTGGAACAGAATATCCTGACTCTTGAAGAGATCGAACGGGTGGACATGCCCATCGGAATCAAATTCAACGCGATCACCCCGGCAGAGATCGCCGTCAGTATCGTGGCAAAACTGATCGATGTGAAAAACAACAGGGGCTGAGGTGTTCAGCTAATATTGAAATCTGTTGATCTTAAAGATATTGGATTATTTCAGGCTGCGAATAAGGTAGTTCCGGATCATTTGATCGTCACTGTCCGACAAGTGAAATAAAACATAGTTTTTCAGGTGCCACTTTTTAATGACCTGCTCTGTGAAATTCTCGCGAATCGCAAGGATGAGGTTGCTTTTGGTGGTGTTGAAAATATGATCCAGGTTTCCCGCCCACCCTTTGTCATCGAGCTCAAGCTGACCGATTTCGTCGATCACGATGACTTTGAATTCTTCACTCTCAGACCGTTTTAAAGCATCAGTACCTGTCCGGTAACCATCTGCTAATATGGCGTATTGTCCTATCTTCTCCTTCCCGGGTTCGTCACTTTTTATCAGGAGATGCGCTCTTTTGAAGGTGGCCGCGTCAATGATGTCGTATCCGACGGTCATATCATCTACCATGATCCGTGGAGAGAAGATCCCGGCGACCGGAACGTTTTCCATCATCAGGGATTGTACAAGTTTCTGGACCTGCGTGGTTTTCCCCTGGCCGAGGTGCCCGGTGATGATAATGATTTTTGCGGGCATGGCAGTCCGGATATCTTCCAAACGTGCGTCGATCCCCGATAGCACATCATAAAGAACCCCTACCGGATTCTTCATGAATACCTTGAAGTCAGGAATCCTGGCGATCATGGAGGGCAGACTTTCGAACGATAATTCCAATGCCAAAGGTAACTGCCGGAAGGAGGTCTTCAGGAAAAAATTCCGGATCACAGGATTGTACAATTCAGTCCCTAACACTGAGAAACCGAGGATGATAAGAACTGCCCTGAAGTTCATCTGCACGCCGATCAGCAACCCGTTGAGCAGGGGTAACGATTGCATCGTATTGAATACGAAGGCTGTAAGCATGGTGAGCACGACAAACCCTAACCAGAACTTTGGTTTGGATAATTGACGCAAAGCCCGTTTGTACCGCGTGATCCATATCACCACCAGAAAAGGAATGCTGAGGCTCCAGACAAACCAGGGGGTCAATGCCAGTAGGAACAATCCTGAGATGATGAAAAGGATATCAAGCGACAACCAGGCAAGGCTGTGAGGAAAGGCAGGGTGGGATTCTGAGCGTATTGTTTCTGCTGAATACGGTACCAAGGGTACCGCTTTACCAGGTTGGTTTATGAGCTTTCTGCCCACGCTCATCCCGAAGAAAGCAGAAACAAGGCCCATCAGTCCGTAGATGCCCAGGAGCACCAGTACCGGCATCCACAGGATATGTTCCATGGTGAAGCCGAGTTGCTTTTGAGAAAATTGGACAAGGCCGGCATATACATCAACGATGTTCATGCCATAAAAGATGATCAGGTTCATGATCCTGTGAAACAGGTTCCATGACATGGCAAGCATTCCGCCCATCAGATACCCGCCGGCCGTTCTCCCCAGCACCCTGACTGACAATTCGAGCAGGAGGGCCTCGCTGAAAATGGCAATCATGGGGCCGAAAATCACGGCGCTTGGCGACATTGACTTCATCAGCGCACAGATCAGGCCGGCCCTCCAGAAAAGTCCGTGCTCTTTCCACTTGTAGTTCGAGGAGATCAGGATGATGATCCCGATCGCAGTCAAAATATTGCCGCTGAACGGAATCTTAAGGTTGTGGACAAAACTGCCCAACACGATTTCTGAAGCAGCCCATGTCGTTCCAAGGACAGATGCTTTGATCCATTTGTCACTCAGTTGGTACTTCCGGAACATCGTTGCTGCTGATTTTCAATAATTGACAAAGCGGTGGCAATTTACCAAAGAAATTTGAAGCCAGAAATAGAAAAAATGTCCTTTCCATTTTCCCGGGCCATTTCCATCGCCGCCTGGTTCTGCATGATGGCGCCACCCCACTGGTTAAAATCGAAGACAAAGGGGGTCTTAAACCAGCTTTCAATGTTCATGTTGAGATTGAAGGACAGGGTGTCATTATTGTTCAGCAGGAAGGATGACCCGGGAAGAGTGACGCGGAAATAATTTTGGACAAAAGCATAGATGGAGTCAGTATTAAAGCCCGTGCCATGGTACAATTGTCCGATCCCCAGATGGAAATTGAAAGGCTGTAAAGTTCCCGTTGTATCTTTCCACTTACCATCAAGCATCATGTAATGATACCCGCCCCCCAGGACTTCAGGCCAGAACATGTTTACTTCCGGAGGGTTGACGAACATGAATGATTTGTTTTTCTCTCCCGTAATGCCGAAGATAAAGCTGATGGAGTCATATTTTCCTGCCGGCAGGGGATCATAAAACAGGATCTTCTTTGTGGATGGAATCTCTTCATCCACAAAGAACAGATCCTTCCATTGATGGATGAGGAATGTCGATCCATCCTGCTTATAAAATGTGATATCTGAAATAAAGTATTTAAGACCTGCCACCTGGTATTGGTTTCCTGCAGCATTCGTATAGATGAGTTGGTTCTCTTCGAGCAGGTTCCCGTCAACTTTATGATCGATCAGAAAGATCACCCGTCCTGTTCCCAGGTCATTACTGTTCTCGGGATTTTTCTTACATCCAGAAACGGCTAGTGTCAGTGATATAAGAAAGATAATCCAGAAATAAGTTCTCATGGTTTTGGAATAGGACTTCAAATTTAAAGAAAAACCGGATGGCGGGGGAGGAATGCCCTCCGTGAATCGTTCAGGAACCAGCCTTTCGTGCCGTCATCAGAAAAACAGGATATTCCATGAAAAGGCTTAGCAATCCGGTTCCGGCACCCTTGACAGTTTCTCCGCTACTTCTGCTGATTGTGGTTGACCTGGAACCGAAGTCAGAAACTGCGTTTAGCCCCTTGGTACGTTAAAATTAACCTTTGATGGTAAAATCATCGGGTAGAAGTAAATCGTTCTTGCATCTGCCCTGCAAATATTGTATATTTGGAAGTGTCGAATGCTTAAACATGCTGCCTGGAATTGATGCAACATAAATATTATCAGACCCTAAAACCAATTATATGAAAAGATCTCTACTATTAATCGGAATCGTTTTCTTTATGTTCTCATGTGGAACAAACAACACAGGAAAAGAGCAAAATGAAAATGCACAGGCCGCCGTTAACAAGGATACGGTTGCGGCACAACCTCCAAAAATCAATGTCGATTCTATTGTGAGTAAAATAGATAATGAACGGGAGAGAATCGAGGTAAATCTGAAATCCCTGAAGAGAACAACACTTTCCACCAAGGATCTGAGGCCTCAGATAAAACAAAAATGGTCGAAGATTGATTTTTATACTGAAAACGGTAAAATAGTCAGAATAAAGTCTTACCCCTATGGACAGATTGCAAAGCGAACTGAAGAATTTTATTTTAATAGCAATAAATTGATTCTCGCCTTCATTGAAGATGAAGGTCTGAAAAATACAGGCAAATCGGAAAAACGTGTCGGAAAAACTTACTTTTTTTTTAATGATGCTTGCATTAAAGAAGATAACAGAACAAATGAAAAGGAAACATCCATCCGCAATTCGGATAGCGAAAGACTCATGCAGGAATCTGGAGAATACCTTGATTTGTTTCCGAAAAAATGACCGATAATTAGTCCATTCAGGTTTGTAATATTGCTTCCGCTGATTATTACATCGCCTGAAACCGCAGTATATCCGGGATAATTTACCTGGAAACTGTCAATATCTTGTTTGTGCCCTGTTTTGTCATAACAGAGATAGTGAAAGCTCTCCCAAAAACAGTTGCGGCTAAGTCACGTTTTCATTCAGCGTTTTCGGTTCCATTATTTTGTAAAAAGCAAATCCTGTTATTGCGCCATAAAATAAGGGGCCTAAAATAATGGCATAGAGGCTGAGATAGGTTGATAAAATAAAAAAAGTCCAGCCCACGGTGCTTGCAATTATCCAATAAAACCGTTTGTTGTAGTAAGGTTTTAATAGTCTTTATGTGACTTAATCTCTCATAAAAATCCAAATTACTTTGAATAATATTACCAAAGTTAAGCAATTACCATTCAAAATGGTACAAGAGAAGTCCGCAGCTGATTATTGGAAATGAAGCAAATAAGATTTCTGAATACTATTTAGACCTGTTATAAATTTTATGAAAAATATCATCGGTTAAATATTTAATATACTTTTGTTTCGTTATTCTACGAAATACAAAACGATATGATTGCTGAAAAGAAATATTATACGGAGAACCAGGAGAAGATGGCCCGGTATGCAAAGGCCATTGCTCATCCGGCCAGAGTTTTCATTCTTGACTTCCTGGCCGATAACATTGACAAATGCTGTTATAGCGGCGACATGGCTGAAGAGTTACCCATTGCAAGGTCAACACTTTCAGAGCATCTGAAGGAGCTGAAAAAATCCGGACTGATCCAAGGCGAGATCAACCCACCTTACATTAAATATTGTATAAATAAGGAGCACTGGGAGGAAGCTAAGGAACTGTTTAAAAATTTTTATCAACGCTAAAACCTTCAAACAATATGGAAATTAAAATTTTAGGCCCGGGCTGTCCGAAATGCAAGACACTGGACAAGATCACCAGGGAGGTGGTCGAAAAACACGGGATCAATGCTACCATAACCAAAGTCGAAGACATCATGGAGATCATGAAATATGGTGTCATGTCAACTCCTGCTCTTGTTGTTGATGAGAAAGTTGTGATCAAGGGGAGAATACCTTCCGCCGATGAAATCAAACAATTATTGACCAAATAAAGAACACACATGAAAAAGACAATGTTAATCTTCCTGGCCTTCTTTATGGTTTCAGGAGTATTTGCTGGAAGCCCGGTAACAAAGAAGGTCGAGGTCTATTATTTTCATTTTACCCGTCGCTGCATGACCTGCAACAATGTCGAAAAAGTTTCGAAAGAAACAGTGGAAAAGCAATATTCAGAAAAGGTAAAAGCTGGCGAAATCAGCTTCCGTAGCATCAACCTCGATGAAAAAGATGGTGAGGCCATCGGAGCCAAATTAAAGGTTGAGGGCCAGACCCTGCTGATCGTTTCGGGTGACAAACGGGTTGACCTGACAGAAAAAGGATTTTTGTATGCCAATAACAGTCCAGAAAAACTTAAGGCAGAGATAAAGAAAGCTATTGACGATATGCTGAAGTGACCATGCAATACTTACAAACAATTCTTGAAAACTCCCAATATGCTTTTATAACAGCTTTTATTCTGGGCCTTATGACAGCCATCAGCCCCTGTCCGCTGGCAACCAACATATCAGCTATCGGATTTATCAGCAGGGATATTTCAAACAGGCGAAGGGTTTTTCTCAAAGGCCTTGTCTATACTTTAGGTAGAGCATTGTCCTACACAGGCCTTGGGGTGATACTATTCCTTGGTGCAAGTAAAATGAAGGTCTCCCTGTTGTTCCAGGGATGGGGAGAGAAAATGCTTGGGCCGTTGCTCATCCTTATCGGTATCTTCATGCTGGATTTCATAAAGATCAGGTTTCCGGGATTCTCTGGATTGACTGAAAAGATGGGAGAACACAGCAAGAAAAGCTATTGGGGGACCCTATTGTTAGGAATGGTTTTCGCTATGGCATTTTGCCCCTATAGCGGCGTCCTATATTTTGGCATGTTGATCCCCGTGACCATTGCCAGCGCCAGCGGACTTTATTTGCCGGTCATCTTTGCAATTGCTACTGGCTTGCCTGTGATCATCTTTGCATGGTTGCTTGCATATGCAGTAGGCAATGTGGGTAAACTCTATGACCGGATCAAAATCTTTGAACTTTGGTTTCGCAGGGTGGTTGCTGTTCTGTTTATTGCAGTAGGCATCTATTACATTCTGATCTTTTACTTGTAATATGGAAGGGTTCTTTTCGGGATTCGGATTTGTAAGCGGGGGAATAATCAATATAACTCCCAGACAAGCCCTGGAGCTTTGCCGGAAAGGAGCCTTACTGGTCGATGTCAGGGAAGAATTCATGAACCGGTTCAAAATGTTCGATGTTCCTGAGATCATTTACTGCCCATACAGCATTTTTAATGAAACGTTCCTGAACCTCCCCGCAGAAAAGCCGATCATTTTTGCTGATGCTGCTGGACTTCACAGCAAGGAGGCGGTCCAATTCATGACTGAACACGGATTTGCAGGCAAAGTTGCAAACCTGGCAGGAGGGCTCGTGGAATGGGAAAGGGATGAATTGCCATTGATTATTGATAAAAGCGAGAAGCTCTCCGGTTCCTGCATGTGCCAGTTGCGGCCAAGGGAAAAGAAGTAGTTTTTTTTTGAGTTTAATTTCGTCTTTCTACGAATTACTAACTAAAAATCAAAATGAAAAAGACAATCGGATTCATCGGCGGTGGAAGGATAACCCGGATCTTCCTGCAAGCATTCCGGAACAGAGGCTTTATACCGGAGAAAGTTGTCGTGTTCGACATCAGCAACGAGGTTTTGATTTCTCTACAAAATAAATTTCCATTTGTTGAAACAGCCAACCTTGAGCAGGTGGCTAACCGGGATATAGTATTTATCGCCCTTCATCCGCCTGTCATCATGGATACCCTTGACCGGGTGAAGAGCAATATAAAGCAGGATTCCTGCGTGATCTCACTCGCCCCAAAGATCACGATCGATAAGATTTCTGCAAAACTGAATGGTCATGGAAGTATCGCCAGGCTTATCCCTAATGCTACATCCTACATTAGCAAAGGGTACAATCCTGTTAGTTTTTCAAGAAATTTCCATAGTCAGAATGAAATCATGGAGATGCTTGCGCTACTTGGTCACACATTCATCGTCGAAGAGTCAAAGCTTGAGGCTTATGCAATTACATCAGCCATGCTGCCGACCTATTTCTGGTTCCAATGGCAGGAGTTGCAGCGGATTGGCAAACAGATGGGACTAAACGAAAGCGAAGCGAGAGAGACGGTTGAAAAAACCCTGGTCGCTAGCATCGACACCCTTTATCATTCCGGTCTGAGCTATGAGGAAGTAATCGATCTGATCCCGGTCAAGCCGATAGCAGCCCACGAACCCCAGATCAAGGAGGTTCTTTCAAATACCCTGAGCGCTCTGTATGAAAAAATAAAGCCCTGAATCTATGGTCTCAATCCGCATTATTTGCCGTAAATGGCCGGATTTCCTGAAAGGGTGGAAATCAAGGGGTGGATTGACGATTTGCTTAGGGAGTACTTCTATTAGAATTCAATTTACGAACTCGAAAGTATTTGATGGACACTTCTGCTGAAAGTAAAAAACAGATTAAAGGGATCATCAATATCTTGCTGGTCATTCTGGGAATAGGCTTTTTAGCCATGTTAATCATTTTCAAAGGGAGCATGAACAACCTTGTCTCGATGAAAATGGCAGAACAGACCGGGGCAACTGGATGCATTTCGTGCCGGAAAATGGAACTGGTTATGAAGGAGGTCAAAGAAAAATACCCGGAAACCGTCAATGTGAGGTTTTACAATGTTCTGCTTCCGGAGAACCAGGAATTCATGAAATTCTTTGGAATAGCAGCCATTCCGACACAGGTCCTTCTTGACCCGGCAGGTAAAGAAATCTTCAGGCATACCGGCTACTTTCCCTTTGATGAACTCGAGCAGGAATTCAAAAAATCAAATCTATTATAACTCTTATGAAAAGGATCTATCTGTTTTTAATCGTCGGGATAGTGATGATTGCAGCTTGTTCCAAAAAGGAAAATTCCAATCCTTCCACGGAGATCAAGATCGTAAGCCTTACGGAAACCGTAAATCCAGTCATGGCATACGATACAACGATAATAACAGTCATTGCCACGGGAGAAAATCTGCAGTATGGCTGGGTTGTCAACCACGGCAAGATCAAAGGCAGCGGAACCACCATCAAATATTCCGCCTGCCAGAGTTGTATCGGTCTGAATACGATAACCTGCAGGGTATTTAACGAGACCGGAGAAGTCAGTGACACGATCATGATACGGGTCACACCATGGCACGGCATCAAATAGCTTAAGATAACATGCATCAATTCAAAAAATTCCTTCTCATTGCGCTGTGCCTGTTTTCTACGGACAGGGCTTTTTCCCAATGTTGTACATCGGGCAATCCTTTCATCAGCGATGCGGAGCAGCCTGCCCTTCAGTCGAAAATACTGACAGCTTCCCTGACATACAGGTACAGTCATTCAGGTAAATACTACTCGGAGGATTCACCTTTCACAGAGTTACCATTCCAGGAAATAGCGTACAGCAATTACACGGAACTACAGGTCGGCTACGGCATTACCAACTGGCTGACTGTCATGACCGACCTCGGATATTTTTTTAATAAAACACTGGCAACTCCGGGAATTGACTCATACAAAGGAAATGGCCTGGGTGATCTCGGGTTTTACGCCAAGTTCAACGCCTTTTCCAGTTCAAAGCTAAAGATCACTGTTTCACCGACGATCGGGGTCAAGTTCCCCGTCGGGGTATTTGACCAGGAAGTTGACAATGTGCAGTTGCCTATTTCAGTGCAACCCTCGGCGGGAAGCTACCGTTACCTGGCGAACCTGTTTATTTCAAAAGGGTTCGGCAAGATATCCCTTGCAGGATTTGCTTCCTATGAATACTCCCAGTTGATCCAGTCAGAAAATTTCTATTACAAATACGGTGATCAATGGATCGCCGCGCTCTACTTCAATTACAGGCCATGGAAGCGGGCAACTATCGATCTTCAGGTGAGAAACGAGTACCGGTCCAAGTCCAACAGGGAGAATGAAGAAATCGTAGAAGCATCCGGCTACGACGTTATTTTCTTCACTCCGCAGCTATCCTATGCCTTCAAACATAATTGGTATGTCTCAGCCTACGCCGACATACCCATGTACAAATATTACAACGGGATCCAGATGTCGTTCGGGTACGCTCTCTCGTTCCGGGTCACCAAGAAAATAGATTTCATTGCTTTAAAGGCAAGGCGGAGCGCGAACCAGTCAAATAAATCCGAATAGGGTGTCAATATGGAATTGTCAAATGAACTAAAACAATTATAATCATGTCAGAACAAAATAGACCAGGCTTTATAATGTGTGTTTGCACGGGTAAATGCCCCGGGTTCTCCCAGATGGATATCTGGGACTTTATAAACCGGGTAAGGATCGAGTTGCCGGTGGAATATGGCTTCATCCATCCTCAGCTTTGCGAGGAAGACGGGGACCGTTTTTTAATGGATTTTCTGAAATCACATCGTAAAGTTGTGATCGGAGGATGTGCGCCCAATATGCAAAACAAGCTTTTCAGGGATGCCTTTACAGCATCCGGTCTTGATGTCACCAAGGACCTGATCCCGATCGACGTGCGTGATATGTCGACCGACCAGGCCGTGGAAAAGGTCAGCCAGGCCTTGAAAAAATTGGAGGAAGCACAATGAGCGAAACCACATTCATGGGCGTCGAACGCAACCTGATCGACTGGAAACCGACCATAGACTATTCAAAATGCGATTACTGCATGGAATGTGTAAGATTCTGCCCGCACAAGGTATTTGAGGTCAGGGAAGATGAAGAGATCAAGCTGATCATAAAGAATCCGCATAACTGCGTAGTTTTCTGCAGGGCCTGTTCAAAGACATGCGGACCGGATGCTTTGTCCTTCCCGGATAAAAACCACACAACACAACGCATTAAGGAAATTAGAAAGGAGATGGAAAACCATGGTTGAAAATTTTGCCATCCTGCCTTGTAACGGACTGGACAAATGTGCCGGCGTGATATCCCATGAACTCGCCATCAAACTGAGCGAGCAGGCTGATAATAGGATCATATGCCCTGTTTTCTACCGGGTATCCGAAACAAAATACAACAAACTGGCAGCAGAAAGGCCGCTTCTTGTCATTGACGGATGCCAGACCCGTTGCGCCAGCAAGCTGGCCGCAGAGAAAAACCTGAAGGTTGCCCGAAGGATTATTGTTGCGGATGAGGCCAAAAATCAACACATAGAGTTGACCGATAGCCTCAGGATCACTGACCGGGAAGTGGCTTTCATTGATTCGCTAACCAAATCAATCCGTACCACCAACGAAGATCCGAGTGTGCCATCCCCTGAGACAAGTACAACTTATAATTTCGATTACGAAACCTTTCAAAGCGGCAAATTCATATTCAGAATCCCAAGGAACAGCGAGATTTTCTTCAATGAAAATGATTGCTGGGCTTGGGTCAGTGGAAACCGCGCAAGGATCGGCGTGACGGATTATGTCCAACAGAACCTGTCGGACATTCTGTACTTCTATCCTCCCGAGGTTGGTGATGAGATTGATCAGTTCGGGGAGTTGGGATCCATTGAATCTTCAAAAGCGGTTTTTGAACTGGTCTCCCCTTTCAGCGGAAAGGTTATCTCCGTTAATGACAAGCTCGAAAAGAATCCAGAGCTTATCAACCAGAATCCGTATGAGTCGGGCTGGGTAGCCGAACTTGAGCTGACTGACCCGGAAGGCGACAGAGAACTGTTGATCGGTTTTGAAAGGTATTTTGAAATAACAAAGAAAAAGGTGGAGGAGACAAATGTCAGGTAAAGTAAAAGTGATTCCATGCAGCGGCATTGGAAAGGTTTTCGGGTTGGTGGCCCGGGAGGCCGTCTTGAAAACTGTCCTTGAACTGGTTCCGGAGAAAGCGGAAACGGTATGCCTGGCATACATCGTGACCGGTGATGATGAAGTAAAAGAGAAGATGCGGGGTTCCATCTGTATCACCGTTGACGGCTGTCCAAAGATGTGTGCAGCAAAGAATGTAACTCTTGCAGGAGGTGCCGTCATCGAGGAAGTGAAAGTCCTGGATACGGTCAAGGATCATAAAGGGAAAAAATTCGGATCGGCTACGGGACTCAGTGACGACGGCTATTTAGTCGTCGATGAGATCGCGTCCAAGATTGAAAAGCATATCAATAAAATTGTATAAGGAGGAATTTAGATGGCAGTACTGAAAGTCGGCATATTATCCTGCAGCGGGGAAGAATGTCTTGGAGGGACCATCTCAAGGCTTGCCACCCGGAAGGTTCTTGAGGAAATGAAGATGGTCGATACTGTGACGCTTTGTCTCCCGCTGTATAATGCAGGCGGCACAGAGGAAAGAAACTTTGCCAGCGTATTTCCGACCATCTCGGTGGACGGCTGCGATAAGCTTTGCGCTAAAAAGAGCACCGAAAAATACAGCGGCAGAATCAACGGATCTATCGATGTTTCAAAGATCATCGGAAATGAAAATGCGCTCAACACCAAGATCATCCGCAATAAAGATCTGAAAGAAGAGCATTATCGAATGGTGGATGAAGTTGCCGGTGAGATCGTAAAGGCAATCAGTGACCTTGATCCGGACTCATACGCAGGAAAAACATTCAGAGGGTGTGGCTGCGGGGAATAAAACTTTTTTAATATTATGACGCAATTATGCGTCATAATAAGAATATGTCGTAATATTGCGTCATAAATAAATCCATAAGCCATGAAAAAATTCCAATCGATTCTAATCCTGCTCCTTTTTCTGGCAGGCGTGACCAGGGTCAGCGCTCAGACCTCAACAGAGCTTGATAAAGCCTCAAAATCGGGAAAAACGGTCTTTCTTGTCGCATACGCCGGTGGCAGTGCGGATGCTAATAAGGCATTTGCAGTTGCCGAAGAAACCAGAAAGAGCTGTAAAGGGTCATCTGTTGTCGTGAAAATGAACACAACGGAGACAGCTAATAAGGACCTTGTTACAAAGTACAGACTGGCCGGCGCTCCACTTCCCCTGATCATCGTCCTGGATAAAAATGGTACAATTGCCGGCGGACTGCCTTTGAAGGATGCCACCCCGGCAAAGCTGGCCGACATGGTTCCGTCACCGAAGACATCTGAGATCCTAAAAGCCATTGCTGAAGGAAAATCAGTATATGTGGTTGCCTATAAAGCAAATATGCCCAACCAAAAAAACATCATGGAAAATTGTGCCATGGCCTGCGGGAAAATGGACAACAAGTCAGTTACCGTAAAAGTGGACCTGACAGATAAGGGTGAAACCAAGCTTCTGCAAAATTTGAAATGCGATATGAACGCAAAGGAGCCTGTAACCTACGTCATCAATAAATCAGGACAGGTTGTGGGCACCCACAACGGAATAACTGACGTTAACACGCTTGTCAGTTCCGCAAAGAAAGCTCCTGCAAGCAGTTGTTGTCCTGGCGGGTCAAAATCGGGATGCGGAACCAAATAATCCCCTTTTCCATGACTATCACAAAACTCGTACTCATTGAGCTATGGAAGCGGAAATCCCAGCTCATTACCGGTTTGCTTGCTATTACGTTGGGGATTGCCGTTATCGTTGCCATACAAAGCGTGGCAGTTGTTTCCGAACAGAACGTTGCAAAGAATCTCGATAACCTTGGAGCAAACATCCTGGTATTGCCTCAGGCTGCCAGCATCGATGATTACTATACCTCGGATATCGATGCGCCAACCCTTCCCATGGATTATGTGGAGCGCATCCTGGAATCCACGATCGCAGGTGTTGATAATATGTCCCCAAAACTGACCCGAAGAGTAAGTGTTGAGGGGCAATCCGTAGTCCTAACAGGAATTTTGCCTAAAAGTGAGATCGCCTCCAAACCTCTCTGGCAGTCATCCGGCTTGTTAGGGAAACAGCTTACCACTTCATGTGCCCCCAGCAAGAGCGCCAACCAATCACACGGGATGGAAGATGAAAAGCTAAAACGGAAGGCGATCGATACGCTGTTCAGCGAAGATTGTATGGCAGGATCGCAGGTTGCAAAAAAGCTCAGTCTTACAACTAATAAGAAACTCAACATTCTCGGCAAGGAATTTAAGGTGGTCAAAGTACTTCCGGAAACAGGTACTGTGGATGATGACCGGATTTTTGCAAACCTGAAAGATGTACAGACCCTTTTAAAGATAGAAAACCAGGTTTCTGCCATTGAGATCATGGGATGCTGCAATGCCATTTCAGAGGGGCTGCTTGGCCAGCTTCGGAATATCCTTCCGGATACAAGGGTAACATCCATAAACCAGATCGTATCGACCCAGATCGAAACGAACCAGTTGATGAGAAAAGTCACGCTGGTCATGCTGATCATCATTTTTTTCGTCGGGGGGATATCGATCGGGAATTACATTTGGGCCAATGTCAACGAAAGAAAACGTGAGATCGGAATCCTCAGAATGATGGGTTCAGAGCGTATGACAATCTACAAGATGTTCCTGCTGAAAGCATTGCTTCTTGGGATTGCAGGCGGTATTCTTGGTTTCCTGCTGGGAACCCTTGCCGGAGTGATCCTGGGACCTTATCTTGCCGGAATCGTTGTTAAACCAGTGTACATCTACCTTCTGTGGTCTATACTGTTGTCGATCACAATATCCTTGGTCGGATCATTGATCCCGACATACCTGGCTGCCAGATTTGATCCATATTCCAACCTTCAGGAGGATTAGTCATGATACTCAAAGGAGAAAATGTATTAAAACAGTACCAGCACACAAGCGGCACGATCAGCGCATTGGATCATGTTTTCTTTGGTGTAGAAAATGGAGATTTTGTTACGGTCACCGGACCATCCGGTTCAGGTAAAAGCACCTTGCTGCTTTCCATTTTCGGGCTGATTCGATTAACATCCGGCACCATCCTTTTCAATGGGAACAGGATAGACAATATGCGCGATCGTCATTTGACAGAGATCCGGAAGAAGTCGGTTGGTTACATTCTTCAAAGCTTTGCCCTGGTGCCTTATCTGACAACGATCCAGAATGTGATGATTCCGCTGGCTTTAGAAAAGGTTCCAAAAAAGGAGCAGCAGACAAGAGCTGAAGAAATCCTTGAATATGTCGGGTTATCTGACAGGAAAGACCACTTGCCCAGGGAACTCTCTGCAGGACAGCAGCAGAGGGTAGCCATTGCACGATCCATCATACATCGTCCGCAGATCATTATGGCCGATGAACCGACAGGGAACCTTGACCCTGCGCTTTCGGGTGAAATTCTTGAGTTTCTCAGAAAAATCAATAGGGAACATAAGATCACCATCATGATGGTGACGCACAGCCCGATGGCTGCCGAGTTCGGCACCCAGAGGCTGCATTTGAGCGAAGGAAAGATTACTAACCATTGAATTAACCATTCAACATATGGCAACCTCAAAGACTGATCTGTTCGATCAAAAGCTTAACTCAAGCGCCGCTCTTTTCAAGGCGCTTGCACATCCGGCAAGGCTGGCAATCCTGCAATACCTCGCCGAGACCCGAGTGTGCATGACAGGTGACATTTCGGATGAACTGCCCCTGAGCCGTACGACGGTGAAGCAGCACCTGACTGAATTGAAGAACGCCGGACTGATTCGGGGAAAAGTTGATGGAGTTAAGGTGAACTACTGCCTTGACCCGAAAAGTATCTGTGAGCTTGGCAAGATCTTTAATGATTTCTTTGCCATCATCAATCAACCGGGCGATTTTAACTGTAAATAGCTATGAAAATTCTGATTTTATGCACCGGAAACTCCTGTCGCAGTCAGATGGCAGAAGGTTTCCTGAAATCCTTTGATTCGCGACTTGAAGTATATTCGGCAGGCACCAGTCCTTCCGTCAAAGCAAATCCCAATGCAGTTGCAGCCATGAAAGAGTCAGGCATCGATATATCGGGCAACAAGCCCAAGAATGTAGAGATCTTCCTCTCAGATTCTTTTGATTACGTGATTACCTTGTGCGATCATGCAAAGGAAACCTGCCCGAATTTCAGCGGTCATGTCAGGTACCGGCTGCACATGGGGTTTGAAGATCCATTTGAAGCCAACGGGACTAAAGAAGAAGTCATGTCGGTTTACCGTCGTGTACGTGACGAGATCAGGGAAGGGTTCCTGAACTTCTATCGGCAGAAGATAAAGCCTGAAATTGACGGGGAAGCGGCAGGTATACGGGAACCCATCGTCGGGCATTCCGGTGGAAACAATGATGATTACGGTTTGGATTTTATGTTCTCCTAACGCTATAAAACTATGAAGTTGGATTTTATCAAAGGGAATCTGGATTTCGGTGTCATGACGGTTCCGTTGGTGGCAACCGAATGGAGTACCCGTGATCGGCTCGGAACCCTCAGGGTGAGATGGTCTGTTGGCCGGATGAATTACAAGGTAAACCCGGGCATTTACGCGGTGGGATCTCCCGGCAGGCAGTCACATGTCTTTGTTTCGGCGAACTACAAGCTGAGCTTCGACCACTTGCGCAGGGCGTTGGGGGGACTGAATGCCTGGATACTGGTGATCGACACCAAAGGTATCAATGTTTGGTGCGCAGCCGGAAAGAAAACTTTCAGCACAAAAGAAGTAGTTCGCCGGATCAGGATTCATCAACTTGAGCAAGTTGTTGACCATCACCGGATCATACTGCCGCAACTTAGTGCAACTGGTGTTTCGGCCCACGAGGTTAAAAGGATGACCGGGTTTTCGGTGACCTATGGACCGGTCAGGGCATCGGATATCAAAGCTTTTCTTGAGGCTAAAATGAAGGCGACCGACGCGATGCGGACCGTGACATTTCCACTAAAGGAAAGGCTGAAGTTGATCCCGGTTGATATCTTTTACGGAAAGTATTATCTGCTCCTGATCCCGGCGCTGTTCTTCATTCTATCAGGCATTTCCAGGGAGGGATATTCTGCTGGCCTGGCCGTTGAGCAGGGTTGGAAAGCCATCGTGAATCTTGTCACCGCTTATCTGACCGGATGTGCCGTAACTCCGGCACTGTTGCCCTGGATTCCCTTCCGCAGATTCTCCCTGAAAGGGTTATCAACGGGAATCATAGCAGCGCTGATCCTCTTTCTTTCGGGGATGATGGGGACAAACCTGATCGAAAACGCCTCTTGGTTCCTGTTGGTACCGGGGGTGTCTTCGTTCATGGCGATGAATTTTACAGGATCATCAACCTTTACATCGCTTTCGGGTGTTCAGAAAGAAATGAAAGTCATGTTGCCGGTTCAGATTGTTCTGGCCGGACTTGGCGTAATCATCTGGATTATTTCAAGATTTTTAACCTTATAGTAAAATGAACGGTTTTGTATATTTACCGGATGTCGTAACACTGGAACTCGATGACCGGTTGTGCAACGGATGTCAAATGTGTATCAATGTTTGTCCGCATGGTGTTTTCGGCTTCAGAGACAAACGGGCCTATATCATGAACAGGGATCTGTGCATGGAGTGTGGCGCCTGTGAAATGAACTGCCCGCAGGGGGCTGTTAAAGTAAAATCGGGGGTGGGTTGTGCCGCAGGCATCCTCAACGGATTGCTGCGGGGAACGGAACCGACATGTGATTGCAATACGAATTCATCATGTTGCTGATTTGAAAATTTTCAAATAATGAAAACGAAACTTAAATTTCTTGACCGTTATCTGACTTTGTGGATATTCCTTGCAATGGCTGTAGGTGTTTTTTGGGGCTGGTTATTCCCCGGCATTGCTGACTTCTGGAACTCCATGTCATCAGGCACAACCAATATCCCGATAGCCATCGGGCTGATCGTGATGATGTACCCGCCATTGGCGAAAGTCAAGTATGAAGAGCTTGGCGATGTATTTAAAAACACGAAAGTGCTGGGTCTGTCAATGGTTCAGAACTGGATTATTGGCCCGATCCTGATGTTCCTGCTAGCGATCATATTCCTCCAGTTCAATATTGATTACATGTACGGATTGATCCTTATTGGCCTTGCACGTTGCATTGCCATGGTGATTGTGTGGAATGAATTAGCCAGAGGTGATACGGAGTATTGTGCGGGGTTGGTCGCATTTAACTCCATATTCCAGGTTTTACTGTTCTCGGTATATGCCTGGCTTTTTATCGCTGTCTTTCCGGCATGGTTTGGTCTACCTACAAACAGCGCGGTAGAAGCCATCACGATCGGGCAGATCGCAAAAAGCGTTTTTATTTACCTGGGAATCCCTTTCATAGCAGGGTTCCTTACCCGTTTCATCCTGATCCGCATAAAAAACAAAGAATGGTATCACACCCGGTTTGTTCCCAAGATCAGTCCACTAACCCTTATTGCATTGCTGTTCACGATCCTGGTAATGTTTTCGCTCAAGGGTGAATACATCGTCAAGATTCCATTGGATGTGATCCGCATTGCTATTCCGCTGACCATCTATTTCCTCATCATGTTCCTGCTGTCATTTTTCATGAGCAAGAAAGTCGGGGCAACCTATGAACAAAGTGCTACCTTATCCTTCACAGCTGCCAGCAACAATTTTGAGCTGGCGATAGCCGTTGCCATTGCCGTGTTCGGGATCAACTCGGGAGAAGCATTTGCAGCGGTCATCGGACCGTTGGTAGAGGTTCCCGTGCTAATTGCACTGGTCAATGTCGCACTAAAGTTCAAATCGAAATATTTTCAGAGTAAACCGGCTACTTAAAAGGTAAGCCTGTCTTGGTACAAAATGGGTAATAAAAAGATTCGACCAGGGAGGGTAGATCAAGTCCGGTTGTAGTGAGGCATGTCGAAAGGAATCACCAGCGAAAGTTCGATGATGCCTTTGAGTTCATCACCCTCGATCCAGGGCGACTGGTAGATCAGTTTTTTTCGGCCGTTTTTTTCAATTGTATAAACGTTGTTGCGGCGGGTGCGAATGATCTCCCGGATCTTTTCCCGGGATTGCGCGCCATGACAGTCCATCAGGTTTTTTCCAATGAGCGCCGCACCGCCGTCTTTGGCGTAATTCCTGATCGCCGTTTCATTCATGTAGATGATGATCCCTTCGGTATCGCAGACGATTACGTTGCTGTCGAGGTGTTGGATGAATTGCATAGATAGAAAAGTTTGTTAAACAGAAAACCTTTTACAACATTGGGTTTACAGGCATGTTATCGGTCAGGGCATGTATCAAAAAACATATTCAATTCCCAGATAACTTGTTAAAGTGAACTTCTCAAAAACTAAATCACTCTGGATTAAAAATCCAGAGGTTTGATTAAACGGTAAAAAATGA
>CAZGIM010000038.1:0-23672 GCA_964525995.1 uncultured Prolixibacteraceae bacterium | reverse complement strand
CCAATAAATTCAATGGATTCAATGTTCATACGAAGGATCTGTTAGCTCACCCGTTCATCATGTCGCTCCCCTTTGGACTTTCCGGACCAGGAAAGGCTGTCCGGCCGGGAACAGATCCGCCGCTCACTTAAGTTCCACCAGCAGGTGGTGTTTGGGAACAATGTCGCCCTGTTTAACACTCAACTTCTTCACCGTCCCATTCTTATGGGCAACGAGCAGGTTATCCATCTTCATGGCCTGTAAAACCAGTAAAGAATCCCCTTTCTTCACCTTATCCCCGTCCTTCACATAGACCTTCATGATCTTTCCCGGGATGAAAGCGAACACCTTCCGCGGATCTGGCGCTTCGTAGTGCTTGCGCCCAGCGAATTTTTTCGTGAGGGTCGTCCGGAAAGTCACCTCCTCATAAGGAAAATCAACAAATTGTAAGTTCTCGTCCATAGGAATCAGGGTTTCAGGGTTTCAGGGTTTCAGGGTTTCAGAGTTCTGGGTTTTAATTCGTAAATCGTCAATCGAATCAATCGTAAATCACTTTAATCGTCAATCGAATCAATCGTAAATCACTTTAATCGTAAATCGAATTAATCGAAAATCCATTTCATCGTTTCAACCGGGCGGCGATGGCAAATTGCATGAACCACTTTTCGATGGTGGGGTCGTCGCGTTCAAAAAGGGCTGACAGGAATTGATCTCTGGCGCGCAATACCTCTTTTGAACGGTGCGATTTCTGCTTAATGAGGGGTTCTGTCGTGGCATCGAAAAGATCCAGCGCCCGGATCATTGCGGCTTGAAAATCTTTTTCCTCCCTTTTTAGCCGAAGCGTCCTCCCGACTTCACTTCCAATATTTCCCAACTGGTCGAAGATCGACATCCGGCTCCATCGTTCCCGGTCCACCGTATAAAATGAAGATCCTGATTTTTCCATTGATTATTTTATTTCACCACCTTACTTAAAACAAGGTTGATGATCCGCTTTCTGACCTCGGCATCTTCGACCCCTCTCGACATATTTTGTTGCCGGGGACGGATATTGATCATGGAATCAAATTCAATGAATCCATCCGATCCAAATTGTTGAGGATAGAGGTTGATACCCCAAAGATTCTGTTGATCGGACCCCTGTTCCAGCAAATATTGTTCCTGGTCAACGTGAAGCTCCGCATCCACGACCAAAATTCCAAGTTGTATATCCACCACGGCCTTGACCAGGTTTCCATACATGGAAGCAGCCATGATGTTTAGTTCTGAAATTGGTATTTTATCAACTTGTTGCACAGGGGTTCTGGGTTCAGGGTTCAGGGTTTTAATTCGTCAATCGTCAATTGAATTAATCGTAAATCAATCTAATTCGTCAATCGTAAATCGAATCAATCGTAAATCAATCTAATTCGTCAATCGTCAATCGTCAATCGCAAAATCGTAAATCAAAACGGTGGTATCCCATGCTTCTTCTTTGGCGGGACTTCTCGTTTGCTGAGGGCCAGGGTGAGGGAGTGGGTCAGGTAGTTGCGTGTCTCATTGGGTTCAATGACGGCATCCACGTAACCATAAGCCGCGGCAACATAAGGGTTGGCAAACTTCTGCCGGTACTCTTCGATAAGCCGTTTGCGCGTTTCTTCAGGATTGTCGCTCGCCTTGATCTCGTTGCGGAAGATGATGTTGGCAGCGCCTTCCGGTCCCATCACGGCTATCTCGGCGGTAGGCCAGGCGAAGACAAAGTCGGCACGCAGGTGGTTGGAGCACATGGCGATATAGCCTCCGCCATAAGCCTTGCGCAGGATGATGGTCAGCTTGGGCACGGTGGCTTCGCTGTAAGCGTAGAGGACTTTAGCGCCATGACGGATCACCCCGGCATGTTCCTGATCCACCCCCGGCAGGTAACCCGGTAAATCGACCATGGTCACCAGTGGGATGTTGAAAGCATCACAGAAACGGATGAAACGCGCGGCTTTGTCGCTGGAGTCGCAATCTAAAACGCCGGCCAGAACCAGCGGCTGGTTGGCCACAAAGCCTACCGACATGCCATCAAGTCGTCCGAAGCCCACCACGATGTTGGCGGCAAAGAGCTCCTGTACTTCGAAGAAGTCGCTGTCGTCGGCAATGGCCCGGATCACATCCCGCACGTCGTAAGGTTGCATCGGGTTGGTGGGAAAGATGTGGTCGAGTTTGTATTGGCGTGATTTAGGGGCTTTTTTGGGGAAGGGTTCCGCCTTCTTTTCATTGTTCCAGGGAATATAGGAAACCAGTCGTTTGATCTGTTCGAAACACTCCTGTTCGCTTTCAGCGAAGAAATGAGCATTGCCTGTTATTTCGGCATGGACCCGCGCACCGCCTAAGTCTTCCATCGAGATCTCTTCACCCAGAACGGTCTTGATCACCTCCGGACCGGTGATGAACATCTTCGAGATTTTATCCACCACGAAGACAAAATCGGTCAGCGCCGGTGAATAAACCGCTCCGCCGGCACAGGGGCCCAGGATCACCGAGATCTGCGGGATCACCCCTGAAGCCTGGGTGTTGCGGTAAAAGATTTCACCATAACCCGCCAGGGAGTTGACCCCTTCCTGGATACGCGCCCCGCCCGAGTCGTTGATCCCGATCAGCGGCACCTTCATCTTCATGGCATGATCCATGATCTTGGCGATCTTCTTGGCATGCATGTAACCCAGCGATCCGCCGGCCACCGTGAAATCCTGCGCAAAAATACACACCGGCCAGGCATTGATGGAACCGGTACCCGTGATGACACCGTCGCCCGGCAGGTATTTCTTGTCCATGTCGAAATCCTGTCCGGCATGTTTGACAAACAAGTCGTACTCATGGAACGAATTGGGGTCGAGCAGTGCCAGTATGCGTTCGCGGGCAGTCATCTTCCCGGAGGCTTTCTGTTTCTCCAGCGCCTGCTCACCGCCGCCCTGGAAAGCTTCCTGCATCCGACGTTTCAATTCAGTGGTCTTGGATCGTAAACTCATTGTTCGCTTTTTTACAAAGGGAGCAAAGATACAACTTTTAGAAAGTAATAACAAACTTCAGTCAGGAGGAATAATATTGCAATCTCTCCATGATCGATGCGGTTCTGATTTTTATCTGTTTGCGCATCGATCAGGAATTTTCATCTAAATTTGCGGGAAACTGTAAACGATGGCAGGTGATGCATTATGGTACGCGGTGTACACGAAGAGTCGCCAGGAGAAAAAACTGGCGGAACGGTTGACCGAGGCGGGCATTGAGGCCTATGTGCCGTTGCAGAAAGGGTTGCGGCAGTGGAGCGACCGGAAGAAAATGGTGGAAATGCCCCTGATCCGCTCCTATTGTTTTGTGAAGATCACCATGCAACACTATTACGATGTGCTCAACACCCCGGGAGCTGTCAGGTACGTATGGTTTTCCGGAAAGCCTGCTCCCATCCCCGACCGGCAGATCGATCTGCTGAAGGTGATCACCGGAGCCAATGTCCCGGTGGATGTAGTCCGCCTGGGATTCGAACCCGGGACCCCCGTGCGTGTCATCGCCGGTCCCATGGCCGGACTGGAAGGAGAGTTGGTCCGCTTCGCCGGCAAAAGCAAAGTCGTCGTCCGCATCGATCACCTCGACCAAGCCCTCGCCGTAACCATCGCCACACAGCTCCTGGAGAACAAAAGGGGCTGAACTCCATTGCCTATTGCCTATTGCCTATTGCCTGTTTTGGTTTCAGAGTTTCAGAGTTTCAGCGTTTCAGCGTTTCAGGGTTCTTAATTCGTCAATCGTCAATCGAATTATTCGTAAATCCATTTAATTCGTCAATCGTCAATCGAATTAATCGTAAATAAATTGTAATTCGTCAATCGAATTAATCGTAAATATTCCTCCTGCTATGTTCCTGTAATGAATGCCTGAACCTCTCCTACTTAAATTCCAGTCTTTCTACATTTTAGCCTAATTTTCACGGTGTTAGGTTGAAGCCCTAACGATATTTTTTTTGAAAAAAAGTCGAAAAAGTGTTGACAATTCAAAAAATATATGAGTACATTTGTTACTCACTTACAGAAAAACCCTGCGTTTTTACCTATCTGCTGTAGGTGTTTTACCTGGATTGCCTTTTAGGTCATTCCTGTGACTGAAAGGGCGATAGCATAAGTAACCTCCCCCTCGTGTTAGACGCATTAATCTCCAACAAAACCCGCATCAAGCTGCTTCTCCGCTTTTTCCTTAATCCCGGCAGCAAGAGCTATCTCCGGGGACTGGAAGAGGAGTTCGGGGAATCGACCAATGCGATCCGCGTGGAACTTAACCGGTTTGAAGAGGCGGGCCTCCTGACCAGCACTCTTGAAGGGAACAAGAAGATCTTCATGGCCAACGACCACCATCCTTTGTACAATGAAATCAACAGCATCCTCCGTAAACATGTGGGGCTGGATCGCATCGTAGAACAGGTGGTCGATAAGCTGGGAAATGTCACACGCGCCTTCCTGGTCGGCGATCTGGCAGCGGGTCTCGATACGCGTACCATCGACCTGGCCCTGGTGGGAAAAAACATCAACCAGGAAAACCTGGATAACTATATCCATAAAGCCGAATCGCTCATCCACCGGAAGATTCATTGCGATGTGGTGAAAGAAAGCGAAGAGAAAAGATACTTCAAAGACTATCCCGGCATGCTGCTTATCTGGGAGAAAAACGGAAAATAAGGGATAATGGACAAAGGTTCTGGGTTCTATTGCCTATTGCCTCAGAATTGAATGAATTTACAATTGACATGAATTACGATTTACGAATGGATAAATCGTCAATCGTCAATCGAAACAATCGTAAATCAATCTAATTCGTCAATCGTCAATCGAAACAATCGTAAATCATAAAAATCGTTCTATTGCCTACTGCCTACTGCCTATTGCCTGTTTTCGTTTCAGAGTTTCAGCGTTATGGCGACGGTTAAAAGGTTTGAGGATTTAGAAATTTGGATGGATGCTCGTGAACTCTGCAAGAAGATAAGAGAAGTTACTGTTCTTTCATCTTTATCGAAGGATTTTTCGTTGAAGAACCAGATACTCGGATCGTCCGGGTCAGTGATGGATAACATAGCCGAAGGATTCGAGAGAGATGGCAAAAAGGAGTTCCTGAATTTTCTATACATTGCAAAAGGATCATTGGGTGAGACCCGTTCTCAGATTTACAGGGCCCATGATGCCGGTCACATAGATGATTTAAAATATAAATTGTTATTAAATGATTGCCTGAATTTATCTGGTAAACTCAGTCATTTCATTAAATATTTACGAACCACAACTCTCCCCGGTCGTAAAAAACTCTGAAACCCTGAAACCCTGAAACCCTGAAACTTTTTTTATGGCCAAAGAACTTATTACCCGGACAAACACGAAAAACGAGATTTTCGATGCTTATGAAGCGCTACTGAAAAAGGTAGTTGACAATGAAAACACAAAACCTCAAGAAATCAAGGAGAAGTCAGAAAAGGATATCCTTGTAAAAAAGGTCTCTGAAATAACACCGGAAACAATTGTCAAGGGGATAGCAGATCTAAAGTTGCATGTTGCTGCAGCGTTTGATCAGGTAGAAGATACACTTATTGCGGAACAGAAAAAACTTTCGGAAGTCAGGCAGGCAATAATGATTCAGAAACAGTTTCTCGATGAGTTGTACCAGGTAAAGGCTACTGCTGATTCGTTGGCTGCCATGCTATTAGCACACAAGGAAAAGAAAACCCTGTTGGAAGCAGAGGCCGGAGAGCTGAAAGCATCACTTGACCGCAAACGAGAGGAGTTTGATGAAGAAATGGACGCAAAAAAGGAGATATGGGAATTAGAGAAAGCAAAGATGGTAGCCGAGGTAAAAGAGGAACGTGAACGCATTAAAAAGGAAAGACAGCGGGAGGAGGAAGAATATCTTTATACGTTGACAATCAAACGGCGTAAGGAACAGGAGGAGTATAACGAGACAAGGCGTAAAGCAGAAACGGAATTCTCCGCCAGAGTCGCTGCAACTGAAAAGAATATAACGCAGCGGGGAGAAGTGATTGCCGCAAGAGAACAGGAATTTGTGGCCCTGACGGCCAGGGTCACCAGGTTCGATGAAGACCTTTCAAAAGCTATTAAAGATGCTGAAAAGAACGCCTCCGACAAGCTCAAGACACAGTATGGATTCGAAAAAGAACTCCTGTTGGCGGAGCACGAAGGAGTGGTAAAACTGAAGGATCAGACAATCCTTACTCTTGAGAACCGGATCAAAGAACAGGATGGATATATCAAACAACTCACCTTGAAGACTGAACAGGCTGATCGGAGCGTAAAGGATATAGCCATTAAGGCCATTGAAAGTTCAGCCAAGGTCCAGCTTTTCGAAACTCCTCAGGTCAAAAAGATCGATTAGTCAAATTAAGCATTAACCCAGAACCTAGAACCCTGAACCCTGAACCCAGAACCCCATTCCTTGGATACTGATCGCAGTGAAATAATATTATATCAAGCATCAGATAATCAAACCGTAATAGAGGTGAGATTTGAAGATGAGACCATTTGGCTTACTCAAGCCCAAATTGTCAAACTTTTTAATACAAGTAAAGCGAATGTAAGTGAACATATTAAGCAGATTTACCAATCAAAAGAATTGAAAGCTGGAACAACTGTTCGGAAATTCCGAATAGTTCAGATTGAAGGAAATCGAAGTGTATCTCGCAGTATTGACCATTACAATCTGGACATGATAATTTCCATCGGATATCGTGTCAATTCATTTCAAGGAACTCAATTTCGTATTTGGGCCAATACAGTTTTGAAAAAGTATTTACTCAAAGGATACGCAATTCAAAATCAATTTGAACAAATTGAGCATAAACTCAGACAGCATGATAAAACACTTACTGAGCATGATCAAAAATTTGAATTACTTATAAAAACAAACTCTTTACCACGTGAAGGCATTTTTTATGAAGGACAAATATTTGACGCTTACCATTTTGCCGCTGAAATAATCAAATCGGCTACAAAATCTATTGTATTGATAGACAATTATGTTGATGAAAGTTTTTACAAAATCGCACGATCGGTTCCTGATTATTGATGACACGACAGTTTATCACCTCGGCGCTTCCTTGAAAGACCTTGGAAAAAAATGGTTCGCTTTTTCGAAAATCGCCCTCAACCCGCAGGAACTCATCGGTAAATTACCGGCAACCTGAACAGACATTAAAAGAAGGCAGAAGTGATTTACGATTGAAAACAGGTAATAGGCAGTAGGCAATAGGCAATAGTACCCAGAACTCTCAACCCAGAACTCAGAACTCTGAAACCCTGAAACTCTGAAACCCTGAACCCTGAACCCAAAATCCCTACACCCCCTGTACCCTACACATGGTGTCGCATCGTGAAAATATGATTATCGCCGGGAAACCGGTTACCGGGGAGCAGCTCATCGGCCGGCAGGCAGTTATCTCTTTGCCGGCAGTCACGAGTCGGTGATGACCCGCATTTTCATCTCCCGCTCCTCGCCATTCCTGAGATTTGCGAGAATCATCCACCTGGGCCCGGTGAATCCTGAAGAATTCAGGCCCTGGATCACACGGTCGCTCAACCATTACAAGGTCTTCAATGGTGAAGAACTCGCAAAGGAGATCGTGCAATTCACACTGGGACACCCCTACTACACACAACTTTTAACGCAACAGGCGGTCTTTTTAAATGATCCAAGGGGAACTACCCGGATCAGCTTTCAAACCATCCTCGCCGAAGCCCTTGCCTTAGAGAACGATTATCTTGAAAAATTATGGGAATCCATTTCTGTGAATCGACAGCAAAAGGCAGTGATATTGGCCATTGCAGCAGGAGAGGAATCTCTTTATTCAAGGCTCGACCGCAATCGCATTAATGTGTACCGGACGCTGAAACAACTCTCCGGGTCGGGAACTATCTTTACCACACCAAGCGTCCGACTCACCGACCCACTCTTCAGGGAATGGATCCGTAAACGCGTACTGAAGATGTAAAAAAGGGAACCCAGAACCCTGAAACCCTGAAACCCTGAAACCCTGAAACCCTATTTAATCATTACCTCTATCATATTCGACAAAAAACAAGTATATTTATCGAACATAATCGATAGTACTGCATGAATAAAGATATCATTAAACTCTTAATTGCCGAATATCAGAAAAGCGTAACAAGGGTTATTTTTCAGGAAAGGCCTGTTATATTGGACGATAATCTCAATTATGTCTTTACAGGTTTACGTCGGGTGGGGAAATCGTACCTGATGTTCCAACAGATACACCATCTGATCAGGAAAGGCCACAAGGCGGAGGAGCTTCTCTATTTCAACTTTGAAGATGACCGGATTGATTCCTTATCTCTGGAATACCTGGAACTCATTAAAGTGAGTTACGAAGAAATGTACGATTGCAAACCCATCTTTTTTTTGGACGAAATTCAAATCGTGGATGGATGGGAGAAATTTGCACGAAGGATTGCCGACCAGGGTTTCCGCGTGTACATTACCGGAAGTAATGCCAAAATGCTGAGCAGTGAAATTGCAACCACCCTGGGAGGAAGGTACATCATACAACATGTATTTCCTTTTTCGTTCAGCGAGTATTTGACATCACAGGGAATCGATGTGACAACACGGAATTATGCGTACCGGTATAGAAAGGAGATTATCAGGGCCTGTGAAACCTATTATCGTTTTGGGGGATTACCGGAGTTGACCAGGATTTCCGACAAACGGGCATGGCTCAGCAGCCTTTATCAGAAGATTTTTTTTGGCGATTTGATATCAAGACATCAAATCCGGAACGATTTTGCCCTGAGGGTACTGATCCGGAAATTATCCGAAAACCTCAAGCAACCCATTTCATTTAGCAGGTTGGCTCATGTTGTCTCCTCCACCGGGAAGAAAATCAGTACCGATACGGTGATTGACTATCTCCATTACCTGATGGAATCATGGTTGATTTTTCCAATGGAAAACATGAGCGCTAAACTGGTTGAAAAAGAGGCTAACAAAAAGTATTATTTTATTGACAATGGCATCCTAAACCTCTTTCTTTTAGATCCTTTTACTTCATTGCTTGAAAACCTGGTTGCTGTCCATCTTCGCCGGGTTTATGGAGAGGAAGTATATTTTTATCACCATGGCATTGAAGTCGATTTCTATGTACCGGAAGATCAACTGGCTGTTCAGGCCTGCTACACCCTTCAGGACGAAGGATCACGTGAACGGGAAACTGATGCGCTGCTGAAAATGTCCTCACGAATCGCGGTACAACAGATGATCATTGTTACCAAAGATGAAGAAGAGACCATCACCTTGCAAGACAGAACCATAGAAGTCATCCCGTTGTGGAAATGGTTATGTAACTTGACAGGCAACAAGTAGGCAATAAAACTCTGAAACCAAAACAGGCAATAGGCAGTAGGCAGTAGGCAATAGTACTCAGAACTCTGAAACCCTGAAACCCTGAAACCCTGAAACCAAAACAGGCAATAGGCAGTAGGCAATAGGCAATAAAACGCTGAAACCCTGAAACTCTGAAACCCTGAAACCCTGAAACCCTCTTTAGTCTCCTAATAATCATCTCTAACCCCCAATCCCCAATGTCATCCCAAACATCCCTCTCCCCCGCCGGTGAATCCTTCGCCCTCCCTTCAAAAAGTGACTACGATGCCGAACTCCGGCGCATTGAACAATTGGTCGCCGAAGCCCGCAACAAGGGCCAGGAGATCGTTGTGGTGATGGGCCTGGGTTTTGTAGGTGCCGTGATGGCCGCCATCGTGGCGGATACCAAAGACAAAGACGGCAAAAACAGCAAGTTCGTGATCGGCTGTCAACGCCCTTCTACCCGCTCCTACTGGAAGATCCCCCTGATCAACCGCGGTGTGGCTCCCGTCAAAGCCGAAGACCCTGAAGTGGACGTACTGATCGAACGGTGCGTGCTGCACGACAAAACCCTCGTGGCCACCTACAACAGCGATTGCCTGCAGTTTGCCGACTGCGTGGTAGTCGATGTGCAGTGCGACTTCTCAAAGAAAGAGCTGGGTAACATGCGGAGCGGGGAAGCCGACATGGCTGCCCTCGAAGATACAATCCGCACCATTGGCGAGAAGATCCCGCCCGAATGTCTGGTACTGATAGAGACCACGGTAGCTCCCGGAACCACCGAGTTCGTCGCCTGGCCCATCCTGAAGAAAGCTTTTGCTAAACGAGGAATGAAAGAAACACCTTTATTAGCTCACAGTTTCGAGCGGGTGATGCCCGGCAAGGAATATGTCGCCAGCATCCGCGACTTCTGGCGGGTTTGCTCGGGATGTGAAGAGATTGCCCGAAAGCGCGTGGAAAAGTTCCTGCATGAGGTACTCAATACCAAAGATTTTCCTCTCACCGTGATGGACCGCCCCATCGAGTCGGAGACCACCAAGATCGTGGAGAACTCCTACCGGGCTACCATCCTGGCTTACCTGCATGAATGGAGCCTCTTTGCCGAACGCAACGGGGTGGATCTGATCAAGGTGATCAAAGCCATCAAGATGCGACCCACCCACAGCAACATCATCTTTCCCGGACCGGGTATCGGCGGTTACTGCCTTCCCAAAGACGGCGGACTCGGCTACTGGTCCTATAAACACATCCTGGGTTTTGAAGATGGCGACAAACTCTTCAAACTCACCCCCACAGCCATCGACATCAACGACACCCGTGCCCTGCACGTGGCCGAGCTGGTGCGCGATGCGCTGCGCAACATGGGGCGCTACATTGCCGGTGCACGGGTCGTGCTGGCCGGCGCCAGTTATCGTCAGGATGTCGGCGACACCCGTTACAGCGGCAGCGAGATGGTTGTTAGGAAGCTCACCGAGATGAGCGCCGATGTCAAGATCCACGACCCCTATGTGGATCATTGGTATGAGCTGGAGGAGCAAGAGACCTATCCCGCTCCCGGCCACTCCTGGAAACGCTATTTCCGCAACCAGGAACATCTGAATGAATCGGTCGTGGAAAAAGATCTCCCGCAAACATTACAGGGCGCCGAAGCCCTCATCCTGGCCGTGCCCCACAAACAATACCTTAATCTGAATCCTGACGACATCGTCTCCTGGGCCGGTGGCCCCCTTGCCATCATCGACGCCTTTGGCATCCTCTCCGATCAGCAGATCAGAAGATACTATGAATTAGGCTGCGAAGTGAAAGCCCTCGGCAGAGGACATTTGGCGAGGATAAAGCAGGAAGTGAGGAGGAAGGAGACAGAAGGACGATGATTTACGATTGTTTCGATTGACGATTTACGAATTAGGCAATAGGCAGTAGGCAATAGGCAATAGGCCCCAGAAATCTGAAATCCTGAAACACCCTGAACCCTGAACTCAAAAACCCAGAACAAATTGAACTATCCCCACATCACCTCCCGTCGTGTACTGGTTACCGGCGGGGCGGGCTTTATCGGCTCGAATCTTTGCGAAGATTTGTTACAGTATGACAATGAAGTTGTCTGTCTGGACAACTTCTCCACAGGGCATTTCCGGAACATCAAAGAGTTCATGGATCATCCAAAGTTTAGCCTCATCGTTGGGGATATTCGGAAGATCGAAGATTGCAGGAAGGCTGTGGAAGGAGTGGATCTGGTGTTGCATGAAGCAGCCTTGGGATCGGTTCCCCGGTCGATCCATGATCCTTTGACCACCAACTCAGTCAATATCGATGGATTTCTGAACATGTTGGTGGCAGTGCGGGATGCCAAAGTCAAAAGAATGATCTATGCCGCCAGTTCCTCAACTTACGGAGATTCGGAAACACTTCCCAAGGTGGAAGAGGTGATTGGCAAGCCCCTCTCTCCCTATGCCGTTACCAAGTATGTTAACGAACTCTATGCTCATGTTTTTGCATTGAATTACGGGATGGAAATGATCGGACTGCGGTATTTCAACGTATTTGGCCGTCGGCAGGATCCGAATGGCGCTTATGCCGCTGTAATTCCGCTATTTGTTAAGCAACTCATTAAACACGAATCACCCGTAATCAACGGTGATGGCACCAACTCACGGGATTTCACCTACATCGACAATGTCATCCAGATGAACCACCTTGCCGCTACAACAACCAATCCCGAAACCATCAACCAAGTCTTCAACACGGCGGTAGGTGAACGCAACAATCTCAACCAGCTCGCTCACTACCTGAAGAAATATCTCTCAGAATTCGACCCCGAAATTGCAGACGTTGACATCCTCCACGGCCCAAACAGAAAAGGAGATATTCCCCATTCACATGCCTCCGTTGGTAAAGCCAAGAGACTGTTTGCCTATCAGCCAGCCTATACTTTAGAGCAAGGGCTGAAATTGGGGGTGAAGTGGTATTGGGAGAATTTGTGAACTCTCCGCTGAACCCTGAAACTTGGAAACTCTTCAACCCTGATATTCTAATTTAGTGCCTTCTTATGTTTAAAAACAAAGTACTCTTAATCACCGGCGGTACCGGTACATTTGGAAATGCGGTTTTGAACCGTTTTTTGGATACGGAT
The DNA here is from genome assembly GCA_964525995.1 of uncultured Prolixibacteraceae bacterium. Taxonomy (GTDB): domain Bacteria; phylum Bacteroidota; class Bacteroidia; order Bacteroidales; family FEN-979; genus CAIVAT01. The sequence continues at coordinate 11,173 of CAZGIM010000038.1, read as the reverse complement.
ATTAAAGAAATCAGGATATTCTCACGGGATGAGAAAAAACAGGATGATATGAGGCATAGGCTGCAGAATCCTAAGGTCAAGTTTTACATCGGTGATGTTCGAAGTCGCCAATCGGTGGACAATGTGATGAGAGGTGTTGATTATGTTTTTTCTGCCGCTGCACTCAAACAGGTTCCCAGCTGCGAATTCTTTCCCATGGAAGCCGTTCACACCAATGTAGAGGGTACCAATAATGTGATTGAATCGGCTATTATGCACGGCATCAAGAATGTAGTCGTTCTTTCGACCGATAAAGCGGCATACCCTATTAATGCGATGGGTATCAGCAAGGCCCTGATGGAAAAGGTGGCAATAGCCAAGGGACGCCAATTGGGAAAGGACTCAACTACTACTATTTGTTGTACGCGTTATGGCAACGTGATGGCATCGCGCGGTTCGGTCATTCCTCTTTGGGTAGATCAGATCAAAAGTCATAAGCCGATAACCCTTACTGATCCCAACATGACCCGGTTCATGATGACCATCGACGATGCTGTCGATCTGGTGTTATATGCATTCGAGCACGGACATAACGGCGATCTGTTTGTCCAGAAAGCGCCTGCAGCAACGCTTCAAACATTGGCCACAGCACTTAAAGAACTCTATAACTCCGGAACAGAAATAAAGACCATCGGTACGCGCCATGGTGAAAAATTGTATGAAACACTGGTTACCCGCGAGGAGATGGTCAAATCGATCGATATGGGCCATTATTTCCGCATTCCATGTGATCAACGCGACCTTAATTACGATCAGTTTTTTGTTGAAGGGGACGAAGCGTTATCCAAGATTGAGGATTACCATTCACATAACACAACGAGGCTCAATGTGGACGGTATGAAAAAGCTGTTACTGAAACTTCGCTTTGTACGTGAAGACTTGGGATTACAGAAGAAATCCAGATCCACCGAAATCATCAGCGAATAAGCAATGAACATACTAGTAACCGGAGCCAAAGGATTTGTCGGAAAGAATCTTTGTTTGGAGTTGAAAAACATCAAAGAAGGGAAAGACAAGTCGTTTGGAGATATCACAATCGATGATATTTATGAATTCGATATCGAAAGCAACGAAGCGCAACTCGATAGCTATTGCCGGAAAGCTGATTTTGTTTTCAATCTGGCCGGAGTCAACCGTCCGAAGGACATAAATGACTATATGGCTGGCAATTACGGGTTTGTATATCAGTTGCTGGAAACATTAAAGAAACATAAGAACACCTGCCCCGTGGTGCTCAGCTCCTCCACGCAGGCGATGCTCGATAATCCTTATGGGATGTCGAAAAAGGCCGGTGAAGAACTTTTTTTCAATTATGCAAAGGAAACCGGGGCTAGGGTGTTGGTTTACCGTTTCCCCAATCTGTTCGGCAAATGGTGTCGACCGAATTACAACAGCGGTATAGCGACTTTTTGTTACAATATTGCTCATGATCTGCCTGTTACGATAAGCAATCGTGACAATCAACTCAACCTTGTCTATATCGACGATTTAGTGGCCGAAATGATTGCGGCTTTAAATGATAAAGAACACCGTGAAGATAATTATTGCTTTGTACCCGTGATTTATACAGCCACATTAGGACAAATCGTAGATCAGTTGTACTCGTTTAGAGAGAATCCAAACAACTTGCAAGTTCCCGACATGAGCGATCCCTTTACAATGAAATTGTACGCGACTTATTTATCCTATCTCCCTACCGAACGATTTTCATATCCCTTGAAAATGAATGTTGATGACCGGGGAAGTTTTACGGAAATTCTGAGAACTCCTGATCGCGGACAGATATCTGTCAATATCACCAAACCACGCATAACCAAAGGCAACCACTGGCATCACACCAAAAATGAAAAGTTTGTTGTGGTCACCGGACGGGGTGTAATACGATTTAGAAAAGTAGGCGATCCGGATGCAAAAATTATTGAATACTACGTTTCAGGCGATAAAATAGAGGCGGTAGATATACCCACCGGATATACCCACAACATTGAAAATCTTGGCGATACCGATCTAATTACTATAATGTGGGCCAGCGAAGCTTTTAACCCTTCTAAACCCGATACTTTCTTTGAACCTGTTAACGAGCAAACTAAATAAGCATGGACCCAAGGCAAGACTATTCCGATATACGTTTCCGTAACAACGGCAAACTCAAGTTACTGATCATCGTGGGTACCCGTCCGGAAATTATCCGGTTGTCGGCTGTCATTCCCAAATGCCGGCTGTATTTCGACACCATCCTTGCCCATACAGGCCAGAATTACGATTATAACCTGAATGGAGTATTTTTTAAAGATCTGAAGCTTGATGATCCTGAATTATATATGGATGCAGTCGGTGATGACCTTGGAGCCACGATCGGCAATATCATCAATTGCAGCTACAAACTGATGGTAGCGACAGGGCCGGATGCACTTCTTATTCTGGGAGATACCAATAGCTGTCTTTCAGCTATAGCTGCTAAAAGGTTGCATATACCCATATTTCACATGGAGGCTGGCAACCGATGTAAAGATGAATGTCTTCCCGAGGAAACCAACCGACGTATTGTGGACATCATTTCTGATGTCAATTTATGTTACAGCGAACATGCCCGCCGCTATTTGGTCGAAAATGGTTTGCCCAAGGAACGAACTTTTGTTACCGGCTCACCTATGGCAGAGGTACTCCATGCAAATCTTGCTGACATTAATTCCTCAGACGTTCATAAACGTCTTGGGCTTGAAAAAGGCAAATATATATTACTCTCAGCCCACCGCGAAGAGAACATAGATCCTGAAAAGAACTTCCTCTCTCTTTTCAATGCCATCAATGCTATGGCTGAAAAATATGATATGCCAGTGCTCTACTCCTGCCATCCACGTTCAAGAAACCGTCTTGATGCAAGCGGATTTAAACTGGACAAGAGGGTAATTCAGCACGAACCTCTCGGCTTCCACGATTACAATTGTTTGCAAATGAACGCTTTTGCTGTGGTTTCAGATAGCGGTACCCTTCCCGAAGAAAGTTCGTTCTTTATCTCGATAGGGCATCCCTTTCCGGCTGTTGCCATCCGCACCAGCACCGAACGCCCCGAAGCGCTGGACAAAGCCTGCTTTATCCTTGCCGGCATTGATGAAAAGTCGCTGATGCAAGCTGTTGATACAGCCGTGCATATGAATCTTAATGGAGCTAATGGAATACCGGTTCCGGACTACCTGGATGAGAATGTTAGTGATAAGGTTATTAAAATAATACAGAGTTATACCGAGATCGTGAATAAAATTGTGTGGAGGAAAACCTATAACAAGAAATAGGGATAAAAAAAACAATTCGCTAGTATTTAGTTGCATAATTAAGCGTAATAATATTTATTTGCTGAAAAATCAGCAGGTATATGAGACAAGCCAAGTCAATTGTTCTTTTTAAACGTGACAAAGAGACGTTAGAATTATGGGCGAGCAGTGCGACTATAGAGGCGCGGATTAAGGAGCGAGCAAAAATCATTCTCCTGGCCCATGAAGGAAAAACAAACAAAGAGATAGCAGATTTTATGCATACCCGGAAAGCCACTATTTGTAAATGGAGGAACCGTTTCGATACCTCTGTACTTGCTGGCCTGGATGACTTGAAACGCACTGGTAAACCGAAGGAGTATGGGGCTGCCATATAACGAAAAGTACTTCGGATTCTGGACAAAAAGCTACCTGATGGATATAGTTCGTGGAATGGTAATCTAAAAGCCCAACATTTAGGTACGGTTAGTTCCGATTTCGTTTGGCGCATTCTCAAGAAACACAGTATCCATCTGCAACGTAAACACAGCTGGTGAATCAGCACAGATCCAGAGTTCGCCTCAAAAGCCGCTGACATTGTAGGACTATATTTGGATCCCCCCAACAATGCTGTGGTTCTTTGTGTGGATGAAAAGCCAGCTATTCAGGCATTGGGAAGAGCCCAGGGGTGGCTTAAACTTCCGAACGGGAAAGCAATTACCGGATACAGCCACGAATACAAACGGCACGGAACCATCAATCTGTTTGCAGCGCTGGAAATCACAACCGGCCTTATTCAAACGAAACAGTTTCCCAGACGTCGCCGCAAGGAATTTCTTCTGTTTATGAACGATGTTGTAAAACAATACAAGGATCAGGAATTATATGTCATCTTGGACAACCTTAGCACTCATAAATCAAAGAATGATCAATGGCTGGCACAGCATAAGAATGTTCAGTTTCATTATACCACTACCCATGCATCGTGGCTCAATCAGATTGAAGTGTGGTTCAGCATTTTAACCAGACATGCCTTGAGAAAAGCAAGCTTCACATCGATTGAACAGCTCATTGAGGGTATTGAAAAATACCGCAAGGCTTACAACCTTAATGCTCATCCCATTGAAAGGACAATAGAAAAAGTATATCAAAGAATGTTGAAAAAGAAATACGCTAATTTATACAACTAAATACTAGTGCCCTGACAATATAATCATACAACACATCTTTTTAAACTAAGGCTTACATTCGTTTTTTAGCACCAACCGGATGGATTCCCGATTGATCAAGATGCTTTTTCATTGAGTTTCTGCAACCTGATAATCTATCGACTTCTTCCTTCAAGGCCTTTGAACAGACCTGGCAATGATTTCGACTGTGTCGTTATCGTCATTTTTCTTTAGCTGCCTATGTCGTGCTTTATTTTTAATTGCTTCCTGTGCTCCAGCCTTTAGATACTTAGTATTGACCCACCAGATTGTAATTCTGCTGATGTTATTTGCACAGAGATCTCCTCTGCCTCTTACCTTTGTCAAGCACCAATAAAATATAAGCTCTATCGAACTCTCTCGAATTTCAACTGGCAATTTTTGTCAAATTAATGGATATTCATGATTTTCGATATTTAATTTGAATTGCGCTGTCTCATGACGCGGTTATTTAGAAATATAAATGTTATTAACATTAATTTGTCAAGACACTAATTCAGTTACAAAATGAAAAGAAAATCTTTGATTTTAGTTGGAGGCGGAGGGCATTGCAAGTCATCTATCGATGTCATAGAGGCATTTGATACCTTAAAAATCAAGGGAATTCTTGACCTGGAATCTAAAGTTGGTGAAACCGTACTGGGTTATTCTATTATTGGTACTGACGAAGAAATACCCGTTCTTATTAAAGAAAATGTACTATTTTTAATTACAGCTGGAGATATTGGTAATCCTGAAAAAAGAATAAAGCTATTCACTAAAGTTTGTTCTCTTGGTGGCCTTTTTGCGACAATCATATCACCAAAGGCATATGTTTCTAAATACGCTAAAATTGGCAAGGGGACAATTATTATGCATCATGCAGTGGTAAATGCATCAGCTACTGTTGGTGAAAATTGCATCATAAATACCAAGTCACTCATTGAACACGATGCGGTTGTTGGAGACCATTGTCATATTGCCACATCTGCCACCATTAATGGCGGGGTGAAAGTTGGCTCGTGTTCATTTATTGGAAGCAATGCTGTAACCAAACAATATATCTCAATCTCCCCAAACTCTTTTTTTAAAGCAAACAGCCTAATAAAATGAAAAAGTGCATGATTATTGCTGAAGCTGGAGTAAACCACAATGGTTCCATGGAATTAGCCAAACAACTGATTGAAAAAGCAGCGGAATCCGGAGCTGATATCGTGAAATTTCAAACTTTTAAAACTTCTAAGTTGGTTTCACACACTGCAAAGCAAGCTGAATACCAGAAAGCCACTTTGAAGAATGAGGATGATTCTCAGTACACAATGCTTCATAAGTTTGAATTGGATGAAGCTATACACATAGAACTTAAGAATCACTGCAAGAAATACGACATCACCTTTCTTTCGACAGGTTTTGATGAGGAAAGTATTGATATGCTTGACCGACTTGATGTGCCATTCTACAAAATACCCTCAGGCGAAATTACGAATAAACCCTATTTACAGCATATTGCTCAGAAAAGAAAGCCAGTTGTCATGAGCACTGGGATGGCAAACATTAATGAAATTAGAGCGGCTCTGGAAGTGCTTATGACCAGCGGAGTTAAACTTTCAGAAATCACATTAATGCATTGCAATACTGATTATCCAACACCGATGGCAGATGTAAATCTCTTTGCGATGCACCACATTCGTGATACGTTTGGTGTAAAAGTTGGGTATTCTGATCACACTATAGGTATTGAGGTTCCCATCGCAGCTGTAGCTTTGGGTGCAGAGATCATTGAAAAACATTTTACGCTTGACCACAATATGCAAGGTCCAGATCATAAGGCTTCTGTAGAACCCGGTGAGTTTAAATCAATGGTAGACGCCATTCGAAATATTGAACAAGCCATTTCAGGAAGCGGGAAAAAAGAAGTTACAAAATCTGAATTACCAAATATCATAATTACTCGAAAAAGCATTCATATAGCGGAAACCATTTATAAGGGTGATACAATACAAAGAAAGCATTTAATAATGAAACGACCTGGAGATGGACTTTCACCCATGTTGATTGATGAAGTTATAGGTAAAAAAGTAGTGAGAGACTTAATATCAGATGAAAAGCTTACTAAAAAAGATTTAATGTTGTGAAAATAGGTGTTTTAACAAGTTCCAGGGCTGATTTTGGGATTTATCTCCCTTTGCTAAAAGCGCTAAGAGAAGACTCTTTCTTCCAGCTTGAGCTTATAGTGTTTGGGACACATCTTTCAAGGTATCATGGTTATACTATTGAACAAATCATTGATGAAGGATTTATCCCGACCTATCAGATTCATCAAATGTTACTATCAGATGAATCAAATGCCATTAGCACATCTTATGCTCTTACAGCGTTGAAATTTGCTGAGTTTTGGAAGGAACACTCCTTTTCTCTTGTCTTTTGTCTGGGTGACCGATTCGAAATGGCCGCAGCCGTTGCAGCTGGAATTCCATTCAATGTTCGTTTTGGTCATATTCATGGGGGTGAAACAACACTGGGGGCAATTGACAATATCTACAGACACAGCATTACTTTGGCCTCAAAATATCATTTCGTTTCTGCCGAGGTCTTTAAGCAACGTATCAAAGAATTAACAGGTACTGATGAAAATTGTATAGTCACTGGTTCATTGAGTCTCCTGAATCTGAAGAATTTATCTTTATTAAGCATTGAGAAATTTCATGAAAAATGGGGCATTGACCTTTCAAAACCTAGCATTCTTATTACTATACACCCTGAAACTGTTGCGTTCGAAAGGAATCAAGAATTTGCCATGGAAGCATACACAGCCTTTGAAAAATTGTCTATAGATTTACAACTCATCATCACGATGCCCAATGCCGACACAACTGGTACTATTTTTCGAAACACTTGGCAAACACTTAAAAACAATCATTTGGATAACGTATTTCTAATTGAGAACTTTGGTACTCAATCATATTTTTCCTGCATGAAATATGTTGGATTGGTCATTGGGAACAGTTCGAGTGGCATCATTGAAGCGGCATCATTTGGAAAATACTTTATAAATATTGGAGAGAGGCAGCGGGGGAGGTTAATTAATGAAAATACCATAAATTGTACTTTTAATTCGGACGATATTATTAAAATTGTAAACAAGTACAAACAAAAGAATTATTTTGGGAATAATGTCTATGACAATATACATTCCATCACAAAAACTATTTCATTTTTAAAAGAGATTTCTTGAACACTTATAGAAAACATCTCCTACTAAAAGGCAGTACAATCAGAGAGGCATTAAAACGCCTCGACTTTCTGGCTAAAGATGCGATTATTTTTATTGTTGATCAGAAAAATAATTTAGTAGGTTCCTTAACTGATGGTGATGTTCGGCGAGGCTTATTAAGAGGTTATTCAATCGACAATCTGGTTGATGAAATTATTCAGCCAAATCCAAAATTCATCCTAAAAGGTGAGCGAAACATAAACCAAGTCATTGAATACCGCGAGAAAAATTATAGGGTTATTCCTGTATTGGATCGAGAGAACCACATTGTCAATGTAATCAATTTCAGAGAGTTAAAATCATATCTGCCAGTGGATGCAGTTATTATGGCAGGAGGCCGTGGTGAGCGGTTGAGACCATTGACAGATACAGTTCCAAAACCGCTTCTAAAAGTGGGAGATAAACCCATTCTTGAGCACAATTTAAACAGACTGCGTCTTTTTGGAATTGATGATTTTTGGATTACGTTGAGATATCGGGGAAAACAAATTGAAGATTATTTTGGCAATGGTCTTGAAAAAAATATTTCTATTCAATATATATATGAAGAGGAACCCCTTGGGACAATAGGAGCAGTATCAAAAATAAAAAATTTTACACATGATTTTATATTAGTAACTAACTCTGATCTTCTAACTAATATTGATTATGAACATTTGTTTTTAGATTTTTTTAACAACGATGCCGACTTTTCAGTCGTCACCATCCCTTATTCAGTCGATATTCCATATGCAATATTGGAAACAAATAACAAACATGTACTTAATCTCCGGGAAAAGCCTACTTATACTTATTATTCCAACGGTGGAATTTATTTGATGAAACGTGAAGTTTTAAAGTGTCTACCTTTTGAAAAGCACTTCAATGCCACTGATTTGATGGAAACACTGATTAAAGAAGGGAATAAGGTGATATCTTATCCCTTGGCTGGATATTGGTTAGACATTGGGAGACATGAGGATTATGAAAAAGCACAAAAAGATATAACAACTACGAACTTCAAATGAAACCATTAATTATCATCCCTGCAAGAGGTGGATCAAAAGGTATACCACGAAAAAACATAAAACCTCTTTGTGGAAAGCCATTGATTTATTATACAATTGATACTGCACGTGAATTAGTGGATGATGAAAATATCTGCGTCTCGACTGATGATGATGAAATAATCAAAACAGTTTCAAATTATGGATTATCAGTTCCTTTCAAACGTCCTTCTGAATTAGCGTCAGATACTAGTGGATCTTATGAGGTGCTTCTTCATGCCTTAAAATTCTATGAAGATAGGGGGAAAACTTTTAATTCAGTTCTTTTATTACAATGTACATCTCCATTCCGTAAAACAACACATGTAATAGAAGCATTGAAGCTCTATTCAACCGATATTGACATGGTAGTTTCGGTTAAAGTTTGTTTATCAAATCCTTATTATAGTGTTTTTGAGGAAGATATAAATGGGTATCTGTATATCTGCAAAGGAGACGGTAGTATATTTCGCCGTCAGGATGCGCCGAAGGTTTATGAGTACAATGGAGCAATTTATATTATAAATCCTGAATCATTGAAAAAAACACATTTAAATAAATTTTCAAAAAGGATAAAATATGTAATGGACGATTTCTCTTCTTTAGATTTGGACTTGACGTTAGATTGGCACATTTCGGAAATGATAATGTCAAAAGCTATTGATAAATCATAACACAGAGACAGAGTAAATTATCGATTATAGATTTTCTCTGTTTATGCCCATACATTGCATATATTTTTATTCTATACCAGGATACAATGGAATCCATTTTTATTATACCTATTACAAAAATTTGAACAAAATAATTAGTTGATCCTTAACAATTATTAACAATCAGAATGTTTATAACTTATTGGTGTAGAGTGAGCAAAATATGCAGGAAAATGATTTATTTTAATCAAAACCCTGCAAATTATGATGAAAAAAAATCGAGAAGCAGCCGCAGCTGGAAATTGTATCGTCCTGAAAAATGTTTACAGTAAAAAAATGTAAACTTATGGAAGGACAGAAGAAAAGAAAGTACACTCATTATCGAAGGCAATTTAAATTGGATGTCGCTAGTGAAATTGTATCGGGTATGAAGGGCACCTCAGAAGCTGCCCGGGACCATGGTATTGATCGAGGAGTAGTTGAGTCATGGGTGAAGAAATTCAGATCCGAAATCCTGGAAAGAAAATCCATGGAAATTGTACCTTCACTCACCATGAAACCATCAAAAAACAAAAACCAACAGATTGATTTGCAGAGGCAAGTTCAATCTCTTGAGATTGAGAATTTAAAGCTTCGACAAAAACTTATTGAGTCGGATCTTAAAACGGAGGCATTGAGTACTTTGATAGAATTAGCTGAGGAGAGCTACGGTATCTCCTTAAGAAAAAACTCTGGTGCCAAACAGTCGAAAGAATAAAGCAAGGACGCACAAAGGTTGGAATAAGCTTCCTTTGTGGACTGTTTGGCTATACACGTCAGTCATTCTATCAACAACTCCTCCGTAATGCATGTAAAGCGGTTAAAGAAAGAATAATCGTTGAAAAAGTAATCGAAAAGAGAAAGGAAATGCCAAGAATCGGTGGCCGGAAATTACTCTTCCTTCTCCAGAAAGATGGGATTAATATTGGCAGAGATACATTATTTGATGTTCTTCGAGATGAAAATTTACTTGTTAAAAAACGCAAACGATGCGTGATTACAACGCAATCCAGACATTGGATGAAAAAATATCCAAATCTAATCGATGGAATGGAAGTGCTCAGGGCCAATAAGCTCTGGGTAGCTGATATTACTTTTATCAGTATCGGGGATAAGTTCGCCTATCTATATCTCATTACAGATGCATATTCCAGAAAAATAGTCGGTCATTGCCTATCTCCAAGACTTGACGCTGACGGTGGAGCAGGTGCTTTGAGAATGGCTTTGAGATCAGTAAATCCAAATGAGAGGATTGGCCTCATCCATCATTCCGATCGAGGCGCACAATATTGCAGTCTAAATTATGTCCATGTTTTACAGGATGAAAAAATCCTTATCAGTATGACACAAAACGGGGATCCATATGAAAATGCTGTTGCGGAAAGAGTTAATGGAATATTAAAATCAGAATGGATCCATAGTGAGGTATATGATAGTTTTGACCAGGCAAGTCTCAGGGTGCATGAAATAATAAGTATTTATAACACTGCCAGGCCTCATTTGAGCTGTAATATGCTAACTCCCGAGCAGGCTTACCTGAAGACAGGAAAATTAAAGAAACGATGGAAAAACTATTATATATTCAACGAAATCAGGTTTGCAAAAAATTCAAGTCTGAATTATTAATAAGTGCATAAAATAGTTAGTACGATTCAAATATTATGATTATCTTTGGGCATGGAAAAGAAAGACCTGAGAAAATTAA
>CAZGIM010000037.1:0-25627 GCA_964525995.1 uncultured Prolixibacteraceae bacterium | reverse complement strand
AGCGCGACGGTGTTGGAGGTAGCCGGATTACCTGAAGAGCAAGATATGTTGGAAGTGAGCACACAGCTGACCTGATCTCCGTTGGTTGGAGTATAGGTAAAAATGGGATTATTGGATTCGGTATTGAGACCGTTGACTTTCCATTGATAAAACGGAGTTGTACCGCCGTTGATGGCTGTTGCAGTGAAAGTGACCGAAGTTCCCTCGCAAACCGGGTTAGCGGATGCTTCGATGGTAACGCTGACAGGGTTAAGAGGATTGACCGTCATCGCGACGGTGTTGGAAGGAGCCGGATTGCCCGAAGGACAGGATATGTTGGAAGTGAGCACACAGCTGACCTGATCTCCGTTGGTTGGAGTGTAGGTAAAAATGGGATTATTGGATTCGGCATTGACACCATTGACTTTCCACTGGTAAACTGGCGTCGAGCCCCCATTCACCGGGGTTGCAGAGAAAGTAACCGAAGTCCCCTCGCAAACCGGGTTATTGGAGGCTTCGATGGTAACGCTGACAGGGTTAAGGGGATTAACCGTCATCGCGACGGTGTTGGAAGGAGCCGGATTGCCCGAAGGACAGGATATGTTGGAAGTGAGCACACAGCTGACATGATCTCCGTTGGATGGAGTATAGGTAAAAGTGGGATTATTTGATCCGGTATTAAGACCGTTGACTTTCCATTGATAAGTGGGAGAACTCCCTCCATTAACCGACGTAGCGGTGAAGGTGACCGAAGTTCCCTCGCAAACCGGGTTAGCGGATGCTTCGATGGTGATACTGACGGGGTTAAGGGGATTGATAGTTACCGGAAGATCAGGTGAAGGTAAACCGTTTCCACAATCGCTTGTAGCATAAACCGATACAACTCCTGAAACAGCAGTGTTCGAGAAATTTACATCAATTGCATTGGTCCCCGAACCGGACACAATCGTGGCCCCGGAAGGTAAAGACCAGACGTATCCGGTAGCATTTTGAACCGACGTAACCTGGTAATTCACATTTTCCTGACCTTGGCAAACATTGTCAGCTCCTTCGACATTTCCCTGAATATTGAAATTGGCTTCTGTTACAGATCCGTTGTTATAGTAATCTGAAGTGGGATTATCATTTAATGGATTGCCTGCCTGATCTGCGTATTCACAGTCAATACCATTATTGGAAGAATTATTGAAAGTTAAATTTGTTGTACCTCCAATGTATGTAAATGACAAATCAAATAAACTGGTGCCATCTGGCAAGGACAAGGCCGTGGTATTAAGCCATATTACATTGATTTTGTGCAATGTCGATGAAATATCGTTATCATGGATCTCAATCCCAGTAAGATTTGAATTGATGTTACTGGCACCCTGATAATCCAGCACTGTAGGATCGTATTCAATTCTTAAGGAAATGGAGCCAATGTTCTGGAAATAATCCACTGTGACAGGAACTAAAATATTGGCCGATGGACAAGTTTCCGGACTACCAATGATTGTTACAGGTGCGTTCTGGTTATAGCCGGTAACAATATTTACCAGGAATAAAATAGCCGTAGTTATTCCGGGATGAAATATCCTTATAGACATTATGTAAGCTTTGGAAGAATGATTAATCGATGAATAATTTCCCTGTTTTTTGAGTTTTTAATGTCGGTCCGGTGGATATTAAATCTATGATATACTCACCCTTTGAAAGAAATGATACATCCAAAATAGTTTGATTTAGTCCTTCATTTGTAGGTATCGAATGAATGGTTTTTACCAGAGTCCCCTTAAGGTCATACATTTTCAGAGTAGTTGCTCCTTTTTCATCGAACCAGAAAAACACTTTCATCTCGTGTCGGGCAGGATTTGGGGCAAAAAACATCGGTCTTTCTCCGGTTTCACCCGTGATTTGAACCGCTGGGATTGATATTTCTATCCCGTAATAGGGTTCTCCTGCACCATCTGATATTTCGGTCAAATCACTGGCATTGTCGAACCGTAATACTGCCCCCGGCAATAGATTTTCATCAGTTTTAATCCGGATGTACGCTATTGGTTTATCTGCCAGGACTGTGATAGGCTCCAGTTCCGCCCATACTACCTTTAATACACCTGAACTGACTGAAAAGAGGGGAGTGCCTTCCACAGTAGTCACTTCTTCAATATGGAATGACTCCTCTGGATAAGATAATACCAGAGAAAGCGCACCCATTGTACAATTGTTTTTAAGAGAAACGGGCAGACAGATTTCTTGGCCAGGACTGGCAAACATCTCCTCATCCGATGTTGACATGACCACTGTTGATGATTTGCTGGAGTTCCCGGGAATATGCGATCCGTTGACATCCCCTGTGCATAAACCGTAAAAATTGACTGTAGTATTATGGTTTTCGATCACAACCGAATTGCCCCCTGTCTGCTTTTCAAAGACCCAGTCCCCCCGCGCAAAAGAGGATTCTAATCCCACAAAGCGTTTTTTAATATGCAATACATCCATGGCGCTGATCGTGTGGCTCAGGTTGACATCAGCCGCTGATTCTCTTACAGGTGTCGGGAGTGTTTCCAAACCGATGACATGCCGCATCACTTTTAAAGCATCGGTGCCGTTTACACCGGCCCAGGGAGCGCCAAAAGTCATCTCAATTGAATAAGATCCGGGGTAGAGCCCAAAAAATGAATAATATCCATTAGCCATTGTATTCACTGAATCCAGCTTGAGATCATTAGCTTTCAGAATGACTTTAACGGATTCGATGGGAGTATTTTGCGTATTATTATAGGTACAGTTGCCAGAGAGGATACGGGGATATTGAACATTTAACAAACCACAATCGGTCTCATAAAGAATGTCGTGAGGTTCACTATTCCCGAGTACCGCATTTGTCAGCGAGAATGGAAGTGGCGTAAAAAGAGTATCCTCTGTGTTCAAAACAAAACTTAAAGTGGCTATAGTGCCGGTGTCACCGGTAAAAGGTTTCCCTGTCAATGAATAGGCAATCAGGCGAAAATGAGTAGAATCAAATCGTGTAACAGAAAGAATGTGATCCTGTGCCCGTGAAGAAAGGGTCGCCGAATTGGGGAGGTAGGTGAGTTCGGAAGGAACTCCTACATCCGCCTGGAACCCGACAAAACTGTCAATATTTACGATTTTCAGAGGAATGGTTATGGTGTCGATATCTCTTACATTAAACGCCGGGAGGGACATGTAATTCGGCCTGAAGACATAAGCTGAAAGATTCACGGGCATAGGATTTTCAAAGGCTTCCGGGTCATTACTAAAGATTTTCATGGTACAGCTTGCCATCCCTTCACCGGATGGAAGAAAATCAATTTGAAGTTGTTTATTTGAGGAAGGAAGAATGTACACCGGCAACGGAGTCGAGAGGGAAAAATCAGGATTGGTGAAAATTATCTGGCTGATTTTGAGCGTATCGTTTCCTGTGTTGGTAATTTGAAACAGACTACTACCGGTTTCAAGGATCGAAACGTCTTCAAAGGCCAATACGTTACTACAAAAAATATCCGATGCCGCTATCTGAAGGGTTCCGTTGAAAGCGTTCGATAGACAATTCTGACCCCCAATATCACTGAGAACAACCTCCGAGATGTTTAACGGATAGGATCCGCCGGCTCCGACTACCATGAAACCAAGAGTCAAAACCGTCCCGGAAGTTCCGGAAAAGATTTGCATTGATGGGGAAAAAGCCAGAATCCTTAATTTGTTACCCGAAACCATACTGGCTGAAATAGCGTGATCGACTTTCCTACTCGTAAGCATGGCAGTCCCTTCGACGTATGTTAAAGGTGGTGGCAACTCCAGGTCAAACTGAAACCCAGTAACCCCTTCCATGTTGTTCATTGAAAAATTCAGGGTTTTCTGTTGACCTGAAAAGGTTGACAAATTTGCCGTACGGAACTCATTGACAGGATAAGCCCTGGATTGTAATGATACTGTTTTTGTCCCCTCATCCGGATCATTTGATGTAATGGTCATTGTTTGATCGTACGTGCCTTTGACCACCGCATTGAACCGGATGGAAACAGTTGTGGCTTGTCCCGGTAAGAGAGAAAAGACAGTGTTACCGATTACTTCAAAATAGGGCGAATCAAAAGTGATAGATATGATCTCAAGAATCTGATTACCAGTGTTTTTAATTTGCAAACCACGGGTTGTCGATTGGCCCAGAGGGGTCCGGCTAAAATTGAGGGTGGTTGCAGGGATGTTTATATTTGAAGCCAGCACTGTGGCTGTGCCATTTGAATAACCGGTTAAAACATTGGTCAATGCTATGTTGCCAATAACCGGAGACTGCATTGTAAGAGGAAATGTTCCTGGTATGGGGCCCGAACTCAATTGAAAGGTCATTATTGTTCCGGTATCCCCGGAAAAGGGTGTGTTGACTGGTGAATAACCAAGTATCCTTAAAATATTTCCATTTATAATTTGAGCATGCAAAATATGACCGTTGGAACGGGTCGGGTTCAACACAGCTGAATTATCGATAAACAAAAATCCTGACGGGATCAGCAAATCGAATTGAAATGTGACAAACGGATCACTGTTGTCGATCCTCACACTCAGGGTAAACGGTTGCAAGGGGCCAGGAGAGGCTGAACCCATCTGCATGGTGTTGGAGGCACGAATCCCATTACAGGTCATCGCTACCATAATTATCATTGCGAACAGTTTCCGGTAACCAGAACAGGCTTTCATAGACTATATTGATTTAAGTTTTAATGGGGAAATCCATATTCAGTAATCAATACATGTTAATTTTATGAAATGTTTTAAAGAGGGTCGATTTGTTGATTCTGAAGTTACTCCAAGAATGAAGGTCTCTCCCGGCTGCACTTGGTTCAGAAAGGCATCCGGTAATGCAAGAGTATGTCTGCCGGCTGGATATTCTCCTGCTACCATTCTGAACTTTTCCTTTCCTGAAAGATCAGTCAGTGTCAACACAATCATAGAGGTCTGATCCAAATGGAAGAATAATTGTGAATGGTCTTTAAAAGGATTCGGAAAGACCTTAAGACCGGTTGAGAAGCTGTTAGTTTGATCGTTCATTCCGAGCGGGAATACCGAGAGTATTCCATTTCCGGTGCCGGTTATGATATTGGTCGACAGGCTGTCACCGATAATGCCGTTCTCGACAGCTAGGGGTAACTCACCCCGGACACTCCCGGGAACCAGCCTGAAAGATAAAACGGAGCCCGTATTCCCCTCAAATGAGGTGTTGTCGGGTGAATAGGAGAAAACTCTGAGGCGGTGGGCCCCCATCATGTTTCCTAACGCAAGATGGTTGACGCTGCGACCGGTCAGCTGCAATGAATTGCTGATGAATTCAACGTTATCCGGAAGTTCAAGGTCTAACTGGAAAGATACAAACCGGTCTGTATTATTGATAGCAACTGAAACAATTGCAGTATCACCGGGCCGGGCAAAGGCATTCTCGATGAGCATTACATTCTGAGCGGAAAGCAATGTTACCTCTGATAATAAAATGAGCAGAAAGAAATATCTCATGGTTATTGTCTATTTCGGATCAAAAGTTTTCTTATCCCAAGTATAAAGTTTATAGTCAATAGCAGTTTTAGAGAATAAATTAGCAAATGCTATTTATAATTATTTGATATATAATACCTTAACCTCTTTATTAATGGTCTCTCCACCTTTGGTTATCCCTGTCAGTCGGAAAAAGTAAATACCTGCCTCCATCTCTTTACTGTTCCATATAAGAAAATGCGTGCCTGCTTCTTTTACTTTATTCTCAATATTTTCCAGGATTTGACCCTGAGTAGTATAAACCGAAAGGTTGATTGTTGCAGCTTCTGATAAACGGTAAGTGATTGTTACCGATCCCTGGAATGGGTTGGGGAAGGCGTTCAGTCCAGCTACACCGGTCGATCCTTGATTTGAGCAATTCTTGATCACCGGGATATACTCTCCCTGAGGACTTCCAGCCACTACCTCTCCCCATGCGAGTGTGGTCGGTGAGACTTCAAATCCAGCCAGGTTCATCATTCCTTTCGGAAGTGTCAGATTTTCGGGGCTGTAGATTATTCCGATCAATTTCCCTCTGGTAATGCTTGTCGCAACCTCAAATCCTTCGGGAATCTGCGACAACGAGAGCTCGTGGAGGTTTTGACCCTTGATCTCGAACTGAATCGCTGTGACATTTCCTTCGGTTCTGATCCTGATCCCATCATTATCAAGCCAGATATGGGTGGGTTTGAGATTACTTATACTCTTTTCATCAGTCAACTTTTTCTTTCCAAGAATAATGTTGATAATGCCGGGAAGATCTAGTACGTTGATGACCTTGTCGTGGTTCATATCGGCGGCAGAAAAGAGAAATGGCAGCGGGGAAAGGTTCAGAATATAATTGACCGTTGTCGTGATATCCAGGACGTTCACTTCCCCGTCGCCGTTGGCATCCCCCTCTGCTGCCTGTAACGGAGTGCAGAGCACCATTCTCGACCAATCACTCTCTTTAAAGTCAGTTCCGATGATCGTGTAGAGATAATGATACACCGTATCCGGGATTACATGATAGTCAACATAGGTTGTATCGGTAAGCAGAAAACCTGCATTCAGTCTTAATGTATCGCTGGTGCTGGTAAACCGGTACAAATTGTAGCCCAAAACATCGGCAGACGAGGCGTGCGCCCATTGCAGAGTGACCCTCCCGATCCCGGGGATGCCAAGGAACGGGATGCTTGCTGAACCGGCCGACCGGATGATGAATCCGAAACGCATATTGTTCTCGACGGGCATTTCAAATCCCTCCGGATCCCTGGCATTCTGCACACGCAGGTAATTCATCCCGTCACCGGTTTCCAGGGAAACATTGAAATATGCTGTCCAGATCGTCGAATCAGCGTTCCAGGAGGCACTGTCAGTTACAATATACTGGTTATACGGCGACCGGACCCCAAAGGAAAGCTGAGGTTCAAAATCCGTATCCATCGGCCGGTTGAAATAAACATCAAACCTTACTCGCTCGGCACCGATGGGATCCATGTTAACCTCTTGGGGATTATATCCATTAATTTGAATCTTCCACGCCATCCCATGGGCAAGCGGGGTCGGGGCGCTCAGAAATGGAGTGAAAACCGCCGGTGGACAGTATTCATTAGACTCTTCGTTATCGTAGATATGCGCATCGATCCAGGCGGTATCGGTGGTTCCCCAGTATTGCGGGTTGATCCGTTGTTCAGGACATCTGTAAAAATAGGGAACCGTTGTTGTGACGATATTGTTCGGACCGATCCTTACTGTGTCAACATACTCTCTGTCGAAAAAGCTAAAATTTCCAGAGAAATTGTTATACCCATAATAGTTGGCAAACATCTCCTTGCTATATGATACGATATTGAAATTGCACCGATAGATTGTATCTGCATAACGGCCAACATTGGAATTATTTAAAATGCAATTTATATAACTTGTCCCCTCCACGTCCGGGTATGAGTTCAGGGTGCAGTGGTCGAAACGAAGTTCGCCCGCATATTTGCTTTCTGAATGTTGTTCCGAATCAGACCATGGCTGTCCGACCGGCTCGGCATCAAGATCATAGATGTCGTGGACTTGTTGGAAGCTTCCCTCCGGACCTTCCATCAGACCCGTTTCAAGGCTGAAATCCGCGTAATTAAATCTTAGAAAACCACCCCCAAGAAAGCCCCTGATAAGAACCAGGCTGTCGGGCTTACCATGGCCATAGATCTTTCCATGATTGATGGGAGTCTTGTACAATTCAAGTGTCGTTCCAGGCAAAAGATGCAAATTGCCATTAAAACCCACTTTGAAGCTTCTGTTGATGAACCACAATTTGTCGGGAGTAAGGTACAGTGTGGAATCCATGATCCCGTATAGCTCCTTCGCGTTGTAAACCTTGATCACGAGCCGGTTTTGGAGGGTATCGGAGTCCTCGGCCCCGGAGAGAATGTTAAAAACAATATCCCTGTTGTGAATGACATGCGCCGGAATGTAAACCTTGAAAGGGGATAAGTTGTTGTTCATGGTCGCGTATTCGGAAATGCTCCCGATGAGGGAGAGGCTGTCGCGGATCACAGCCACTGTGGTATCTTCAAAAGTTCCAAATCGGAGTTTCGACCAGACTCCGTTGGCCTGGCTTCCGCAATTTCTAAGACTTATGGTTATCTGAATGGTCTCTCCGGCATCCACTTGTCCGTCCCTGTCGCATCCGGGTAATGTATCAAGGATCGAGTAACTGACAAATTGTAAATCTGGAACCGGAGTCATGGTCAGACTGTTGTGAATATTCAGAACACCCTTGTCAGCTCCCTGGATTAGCCGGACAAAGATCTTTTCATTCGAGATTCCCGGGAAATGGCTTCTCAGCAAGGCGGCCGAACCCGATACGATCGGAGCCGACATGGAGGTGCCCGTCAGCGCGTGGTATGATCCGTTGCCAAAAGTGCTGTATATGGCAAGTCCGGGGGCTCGTACTTCATAGTTGTAAAGCCCGGGAGGGGTGCTGATCACCGGACCATCCGGATCAAAATTGGAGAAAAATGCGAGGTCATTATAAAAATCCGAGGATTCAACGCCAAGCACAAAGGAATAGGCTGCCGGGAACATGGGGGCAAGGTCAAGGTTGTAAAAATCATTCCCGGCCGAGGCTACCAGGGTGGCCGTGGAATAGGCATATTCAAGCGCTGCTTTGACAGCCGATGATTCGCCATAGCTTCCCACGCTCATGTTGACGACTGAAGCACCATTTTCCCACGCATACATGATGGATTCACCGAAATCGGCAGAATTTCCCTGACCCGTGCTCTGGAGCATTTTAACCGCCATCAGACGGGCATACCAGGCTACACCAGCTACCCCGGTGCCGTTATTGGTCACCGCAGCGGCAATCCCGGCAACATGCGATCCATGCCCGTTGTCATCGTCGGGAAAGTTGTTGTCGTCGATAAAATTCCACCCCCTGAAATCATCGACAAATCCGTTTCCGTCATCATCAATGCCGTTTCCGGGCACTTCATCCCGGTTGAACCAGAGATTCCCGGCAAGGTCGGGATGATCGAGATCAATCCCCGTATCCAGGATCCCGAGCACCTGGTTTGTATCGGAGGTGGTGATAGCCCATGCGGCCGGGCCGCCGATCGTATCAAGATGCCACTGGGCACCGTCCTGGTAGATAGGGTCGTTGGGACGGAAGTCAATGCCATAGACCACGTAGTTGGGCTCGGCCGACTGAATGGATGGGTCTTCCCTGAGTGCGGACAGGATCTCAGGAACCGGTTTGCCTCCCTCCACCCTGATCCGATAAAAATTAAACAGGGGGGTAACTTCCTTAGTGCCCATGTGCCGGATCCTGAAATTTTCAAACGATTCCCGCGTGTTCTTGCGGAACACCTTGCGCATCTCAACACCATGGATCTCCTGAAATGTTCTGTTGAAGGAAGCGAGATTTGTTTTCATACCACGCTCGTCGCGGGTTACGATCACATCGACCGGGTCTTTGAAACGGACCACCACTTCATCGGGAAGGTACGCCGGATGTTTCGGGTCGAGCTTAAAACCGGATGACATCGTGTACTTCTGACCAAATCCAGGTGAAATAGCAGGAATGAGTATCAGTACAACTAATAAAGTTTTTAATGAATGGATCATGGCTGTTGGTTTATCGGGCGAGTATCAACATTTTCTTTGTCCGGATCAATTCATTCCCGGAACCGTCATGCAGAATGGTTTTGAGGATAAAAATCCCGGGCTTCAGAGCCGACCTTTCACCTTTCAATCCTTCCCAGTAAATTGTTTTAACTCCCTTTTTAACCGGTTCGGTCAGTGAAGTATAGACCACAACGCCCCGGAGATCGATCACCTCCATGGTGAATGCTCCGTCGTAAGGGATCGTCGCCAGAATGGTCGTTGCGGTTTCAAAGGGATTTGGATTGATCTGAATTTCCTCCCGAGGATCCTGGTCTGCAATCCCCTTGCAAACCTGCACAGGCACCGGCCTTCCATCAGAATCAGCACCATATACCTCAAGGTGGTTTACGACTGCAGGTCGTGTTTTGTATTTGAAAAGTATCCTTAGACCTGCCTCGATTTTCCGGAGGTCATAACTGAAGATGAGCGCTATGATGCGTTGTCCGTTGGATGTAGTGGCATATTCAAAATCATTAAAACAGCGCTGAAGCCCAAGACTGTCAAGATTTTTGCCTTCAATCCGCAACTGCAAGGCGGCCAGGTTACCCGATGAGACAAGGTCAAAACGGTCTCCTGCGACATCCAGGCAGGCAGGAGTACCGTCGTAGGGAGAATCCTCATTTTTTCCCTTTGTACCAAGGATGATATCCGTAAGCAGCACGATGTCAAGGAGGTCGATTCGGTTGTCATAATTCAGGTCGGCTGCCTCGAAAAGGAAGGGTTTCGGATCCTGTTCAAGGATATACGATATGACAGCCGTGATATCCATCACGTTCACCGCCTGATCTCCGTTCGCATCGCCATTGGCCGAAGAGAGCGGTTTGGCAAACACTGTTTTCGAGAAATCGCTTTCTGAATTGTCGGTTCCGACAATCCGGTAACAATACCCGTAGGTTGTATCCGGATTGGCGCTGAAATCAATGTAGGTTGAATCGGTGATCAGCTTGCTGTTAAGGAGAACAGGATCAGTTGATGTACCGTCGTTCAGCTTGATAAAACGGTACATGTTAAATCCCATCGGATCGTTGGTGCCGGCCCAGGGCCATTCAAGAAATATTTTTCCGATCCCCGGGGTGGCGCTGAAATCGTTGGCCAGTGACGAGGCTGCCTGGATGACGAACTGAAAACGTCCGCTTCGTTCCGTAGCGACCCGAAAACCGTCCGGGTCCCAGGCATCTGAAACCCGGATGGTGTTAATTCCGTCACCGGTTTCAAGACCTACAGGGTACCAGGCGGTCCACATCTTTCTGTCGGACCTCCAGGAAGCATTATTTTCCACCACATGCTGAGTGAAAGGAGAACGTACACCAAACGAAAGATAGGGAACACGGGCGGTATCCATCGGTTTGTTGAAGTACACATCAAACCTAACATTGCCGCTCCCCATCGGATCCAAATTGCCGTCCTGAGGATTCACGCCGTTTATGTGGACTTTCCAAACAAACCCATGGGCGGAATCGGTCGGTTCTTCCAATATTGGCATGAATAAAACAACCGGCAATTCCGGATTATCCCAGAAATCCCAAACATATTTATCGATCTGTATTGAGTCAGTGGTTCCCCAATACTGGTAGCGCGGAAGGGAATCATAATACCCTGGGTACCCAAAAGGGGATAAATATATTGCTGTTTCCAGGTTCCCGATGGAAAAATTGTTCCGGCCAAAAGCAATTTTGCCTTTTGGCTCAAAGAAATCGGGGGGGGATTTTAATGGGAATTCATTCTTTTGTTTTGAAAGATTCCATCCAACGTAATTATTGAAACGCACATTCCGGTTTCCATCCAGATAACTTGTACAACTATTGTCATAAACACAGCGATAGACCTCGAGGCCGTCAGCAATGACATCCCCGCAATCCTTATAGACACAATCCTTCATTGTAAAACCTCCATACATAAAGGGAGATGGACAATACTCAAAAAAACAATGATCCAGGGTGGATATCCCGGCAGAGGCGATAAACGGGACAGCATCAGATTGTATCCGGGTATAATTAAAATGAATTTTACCCTTCCCCTGGTTGCAATCAATTCCCTGAATCCCATCCATGTATATCATGCTGTCAGCTTTCCCAAGAGCATTGATCACTCCCTTGTTTATCAATCCGTTGGTGATGGTCAGATGGGTCCCTGGCAGGATATTCAGAACTCCGGTAGAGGTGATCTTGAAACTCCTGTTCACAAGCCATAACCTTCCGGGAGTGAGGGTGTAAGTGGTATCCAGCACCCCGAAAAGTTCACGTCCATTCTGAATGGTGACCGGGAAAGTGAAGGTCCTTGAAAAGGAATGCCTGGCCCCAATTTCATATTCAAGGACGATGATCTTGTCATTGGCCACCCCGGGCTTGATAAAGATCCTGAAAGGATCTCTTTCCCCGGTCAGGGTGGTATATGCGGGAATGCCACTGTTAATGTTGGCGCTATCGAGGTTGCCGATATAGCTCAGTGTGTCAATCAACCGGATAAAGCTGGTATCGCCGGGCCAGGCAAGATGCAGCCTTGACCACACGCTGTCGGCAAATCCGCCTGCATTTTTCACGGTAAGGAAAAGATCGATGGTTTCCCCCGCGTCAGCGATCCCGTCATTATCAGACGAACCGGCTGTATCGACGAGCGTCTGGTTGGTACAGATAAGATCCGGGTTCAGCGCACTGGCAAGCAGGTCGGGAATATTGAGTTTCCCACCGGGCGAAAACTGGATGAGCCTTGCAAAGATCTCTTCATTAGTAATTCCCGGTTTGTACGACTTCAATAAGGCAATGGCGCCGGTCACCACGGGGGAAGCCATGGAGGTTCCGGTCAATGGCCGGTATCCGCCATTCGGGAAAGTACTCCAGATTTCGACCCCGGGTGCCATAACTTCATAGTTGTAGCCTTTGGGGTTCCAACTGTGGCTGAACCCGCTCGGATCGAAATTTGAAAAAGGCGCCAGGGATCCGTCGGGCATGGTTGCTTCAACGCCGATCACGAATGGATAACAGCCGGGAAAAGAGGGGGCATAGGCATCGCTCGGAGGAGATACCGTATCCACCTTGTAATGATCGTTTCCTGCGGCCGCCACGGGACAGAGCGTCTGATAGGCATTCAGCAGCGCCGCTTTCACGGTTTGCGATTCCCCGTAGGAGCCAAGGCTCATGTTGATGATGGTGGCACCATTGGAGGCGGCATAGGAAATAGCTTCCGCAAGGTCGGCCATGCTTCCGCTTCCGGTTCCCGAAAGTACCTTCAGCGGCATCAGCCGGGAATGCCATGACACTCCTGCAATGCCGATGTAGTTGTCGGTTTCAGCGCCCACGACACCGGCCACATGGGTGCCATGCCCGTTGTCATCGTCGGGGTTGTTGTCGTTGTTGCGGAAATCCCAGCCGTGAACATCATCAACATATCCATTGTTGTCATCGTCGAGCCCATTGCCGGGAATTTCACCCCGGTTGATCCAGATATTCCCGTCCAGATCCGGATGGTCGCAGTCAATCCCGGTATCAATGATCCCCACGACCTGGGAAGTATCTCCGGTAACCGAATCCCATGCATAGGGGGCGCCGATCGCTTGCAGGTACCATTGTATGCCGCTTTGGTAAAGCGCATCGCCCGGCTCCGTTATCATGGTAGTTACCAGGTAATTGGGTTCGGCATACTCAACAGCCGGATCCGACATCAACTCGCGGATCAGTGAAGAGAGGTCCGGATCGTTCGTTCTGAGTCGGAAAATATTGTGAAGCGCAGGCAGCACACCAGGGGGCATTCCGGGAATTCTGACCACATGGGCGGGTGGCGTTTTGTCTTTCATGCCGGGAAATACATGCCGGGCCGATACCACCTGTCGCCGGTTGAAAATGTCATCGACCGACAAGATACCGGTCCCAAGGGTGTTTTTCAATGGCAGGAGACCGACTTTTACATCATCCCTGAACTTTATAAGGATCTCTCCCTCTTCAGATGCAGGATAGAAGGGATCACGGGAATGAATGTTGGCAAATCCCTGTCCGCGGCAGAACAATGCCCCGGCAACCAGGAAGATCAGCAGCACAGTTCTCATTTTATACCTGTTAAGCGTTGTTAAACTTACTGTAAGCATATAAAACCTGATATGTCATGATTTTTTTCCGGTCAAGGATTTTATTTCTCACCTGAAATAATTTTGATGATCCCAATCAAGTCGATGATATTCGCCTGCCCGTCGTCGTTTACATCTGCGGCATAAAAAACAAATGGAGATGGATTCTTCCCTTTCATGAAATCCATCAGGGTCGCTACATCCCCAACATCCACGACCAGGTCGCCATTGGCATCTCCCTTCCGGGCGGAGAATGGAATAGCTGATACAATTTTGCTGTTGGCGCTTTCCATCAGGTCGGTTCCCACAACCCTGAAGAAATAAAAGCAACTCCTACCCGAAACAAGACCCATGTCGGTATAAACGGTATCCGTGAGCAAGAAAGGATTCACCCTGGTCGTATCAGAAACCAGGAGATCATTTAACTTGATGAAACGGTAGAGGTTATAGCCCAGGAGATCGGTCGCGTTGGCCGGTGACCAGTTCAGCACGACCTGGTCAATCCCTGCCTTAGCCGTGAAATCCAAAGCGGCAGCGGAAGCCGCCTGAATCACGAACTGGAATCTCTTGTTGAACTCGGGTGGTATTTCCCATCCTTCATTATCTCTTGCACCCGAAACTTTGACGACATTGATACCGTCGCCTGTCTCTCGTGTAATATCGTACCATGCCGTCCATACCAAAGAATCAGCGCTCCACGAAACCGAATCACTGACGACTCGGTGGGTATAGGGATCCCAGACACTGAAAGTCAACAGTGGCGTATAACTGATATCCATCGCCCGGTTGAAATAAACCTCGAATTTTGCGGGTCCCGGGCCCAACGGATCCAGACGCTCATCCTGGGGATCCACCCCGTTAATCAATACTTTCCAGACAATGCCGTGGGCTGAATCGGAAGGTCGGGTCAGGATGGGCATGTACCGCACAATGCACATCCCAGGAGAGTCCCAGAAGTCGTAAATCTTCTCATCGATTTTCACAGTATCCGTGGTTCCCCAGTACTGGGAGCCGGAATACATGACATCACCGGGAGTAGCTCCATATACAGGGAACCCAGATCCGGTAAGAAAATTGTTACAGGTCTGAGGAACATCGGCTCTGGGCCAGAACCAGGCCCCCTCATTGGCCGTTATTGAAAAATTACAGTATTTAAAAGGACAACTTCCTCTCCAGTATCCCTGGACAGTGCCACTGAAATTGATGAAATTGCACCGTATTACACCCCGTGGACCACTGAGGTAGTCTATTCTTGCATCTTTAAAAAGGCAATCGACGATTATATTATTACCACGTCCAATTGCCCCTCCGATAAAAGTGCAATTGGAGAATTCGCCCACGTCATAAGGATTACAAGATGTATTTTGAAAATGTACATATTCTGCTTCAACATTTCCCCGGTATATAGTTCCTGGACCATAAATCTTTATCAGGCTGTCGGATGTTCCCCTTGCAATGATCCTTCCCCGGTTATCGATAGTTTTCTCGCATTCAAGTTCAGTCCCTGGTTTTAAAATGAGGAGACCCGTCGGTTCAATCTCAAACCAGGGATATACGATCCAACGTTTATCCGGCGTTAGCACAAGGGTTGAATCCAGCCGTCCCCAGAGCAGGTCTGTACGGAAAATATCCATCGTATCACAAAGGGTAATGGATGGTGCATTTGAACATTCCACGACAAAGTGAAGCGGAATCCGTGTATGGTGAGGTGCATCGGGTGAAATGGAAAGGATTATCGGATCGGTGGATGGAATTGAACCGTAAGGAGAAATGTCGCCTAAGTAACTGAGACTGTCGATGATGTTTACAAAGGTGGTATCGGATGGATGTTGCAATTGCAACGTTACCCTGATGCTGTCGGCCCAACCTCCGGAATTTTGAACTGTCAGGGTATAGTTTATGGATTCTCCTGAATTGGCAATCCCGTTCCCGTTGCATCCGGTAATGGTGTCGTGAAGTGTGAGATCAAGCGGAATCAAACTTGGGATAAGTGAGGGGTTGAGACTGTGAAAAATGTCAAGTGTACCACTCTGGGAACCCTGTATCAGCCGGCACAGGAGCGTTTCTCCCGATTGGTCCGGATCGTAACTCCGCATCAGCGCTACGGCGCCTGAAACCATCGGGGCGGACATCGATGTGCCCGAATACAAGCCGTAACCTCCACCCGGCAGGGTACTCAGGATGTTGCCCCCGGGAGCAGAAATTTCATAATTGTACTGTTCTTCATTGGTAAATCCGACCGGGCCGGAAGGATCGTAATTTGAGAAACCGGTTCCAGGTCCGTTGGCCATCACTCCTATGACAATCGAATAACACGCCGGATACATTGAGAAACATAAGCCACAGTCATTGCAAATACAGTTTCCATCGTTCCCGGCTGCTGCAACCAGGATGGCACCATCTCCTGAACCGGTTCCCGCATAAGCGTTTTCAATAGCTGTCTTAACTGTCATGGATTCAGAGTAATATCCCAGAGATAAATTGATGACAGTGGCTCCGTTCATTGAAGCATAGTTTATGGCTTTTGCCAGGTTGGCCATGTTTCCCGCCCCTGAGCTTTGCAGCATTTTAATCGCCATAATCTTTGCATTCCAGGCAACGCCTGTGATGCCAATGCCGTTATTTCCCCTGGCTGCAGCAATCCCCGCAACATGGGTGCCATGGCTGTTGTCATCAGTCGGGTTATTATCATTGTTGATAAAATCCCAACCCCGCACATCATCTTTATATCCGTTATGATCATCATCGATCCCATTTCCCGGTATTTCGTCCGCATTGATCCAGATATTCGGCGCAAGATCGGGATGCGTCCAGTCCACCCCCGAATCAATGATTGCGATGACCTGGGCCGAGTCACCGGTCGTGCTGTCCCAGGCCGCAGGTGCATTGATGGTCTGAAGCCATGGTTGCTGCGAATACAGCGGATCATCAGGAAGGATGACAGGCGACCCCAGGGAATAAACGTAATAATTCGGCTCAGCATAATCAACAAAAGGAGACTTGTTCAATTCTTTAATCAGCGACGTGATATCAGATGTACTGTCAGTTTTCAGTAAAAATATGTCAGTTAGCCGGGGAACCTGAACCACCTTTCCATTGGGCAATTTCATATACCTTTTGGTATCCTGTTTTTTTTCATTAGGAAACACTTTTTCCATGTAAACCAAACCTTGTTCAGCAAGGAGCCGATCAATGTCCGGAATCCCTGTGATGAGCCTGTTTACTGAATCCCTGACCTTAACACCTGATTCATCTTTGAACTTTACGATTACTTCACCTGGTACGGCTTTAGGCGTAAACGGGTTTACACGGGAAGGTCCGGAAATTCTTTGTCCATAAGTTGGGGAAAACACATACAGTACAAGAAAAAATGTAACTATGCCTCTTGTTTTCATCTTGAAACCCTTATGATTATTCATTTTTCTGGGAAATCAGGTAATGAAGAATAACTGTTATAGTCATGCCAAGGTAATAAATATTTTTATTTATTGAATATCAGTTAGAATAAATTTATGTGGTAATGTTGATGTTAACAATCGATGTTACCTGGATTCTACAAACATAAGAAAGATTTTGCTGCCGTACAATAACCCAATTAGGGAGTATTTTTCCTTTCACCAGGTAACAATCCATGAAGGTAAATCGAAATTCTTAGGTGATGATCTGTAAACCGCGTAAAATAAAGCCCAACCCCAAATTTTCCCTGCCTTAGTTTTTGAAAATTCCTGACCGGTTTCCGTACCAATTGAAAGGTGAACAATGAATGTCAAATCGGAGCCCTTGCCCTTTGTATTATTCTCTTCTCAGGGGGACTGGATACCCGGTTTTCAGAAATTCAACCGGTCCTGCGACAAGGGATTGTCCAGGGGACTTCACTTCCTTTGGTGGCAAGATGGCTTCATCTCACTGAATGGAGTGAAGCTCCCCTTCCTTGTTTATTGATAAACGGAAATTTCGTCAATTTCCCATCGATTAGAGTACCGGCAACTCATCCCGACCCGGATCCCTGTTTCCGGCTTAAAATCAATGTTCTGAAAGGTTTCAATCAATTCACCATTCACAAAACATTCAACGATGCCAAGCTTCAGATCACAAACAATCCTGGCATTTTCATCGATGTTGCAATTATTCCGGCAGAGAAACCCATAATAGTTGTTGATCTGGATCAGAAGGTCGTTTGCATAATAACAGGGTTGTCCACGGTACAGACTCTTCACTTCAATGATGAGTTTTCGTTGGGGATCAACCTTCAATACCGGACCGCTCACTACCCCTGTGTTACGGATGAGTAAGGCCCCGTTCTCTTCCTTTACAAGCTTTAATGTTTCCGGTTTAGTATCGGCAATCCATCGCTTGTCAATGATCCCATCTTCAAAATCATCTTTTAAAAGAAATTTTTCATTTTTACTGTAAAAAATGTTCAGCGAATCGGTGTGATTTATCCCCTTTCCGATAAAGGTGTAGATCAGTTTATTCCATCCGGGAAAGAGCTGCAGATCAGCATTAATTGAGGTGGTTGAAGCCGTGAATTCATTGTTCACAACCTGAAGAAAAACGGCGGTGTTGGCAAAGTAGGGATTCAGCGATTGAATTGGCCTGATCCTGTTGTTGTACACGGTATCGTTGTTTTTCACCGACAGGGTGTAAGGATGCTTCAACGCATCATATTTCTCGCTGTTTTTTCTGGTAAGTTCATCCTGTTTGTCAGGCTCAGGTGCCCGTTTTTCGTTGGAAGGCTGAAGGAACCCGTCTTTGCCACCTTCTCTGGCCAGCACAACCCCTGTGACATAGAAACCGTTTTTCCATATTTCGCGTGCTTTATCGGCATTGAAGCCCGGAATTTTTGTGGTCATATCGCTCCCGTCTCTTGTACAGAATACCGATTTCCACGAAGGTGAACCGGGTGTATTAAAACCGTACCCCTCACCCGATCGGGGCACAGTCGGGGCGAGTTTTATGTAAACAAGATACCCTGCTGATTTTTTGGGGGTGCATTCCAGCAAGACAACATCGCGGAAATCCAGATAATCAAGCGGTGTCCCTGTTCCTGCCTGCCATTTAAAAACCCCGTTGACCACCGGTTCACCCAGCAACAAGCTCAATTCCCATTTTACGGTAATGCTTTTAAGATGCATGGTGTAATTGGCATGATGAGTGTAATCAAAACCATTGACGGGAGCATAGGTGGTTTCACCCGATCCCGACAACAACACAAAAACGGGGTTGCTGGTTTGTGCCATGACATTTGAAAGGATGATCCAGCTAAAAATGAAGGTCAATGTTCGGTTTATCATTGTATGTTCTTTCACTCCGAGATAGTGTTTCCGGTTTATAGAGCAAATGATGAAAAAAGTGGAAATCAGATATTTGACAGCAATTCTTTTAGCAAGGGCAAATCAACTTCAACAGTTTTCCATACTACATCCAAGTCAACATCCATGTAGTCATGAATGAGCTTATTTCTCATACCGGCCATATCAGCCCAAGGTATTTTATGATGACTGATAGTGAATTCGGATGAGATTTTTTTTGTCGCTTCTCCGATGATTTCGATGTTTCTTATGATTGCATCCTGCATCATGACATTATGGACAAAATGGTCTCTTGACATGCCTTTAGTGAAACCTTCAATTTTTGTTATGGCTTCAACGATGTATTCAAGGTAAACCTGATCTTTTTTAATCATTGAAAGATAATTTTAAGATCTTGCTGAATACTTTCCTTCAAAACTGCATTTTTTACGGCGCCTTCGGTAACGAGGTCAACTTTTATCCCAAGTTTTTGAGATAACACAGTTTCAAGATGAACCAATTGGAGTAATGATAAAGTGGATTTGAACCGAACTAAAATATCTATATCACTGTTAATCGTGTATTCATTTCTGGCGTACGAACCAAATACTCCAATCATTTCAGGGTCGTAAGCCATCAAAGTACTGATAATAATGTTTTTAATGGAGGGGTTCATGTCAGACCTTTTTTAACAAATGTACAAAACTTTCTCTGTAGTAGGTTATCCATAGCCTGGTTCCTCTTGCCGTACAGTTGAATTTCAACTATCAGGCTGGAATTATGTCCGACAACAAAATTGAAACGCTATGCTTTGATGTGGTCAATTTTCTTATTTTTGCAGCCTTATTTGACCTGGAGAGATGCCAGAGCGGTCGAATGGGGCGGTCTCGAAAACCGTTGACCCCCGTAAGGGGGTCCCAGGGTTCGAATCCCTGTCTCTCCGCAACCCTATTTTGTATCTGGCTGTAAACTAATTGTTTACGGCCTTTTTTATTCCTCCTACATACGGAATTACATACAGTTATTGCCCCTTTCACCTTTCCATTATCACAAAATTAGTAAACGTCCGGCAAACTGCCGGCAAGTATTCACCTTTTATTAAAACCATAAACCATGATTAAAAAAATTGAACCAACCAACGCCAACGAAGTGCTGAGCACAGTAAATACCCTACTTTGCATACAGAACCCCAAGGTTATGCGTAAGCATTTACGCCAAATGATGGATGCCTATTTCCTGAAAGAGGAGGGTGGTGAGGGCGCAGAAGGGATTTATGCCACGTTCCACGAACTGACTTTTTTCCTCAAGAGAATCGGGGCCATGGCGACCCCCTACAACCTTGAACCCCAACCACAAATCAAACAACCTGTGACCCCCAACTGATCTGCTCACCTTGTAAAAAATCCGGGATGATCGACCCCGGATTTTTTTTGGATGTTTAAATTGGAAAAAAAATGACCCGGTGGGTTTGTAGAAAGCGCTTTCGGATTGCCCCGGTGGGGTCTCAAATAGTCGATTAAATTCATCCAGAGAGACATGCCGTCTATTTGGGTTTGCCGGGACCGATTCTGTCGATAGATTTTCGGTGGGGGGATGGTGATCCTTTGTTGGGGACAGGCTTAAAGCGGGCTGCCTTCCAGCCTCGCCACTTGCTCTCAAAATTTTCAACCATCACGGCTGCTGATATTTCTTTTTCGGTGGATGGTTTCATGGGTTTGGATCGGCTTGAAAGTTGGTATTTTTGCTCAATAGCCCAATGAGTTTTAGCCAATCCGTATCACCTATTGACCCTAACTGACCGGTCATCGCATTGGTATATCGCATGTTGCGCCAATTACTGTCGGCAACATTTACAGCTTGTCCGATACCGATCTGAGACTGATTTTCCAGCAAGCGGTTCTCCTGGTTAGCCATGGTACCACTGAGGTAGTTGGCGAACAGCTCAAGGTTGTCCCGGCGTGTCTGTTCGTTTTTGGCATTAAGGTCCCGTAGCTGCTGGGCGGTGGAGGCCTGAGAACGGGAAAGGAAGTCCACTACACCTCCACCGGTCAGCCAATCCTTGGCAGCCCCTAAAGTAGTAGGAAGTTGGTTATTGATGTCCTCCTTCATGGTCTCATACCCTGCAAGCCCACGCCCGGCATTCTCGGCAAGGATCGCCTTGGCCTGCAGAGCTGAATCGGAAATCTTTTGCTGGTTCTTTACCTCCTCCAGTCTTTGGTTGTAATCGTTGGTGGCCTTGTTTGAAACGCCCATCCCTATGATGTCGGTTATCAATCCCAAAATTTCGCTTATCATATTTTTGAGTTTTAAGGTAAAGATACTGATTTTATTGGGGATTCCAAAGGAATACCCCCATCACTGAAAAGCATATATAAAGAAATGTACATTTTCAAAACAGAGGCCGCTCTGTTGAATTTATTCCTTTTCTGTCGCGTAACCTTCTTTTAATAATTTCTGGTAATATTTCTCCCAACTGGCAAGGTTTTTTTTTGCATCTTCAATTTCGGGTTGCAGAAAATTACGTATAATCACATAAAGATCATGCACTTCTTTTCTTTTTTCCTCTAATGACCGTTCCAACTCATGGATATGGAATTTTAGTCGGTCGATTTTCTCTTTTTCCATTTTTACTATAATTTTAAAATTGGTATCACCTTGGTATCATTTTTGGTATCATTTGGTATCACATGGTATCAGGTATCAGGTATCACCCCCCTATATATAGGGGGTGATACTGATACTACCGATACTACCTTTTTGGTGATACTAAAAGGGGTCATTTTCATCATCAGAAAAAGAAAGATTCAGTCGATAGGCGCCCGTGGGGTCTTTTTTCAGTAGGAGGGTTTTGGTTGCTTCTGAAAGATGGCGTTTGGCCGTCGGAGTTGAGAGACCTGATACCTCGCTGTATTCTGAACATAGTTGGCTATACGACAATGTCCTGTTGCCTTGAAAAACGAACGAAAGATTTTCCACCATCTGACTTTTTTTCCTGCCCTGAGTAGCTTCCACTGGGTCAGAACGGTAAGGCAGTCCATCCCCCCCAACCATAAAACTGAAAGCAGGAATACTTATATCCCTGGAAAATTCAGTATTTACTGTTGAAACGGTTTCGTCATTCTTTTCTTTCGTAACAGAGAAAGTCGTTTCGGATTTATTTATTAATTCGGTCCCAACGTGGCCCCTGGCATTAAGATCGGACTTGTTCTGATGGAGGACATTGACTACGTGTATTTGTTTACACGCACACCACCTCAATACATTGGAAGCAATTTCGGTGGCTTGTGCCTCGTCATTGATTGATGAAATTAAATCCCTGACCCCGTCGATGATCACCAATAGGAGGTTGGGGTGTTCCATGATGGTCTTGTCAACCATTTCCAATCGCTGTGCCGGGGTATACTGCTGCAAATTGTAATACTGCAAATTGGGAGGATTGTCGAGGCCAATGGCTTTTATTATGCGTTTAAATGCGACATGTCCCCAGTATTCACCTTGCTCCGTATCGAAGTATAAAACGCCATTTCGACCGTTTATCCAATTACAGTGCAAACCTTCAATTGAGCAACTTCCGCTGGCTGCTGTCGCCGCAATTGCTCCCAGTAGGAAGCCTTTTCGGGCTTTGGCTTTGCCTATGACCATGCTTAATGAGCCTGCGGTCATGCAGCTTTTTCCATCTATGCTGATAATGGTCGGTGGCCGCTCCACCTCTTCCAAGGGATTTAACCTTGCTGATTCAAGGGCTTTATTAATTTCAAATACTTGAGCTGTCATGAGTTACAGGTTAGAAAATCATCAAGTTGGTGGGGGGTAGGCCTTAGTTGTGATGAATCGAGGGTTAGCGGGGCCATTTTTCCACGGGCAATCATATCCCTTACGGTTCGTTTGTAGGTTTGCGATTTTTGGCGGAGGTATGGGTGCCCGTCGATCCAGGCATCCATGAACCTGAACAAATCCATTTCGGCCAGTTGCCCGGAGGCAACGTAACCGCCGGCGGTATAGGCGACGCTCCTAACGATCGGGTGACCTATGTCAACGATATTTCTCAGTCTTGTGGAAAATCCCCTTAAAATGATTTCCTGGGCCCTCTTGCGTTGGCTGTCTAAGGCCGGGGCAAATCTATCAATCGGGGGAGAAGACGGCACCGTAGGGGGCAGAATGGCCTTCACCTGCCAAGTCTCCGGGTCGTCCCTCTCCAGCAAATCGGGGTCACCAGACTGAAATAAAGGCAGAATGGGGTTCTGCCCCGTGGGGTCAAATCCTGCATATTGTTCCATTTCGGAGGCGATCCCCCGAAAATATTGCTTGAACTCTGAAACGCTGTTCACCAAAGGGATTTTTACCAGCGCCTTAACGCCTCGAGATGAGGGGGACAGCCAGGCAGCAACGATACAGCGGTACGTCTCAAACAAAAAATTCTTAAAGTCGGAGGCGTTGGATATGTGGTCGAAATCCAGGACCAGCAACCCCGTGAATGCCTTGATGGAAGCGTAATCCCGCCTTGGGTTCACAATCACACACGGCGTAAAATAGATCAGAAATTTTTGTTTAAGGCGCGCCTTCTCCTTTTGATCCCCCTTGAGTTCGGCCTCATGGATCAGCTCAAATACTTCAGTGAGCCTGGTTCCGGGCTTTGCGGTGCAGTTTAAAATTTTGCGGAGGCTGACCAGTTCTTTTTCAGGCCGGGTGTTCGTGACCGGCTGCTGATAGATCTGCAAAAAAATTTGGTGGAGGTTTAATTTTTGATTACTTTCGCTTTGCATTTGAAAAAAAAATTTAACCCGGTCTAAGTTTCCCCACTTGGCCGGGTTTTTTTGTTAAACTGATTTTTGATTTTTTATCTCAGCTAAAATTTCCTCCCGGTCGAACAGCAAGCGCCGCCCTACTTTATAATAGGTAAGTTTTCCTGCTTGGGTGAACTTTGACAAGGTCACGCCCGAAACCTTTAATAGTTTCATGACCTCTGCCCGGGTCAATAGATCATTTTTCTCTGAATTTGTCATGTTAATCTTGTTTATTGCTGTTAACTACTACAAATCTCCGATTCTGAAAACGTTTTGTCAAGTTGTGGCAATTTATCACTGTTTATCGGGGTTTGCAGAATTTCCGGGGATTAACTTTTAGCGCCTCATCAAGCTCGTTAGAGAGATAAAAAACCCTCCGGCCTGTACGATAATATGGAATTGCTCCTTTCCTGCGGAGAGCTTGGACGGTCATTACGGAACAACCGAGGTAAGAGGACCCGGCCTTATCGCCATAGAGCCGGATGGGTTCCTGTGGGAGGGGTGGGGTGGGGGCTGGTAGTCTTTTTGTGATTTGGGTTACAACCTCGGCCGCTATCAAGTCCACCAGTGCCCCTACTTCAACTTGTGTAAATATTACGCTCATATTGCCATGTTTTGATTCATGGCGAAGGTATGCTCTGGAAGAATGAAGAGGTAAAATAAATCAATGAAATACAGTTGATCGGTTGATTCGATCAACTCTAATCAATTAATAGCCTTTTTTCTGAATGTTCGCAGCTATTCTAAACCGGATTTCTTTGTAAATTTTATATTGCTTTTGGGATTTATCCTGTTCGGGGATTTTTGTTTTATGGATCGCCTGGTATGTGAAGGTGTTCCCCAGTTCTTTTTGTATCGCAAGGCATAGGTTTTTTAAATTGTGGGTTTTCAGCATAGCGCTACCTTTTAATGAAAGTATCATATATGCAATGACTTGCCCTCTCTGCCCGGAAAATTGCTCTTTCAAATACTCTAATGCTTTTTGATTGTTGTCAGTATCCAGATAATCAATAAATTGTAAATCAGGAGGTTTGTTTGTATTATTCCGTTTACCTTTCGGCTGAGGTTCGGTAAGATAGTTATTGGTGAGCTGGCGAACCGCCAAGCAGAAATCATAAAACAAAAATAGGAGAGGGTAGGTTTTAGTTTGTCTGTTGCCCGGGTGCCTAACGATCCGTTCTGCCCTCGGAAGCCCATTAGCAGAACGGAACCCTCCCCCCACCACTGAGTTATTATCATATAGGTATGAGCTCTCCCACGGTTCAGGACTGTCAAATTGCTTGCCTTCAATATATTTTTTGTAAAAATGAATATTTGCCTCTGCCAGCTGGTGGATTTCTCTCAGTTTGAGTGTCGCCGACATCTTGTCAACTGATCTAATCTTCAACACGTCCTTTTCAAGGCCAAAAATATCCAGCATGCTAAAATGGCACGAAATTACAATTGGTTGAAATCTTTTATAAAACTTTCTCTGATCGTCGAAAATTAGTCTGATTCCTTTTAAACTGTCTATTGTGGTCAAAATGGTCAGCGGTTCGGGTGGCGTGGTCGGGATGGAAGAGGTTGTTACCATTTGGCCTCCTTGGCGAACAGTTCAGCCCGCTCTTCTTGTGAAACTTTGACATAATCAAGGAATTGCCGTTCGGTCGAGTGCCCGGTGATGGCCATGATTAAATGTACCGGAATACCTCTCTTAAAAGCATTCGAGGCAAAACTTCTCCTGGCTGAGTGACTCGTGATGAATTCGTGCTTTGGGCCAGAAAGTACCTCGGTTTTCCCCGCTTTAGTGATTGATTTTGAAAAAGGTTCGTTGATCCCCGCCAAAGCGCATATTTCGCCCAGATAATCGT
>CAZGIM010000036.1:0-28100 GCA_964525995.1 uncultured Prolixibacteraceae bacterium | reverse complement strand
CTCTTAACCATTATGTTTTTCGGATTAGCTAACGTTATAAATATACAGATGAAAACGGAAAATGGAAAACGGAAAATGCAGCTAATTAAGCTGATATGAAGAAAAGCATTATACAGGATAAAAGCTATGCTTTCGCCATCAGGATTGTCAATTTGTACAAATATCTTGTCGAGTCGAAGAAGGAGTATATAATAGCCAGGCAGATTTTGAAGTCTGGAACAGCTATTGGTGCGTTGGTGCGTGAAGGCGAACAGGCAGAAAGTAAAGCCGACTTCATCCACAAACTTTCCGTTGCACACAAAGAAGCCAATGAAGTAGAATATTGGCTTAATTTGTTAAGAGATACAGATTATATTGATTTACAAATGTTTGATTCTATCAATAAAGATTGTAAAGAGGTCATCGCACTACTAACTTCCATATTAAAAACTGCAAAGAAAAAATAACATCCAATAAATTTCATTCCGTTTTCAATTTTCAATTTTCAACTTTCAATTTTCGATGTAAGCCCCGTCACTAAATCTATCCCTTTCCCATGATTCCCTTCTCCCCGCCCCGGATGGACCAGAAAATCGTCGATGAAGTGGTTGACACTTTATGGTCGGGGTGGATTACGACCGGGCCTAAGACCAAGCGATTTGAAAAAATGCTGACAGCCTACGGCGGACAACGATCGACGCTGTGCGTCAGTTCTGCCTCTGCCGGTCTCGAACTGATGCTCCGCTGGTTCGGCATCGGTCCGGGCGATGAGGTGATTGTCCCCGCTTACACCTATTCGGCTACGGCCAATGTGGTGATCCATTGCGGCGCTCGTGTTGTCTTTGTCGATGTCGATCCCGATTTCAATATCTCCGTCAATGCCATTGAAAAGGCGATTACCGAACGGACTAAAGTGATCATGCCGGTCGACATCGCCGGCTGGCCCTGCAACTACGACGAGATCAATGCACTGGTTGCGCGGCCCGATGTAGTCAAACGGTTCCACCCTGTAACAAAAGAGCAGAAGACTCTCGGACGGATTCTGGTACTTTCCGACGCAGCCCACTCGATTGGTGGCATCTACAAAGGGAAAAAAGTGGGGAGTCTGACCGACCTTACCGTCTATTCTTTTCACGCTGTAAAAAACCTGACCACGGCCGAAGGCGGCGCCGTTTGCATGAACCTCCCGGAACCTTTCGACCATGAACAGATTTATCGCGAACTTAATGCAAAATCGCTGCATGGCCAGACCAAGGACGCTTTGGCTAAAACCCAGATCGGAGGCTGGCGCTACGATATCATCGAACCGGGTTATAAATTCAATATGACCGATATCCAGGCATCTATCGGACTGGTCGAACTATCGCGGTATGATGAGGATATGCTCGCTCGCCGAAAATCCATCTTCAACCGGTATTCTAAAAAACTTGGCGCCTATTCATGGGCCCAGATCCCTGAATATCTTCAGCCCTGGCGGTCCTCTTCCTTTCATGTCTATCTGCTCCGGATCAGAAATATTTCCGAAGAGGTCCGCGATCAAATCATCCGGGAGATTTTCCACCGTGAAGTCGCCGTTAACGTGCACTTCGTACCCCTGCCCCTGATGACCTTCTACCGTGAATCGGGATATGATATCGCTGATTATCCGGTGGCCTACGACAACTTTGCCCGCGAGATCAGTCTGCCGGTCTATTATGACCTGACCGATGAAATGGTCGATACGGTAATCGAAGCCGTGGTGAATTCGGTGAAAACCGTAACCGGTTTGTAATACCTGACTGTCGAACGGTGAGCCGTCGCATAAAACCGGAAAAAAGTATATTGATCAGTTATTCTGTTTTGTATGATCCGTTTTTTTGATCTGTTCTTCTCCCTGCTCGGGGTAATGTTGCTGCTCCCGCTGTTTTTAATCATCAGCATTTGCATCCTGGCGACTTCAAGGGGCGGTATCTTTTTCCGGCAGCTTAGGGTGGGGAAAGCGGGGAAGGATTTTTACCTGATTAAGTTCCGGACCATGAAACCCGATTCAGAACAACAGGGCAAGCTGACCATTGGTTCGCGCGACCCGAGAATAACGGGGATCGGTCATGTTCTTCGAAAGACCAAACTGGATGAATTGCCTCAGCTCCTGAATGTCATCATGGGTCAGATGAGCCTGGTCGGGCCCCGTCCGGAGGTACGGAACTATGTGGAGCTTTACACCACCGAACAAGAGGCCGTTTTGAGGGTCCGTCCCGGAATTACCGATTATGCTTCGCTAACCTATATGGACGAAAATGCCCTTCTTGGCAGATCGTCCGATCCCGAAAAAACCTATATTGAAGTGATCCTCCCCGAAAAGATCAAACTGAATATGAAATATATCGAAAACCAGCGATTGTCGGTCTATTTTAAAATCCTGGCCCTGACGTTTCTGAAAATCATTAAAAGAGAAGGGTGATTCAAGAGCTCCTAAGTCGTACCGGCCGGAAAGGGCTTGTGTTTCGTTTTATCGCGAAATGCCGGCTGTAACAATAAACCGGGCAGCCCCGGTAAAACTCCCCGACTGAAACCGGCACATGTAAATTCCATACTTCAGATTCCGTATGTCGTAACGGATATAACTGACCTCGTCGCCGTTAACCTGCTTGTCGAACGTATCAATCTGCCGGCCATAAATGTCATAAATACGGAAGGTAAACAGATCCCGATGGCCGCTGTTCACAAGCGGAATCGTGATATGATCCCGGGCCGGGTTGGGATAGATCGCCGAAATGAACGGCTGCCCCGGGTTCTCATCCTCATCAATCGAATTGGGATACATTCTCGGACTGCCTGCCTCGACCCAGGCGGTATAGATCAGGTTGATCAGCGCCTCCGAGCCGGACTTCATTAACCAAGTGGTAAAACGTTGGGAACCAGACCACAGATGCTGGTAATAGGAATCCGAACCTACCGCACCTGCCATTGTCGTTGCGACACTGTCGGCGAAAAGGATACTGTCGACATACTGATAATTCAGATAAAGATAATTGAAGATATAGTTTGAAACATCGTCGATGAATATCACCGAATCGATGGTATAAGTGATCATCGATTCGTACCGGGCAATCATCTTGGTCTCGTACCGGGAATGGATCCCCGTCTGACCGGTCTCCTGTCCGTTGTAATTCAAGGTGATATGAAGAGGCATATGTCCGTCTCCCACATAATGACTCAGATCGGACGCAAAGAAAGCCGACCGGTTCCAGTCGCCGCGCCGGAAGCAGCTTTTCAGTGAATCGTAACATCTCAGGGTGGCCCAGGGCAGAATCCCCTGATCGATTACAAACCATGTTCCGTGCCGCGCTACGATTGAGTCATAATTGGGATGGATGAATCCTGATTGAAGGAATTCGGGGTAATTATCAATATCGATGTAGTGCCGGGGTGATTCATCCGGGTCCTGATCTTTGCGATAATCGGCATCCGAAGCGTGATTGGTGATAAAAGTAGTCCACCCGGGTTTTAGATACTCCATAGCTGCCGGCATTCTTTGGGAAGCATTGCTGCTGATCTTTCGGTGGCCCTTCGATCCCCATCCCGAAAAGAGCAGGACCAATCCAGCCATGATAATGGGAAACAGTGTTTTTTTCATTCGAGCGCTTTTATCAAAAACTCCAAATCCTGGATCTTCTCTTGGTTACCCTGTTGCCGGTACGAAAATATCAGATTATGGATCAGTCTTTTGATAATATCCCGGTGGGTACATGGAGCGAAAAATGAACGGTTGGGACTGATCTTCAGCTGACGGATAAAAAGTTCGATCTCCCGGCGCGTAAAAACAGCCCCCTGCATAAACGGGTTGATATAAAACAATACATCATTTTCCGTCGGTTTCGACAGCCCGGTGTCGGTCAGATAGGCGAGAATAAAATGCTGGGGAAGGTTAACGCCATAAATCGGCAATTCCAGCCTGCGGGCCAGCACCATGTAAAGGATTCCCAGCGACAATGAGCTGCCTTTACGGCTCTCCATGAAGGTATTGATATAGGAATTTTGGGGCGCCGACAAACTTTGTACATTACCCTCAAAATGCTGAATATTAAATAAAACATGGTTGATGACCTTCACATTTTCCAAGGCGGTGAGGTTTTCATGCAGCTCCACCCAGATATCCATTCTAAGTTGTTCGATGGCAATGGTGAGCTCCTCTTCATTGAGATCGGGATAGTTGGAACGCGTCACCAGGAAAAAGCCTTTCAACAGGTCATCCGACCCCGTCCGGGCCCAGTCGGATAATGCATCGCGAACCGCTGTCTGATTGATCTGGTGTACAATCACCTGAATACGCTCCTGAACCACGGGATCAAATGAGTTTTCCAATGCCGTTTCAAGAGGTTTCAAGGCCGGCAATCCCAAAGCAAGCAGTTGCTCCCTGATCCTCACGAAAATCTGCTCATCCGGCTCGTCCAATAGGTTGATCAGGGCAGGTATTTGATTGATCTCGGGCATCGGTGTTGTTGCTTCAGGTTATCGTTCAGGTTTCGTTGTTGTCGGGATTTCAACTTGTCATGGCATCCAGAACCCGCTGTATCAATTCTGCGATCAGGGGTTTGTGATCAGCGATATAATCACCTGTGGCACGGTTTGCGATCAGGGCGCACAGGGTAACCATTTCGTGTCCCATTAGGGCTCCGAGACCATACAGGGCAGACGACTCCATTTCAAAATTGATGATCCTGAGCCCCTGGTGTTCAAAGGTTCTGAGCTTTTTAATCATGCTGGGATCTGAAAGGGGCAGACGGAGTAACCGTCCCTGCGGACCGTAAAAACCGGGAGCTGTAACGGTGATCCCCGGGATTGCGATGGATCTGAATTTATCGATAAGTTTCTCCGAACCTTTGATAAAATAAGGTTTTGAAAGATCTTCAGGCCAACTGGCATGCCTGTCAAATGCGGCGGTGAGGCCGGCATCGAAAATCCTCCCGGAATCTTTGTAAAAATAGAGGAGATTATCCAGCCCCATGGCATGGGTTGACAATCCGAAGCTATTTACCGGAACATCCGGTTGAATTGATCCGGAAGTACCAATGCGGATTATCGTTAGCCGTCGCAGGGTATCTCTCTTTATCCGCGTGGTAAGGTCGAAATTGGCTAATGCATCCAGTTCATGCATAACGATATCACAATTGTCGGTCCCGATGCCTGTCGAAAGAGCCGAAATCCTTTTCCCGCGATAATATCCTGTTACGGAATTGAATTCCCGGTTAGAACCTTGATGATCAATGCCGGTAAAATGAGCGGCGATTTCCTGCACCCGCTGTGGATCACCCACCACGATAACCAGGTCGGCAAGATCCTCCGGCTTCATGCAAAGATGGTAAACACTCCCGTCGGAGTTTACGATCAGATCGGGTTCGGCAAGTGGGTTCATGGTTGTTTTTCTGCAAAATTAGCAATAAATCGCCACAGGTGAACCGGATGCAACCCGATTGACTACCTTTGCACCCCGACGGGGTCTCCCCACCCCGTCGGGGTGCAAAAAATAAAACAATCCTATGCAAACCGAAATCATTAACATAGGCGACGAACTGCTGATCGGACAGGTGATCAATACCAATGCCGCATGGATGGCCGAACAGCTTAACCTGTCAGGTTTTAAGGTAGAACGCGTGACCATAATTGGCGACAATAAAGAACAGATCCTGGAAGCGTTGCACGATGCTGAAAAACGGGTTCCCGTTGTATTGATTTCGGGAGGGATCGGCCCCACCCGCGATGATATTACCAAGCACACCCTGTGCGAATTTTTCGATACCCACCTGGTTTTTGATTCCGACGCCTACCGGGATATTGAGTCGCTTTTTACACGGCGCAAGTATCCGATAACCGAACTGAACCGTCAGCAAGCTATGATTCCCCAGGGATGCAGAACCCTCCCCAATCCGAATGGAACCGCACGCGGAATGTGGTTTGAGAAACGCAAAGATGCACAGGTTAAGACGGTTTTTGTCTCCATGCCCGGGGTACCTTTTGAGATGAAAGCCATGATGACCGATCATGTAATCCCCGGGTTAAAGCGTACCTTTCAGACTCCCTTCATTTTTCACCGCACTATTCTGACGCAGGGTATCGGCGAATCTTTCCTTGCAGCCCGGATTGAGTCGTGGGAGAATAACCTTCCCGGTCACCTCAAACTTGCCTATCTCCCCCAACCGGGAATTGTAAGGTTGAGGATCACCGCGACAGGACATGATGCAGAACGGATCAGAAAAGAGGTTGATGAACAGGCAGATACCTTGCAGTCGCTTATCGGCGAACATATCTTTGGATACGATGAAGATACGCTGGAGCAGATCATCG
This sequence comes from uncultured Prolixibacteraceae bacterium, assembly GCA_964525995.1. GTDB lineage: Bacteria > Bacteroidota > Bacteroidia > Bacteroidales > FEN-979 > CAIVAT01. The sequence continues at coordinate 21,797 of CAZGIM010000036.1, read as the reverse complement.
GAACGTTGTTGATCGGAAACAACGCCACCCTAGCCACCGTTGAAAGCTGCACGGGTGGTTACATTGCACATCTGATCACCTCGGTTCCCGGAAGTTCTGCCTATTTTAAAGGATCGGTCGTAGCCTATTCAAATGACATCAAAGTGGAATTGGCGGACGTACGGCCTGAAACCCTGCAACAGTATGGCGCTGTGAGTCAGGCCACCGTAGAGGAGATGGCTTGTGGCATCCGGTCACGCTTTTCGGCCGATTATGTGATAGCCACCTCCGGAATAGCCGGACCGGATGGCGGAACCCCTGAAAAACCGGTTGGGACTACCTGGATCGCTGTTGCTGCTCCCGGTGGAATTACCAGCGCCCGGTTCAACTTTGGCGATAATCGCGAACGCAATATCAGGAGGGCAGCTTTGCAGGCATTGAACATGTTAAGAAAGAAAATTTTGCAGATTTAAAATAAAGACCTATCTTTGCACTCCATTTTGAACGGCATTAAATTTTCATCGTCATGGCAAGGATTTGCGAAATAACCGGTAAAACAGCGATCAAAGGAAACTCCGTATCTCATTCGAACAAGAAAACCAAGCGTTGGTTTAGTCCCAATATTCAGACAAAAACCTTTTATGTTGCTGAAGAAGACCGTCATATCACGCTTAATATTTCGGCCGAAGGACTGCGCCATATGAATAAAAAAGGAATTTATACCTGCATTAAAGAAGCCAGGGAAAAGGGATATCTTACAAAGTAAGTTTTTTTTCATGGGTGAAAATGCTGTTACCTCGTAACAGCATTTTTTTTGCCTGCCTGAATGGAAATAAATGACCACAACTTACGTTAAATTTTAAAGAATCCGCCACCCGAATGATGTTACGCCCCTGCTGCTTGTTCCTGCTCCTGCTTTTACTACTGCCCGCCGTCATGGTCAGAGCACAGAAGCAAACCGACAGGGAAAATGAGGACCTGGTCCAGTTTTCGGGAATCACCATCACGGCCGACAGCCTGAATCCGGTGCCATACGCCAAGATCCACGACATTTGCAGCCACCGGGGCACCACCAGCGATATCAATGGTTACTTTTCATTTGTAGCCCATAAAAAAGATACCGTGATCTTCACCGCTCTGGGATTTAAACCGGCCTCCTTCATCATCCCCGACACGATTACCAAACAACGGTATTCCCTGATTCAGCTCATGACTGCAGATACCCTGACCCTGGCAGCCGCATTCATCTTTCCCTGGCCCACCCTCGAAGATTTTAAAAAAGCCTTCGTGGAACTTAAAATTCCCGACGATGATCTTGAGATCGCCCGGAAAAACCTGCAGGCTGCCGATATCCGGATGCGGGCTGAGGAATATCCGATGGATGCCACCATGAATTATCGTAACTATATTGATAATCAGACCAGTAAGTTATATTACTTCGGACAGCAACAACCTTTTAATATTTTTAATCCTTTTGCCTGGGCGAAATTTATCAAGGCCTGGAAAGAGGGGAAATTCAAATCTCAGGAAGAACGGCTTAAAGACAAAAATCCTTGAAACAGGTATCCATATTTCTTGCTTTGATCTGGCTGACTTCCACACTGTCAGCACAGCAACCTGGCCAACCGGGCAGTCCAACCGGAACCCTCCGGGGTATGGTGACCCTTTGGAATTCAAGGCAACCCCTGCAGTTTGTGAATTTAGCCGTTAAAGGTACTCCTGTCGGAACCACTACCGATGCGAATGGTAAATACGAACTGAAAGTGCCTGCCAATGCCGACCTGATTATCCTCTTTTCATTCGTAGGATACGAAACCGACTCTGTGCCTGTTCGACTGAAACCGGGCGAGACCCAAATCCTGAACCACAGTCTCCGTCAGACCTCCACCCAACTCGAGTCGATCGAAGTCAAGGATCAACAGCTTCGGACCAGCACCTTCAGCCGGCTCGATCCCAAAATCATGACCTTTATCCCGACCATCAACGCCAGTGTCGAAGATCTTATCAAAACGATGCCCGGTGTGACCTCCCGCAATGAACTCAGCTCCCAATATTCTGTCAGAGGGGGCAATTACGACGAGAACCTTGTTTTTGTAAACGATATTGAGATCTACCGGCCCTTCCTGGTGCGATCGGGACAACAGGAAGGCCAGAGTTTCCTGAATCCCGACCTCGTTTCAGGTATCTCCTTTTCTGCCGGCGGCTTTGATGCCAAATACGGCGATAAGATGGCGTCGGTTCTTGATATCCGTTATAAAAAACCCCGTGAATTTGCAGGCTCTTTCGACGTCAGCCTCCTCGGAGCCAATGCCCACCTCGAAGGATCTATCACAAAAAAATTCTCCTACCTGCTCGGCGTACGATACAAGACCAATACCTACTTTTTAAAGGGTTTGGATACAAAAGGGAACTATAAACCCCGGTTTTTCGACGTGCAAGGATTGCTTAACTACGAGATCAACCCTAAATGGGAGGTTTCCTTCCTGGGAACGTATACCAATAACTCCTATAAACTGATCCCTGAAACCCGGGAGACCAGCTTCGGTACCCTCGATGAAGCCTATAAGATCAAAATCTATTTTGACGGCCGGGAGGTTGACCGCTATCAAAACTGGCTTGCCGCCCTGACCCTGAATTATAAACCTGTTTCAGCAATCCGGCTTAAACTAATTGCTTCTGTTTTTCAAACCTGGGAATCGGAGACTTATGATATATCGGGGGAGTACTGGATGGGGAAGTTGGAAGTTTTTCAGGGAAGCAGTCAGGGTGAGATCACCGAGATCATGGGCGTGGGTGCCTATCTTCAACACGCGCGCAACTATCTCGACGGCACCGTATTCAATCTGGAACACCGCGGTTCATGGGACCTTGGGGCACATGGCCTGTTATGGGGGCTGAAGTACCAGCACGACTTTTTCGACTACCGGATCAACGAATGGGAGCTGCAGGATTCGGCAGGATATTCGCTTCCACATCCTCCCGACTCCCTGGGATCGCCCTACCCTCCCCATTATGATCTGGAACTTTCGAATGTCATAAATAACTACAATCAGGTCAATACCAACCGGATTTCAGGATTTATCCAGGATACCTGGACGCTGAAAACTCCCGGTAGCGATATTTCGATCACCGCCGGTATCAGGGGAATTTACTATGACTATTCAAATCAGGTATCAGTGAACCCCCGGATCAACATTTCGTTCAAGCCACGCTGGAAACAGGATGTGGTATTCCGTCTTGCCGCGGGATACTATTCGCAACCTCCTACCTTCAGAGAAATGACCGATCTGGAAGGGAATATCGTACAGGGGCTGAAAGCGCAAACCGCCCTTCATGTGGTTGCCGGAAGCGATTACTATTTCAAGGCTTGGGGAAGACCCTTCAAATTCGTGACCGAACTTTATTATAAGAATATCCAACATCTTATTCCATATGAAATTGACAACCTGAAGATCAGGTACTTCGGCACTAACGATGCCCATGGTTATGCGGCAGGCATCGACTTCAGGATCAACGGGGAATTTGTGAAGGGGGCCGAATCGTGGGCAAGCCTTTCGCTGATGAAGACGGAAGAGTATTTTGAAGGAGCCTGGATTCCGCGTCCGACCGATCAGCGGCTGAACCTTGCGATATTTTTCCAGGATTATATCCCGAAGTTCCCGACCTGGAAAGTAAACCTGACGCTTATCTATGGAACCGGACTTCCTTTTGGGCCGCCCAATTCCTCACGCAAAGATCAAACCCTGCGAATGCCTCCCTACCGCCGGATCGATGTCGGACTTTCAAAACAGATCATCGGCAGCGATACCCGGTTTTCACCGAAAAATCCTTTCAGGGCATTTAATTCCATGTGGATCACGCTGGAAATCTTTAATCTGCTCCAGATCAACAACACCGTATCCTATCTCTGGATCACCGATATCAACGGTAAGGAATATGCCGTCCCGAATTACCTTACCCCACGGATCATCAACCTTAAGCTGATCGCTTCATTCTGATCACCAAAAATCAGAACCTGCACCTACATTCATCACTCACTGATCACTCTGAAACGGTCGCCCGTTCCTTCCACCATCCGTCGTTCCCAGTCGGCGCCATACCCGGGTTGTGAGGGTTTTAGCGGTACGCCTTTCCCGTTCCCGTTATCAAGAAGCTCCATATCCCGGCTCTGTTTCACATTTCCATCCATATATTTCATGAAAAGATAGTGGTAGAATTCCTTCCATTTCGAAACGATCAGATTTCCGGTGAACCACGAATAGTCCGTTACATAATCGATACCCAAACCGGGATCGTCGCGGTACAGGAGTCCGGCGCGGTAATCGACGATGGCCGTCTCCTTCGCTAACCGATCCTCAAGGGTGCGCTGGTATGCTTCAATTTCGGGATGGATCAGATTATAACGGGAATAAGCAAAGTTGTTGACCTGGTTAAAGGTCCAGAAGGCCGACTGATCCGACCATTTGATCATCGACCCGGTTCCGGTCGCATAGGATACCGGAACCGATTGGATTCCGCAATACATCGGGGCATATACACACCCATCGGTATCATCGACACCAAACCAAAAAATTCCGCCTATGGGGTCAGGTATCCACGATCGTGACTGGGCTACAAAACTATACCCTGTTTGCTGAGTGGCAATGGCCCGTTCGTTAAGGTACTCAACGCCATCGACTTTGAATTCCATAGGCCTCCAACGGTAAGGGTTCTGAAACGGACCGGCTCCGAAGTCGTAACGCATATCGAGGGGAGTCCCTTCGAAATGATCGCGCATGGCATCCATTACCATCCGGAGGGTTACCAAACTGTCAACCCTGACCCATAAGGGCAGCCGGTTGGTTACGAAATTCCCGCCATTGGCTCTGCCGTCGGGGTATTTGGCCGACCGTTCAATTTTTCCCTTTGCATATTCCGTCAAGTCTTCGTTGTTCCGGATCTGTGCATTGACTTTCCGGAAAAATGACCAGATTCTTGAATCACAAAACCGGGCACCGCCGAAATTAAGCGGATTATAAACCTCGGAAAAGTTGAAATCGGCCTCCGCTCCTTTATAGAAACCATGAGCCTTTGCGAAGCTTATTACATCGGGCGAATGATAGACAGTCTGCCCTGGATCGTTCCAGTCGTTACGCTTCTGAAACTCAAAGTACGTGATACGGGCCTGGTTGGCATGTCCGCTTACATACCCGTCGGGGATGCGCATGGCAACCCACACCGCACCTTTTTCATACTTACCTTTCCCGATGATCTCCATGATCCATGCTTCGCGGGCATCCGAAACGGAAAAGGATTCGCCGGAGGAGGCGTATCCATACTGTTCGACCAGACCGGTAATCACACGGATCAACTCCCGTGCGGTTTTAGCGCGCTGCAATCCGATCTTCATCAGGGATCCATAATCCAGGAAGGCTCCCGGCTGACTTTGCAGCGAATCCAATCCCCCAAAGGTGGTCTCGCCAATAGCTACCTGGTGTTCGTTCATGAACTGGACCACTGTGTAAGTATGGCCGACTTCCGGGATTTCGCCCGTCCACTTCCCGCTCTCATAATGATAAACCTGGCACATCGAACCGGGTTTATGGTCGGTTGCCGGATAAAAGGCAATAGCGCCATAGCGGGTATGCGAATCGGCGGCATAGGTGATCATGACCGAGCCGTCTTTACTGGCCCCTTTAGTGACAATCAGATTGGTGCATGCCAGGGTAGTAGAACAAGAAGAAAAAATCAGAAAAGCAAATGACAGAACGATTAGGATATTTCTCATAGTTAAGCGATTACGGTTTAGGATGAAGAACCGGAAATAAATACATGTACACGGGATAATTCTGAATCAGGATTGGAGGATCGGAGTTGGATGAAAAAGGCAGGAATCTGCTATTACAGATTCCTGCCGATGGTTATGAAATTTTAAGAGCCTTAATAAGGCGCCGTCATTCCATCTCTTTCAGTGATTTCGCGATGATTGCAACCGCCTCACGCACCTGGGTTTCGTTGATCACCAACGGGGGTGCAAAACGGATGATGTGATCATGAGTCGGTTTGGCTAACAGTCCGTTATCCCTCATTTTCAGGCACACATCCCATGCGGTTTTCCCGTTGACAGGTTTGATGACAACGGCATTCAGCAATCCTTTACCCCTTACGAGTTCGATAAAAGGCGACTGGATTTTTCGCACTTCCGAACGGAAGATTTCACCCATGGCAAGTGCATTTTCAGCCAATTTTTCATCACGGATCACCTCCAGTGCGGCAATGGCAACTTTTGCGGCAACCGGGTTCCCGCCGAATGTCGATCCATGCTGACCGGGGTGAATGGTAAGCATGATCGGATCGTCGGCAAGGACTGCTGAGATGGGACAAACACCACCTGAAAGCGCCTTGCCAAGGATCAGCACGTCGGGTCTGACGCCTTCCCAATCGCATGCGAGAAGTTTTCCGGTGCGGGCAATACCGGTCTGTACCTCATCGGCTATGAACAGCACATTTTTAGCCTTGCACAGATCATACGCTTTTTTCAGATACCCCTCGTCAGGGACGAAGACACCCGCTTCACCCTGTATCGGTTCGACCAAAAATCCCGCCACATTCGGATCCTGTAATGCCTGTTCCAGAGCAGCAATATTGTTGTAGGGTATCGTAATAAAGCCGGGAGTATAGGGGCCGAAACCCTCACGGGCTTCCGGATCAGTCGACATTGAAATTACCGAGATGGTACGTCCGTGAAAATTGTTTTCACAGCAAATGATCTTTGCCTGGTTTGCAGGAATCCCTTTGACGGTGTATGCCCATTTACGGGTCACCTTCAGGGCCGTCTCATCGCCTTCGGCTCCGGTATTCATAGGAAGAACCCGCTGATATCCAAAATATTCCGTGATGAACTTTTCATAAACGCCCAGTACATTGTTATAAAATGCCCGGGAAGTTAATTCAAGCGTCTGCACCTGTTCGATCAGGGCTGCGGTGATCTTTGGATGGCAGTGTCCCTGGTTCACTGCACTGTAAGCCGAAAGAAAGTCGAAATATTGCTTTCCTTCCACATCCCACATGTAAACTCCTTTGCCTTTGGTGAGCACTACTGGAAGCGGATGATAGTTGTGCGCCCCGTAATGATCTTCCAGATCCATCGCCATCTGTGATGTTTTAACTTCAATCATAATACAATTGTTTTGACAGGACATCGATAACTTCACTGTTCATCTCGGCTGGAGATCGATACATCCAGTTCCGGATGATCCGGTCGTCAGGCGCTGTAACACCTTATTTGATTACGGTAAAGGCGCCGGTATTCAACAGCGTCTTTCCTTCAACCAGTCTGAAATAGTATGTTCCGGCAGGCAGCCCTTCCACAGAAACACTGTTTTTCAGAAGGGTACAGGGCTCAGAACCGGCCAGCCTGCCACTTGTGTTATAGATTTCAAATACCCCATTTTTAACCTGTTTCGAAAGCTCGACATTCAACAATCCGTGAGCGGGATTGGGGTAAGTTTTGACTCCCACTTCCGGCATCAGCGATTGCGCTATTCCCGAAGCATATTCGAGCGCAAGATCATCGATATACAGCGTGCTGCCTACCTGTCCTTTGCCCTGAGTAAAACTTACGGCATTGAATCCGGCGCTGGCGACACAAATAACAGTAATGGAATCAGACTCTATTTCGGAGGTAAAATAATAGACCGGAATCTCAAACTTGGTATATTGGCTAACAGCCTCCTTGATCAGGAAAAACCCAACACCCAGCGTATCGCGATGTTTGGTTGTGGTATTCCATTTTGATACCAGGACAACGGCGGCAGCGGAGTCTCCATTCACAGGTTCATATTTGAAGTAGCCGGTAAATTTTAAAGGTTTACACGCGGCACATGCCCTTCCAAGCAGGGCGCGGGTTTCGGTCATCACCATCTGACAGGTACCCAACATTCCGGGGATGAAAATATCGCTGGGAAACATGGTTAAATTCTGTGAAACCAATTTTGCGGCATAGGTACCACCGTGCGCGTCAGTCGTTTTAAAAACAGTAACCGGACCGGGTCCAATGGGAGCAGGTACAGAGGCAAGTTCATTCAGCGTTGTGAGCCAGTTGTCGGTAGGTCCGGTCCCTGGTTGGTCATAATTAAGTGTACCGCTTACGGGCACATTGTACCAGTTTTCGAGATCTCCGTTAGGGATCTGCTGTTGGCTGTATCCCGAGTGGAACAGCAGGAAAGTCATTGCAACGAGGAAAAGTTTTTTCATAGTATAAGATTTAAATGTGATAAATAATTTGCAGTGTAGTTAACCGGGGTGGTTCGATGGTCGCAGGCCTTAGTGAAAACTCTTTGTTAAGCAAGTTGTTAACAATAGCGGCGAATTTAAAGCTGCGTACCGTTACGCTGACCCGGGCATCCATGATGAAAGTGCCGGTATGGTTCTCCTCCCGGTATTTTGTAATCCCTGTGTTGAAATAACCCGGCCGGTCGTAATCAATGAAAAACCGGTCAATATTCTTGATAAAGCTGTAATATTTACCCGTAACACCAAGCGACAACCGCTTGAATGTCACGTCCAGATCACCTTTGATCACATGCTGGATTCGGTATTTCAAAATGTTATCGGTTACATCGGAGGAGGTGGTATTGTAAGTCAGCCAGGTCTTTTTATCCTGATAATAAACATATCCGGTGTCCTGGGCCTGTGGTACGGCATAGGTGTATCCTAACAGCATGGTAAAACTCAGGTTCTTCGTGATGTCACCCTGCAGGGCCAATGACGCATCGATCCCGTAAATCTGTGCAGGGCCCGTATTGAAAAATTTAAATCCCATGTTTTTATTAAAGTCAGGACTGCGGCCCCAAATTCCGAAATTGAATTCAATATAATTATCATAGTGCTCATAAAAGGCCGCTACATCGAATATACCTTTAATACCGCCTATTTTGAACATCTGCTTGAATCCTAATTCGGCGTTGTAGCTGTCCTCAGGCACAAGACCCGGGTTGGGATAGAATCCGAATCCACCCGAATTGGTAGTGATATACCGTTCACCGATACTCGGGAACCTGTATCCTTGACCAAATGAGGCCCGGATGAAGGTGCCCCTGGTTGCATGCAGATTTAAACCCGCCCTGAAAACAGTCTTATGCCGCTTCTGGTCGGTAAGCTGAAAATATTCATACCGGAATCCTGCCAGGATATTCAACCTTTTCCAGAACTTTTTCTCAACCTGTCCAAATACGGCGAAATTCTCTGAAGCATAGGTTCCGTCAATGGCCCCGCTCGTCGTACTGTCGGGATTCAACTGCCCGGAGAAAACCCTTCCGTGGGCGTACGAATAGGTGTTCATGATGCCGGCTACCACCGTCAAATCGCCCAGGTCTTTGAATTTCTTCATATACTGATACTCATTGTACAGGGTAACCGACATGTTCGACTGGTTGTTGGTCGCGTCGGTGTTATTGTAAAACACCCGGTTTTTAAATGAATGGTTGCTCCCCTTTTTCCCAAAATATTTGACATAAGGATCTGCGTAGAAAGTGGTGACCTTGTAATTGGAGAGTGCGCCCGGGAAAGGCCGGTAGAGTCCGGTATCGGCATTGAACCAGAAAAAACAGACACCGCTCTGGTTGTACATGAAGGTTCCGTTAAGACCGTAATGCAACCCATCTACTTTTTTAGATCTCACCCGGGTATTGAAGCTGATCTTCAGATACCGGTTGTAAGTTCCGGTGGTCGATTGGGTAGAATCTTTAATGGCTCCTTCGGGCGTTGCGCCGATATAACCGGGATCATTGTTAAAGGTGATGTTTCCGATGAAATCGATCAGGTTGAATTTCTGCGAATGCGACAGTGACAAACCATATTGAACGGGATTCAGGTCGCTCGACCAGGGAGTGGCATATTTCCGCTCGGGTTTGCTGTATAATCCGCCGAATACGGCTACCTTGGTTTCAGGATCCTCCTTGGGCCAGGCAGTGCGTACGTTGATGGCTCCGCTTAAGGCCGATGAACCATAAACCACCGAGGAGGCGCCCTTGACAACCTCCACCTGATCTACATCATGAACCGGCATTAAAGTCCAGTCGGGTCTCCCGGCATCCCCTCTCAATAAGGGAATCTCATCAACGAGGATCATCACCCTGCTGCCCAATCCGGAACTGAACCCGCTGCCAGCCCTGATCTGAGGCTCATTGTCCATAATGGTTACCCCGGGAAGATGCTCCAGGGCTTTGTCGATCGACTGGGCATTGGAATTCTGAATGATGGTTGGTTTTAACACCTCGATCGAACTGACCGACTCCTGAATCCGTTGGGCATATTTTGAAGCAGAAACAACGACTGTGCTTAATTCCTGAGAGATATTATGTATCTGAAAATTGAGTTCATAGGATTTCTTGCCGTCCACCGCAATTTTTTTTACCATCCGGTCATAACCCACGGATGAGATGATCAGCTCATATTCCCCGGCAGGAAGTTCCAGCAGGTAATTTCCGTTGGTATCCGAAAATGTTCCGATGTTACGGTCTTTGATGCCAATATTCACAAACGGCACCGGATCATTCATCTTGTCGTCAGTCACTCTGCCTTTTATGGCAGAAAGCTGACCATACACGAAGGTGGTCGAGATGCTTAATATGAAGACTATACCAAAATATCGTAACCAATTTCTCATGCTGATCGATTTTTGACAAAAATAGTAAAATAAATCCAAACGAGATGTTAGGGCCTTTTGGAAATAGCACCCGGCGAATTTACCAGTGTTTGCAACATCGCTGAGGGCGAAGGAATTAAAGGGCCTAACTTCAGTGAATTCCATTTTTCATCAACAGACCGGATGGTTTGCGGATCCATGGAAACAATATTGGGCCATTCGCGTGAAAATCCGTCAAGTTCAGGGTCTTTGCTGGTTCCGTCAATCCAAAGCGTCGGGAACTTTTCTCCCGGCAAACGATCCAAAATAAAACAATCCCGCAAGGGATCGATATTATTTGCCACCAGCCAGGTCAGTTGGCGGAGATTCGTCAGATCGACTTGATCGTCGGTCAGCACGACGAATTTAACATGCTGAATCCGGTTGTTTTGAATCATCCGTTCAGCAATCTGGCGCAGGTGGTTCTTCCTCGATTTCCGCACGGAACAAATTACCAGGGAGATGCCTGCTTCCAAAAAATCATCACGGATACCGGCAATCTCGGGAAATTCAGATTTCAAAGCCGCTTTATCGATAGAAGGTTTGTCAGCGACTGGATGCGATGCAATCTTTACGGGAGCCAACTTACTGGTTGCATCCAGTCCGATTTTACTGCCGTACGCATACACAGAGCTGGAATGGTCGAGGATATCGACCGGCCCTCTTGAAAAATGCACATCCCCAAGAGGATCAACCTTTTCTGAGATCACTTTGGCCAGGATGACATAATCGTGAAGATCGACATCGGAATCGGCCAAGACCATGACTTTATTGAACATCATCTGTCCGGCGCCCCATAAAGCGTTCATAACTTTGGGCGCCTGTCCGGGATACTCTTTATGAATAGAGGTCAGTGCAATATTGTGAAAAACCCCTTCAGCCGGCATATGCATATCAGAAAGTTCCGGTACCGCAGTCATCCGAATGGGCAACAGGAATATCTTTTCAGTGGCCTTCCCGATCCAGGCATCTTCCTGTGGCGGAGCCCCGACAATGGTCGCCGGATAAATTGCATTCCGACGATGGGTGATACAGGTAACGTGGAATCCTGGAAAATAATCGGCCAGTGAATAAAAACCCGTGTGATCGCCAAATGGTCCTTCCAGAATAAGATCTTCGGAGGGGTCCACATATCCCTCTATTACAAAGTCTACATCGGCCGGGACTTCCAGGTCATTGGTCATGCAGCGCACCAGATCAACCCGTTTACGCCGTAAAAAGCCAGCGAGCAGGTATTCGTCAAGGTTCTCAGGAAGCGGAGCGGTTGCTGCGTAAATATAGGCTGGATCCCCTCCCAGCGTCACGGTGACGGGCATTTTCCTTCCCAGTTCCCGGTACTGCCTGAAGTGGTTGGCCGATCCTTTGTGCAAATGCCAGTGCATTCCGGTCAGCGTGGAATCAAATACCTGCATGCGGTACATCCCTAAATTCCGGGTTCCCGTTTGCGGGCAACGTGTATGAACCCCGGGCAGGGTAATAAAGGGACCTCCGTCATAGGGCCAGCAGGTAAGAACAGGTAATTTCCGAAGGTCCGGGGGATTCATCACAATCTCCTGGCACGCACCCCGGCCGTTCACCGAACGGGGCATCCAGGAAGAAACCGTTTGTAAGGCCGGGAGTATCTTCAATTTTTCAATGAAAGTGGATCTTGGCCCGGTAAAATCCCGGAGTAAACCTGCCATCGAGGCTTCAATATTCCCAAGATCAGAAACCCCCAATGCCATGCAAATCCTCCGGTCAGAAGCCATCGCGTTGATCAGCAACGGGAACTCCGTGCCGGTATTCTCAAACAACAATGCCTTCCCGCCAGCTTTTACCATGCGATCGGCAACCTCGGTGATTTCAAGGCGAGGAGATACAAATTCACCGATTCGGATCAATTCACCTGCCGATTCAAGGCACTGAACAAAATGAGCAAGCGACCGGTACGACATTTAAAGCTTGTTTAATATAGTTTGTCAGGTGAAAACCTATCTATTTACGATTGAACATGATTTACGATTTACGAATGAATACGACTTATGAATTCTAGATCGACAAATGTTACTTTCAAATTTTTGTGTTACAGGTTAATTTCAACAGGCAATGATATAAGATCATACTAAAAGATGATAACTGTTAATCCGAAATCGAAGTTACAATCGTAAATCGTAAATCATGTCAATCGTAAATCTTGTTCAATCGTAAATTGCAAACCATCTCTAAGTTTGTCCGGAGGACAAGTCTCTATTGGGTTTTCCCATCAAACTCCTGCTCTCGGAATTTTGCAGGTTTATCATTTTCATATTTGGATGGACATTTCAACAGGAGGCTTTTGGCAACAAACTGTTCTCCCTTCATGGAACCGATAAGGACAACCTTTTCCGATTTCTCAAAATCCTGAGGCTTGGCATTATTATAGATGACCTTCCGCTCAATCCCCTTTTCGTCGATGAGATAAAAAGAAAACTGATTCGCGTTGATCCGGGGATCATATTCCACAGGCTTCGCCCTGTTGAGCTTGCCGATAATATGAAACTCTCTCCCGGGCTTACGGGCGGCCTCGGCGAAGTCGGAATAGGTACCCGCGTCGGTCATGGTTGTGATTACCACCGCAACCGCAACCACAACAACAATGATCAAAATGATGTGGATCGCTTTCATGAGGCCATTTTTTTGCCCTTATCCTTCATCATATCCTCCATTTTCCTTACCCTTCGGTCAAGCGCAAAGAGATAGAGATAAATCCCGATCAGGATAACTGCCAACACGGCAACGACAACAAAAATCTTTCCGTATAAATCCATTCTGTTTTCGATTAGTTAATACAACCCAAGTTTTGTAATAATCAAATATCCGAATTGACTACTATTCCCTATTTGCTAATAACTATTCGCTATTCCCTAATTACTATTCCCTATTCCCTATTCGCTAATAACTATTCCCTATTCGCTAATAACTATTCGCTTGATTGCATATTTCCCTGGACCCTTGATCCCTCCTTTCCCCTTCCTCTTCCATTTTTGTTCTGATCCCGCTAAGTCTGATCCGGATATTCAGGATCCAGATGCCGAGCAGGATCCAACCGGCCATGGCGGGATAGAACACCACCCGCAGGAAGGGATCCAGATGCATGGGCAGCACTGGTGAGGTCTCACTTCCGGGATGAATGCTCTCGCCGGCCATCCTGGGCATGATCATCACAAAAACAATCCAGAGGATAAAGGCAAGAATATTATAAACCGCACTCACCTTGGCTTTTTTATGATGATCCCCAATCGATCCCCTGAGAACCATATAGGCAAGGTAGATAAATATCCCGACTGCAGCGCCGTTCAGTTTGGGGTCCTTCACCCAAGGCGAACCCCATGTAAAGTTCGCCCAGACCATACCGGTCAGGATACCCAGGATGCCAAACAGCAATCCCACATGCACAGCTTCCACGGCAATCCGGTCCTCCTGCTCATTAAATTGCAGTAAATATCTGATACTGTATATAAAGCCAATGGTCAGCATGGTGAACATGCCAAACCACATTCCCACATGGTAGAAGAGGTTTCGTATGGTTTCGTGGATCATGGTATCCGGAACATCAACGGTAAAACCGGCGAAGACCGCGTAGAGCAATAACAATCCCGACAAATATTTCCACCAATCCCGTTTAATCATATTTATCAGGTTTTACAGGCGCCGCAACAGCGTTGGAACCGGCATTGGTAAAAAGTTCATCACAACAATAAATTCTTGTCAATGAAAGATTTAATCAGGATCAGAATCGTGAAAAAGCACCCGTTCTGCCTCATCCTTTAATCCTTCCAAAGATAGGGAAATAAAATATAGGCCAAGATGATAACGGCAATGTTGATTGTCAGGAGGATAACAAGCAGACCGCCGGCAGTCGACCAATCGCCTGAAGTCAAAGCTAATCCCGATGATTTCATCAGGGTGATCAATAGGGGTAGCACGATGGGGAAACTTAAAATGGCCATAAGCGAGAAATTATTACCCGCTCTGGAGGCAATGGCTGCTACCATGGTAAGTACTGAAGCCAGGCCAAGACTGCCCAGTACCAGTGTGATAATAAATAAAGCGATGTTGATCACGAGATTTCCCATCAACAGCACAAAGAAACCGAATGAAAGCGTCGAAAGGATGAACATCAGGATCAGGTTGTATATGATTTTCGACATCACAATCTTTTGCGGACTGGTTATCGTGTAATAATACAGATGACGTGCGGGGCTTTCCTGTACAAAGCTTTTCGAGATGCCATTTACGGCCACAAACAGCAGGATGATCCAAAAAAGCGAATTCCAAGTCTCCGGTGTAATCTTATCTTCAAAAGCTAAGTAAGTCACGAATATTGTGGAGACCAGGTAAAGCAGGATCCCATTGATAACATAACGTTGTTTCAGTTCCAGCCTGATTTCCTTCCCGATCAAAGCGCTCAGTTCATTCATTCGTAACAGTCGTATAATCTGGTCGCAAAGTTACGAAAGATAAAGAAGAGGGCGGCCTTTTGAGCCGCCCTCCTGAAAGTCCGGTATTGGTTTCAATTATCAAATAACCTTCATGCCTGGTTATTTTATTGAATGATCATCTTCCGGGTCACCTTTTCAGCTCCCATGGTTACGGTATAAAAATAGATACCCGGCTCTAAACCAGCAGACCCGATGGTCAGGAGATGTTTTCCCTGATTCAATGTACCTTTTGAAAACTCCATGATTTTAATCCCTGTCACATTGGTCAGGGTAACGGTAACATCACAGGTTTCAGCCAGGATGACCGGAATTTTGGTAAATCCGTTGGCCGGATTCGGGTAATTCTGCAGAACCTGGTTTTGTCCCTTAGTTTTCTCTGTACCGGTCCCGGTTGGCCAGAAATCGGATATTGGGATCTCCCTGAATTCGATGGTATTATCATGAACGGGTATGGCTGTATTCACAATATTGGAGCCGGGGGTATCGGATGATTGGTATAAGATGGCCAGTTTATCGTTCTTAATTTGTTTAGCCATAGCAGGATAAACAAATTCATAGAACAGGTACAAAATGCCATCATTAAAATCGATGATTTCGCCCATTGCAGGTTTATCGTGAAACCACGCCCTGCCATTGATATGCCGGAAATTGTAATCATCCGGCGAAGGGTCACCGGGTTTTACCGCCGACCATGTAAAAAAGAGGTTATCGTAGTCATCGATTGAAATCTGAGGAAAGCTCGATAATCCAACCCGGTAGCTGGGAGCCGCCGTAATAGTGTCTTCCGGATCGGGTCCGTTATAAACCGCGCCAAGCAACATTCCGCGAGCCTCAAGCGTATCCAGGTCAAGGCTGTCAGGCACCATTGGCATGGTCGAGTTCCAGTAAACCAGCCCGTTGCTGTTAACATAAATGTACTTGGTCGATGCTTCCATGTAGCCGCCCCCGATCCCGAAAGCGACATGGAATATGCCCTTATGGTCTAATTCAATAGCTACCGAGCCATCAGACATTCTGAACGGTGGAACATAGGTGGTGCCAGCTGGGAGTTTTTTGTTGGCGTTGGTCAGAATCGGAATCTTGGTCCAGGTCTCTCCATTGTTGGTCGATAGCATGATGAACGTATCAATCCAGGGACCGGAGACTGCGAAATAAATGGTATCGCCGTGCGGCGTTCCCCATGCGACCTCGTCACCATTGAAGCCGTCGTAATCGGCCGATGTGAGTTGCGGCAAAATAACATCCTTTTTATCCCAGGTGGCGCCGCCATCGAGTGACCGGTAATAGAGCAGGGCAAGGTCAAGATTTTGATACACAGAATAAGTCGATACCATCATGTGGATGTAGTTATGGTCCGGACCGTTTGTCATGATCCTGGGCCACGAAATATCAGTTGCTCCTACCGGGCCAAGAATGGTGCTGTAACTCCAGGGACCAGTCCCTTTCGTGGCCCTGGTTGAGACTTTTAGTCCGTTGTCAAGGTGAGCAATTACAATCTCACCATTCGGGCCCAACTGGTCATACGAAGGCCATCCGGTTCTTTCATTTTCAATTCTTGAAGTCGGTGGCAAACCCCAGTCTGTTCCGTCGAAATAGTTGTAACCAGTTCCGCGTTCGTTGTTATCCGATGTGCCCCTGGTCCAGGCAGCGCCGATCGTACCGTCGTCATAAATCCTTATCCGGGTATCGACCGACGAATTGGTCTGCATATCATAAACCGTGTTCCCGATAACCTTTTCAAGGGCGGCTTTCGAGGAGGTTAAAGGATTCACATGTTGTGCAGGCGTCACCTGCTCTTTCAATGATTTAAGCGGAGCAGTCTGCACTTTTGTGCTGGAATATTTCGACTGGGCAATAGCCAGAGCCGAAATCATCATAATCATAAAGAAAATAGTAAACTTTTTCATAATGTTTGTTTTGGTTATTAATTGATTTCAGTTTCCCTGTACAGATTCAAATAATCGGAATACTTTAAACTTTTTCAGGTATTTGCATATACAAACTTACACAATATAATTCAGCAAATGATTTTCGGTACATGTTTTTTCGACAAAATCGATGATCCTCCCAATCTGTCCTGTTAACGTGAAACTTTGCTGGATAAAAAAGAAGGCGGCCTTTTGAGCCGCCCTCTTTGAACCGTTAATATCCCTGAGTTACTGAACAACCATTTTTTTGGTGATCTTTTGTCCGTCAATCAGGGCTGTAATCATATAAATGCCTGTGGAAAAGTTACCAGCATCGATCTTAATGTTGATGGTTCCGGTAGCAACTTTACCCAGATCGCGCGACAATACCTGCTGTCCAACCAGGTTTGACACGGTAACTGTTACTTGTGCTTCACGGGTCAGGTTCAGCGTAACCGATGCGCTGTTTCGGACCGGGTTCGGAGAGATAACCATTGAATTTTCAATGAATGATTTATTCTCGGAGCCTACCGGGAATGGAGGATATGGTACCGGGATCGAGAAATCGGAATCGACATAGTAAAAATCGGTGAGGTACTTGAAGTCAACCGGCTGGGTCAGATCCGTAGGCACGGAGAGGTACTCTGTGACAATGGGGATCGTATATTTATTATTGTCGGTAAAGATATAGGTTGACATGCAGTGGAACCAGGCTGAGGAACTCACCTCGGAAATCAGCGAAACGTTATTGGGCTGATCCTGGCCTTCGCTAGCGGTAATTTTATTGGTAACGAGGTCAAATCCACGGCAGAAAACATCCGGCAAGCTGTTATCGGTAACGCCCGGCATCTGGGTGTCGTTCCAGGTCACGAAAACCTTGTCGCCCATTTGAGTGGAAGAGATCTGGATGCGGTTGTCCTCAGAGAGATCTCCATAGGTACCGCGGAAGGTCCATGGATAGCCCATAGCAACACCATTCCAGGTCACACCGTCATCGGTCGAGTAGATATCGAAGGCACAGAACGCGCTGTCGGCAGTGGCAATGGAATATTCGCCGGCCGAAACTCCGATGATCACTCCGATATGGGGATTACCCCACTTGTCAACCACGAGATCGCCATCGAAAGCGGTGGTATAAGGAATCTGATCTCTGGTCGGGAATGGTGGCAGATAGAGTTGCTCGATCCGATATTGGCTCAGGTAATTTTTAACACCCTCGATGCCGTTGGGACCGTCAAGTTGAATGGCAATCGGATCGCCCCACGTAATACCGGCGTCGGTCGATTTAAACAAAACGGGGTAATAGTTCGCTGAATCACCGATCTGAACAGCGCCGCCATTGTTGGCAAGGGTCAGTATCCAGACGGTATTTCCATCAGGAGAGGCTGCAACTTTATTGCATATAGGATAGCTGCCGCTGGTTACCGGGAATGGGAGCGAATGCATGGTATAGTCGAATTCGTGGGTAGCGGCATTCCAAACTCCGCGTCCATAAAGGATATTATTCATATATACGAACGATCCGCTCTCCCAATTCTGATCCATGTCGGTATAAAATGCGTTGCCATTTTTGGTGATGGTGAAGCCTTCCGGAATATAGGTGTAAGGAGGAGGGCTGTACCAGTACATGTGCTTGGTCGAATCAGCCTGATTAACCAGGTTGCATGATCCATAGCTATACCCTCCCCAAGTGCTAACCGTGTTCGAGAGGTTCGGTGCAAAAAAGGCGCAGTAGGCGTTTGCAAGATCGGTATTCCCCACGGGATTGTAAATTCCTCCCTGAGGATAGCGGCCAGCGTCAAGATAATAATCTCCTCCTGTATTCAGGGTGGAGGCATAGATCTGCCGGTTATTGGTCCAGTCACTTTCTGATTGTCCAAGATTTACGCCCAGATCGCCTGCAAGGTACCCCGCTAAACCGGCGGGAGTGGAACCGGGGCCCATTCGGTGGATGTTAACCAATGCATTGAGGTTATCGTCAGCCCAAACCATAGTTTTTTGTCCGCCGGCATATCCGTAAGTGTAGGCATTGACCGAAGTACCAATGGTAATCACGTTAACAAAACCCTTTACGCCATCATTATACCTGACAGCGGATGGTTTCGGAGCGACGGCATGGGAGTTCAATGGATTCACAGGCTCAAATGCGACCATTTGACCTGCTACATGCTTGTAAACAGGGATACCCTGTTTAAGTCGGGCGTTCTGGGCCACAACTGCAACAGCGCATAAAAGCGCCAGACTCAGGAGTAGATTTTTTTTCATGTCATTTGGATTTGTGGATATTACACCCAAAATTAAAAAAATATATCTTAAACAACAATTAATGAAAAAATTGTGGTACCGAACAAAAACTTATTCGGACCTATAAGTACCCTTCATCCGGTTCAGACGGACACCAATTGTGAAAACAGTTATACAAAAAAGAAGGCGGCCTTTTGAGCCGCCTTCTAAATTTATTATGACTGTTGGAATTACTGAACAATCATTTTCTTTGTAACCTTCTGATCGTTGATCATTGCAGTCACCATATAAACGCCCGAAGGCAGATTTTCGGCATTAATGCTGTGCTGGGTGGCGCCGGCATGAACAACTCCCTTATTCACGCTGTAAACCTGCTGTCCGACAAGGTTGGAAACAGTGATGGTAACCTTCGAATCAGTACCCAGATTCAGATTCACCATGGCAACACTTTTTACAGGGTTCGGCGAAATCGTCATAGCATTCGCATCCAGCGACTTGGTATCAGTTCCGACGGGGAACGGAGGATAAGGCACGGGAATCGAGAAATCGGAATCAACATAGGAGAAATCGGCTAAATATTTGAAGTCGACCGGTTGTGTCAGGTCGGTGGGTACCGAAAGGTACTCGGTGACGATGGGGATGGTATATTTGTTATTGTCGGTGAAAATGTAGTGCGATAAAGATTGGAACCATGCAGATGAACTCACTTCGGAGATAAGTGAAACATTATTCGGCTGATTTTGACCATCGCTAGCGGTAATTTTATTGGTAACGAGATCAAATCCGCGGCAGAAGACATCCGGCAAACTGTTATCGGTAACGCCCGGCATCTGGGTATCATTCCAGGTCACAAAAACCTTGTCGCCATATTGAGTACAGGCTATCTGCGTACGGTTATCCTCCGACACATCACCATAAGTACCCCGGAAAGTCCAGGGATAACCCATGGCAACACCGTTCCAGGTCTCGCCTTCATCGGTCGAATAGATGTCGAAAGCGCAAAAAGCGCTGTCGGCTGTTGCGATGGAGTATTCGCCAGCCGAAACTCCGATGATAACTCCGATATGGGGATTACCCCATTTGTCAACCACGAGATCGCCATCGAAAGCGGTGGTATAGGGAATCTGGTCGCGTGTGGGGAAGGGAGGTAAATAGAGTTGTTCGATCCGGTATTGGCTCAGGTAATTTTTAACACCCTCGATGCCGTCGGGGCCGTCAAGCTGAACCGCGATCGGATTGCTCCAGTTTTGTCCTCCATCCACTGATTTGAACAGTACCGGATAGTAATTGGCAGAGTCGCCGATCTGAACTGCGCCGCCATTATTGGCCTGGGCGAGGATCCAAACGGTATTGCCATCGGGTGATGCGGCAACCTTTGAATTGATGGGATAACTGCCTGAAGTAACGTTAAATGGAATCGTTGTGATGGTGTAATCAAACTCGTGCGTGGCTGCATTCCATACACCGCGGCCAACGTTAATTCCATTCATATAAACGAACGAACCACTTCCCCAGTCCTGATCAATATCGGTCATGAAGGCAAGTCCGTTACGGGTAACTGTAAAACCTTCCGGAATATAGTAATAGGGAGGAGGGTTATACCAAATCATATTTTTCGTGGAGTCGGCCTGGTTGACCATATTGCAACTGCCATGGCTGTATCCGCCCCAGGAACCGGCATTCGATAAATTGGGGGCAAAAAATACGGTATAAGCGTTGGCAAGATTGGTGTTTCCTGCGGGATTGTAGATACCACCCTGTGGATAACGACCGGCATCAACATAATAAGAACCACCGGTGTTGAGGACAGCTGAATAGATCTGACGATTCGGCGTCCAGTCAGCCGCAGTTTGTCCGAGATTGATGCCCTGGCTGCCTGCAAGATATCCCGAAAGACTCGGCGGTGTCGATCCAGGTCCCATACGGTGGATGTTAACCACTGCATTCAGGTCGTCATCGGCCCAAACCATGGTTTTCTGACCGCCGGCATAACCAAAACTATAACCATTGGCTGAACTTCCGATGGGAATAACGTTTACAAAACCCTTGGTCCCTTCAGCAAACTTATGACCTGCTGGTTTCGGAGTGACAAATTGGGTATTGGTAGAACTTACAGGCTCAATGGCAACTTTTTGACCTGTTACGTGTTTTTTCACAGGGATTCCCTGCTTAAGCTGGGCTTTCTGCGCCACAACTGCGCCGGCGAACACAGACGCTAGGCCCAGGAGTACAATTTTTTTCATGTCGTTAAGATTTGTTAGTAATGGTAGCAAAAGTATAAAAAATTGTATTACCATGCTTCCAAACTTAGCATTTCTTAACATTTTTTATCGTAATACACTACTTATGTGAATATTCTGAAAGGGAATTTCTCATTTTCTTTTTCGGTTCATTGTTCAAAAACAGGTGCACCAATACAGGTTACCGGACTTTTCAAAGGAGAAAATTTGGGTCGAGACAAACCCTGACAGCCTAACAGATAAAAGAAGAGGGTGTCTCGAAAGGGGCACTCTCTTTTTTTTAAGCGCTCAGGCCGTGCGA
>CAZGIM010000035.1:0-28607 GCA_964525995.1 uncultured Prolixibacteraceae bacterium | reverse complement strand
GTCGCACGGCCTGAGCGCTTAAAAAAAAGAGAGTGCCCCTTTCGAGACACCCTCTGATGTTAAAATGGCTATGCCTGAAAAATAGTAACTTCGTGGCATGAGCGAATATAAGAAATTAAATCATGTTATTTATCGGTGCACATATCATATTGTTTGGACGCCAAAGTACCGATTCCGGGTACTTGAAGGACTTGTAAAGGAGATGTTGACAAAAGACATTGAGATGTTACTGGAATGGCAAAGATGCGAATTGATTGGGATGAACATTCAGGCCGACCACATTCACATGATAGTAAGCGTTCCGCCAAAACTTTCGGTGTCACACCTTATGGGGATATTGAAAGGAAAGACAGCAATCAAAATCTTTAAAAGTTATCCTCAGTTGAAAAAGAAGCCATATTGGGGCAATCATTTCTGGTCGAGAGGGTATTGTGTGGATACCATAGGTCTTGACGAAGACAAGATCAAAAAGTACGTCATATATCAAGAAAAGCAAGAACGTTTAGAAGAACAACAGAGTTTCGATTTTGGCCCCTTATAGGGGCTTTTCAAGTCCACCTTCTTAGAAGGTGGATGCTTTAATCCCTTCTCATTGAAGGTATAAAGACCAGATTAAAAGTTAGTGTCAATTCTCCGCTGCGCTGTCGTAACCAGTCGCCTTTAACGCCTGATGATTTTTCAACGGTAAAAGTTCATCTCCTTAACATAGTTCCATACTTTTTCGGAAAGATAGTACCGCAGATCTTTTCCCTCCTTGATTCCCTGCCGGATGAACGAAGAGGACAAGGTAATGAGGGGAGCGTCGATAAACCGGAAGGAGGGATGTTCGTCGAACTGACTCTTCTCAGAATCAGGCCGGGGATATACATAGAACCGGTAAAGGTCGGTAAGCACTTCGTGGTTTTTCCATTTATGAAATGTCGCAAGGTTATCTGACCCGATGATGGGAACCAGCTCCCGGTCGGGATGCCTTTCCTGAAGGTAGGTGAGGGTGTCGATGGTATATGAGGGCTGTGGGAGTTTGAACTCAATATTCGATGCCTTGAACCGCCGGTCGTCCTCAATGGCCAGGTTGACGAGCGCCAACCGGTGGTGGTCGGCAAGAAGGGTTGAACGTTCCTTTAGCGGATTCTGAGGAGAGACCACAAACCATACCTCCCTTAGATCGGTGTAATCGGCCATGTATGCCGCGATCATCAGATGCCCGATGTGAATCGGGTTAAAGGATCCGAAAAAGAGTCCGGTTTTTATATGTCTGGTTACTTCTGCCATAATTCCACGATGAGGTTTGATTGGGTATTTTCAGGATGAAGACCGATCCCCACCCAGGAACTCACAGATGCTCTGCAGCGCCTGCTTGCAGGCCACCTCAAGATTGTCGTTCACAATGACCCGGTCGAACCGGTCTTTATAGGTCATTTCATAAGCGGCTTTACCGATCCTTTTGTTGAGGCTCTCCTCCGTCTCCGTTCCCCGGCTTCGCAACCGTTCATGCATGATCTCCATGCTGGGCGGCTGAATGAAAACCGCGAGCGCCTGTTCACCGAAATAGTTCTTCAGATTCATTCCTCCCATCACATCCACATCGAAAACAGGCACTTTCCCCTGCGACCAGATACGTTCCAGCTCCGATTTCAGGGTTCCGTAAAAACAACCCGGATAAACCTCCTGCCACTCCACAAATTCATCACGTGCAATCCGCTGCCTGAAATCGTCCGTATCCAGAAAATAATAATCCCTCCCGTTTATTTCTGATTCACGCATGGGACGACTGCATGCCGATACCGAAAAATCGAGTACGGGTAAGGTTTTCAACAAGTATCTTACAAGAGTCGTCTTGCCCGCGCCCGACGGGGCTGAAATGATAACTGCTTTACGGATTAGTGACATGCGTGCAGGTGTCCATTAATATTGAGTGAATGAGTGAATGAGTGAATGAGTGAATGACTGATTGACTGATTGAAAAAGTGCTAATGTAAAAATTTGAATTATTTCTTTCCCTAATTCCTAATGGCCAATTCCTGATGCCTGATTATGAATTTTGAATTATTTCTTTCCCTAATTCCTAATGGCCAATTCCTGATGCCTGAATTCCTAATGGCCAATTCCCATTGCCTGATTTATAAAATGTTCCCCAACTGCTCCTTGATCTTCTCCAACTCATCTTTCATTTGCACCACGAGTTTCTGGATTTCGGCGTGATTGGCCTTTGAACCGAGGGTATTGACTTCCCGCCCCATTTCCTGGGTTATGAAGCCCAGTTTTTTACCCTGTGACTCCTCATCGCTCAGACACTCTAAAAAATACTGACAGTGCTTCAAAAGCCTGACTTTCTCTTCCGAGATGTCGAGCTTTTCAAGATAATAGATCAACTCCTGCTCGAACCGGTTCGCATCGGGCGCCGGTGAATTTAACTCCCCAGCAAAAGTCTGGAAATCACGGATCAGCTTCCCCCTGACCTCCTCCAACCTGCCCCTTTCAAAGGGTTCGATACGGTCGAGTAACTGCAGAATCGAATAAACCCTTTTGAGCATATCCTCCTCTAAAATGCGACCTTCGGCGATACGGAACCGGTCGGTCTGTTCCAGGGCTTCTGAAACCGCCCTCTGAAACGACTCAAGCTCTTCCGGTGTAATTTCATCCCTCCTGGTCTGCAAAACATCGGGCATTTTCATAACCAGGGATAACAGATCCGGCGGACGGCCGATTCCCATTTCAACTGCCAGCGACGATACCTCGGTAAAGTACCTTTTTGCAAGCTCGCGGTCAATACCGACCGGATTCTGATCACTGCCCGTATCAGAGGTGACCAACAAATCAACTTTACCCCGCCCGAGTGTGTGACTGATCAGAGTCCTGAGTTCCGGCTCTTTATCGCGAAAACATCCCAGAAGCTTTAGTGAAGTATCTAACTGTTTGCTGTTCAGTGTTTTAATTTCAATGGTCAGCTTTCTTCCGGAAACCTCCACGAAAGCCTTGCCGTAACCGGTCATCGATTTGATCATAATTTTTAAAAATCTTACACAAAAATAGGTGAATCTGCCGTTTTACGTTACCTTAGAAATAAAAATGACGGATTTTCCGGAACATGTATTCATAATCCTGATTTTTATTAAGTTTGAAAGGATTTTTTAAACAATGGAATACAGGGTCATAGATGATACTTTGCAGTACTATAACCTGATGCTCAATGATATAGCATCAGCAACGCAATATGTGTATATTGAGACCTACAAGTTTGCCAATGACCATATGGGGGTGCGGTTTCGCGATGCACTCATAAAGAAGGCACGGGAGGGGATCAAGATCAAACTGCTCATCGATTCTTGGGGAAGGGGACCGGTTTCAGAAACTTTTTTTACCGAATTGATAGAATTAGGCGGAGAGGTCAAATTTTTCGAAAAGATCAAACTCAACAGCGATATCTTCACCCGGGGTCACCGTCGGGATCACCGGAAGATCGTCGTGATCGACAATGCCATCAGTTACACGGGATCGGCCAACATTACCGGCTATAACCTGAACTGGCGCGAACTGTGCCTGCGTATCGAAGTTGTCGAACTCACCCTGTTGCTGAAAAAAGTATTCCTCGAAAATTTCAATGCGTTCAATCCCTACATCATCACCAATAAAGTTACTTACACCCGTCGTATTCGTTACGACGACTTCGAAATCATCCGGGATGTTCCCTCTATCCAGTTCCAACGGCTGCGTAAACGATATACGCAACTAATACGCCAGGCTACGCGATCGGTTGTGATCGAAACCCCCTATTTCCTACCTGGGTACATGCTTCGTAAAGTGATGATGGATGCCAGCCGGAGAGGCGTCGATGTGAAAGTCATCATGCCTAAACATTCCGATGTCCGCATGGTCGATATCCTGCGAAATAAATATGTAGGATTGCTTCATAATGCCGGGATCAAATTGCTTTTGTACCTTCACTATAACCTCCACGCGAAACTCCTGATGATCGATGAGAAGATTTTTTCCATATCAAGCGCTAACTTCGACTTCAGGAGCTTCAGATACCAGTACGAGATATCGCTCATCGGCACCAATCCCGATATCGCCGTGCAGTTGCGTGAGCATGTTGCCGAAACCATCCGGAACTCGGAACCCTTCGATTATCTTGGATGGATCAGACGACCGATGATCGAAAAGATCTTCGAGTGGATCCTGCTTCCCTTCCGTCACTTTTTTTAGGAGCAAGTCCGTGGTTTTTAAGTTCTTCTCCCGATTTTTATACCCGGCCGGTTAACCAGGAATACCCCGGCAAATATGAGTGCGGCTGCAATCAGCTTGACGGGCGTCAACACGCTTTGTCCGATGCTGACCGACATGACCGAAGCGATAAATGGCTGGATGTAGTTGTAGTAACTGACCGTCGCCGGGGTGAGGCACTTGAGGGAGTAATTGATCAGAAGATACGCGACAAAGGTGTTGATCAGGATCACGTAAGCTAATCCAAGAAAGGCCGACAGAGATATCCGGTCAAAGGCAGTTTCCAGGGCAGGTTTGGCCGTGACCGGAAGCACAAAGAGAAATCCGAAAAAGGAGACCCATTTCAAAATAGTCGTGGTGTGGTATTTACCAACCAGGGGTTTGATCAGTACCAGGTAGAGCGCGTAAAACACCATGTTCAACAGAACAAGGACATTCCCGACCGATTGACCGCCGCTGAAATCGACGTGACGACCCGACACGACAAGGACCAGCGCGCCGGAAGCGCCCAGGGCAATCCCTGTAACTTTGAGGAGGGTGATGCGCTCGCCGATAATCAGGTGGGCAAATATCAGCACCAGTACCGGATTCAGCAGGTGGATCAGCGAGGCATCGACCGGACTCGTCAGATTAAGCCCCTCATAGAACAACATCTGGTTCAGGGCGAAACCAAAAAGTCCGCACAAGGCGAACTTGAAGAGGTCTCTCCGTTCGACCTTCTCGGGTACGAAAAGCTTCTGAAAAATCCAGAACAGTATGAACCCTCCGGCCAGTCTTAAAAACAGAAGCTGTTTCGGGGTGAATGCATCTGGCATCAATCCTTTGGCCACCGTGTAATGGATCCCGAAGATCACGGTGGTCGCCAGCATGGAACTGTGTGCCTTCAGGGTCTGATTCATTCCGCAAAGATATCCAGCTTTTCGACGAATTTACAAACCCCGTTCAGATCACCGGCCACCCCGCCACAAATCACATAATCCGGGATTTCAGTTACCGCTCTTCGTACGGGAAGGGCGCAAAAAAAAGAGGCTGCCGCATCCAGTGCGACAGCCTCCGGGTCTTTCCCTGCCCGATCCTTATCCAATCTTGATCTCCTTCTTCATCTCTATCTTCGCTTCTTCCTTCTTGGGCAGATTGATGGAAAGAATCCCGTTTTCGTATTCCGCCTTGATCTTATCCAGATCAATGGTCTTCGGCAGGGTGAATGCACGGCTGAAAGATCCGTAGTAGAATTCCTTGCGCGAGTAATTCTTACCCTCTTCACGCTGCTCATCCTCAAACTCGGCCGAAATAGTCAGGATGTTGTTTTCCAGGTTGATCCTGAAATCATCCTTCTTCATTCCCGGCGCAGCCAGATCAAGCTGGAACGAATCGCCTTTTTCGATAATGTTCGCGGCCGGATCACTGAATCTCTTGCCGAAGAAATCTCCTAAATCATTGTCAAATAAATTGCTGACCATGTCGGAGAGTGGATTGCGGTGTTGCCATTTTATAAGTGTCATGTCGTTACTCCTTTCTTATTGGTGATTTTTTCATTTGATGACCCCAAAAGGTCAATTTTCGTACCACCGGAAATTTAAGTGTGGATTACGACAAAATGACACCCGAATGATTGTAGCGACTGACAGGATGGCGGAAGATCATCCGCAATGCAAGTAGGTATTCACCAACTTCATGATCTCTTTCTCGTTGTCCTTAATGGATTCGCGAAGGTTCTGGTCGTTGAAGTTCTTCAAATAACGGATCAGACCGTCGATGATCCGGGCGGGGAAGATGTTATGTTCTTCGTAGATAGGACGTTGTTTTTCGAGGTATTCGGCCGATTGTACGCACGATACAGGGAGCTGCTGAAGCTGATTGACCCGTGATTTGTATTGTTCCTCGAAAATATTGACATCCACATACGTTTTCTCGGCGAATTCGAGGGCGTTTTCCATCTCGAGTCCATGTCGTGCAGCCACGGTAAGTCCGGCACAGAGAAGATAAACATCGGCTGATCCGTCGGGACACCTGAACTCCACAGTCTGACGGCTTCCAAATCCGCTCTGGGTATCGGGTTCGCCAGGATTAGCGTCGGTGATCATGTCGTGTTTGCTACCCCAGCCTAACGGAACCCTGACGAGTACCGAACGGTTCCGGTCGCCCCAGCAGATATTTGTTGGCGCTTCCTGGTGTGGCACCAGCCGGAAGTAGCTGGTCGGGATCATGTTACCGAAAGCTGTAAGCGACTGGGAAAGGTCGAGATAGCCGGCGATGGCTCTCCGGGCGGTAGTGGAAAGCACGCCCTGATCGATCATAACACTTTCTCCGTTTTTCATCAAACGGGTATGGATGTGCATACCGCTGCCAGCCTTCCCGGTTGTGATTTTGGGGGCAAAGGTCACGGTGACCCCGTATTTGTGTGCCAGCGATCGTAAAACCCACTTGGCAACCATGAGCTGATCAGCGGCATCCTCCAATGTTACCGGTGTGAATTCAATCTCATTTTGCTCATACGAAAGTCCCGACTCCATAAAATTGCCCACTTCCGAATGGCCGTACTTGATATATCCGCCGCATCGCGCAATGGCATTCATCGCCTCGATCCGAAGTTTTTCCCATTTGCAGAACGGTGACGACTCATGATAACCGCGCTGGTCGGCTGCTTCAAATAACCGGTCCTGCTCGCTGATCACGTAATACTCCAACTCGCCCATTACCTCGAACGAAAATCCGGTACGCTCCTTCAGCACCTCATGTGCCCTGCGCATAATATACTCGGGCGAATTGGCAAAGGGTTTCCCGTCCTTGTCATAAAAGGAACACAGAATATCGATGGCCGGGATTTCGGAAAAGGGATTGACAAATGCTGTCCGGTATCTCGGGATTACGTAAAGATCGGATGATCCGGCCTCGACATAGTTGGGAAAGAGACTCGACCCATCAACCCGCTCACCGGCCGAGAGGATCCCTTCGAGGTGGTGTCGGTCCTTGATGATGAAGTTGAGGGTTTTGAGCCGGCTGTCGGCTGCCGAATAACGGAAATTGATCATTCTGATCCCATTTTCTTCAATGAAACGAACCAGATCGGCCCTGGTGAAATCATCGGCCGGCTTGCCAAGATAGTGCACAATGGGATTCGGATTCAACGAGATAGTTGCATTCATACAGTTTAGTGTTTGTTAATTAGATGAATCAACAAAAGTAAATATTTTTTATAATTTTGAAGCCCGAACCATATCAACCGGATGTCAAACCTTAATGAGATTGTCTTCTTTGCAGCTTTTATCCTGTTTATTCTGCTCATGCTCGGGATCGACCTCGGGGTTTTCCAGAAGAAACACCATGCATTGTCATTTCGCGAAGCACTGAGCTGGACTCTGGTTTGGGTCGGCATCTCAATTGCCTTTTATGTTCTTATTCTGTTCCACGGCAACTGGATCCACGGAAGCGATACGCTCGAAGAACTCCAGCAGCGTATTTCCTTGTACCGGCACCCCATCGACATCACAGGTCTGAGCCTGGATGAAGCCATCAAACTTTACAATAAAAATCTTTCGCTGGAATACATCACAGGTTACCTGATCGAGTATTCTCTATCGGTCGATAATATCTTCGTGATCATCATGATCTTCATGTCGTTCAACATCCCGCCCAAATTATACAAAGAGGTTCTTTTTTGGGGGATCATCGGGGCCATCGTGATGCGTTTCATCTTTATCTTTGCGGCCAGTGCACTGATTCAGCGGTTTGTTTGGTTCCTCCTGATATTTGGAGGATTGCTTGTGATCATCGGAATGAAAATGGCTTACGAATTTCTTTGCTCCAAAGCAAAAGACCAGATCGACACCGAAAAACATCCCATCGTTAAACTGGTTTCGCGGTTTTTCAAGGTGAGCCATGATGAACATGCCGAAACGTTTTTTATCCGCAAGGACCGGAAACTCTATGTTACCCCACTCTTCATCGTCCTCCTGATCATTGAATTTACCGATGTTCTCTTTGCCGTCGATTCAGTCCCCGCAGTATTTTCAGTGACGCAGGATCCCTATATCGTCTTTTTCTCCAATATTTTTGCCATTCTTGGACTGCGATCACTTTTCTTTCTCGTTATGGATGTCATGAACCGGTTCTATTACCTGAAGATGGGATTGGCAGTTCTCCTGACCTTTGTCGGGGTTAAAATGCTGTTACACAGTGTCTTTAAAATTTCAACCAGTACCTCGCTGCTGGTAATCGCCTCCATATTGTTGATCAGTATAGTTGCCTCCAATATCCGGACCTGGCTCAGAAAAGAGTCGAGGTAACCGGTTGTCGGGCACCGCGGGATGATACCCTCATCGACCCCACATGAAGAAGAACCAGGAAGATCAGCTTGAAAATCAGGACATCGAAATCGCCTTGCTTATCGAAGCGTTGTACCAGAAATACGGTTACGACTTCCGCAATTATTCGAAAGCGCACATCAAACGGCGAATTCTGAACCGCTTCAACCTGTCCGGGATAAAGCATATCACGGATATGATTCATGAATCGCTTGAAAACCATAAGTTTGTGGATCAGATTCTCATGGATCTTTCCATCACGGTTACCGAAATGTACCGCGATCCCCTGTTTTACCGGACCCTTCGCGAACAGATACTGCCGATGTTCCACTCCCTGCCGTTCATTAAAATCTGGCATGCCGGCTGTGCCAGCGGTGAAGAGGTTTATTCCATGGCCATTATGCTCCGGGAGGAGGGACTTTACCAGAAGACCCAGATCTACGCCACTGATTTCAATCCCGTCATCATCCGCCAGGCCAAAGAGGGGATATATCCCATCAACCGGATGAAGGAATTCACCGCCAATTATATAAAATCGGGAGGGAAAGCAGCATTTTCCGATTACTATACCGCACAGAACGAAACGGTAAAACTGCTCGATGCCCTGAAAAAAAATATTGTTTTTGCTACCCATAACCTGGTCACCGACAGCGTATTCGCTGAAGTTAACATGGTCATCTGCCGGAATGTGCTTATCTATTTCGACCGGAGCCTTCAAGACAAAGTGATCAGCCTTTTTGTCGAAAGCCTGCCTGAGAGCGGTATCCTCTGTTTGGGATCCAAAGAGAATCTTCAGTTCTCCATCCATGCCACCTTGTTCAATTCTTTGATTGCCAATGAAAAAATCTATCAGAAAAAAATACACTTCTAATTTTCCATCCTGTGATCGTCAAAAACAAATATGAAGCAGTGGTCATCGGTTCTTCGGCAGGAGGTTTGAATGCCCTGAAAACCATATTCAAATGCCTCGACCGTTCCTTCCGAATTCCGTTTATCATTGTTCAGCATATCAGTCCCGACTCCGAGAATTACCTGATTCAGATCCTGAACGACCTGAACCGTTTGACCGTCAAAGAGGCCGATGAAAAGGAGACACCCTGTCGTGGAATGGCCTACCTGGCTCCGCCCAACTATCACCTTCTGGTCGAACCCGACCGGAGCTTTACCCTCACGGTCGATGAGCGGGTTAACTACGCCCGCCCCTCGATCGATGTTTTATTTGAGACCGCTGCCGAGGCTTATCGTGATGCGCTCATCGGGATTGTTCTCACCGGAGCAAACAACGACGGGAGCAGGGGATTGAAGAAAATCAAGGAATTCGGCGGGGTGACCATCGTACAGGACCCTGACAACGCTGAAGTCGATTCCATGCCAAGGGCCGCCATCCGTACTGCCCAGGTCGATCATATCCTTACCCTGGAAGAGATTGCCGCGTTTTTAAATGAACTCGAAAATCCGTTGATTCAGCAGTAAGCCTGCACTATGAAGGTTGTCACGAAAATATCGATCCTGCTCCTGATCTTCACCGTCGTTTCCCTCGTGCTGATCTGGTTGCAACACGACAGCCAGGAAAAGATCATCGGCCAGTATTTCGTCAATGCCAGGGAGCAGAAGACCTCAATGATCCATTCGCTGATTATGGCCAGGAGTGAATACTATAAAACCCTCACTCTCGACTATACTTATGGCGACGACATGATACAATTCGCAGCCGAACCCGATATGGCCTGGGCCGGTATCAACATTCGGGTTATCATCGATCTCTACCATGCCAGTTCGGTATGGATATACAACAAGGCTGGAACAGCAGTTTACAGTACCATGGATGACACGATCAGCCAGATCACTCCGCCGCCAACACTTCCCGAACCCGTCCGATCGATCCTTAACCGGGAGAAATTTATCCGTTATTTTATTCTGACGTCGGCCGGATTGCTTGAGGTACAGGGCGCTACTATTCACGGAACCAACGATAAGCAGCGGTTATCGGCGGCGAATGGCTATGTATTCATCGGCAAGCTTTGGGACAGGAGTTACCTGAGAACACTTGAATCAGGTTCAGGCTGTAACATCACGGTGCATTTTCATAAGCCTCTTGAATCCTCTTTCTCCAACACACAGATTTTTGTTATTCCGCTCCGGAATAAATGGGAAGATACCCCGATCGCCTATCTGAAGGTTGCCCTCGATTTCGGACCTTTTGCCCTGATCCGCGACCGCTTTGAGCGGCAATATTACTTCTTCGGCGCTGCCATCCTGCTCTGGGTGCTTGTCCTCGGATTCTTCCTCGTCCGGTGGGTGGTAGTGCCGCTCCGAAAAGTATCGCTGCTGCTTGAATCGCAGAATCTCTCCATCGGAGCTGGACCGCGGCCAAGCCCGAACGAGTTCCACGAGATCACCGCGATGATCAACGATTTCATTGAGCAGAAAAATGCCCTGTTAGCCGGCGAAGAACAGCTTAAAAAAATGACCGAATCGGCCAATGCAGCACGTGAGCGGGCCGAACAATCCGACCGGCTAAAAGCGGCATTCCTCGCCAACATGAGCCACGAGATCCGCACGCCGATGAACTCCATACTGGGATTTTCAGAACTGATCCGCAAAGAACAGATCAGCAAAGCCGAAATCCAGGAGTACGCCGACATCATCAGTTACAGCACCAATCGCCTGCTGAGGATGATCGACGATATTATCGAGATATCGAAAATTGAGACCGGACAGGAGGATCTTAATGAAACGGCCTTCCTTCCCGAAGACTTGCTCGAGGAACTCTGCGAATATTATACAAGAGAGAAAGAATCTGCAGGTAAGAACGAAATCGCTATCCGGCTTCATCTTCCCGGGGAAAGTGTGCCGGTACAAATTGTCACCGACCGGGCAAAAGTCAGACAGGTGTTGGTCAACCTTCTCGAAAACGCTCTGAAATTCACGCAAAGAGGGGTGATAACGTTTGGCTATACCCGGCCCCGCGACGGTTTTTGTGAGTTTTCTGTATGTGATACCGGAATTGGCATCGCTGCCGAAAATCAGGATAAGATTTTCGAAAGCTTCCGGCAGATCGATTACTCCAATGCACGAAAATACAGTGGAACCGGAATGGGTCTCTCAATCTCGAAATCACTGGTCGAGTTGATGGGCGGACGCATTTGGGTCGAGTCAACTCCGGGAATGGGTTCCACTTTTCACTTTACCCTTCCGGTGACACTCAGGGAATTCGATCTTCCCGCACCCGAAAAGCCACAGCTCCGGAATGATTTCACGGGGCTGACGGTTCTGGTGGTCGAAGATGAGGTTATCAATGCGCGTCTGTTAGGGATGATCCTTCAAAAAGCCAATGTTGACGTGCTTTATGCGCGTAACGGATTAGCCGCTTTAGAGATGCTTGAACAGCATCCGGAAACCGGATTGGTACTGATGGATATCCAGATGCCCGGGATGGATGGTTTTGAATGTACGCGCCAAATCCGGCGCCGCTGGCCTGAAATCCCGGTGGTGGCACAATCCGCGTCGGCTTATCAGGAAGAATCAAAGCTATGCCTGGAATCAGGTTGTGTTGACCACCTTACCAAGCCGATCGACGCAGCCATCCTTTACCGCATCATAAACCGTTACTGGAAAAAAAGTCGATGAAAGTCAGGATTCGTGGGATCGATTAACGAATGAACCGGCTACTCCTTTCTGAAATACTGCTCCAGCAGTTCCTGGGCAGCCGCGTAAGGATTCAGCCGTCCTTTCAGGATATCCTGGTCGATCCGGTGGAGCCGGGCAGTGATATCCTTCCTTGAGAAGAAATTCCGGTGAAGCCCCGACTCAATGGTTTCCAACAGGATCTGCTTGTTTTGTTCCATCCTCCGGCGGTGAAAAAAACCATTTTCACAGGTAAGGGTACAATAGTTCTGGATGATCTCCCAAACACGATCGATTCCGAAAAGCGATTGGGCGGAGCAGATATCGACGACGGGCGTCCATCCGCTCAACGCGGGAGGGAACAGATGCAGGGCGTTGGCATACTCCACGCAGGCGGCTTTTGCTTTCGTCAGATTGTCGCCATCGGCCTTGTTGATGAGGATCACATCGGCCATCTCGATGATGCCGCGCTTGATGCCCTGCAGCTCATCGCCCGCGCCGGCTAACATAAGCAGCAGGAAAAAATCCACCATCGAATGTACCGTTGTCTCCGATTGTCCTACCCCCACGGTCTCGACAAAGATGATGTCGAATCCTGCCGCTTCGCACAGGATGATGGTTTCGCGGGTCTTTCGCGCCACCCCTCCTAACGATCCGGCCGACGGCGAGGGACGGATAAAGGCGTTCGGATCGGTGGCAAGCGCCTCCATCCGGGTTTTGTCGCCCAGGATGCTGCCTTTAGAACGGGTACTGCTGGGGTCGATGGCAAGAACCGCAAGTTTATGTCCCTGACGCGTCAGATAGGTACCCAGCGCCTCGATAAAGGTACTTTTGCCTACGCCTGGAACCCCGGTGATGCCAATACGGATACTTGACGGAGCGGAACAAATTGATTGATTGACCGATTTACTGATTGATTGATTGAATTCGGACTTTTGGTTTCTTTTCAAACAACCGTCGATAATCTGCTGTGCCATCTCCTGGTCTTTCGAAAGCGAACTCTCGATGAGGGTAATGGCCTTGCTCAACAGGGTTCGGTTTCCTCCGACGATACCCGCTAAATACTCCTCTGCCGTAAGGGTATGGGCTCTTTTCGACCGCAACCTCTTAACCAGTTCGGTATTGATCTGGGCAGGTGGTTCAACACCCCCCATTACATTCAGCGCCGATTTGATCTTGTGCTCCATCTACCCGTAGTGCATGGAATATCGAATTCAAAAGTAAGGCAAAAAAAGATATACAGGATGATTCGGATAAGTTCCGGTAATTATTATTAATTTTGAGGCACTTGTACAACTCATTTACTCGAGTAACTAACCTTGCTGCCCCATGAAACTGATCGGAATGAAATTCCGGAAAGCAGTTGCTGCTTCCATTCCCCTGCCCGTATTTCTTATTCTGGTGATCCTTTTGATTATCGTGTATTTCTGGAAAATGCACCCTGCTACTC
Source organism: uncultured Prolixibacteraceae bacterium (assembly GCA_964525995.1). GTDB lineage: Bacteria > Bacteroidota > Bacteroidia > Bacteroidales > FEN-979 > CAIVAT01. The sequence continues at coordinate 15,002 of CAZGIM010000035.1, read as the reverse complement.
AGGCCGGGCAACCGGATCCTGCCAAAACCGGCGACGTCGCATTGAATCACCCCGGGGTCCGGATGATCCGCAGTCACGACTTTGAATTGGTCAGCCCCGTGCTCTTTGCCGAAATTCCGGATGAATCGCCCGAATTCAAACAGTTGAAATGTCAGTTGAGCCTGATCACCAGTGAAAAGAAAAAGAATGGCGGACTGAATGCAGCCGATATTTATATCCGGCGGCTGAACACCGGGAAATGGATGAAGATGGGGGAGGACCGGGAGTATCCTGCGGGCAGTTTGTTGAAGGTACCGATTATGATGACCTGGTTGAAGATGGCTGAAAAAGAGCCCGGATTGTTGCAAAAAAGATTGAATTTCGAACAGCCGCCCGGCCAGATTCCCGACCAGTCCTATACCGGAAAGTCGATTGTGGCGGGGAAGGATTATACCGTCGCCGAGCTTCTTAAGTATCTCATTGTGGAATCCGACAACAACGCCACCTGGTTGCTGACCCGGAAGATGGATCTAACTATATTTCAGAAGCTCTTTACCGATCTTGGGTTGAGGAAGCCCGAATTGTCCGACGGGAACTATGCCATCAAGGCACACGATTATTCTATGTTCATGGTTGTTTTATACAATGCATCTTTTCTTTCGCCCGAACATTCGCAATATGCGTTGAACCTTCTGTCAAATAGCACATTCAACAAAGGATTGGTGCGGAAGTTACCGGCCGGGATACTGGTGGCACATAAGTTTGGCGAGCAGGGTACCGGGACCGACAGCGACCTGTCGGAATCGGCCGTTGTATATGCCGGGGGCCAGCCTTATGTGATCACCGTCATGGCGCAGGGTGCGCATGTTGATTCATTAAGTGATTATCTGAGCGACATCTCTCTTGAAGTTTACCAGTCGATGGCGGCAGAATAGTATTTTTTCCGATTCATTTTGAATATCCCGTCATATTTCGTTACCTTTGCACCCCGAAATCAATGCATTGTCGTTGATTCGCCTCTCCGTAGCTCAGTTGGTAGAGCAATTGACTCTTAATCAATGGGTCCCAGGTTCGAATCCTGGCGGGGAGACCCCAATAGACACTTAACCCTCTGTAAACCAACACGATCACAGAGGGTTTTTTAATTTTTTCTCAGATTTTTCTCATAAGTCATCCCGTTTAGTCCGGTTTCATTCAGTTTAACTTGGAATTTGAAGAATAGTTAACCGGTTGTATTCGGTTGATTTCTGTTTAAAGTCCCCCCCCTGTGGCAGAAACCGGGACTCCGGGATTCATACCATTTGATTTTTGAATTGTCACCTGCGTTTCTTTTAACAATTATTTAACCGTAAGTTAATCATTTGCTAACATTGACAGGATTCCATCGAAATACTTTTGTAATTCAAATCCGGCATTCATCAGGGGATCTAGTATCATCAAAACATGATTGCAAGCCTATGTTCGAACTTGATACCTTTTATTCTCTTTTACTGATCCTGTGCTTGCTGGCAGCAGTGTCGTTTGAATTCATCAACGGATTCCACGATACAGCCAACGCGGTAGCGACGGTTATTTACACGCATTCCCTGAAACCGACCGTCGCTGTGGTCTGGTCGGGATTCTGGAATTTTATCGGGGTGAACCTGGGCGGGATCGCGGTGGCCATGGGCATCATCAATCTGCTTCCCACAGAAGTGCTTATCGACCAGAATCTCGGGCATAACATCGCGATGGTCTTCTCTCTGATACTGACCGCCATCATCTGGAATCTTGCTACCTGGTATTTCGGGATCCCATGTTCGAGTTCGCATACCCTGATCGGGTCGATTTTCGGACTGGGATTGGCATTTATGTTGCTCCCGGGCAGCCATGCCATCGCACTCAATTGGAAAAAGGTTACCGAGGTGGGGCTCTCGCTGCTCATATCCCCGCTTTTCGGCTTCGGACTTGCGTTATTACTGATGTTTCTGTTAAAGAGGATAGTCAGGAATAAAGAAATTTTCATGGAGCCAAAGGGGAAAAAAGCGCCGCCACTGCTGATCCGCAGCATCCTGGTTCTCACCTGCACCAGTGTCAGTTACGCGCACGGTTCCAACGACGGTCAGAAAGGTGTCGGGCTGATCATGCTGATTCTTATTGCTTTTGCACCATCGTTCTTTGCGCTTGACCGCCACAAGAACCCCGAAGATTTACTGATGGATGTCAGGAAGATTGAATGGACCATGAACAAAATGAACCTTTCGGTTATGAGCGGGCAGGAGCAAAAGAACTACAGGGAAGTAAAGGACAACATCGGGATCATCATCAGGGGATTATCAGGGGTCGCCTCCTTTGATAAGATGGACAAAAAGGAAAATTTCAGGATCCGGAAATCCATCATCCTGATTGACAAGAACGTTCAGAATATCCTGAAAAACCCTGCCATCAGGACAAAGGCGTTTATGAATCCCGTTGATTTGGCCATCCTGAAATCGAATATCAAAAAGATCAAAACGCATACGGAATATGCCCCGCGGTGGGTCATCCTGATGGTATCGCTCTCACTCGGAATGGGAACCATGATCGGCTGGAAAAGGATCGTGGTCACCATCGGCGAAAAGATCGGCAAGACGCATCTTACTTACGCCCAGGGGGCAACCGCTGAGATCATTGCCGCGAGCACCATCGGTGTTTCGACCTGGTTGGGGCTGCCGGTCAGTACCACGCATGTGCTTTCGTCGGGTGTTGCAGGTACCATGGTGGCAAAAGAAGGCCGGCAGAACCTGCGGATGGGTACCGTGAAAAGCATTCTTGCAGCCTGGCTCTTTACACTACCTGTTACGATCATCCTTTCCGGAGGGCTTTTTCTTATTTTCCGGTTGTTCCTGTGATGTTTTTCCGGATAAATGGATATTAACGTAAGTCACAGAATGAAGATGAAAAATGAAGAAAATAACAGCAAGCCGACTTTTTATGAAATCATTGTTCTCCTGGCACTGAATGATAAGGGATGGTTTGGACTTTCCGAAAACCGAGTCAGGTTCGGACTTGCCGGTGCGATGCTTTACATGCTTTTACGATCGGGAGCTATCCGGATTACGGGTAATACTGTGGTGGTGACTGATAAAACCCCAACCGGTGATAAAGTGAATGATGCCGTGCTGGAAATGCTTCGAAAACAGAAGAAAAAGCTGACCCTGAAGAACGTCCTCCGGAAGATCGTGTATAAAAGCGGGCTGAAAGTGGGATTGTTGCTTAGAGGCCTGATCAGAAAAAAGATCCTGGAGCGGCAGGAATTGCGGTTTCTCAGTGTTTTTTATCTGAATAAATATCTGATGGTGAATCCGGATTTAAAAAAGGAGATCCTTGCTGATCTGTATTTAAAGATCCTGGATGAGCGGGAACTTTCAGAAGATGATCTTATGCTTCTGGCGGTCATGAAGAGCTGCCGGATGATCGGTAAGAATTTTTCCGGCTACAGACATTTCCTGAAAGTGCGTTTAAGGATCAGGGAAATCACGAAATACAGAGAACCCCTCAGCGAGACAGCCAGGAATGTCAAAGCGATCGGGAGGGCAATCGGCCAGTTGATCCGGGAATCGAGAATCATGATCCACGCCTGATCATTTATCCACACCAGAAAATGGCGGTACTTTTAAAACTGCCTTCAGAGGTAAATTTCCTACCTGGTCTTTTCGATCTTCCCCATGATTTTTGAGAGCGCCTCGCCCAGCCGGGCTTCAGGAGCAATGATGTTAAAATCGTTCCAGAAGGGGTGGCAATCCTTCATGTTCCAACAGGCTTTTTACTAACTCCGCCTCCTAAAGTGATCCTGAGAATACTTCAATCGGTTTCCCTCAGCTGTCGGAAGGAATTCTATTTTGTAATGGTAAGGGTCTCGAATACCTTGTACTGCACTGTGAAGTATTTGCTGATCCGGTAGCGAATCAGCTTTATACCTCATTTGTGCATGCCGGCACCTACACCTTGTACCGCATTGATCTGAACACCGGTATCCTTCGCGGGACACTCAGCACCGGGCATGCCTATCCTCAAAAACTGCAGGTGTACGACCGTCACCTGTTTTACATGTACGATCTGCCTGGCGAAGGAGACAACCGCCATTTGTTCCGCCAGAAACTCTGATCCTTCCAGGCCGGTCACTTTTCACTTAAAAGTGTTGATTGACCGAACATGTGTCAATAGCCAAAGGCAATCGGGCCAACTCTTCCTTCTACCCGCTCCCTTCTCCCTTTGCAAGTCTCCCCGTTGTCGGGTAAAGCTCCTACTTAAAGGAACGATGAACCTATCAACCAGTATCATTCAAAGCACCAACATACATCCAGTATATAAGGTGCTCCCGAGATGTTCCCGAGATGGTATTGGAATGCGTCCGGTCTTTTACATTAGTTTGACAGCATGATCACAAGTCATCAAATAGGATGAATACCAGTCGGGTTAACATATCACAAGCAATAAAAAAACTTTTCAAACTGGCATCGACTTTTTGTTATTTTCCCGATTATACAAAGACGGCGTTGGGTTTATAAAATAGCAGGACGGATCATCAGCATCCAACATTATATAATGAGGATAGTTCTCATTTACTGCGGGTTATAACATGATGGGAGGGCAATGCAAAATCGGCCTGTGAATATCATTCAATAAACTAAAGAATCATGAATATTCACATTTTTCATAAATAACACGAATTATTCAATGCAAAAACTTGGTTTATCCACAATAGCAGACATCTATAATCCAGAAAAAATGAAAGTAACAAAAACTGAATTCCGCGACCGGACATGGATCCGTGTCGAGTTCTTTTATAAGGAAGATACCATTGTAAAACTACGGACTGTCGGTGGTGCATTTTGGAATCCCGATCTCAAGGCATGGCTGATGCCCTGCACCCGGAAGGTCTTTGACCGGTTGCTTGAGTTGTTCCCGGATCTCGATTACCCGGGAAGGGTAACTCCGGACACGGTCAATCCGCCTGACATTTGTGAAACCGTTGGCGAATTAACAGGATCTGATCCGCTGAAGCAGGATGTGTCCGTACCTGTTTCCAGCCCTGACGGCCATATCCGGACGCCGGTTGATCCTTCCGGGCAGGTAAATCACAATAGTTCTGTCGAACCCGGTGCAAGGAAGGAGGCCCGGGCCTGTTCACCTGAAAGGACCTTGCCCCAGACGGTGGATGAAGTCGCGGATCACGCACCTGTGGTGCGTATACATGAAGGGAATGCACGGGAGGTCCGCATCGAGGTGGTTGGGCGCAGGATCCTCATCCGTCTGCCCAAGAACAACCTGGATGTTCATTTTCTCCGGTCATTGCGTTACAGTCGCTGGGACACGAAAAATTTCATCTGGGTGGTACCCAACTATCCCGGCAACCTCGATCTCATCAATGACTACTTCATGGACCGGATCAGGGAGTTTACCATCCATGAGGAATACGAAGTGCAAGCAGGCAAAGATTTTCGAATGAAGATGAGCTCGAACCAGGTGTTGGTCGTAAAAACCACGGCAGGCAGGATGAAAGTGATTTTCAGCTTTAATCATGATCTCACATCGGTCATTAAGCGGATCCCCTACCACTCATGGGACGCCCGGAATGGTTGGTGGACGATACCGTTTTCCGAACGGTTCCTGGGGATGATCCGGTCGCAGGCGGAGGATCTGAACATGGAGCTTCTTTACAGGGAGGAGTCGCAACGCGATGAAGAACGGGTCCGCAGGATCACCCGCGAGGATCTGCCGGGTTACCGAGGTTGTCCGTCTTCATATATCGCCAAGCTCAAAGAGTTGCGGTATTCACCCCGTACCATAAGGACCTATCCAAGCCTGTTCGAGGAGTTCATCAACCATTTTCCCGGCGTGGAAATCAACGATATCAGTGAATCGCAGATCATAGAATTCCTGCAATTCCTGGTCATCCGCCGCAAGGTGTCGACATCTTATCAGAACCAGTCGATCAATGCCATTAAGTTCTATTATGAACGTTTGATGGGTGGGGAACGCAAGGTTTACCTGGTGGAGCGCCCGCGGCGTGAACAGACCCTCCCTGTGGTGTTGAATGTAGCCGAGCTTGAGAGGATGATAAAAAAAGTTGAGAATCTGAAACACAAGGCTTTGATCATGACCATCTATTCCGGAGGTTTAAGGTTGAGTGAAGCGATCAACCTTCAGCTGAAGGATATCGACAGCAATCGGATGCAGATCCTGTTAAGGCAGGCGAAAGGCAGGAAAGACCGGTATACTCTTTTATCCAGGAAGTTACTACCGGTATTGCGTTGCTATGTAGCTGATTACAAGCCCAGGAAATGGCTGTTTGAGGGGCTCAAGGGCACACAATATACTGAAAGCAGTGTCCAGGCTATCGTCAAGCGTGCTGCACGCATGGCAGGTATTTCAAAGAGGGTAACCCCTCACACGCTCCGTCACAGTTTTGCGACACATTTGCTTGAAAGCGGGACCGATCTCCGGTATATCCAGGCACTGCTTGGTCACGAAAGCACGAAGACCACCGAGATCTATACCCACATCACCACGAAGGGGTTCGATCAGATTGAAAATCCGTTGGATCAGCTTTCCTTATAATTTTTTTATGAAAATGTTTTGTTATTCCCGGAACTCGTATATTTGTATATTGAATTATTAGATATACTTCTAAATAACAATGTGTTCACTATGAAAAGGTGGTTCTTTGATCCGGTTCTGACCAAATCCCAGGAAAAATAAAACCACACTCGATCCGGTGCCACACCTTCATGGGACTTTTTTGATAAAATTATACGTTTATCCCGATTTTCAAAAAATAACACCAATTCCAACACCTCACCTATTCCGTAAGTTTCACATACACCAAAAAAACCAATAAAAAAGCGCATCCCATCACCTATCACACTCGTTTACTGCAACATGCCAACATTTTTTTACATTCGTCCAAGTCAAATATAACAGCAATTCATCGCCTGCACAATCGTTATGCACAAGCGGAAAAAAGACAACGACACAGCAAATTGACAATGAAAATGGAATATTAAACTTGGAATGAAAAACGAAACTGACAGACAAATAACCCGACACTCATTGCCGACCCGAATGTGTTTTAATTTTTTTACCCACCGCACAAAAATTTTGAAATTCTGCCGACCCACATTGCACACATTGCCAAAGCCCCACAAGCCAACGCTGCAACCAAAGCTTTGTCAAAGAGTGCAATCTTGCCGACACACAGAATAATATGATAATTATATCTTGTATTTTGAGATAAATATATATCTTTGCAAAAAATAATTTGATAGAAATGAATCGAATTAAAGAAGTGCTTGAAGAAAAAGGCATCAAGCAGACTTGGTTGGCTGAAAAGTTGGGAAAGAGTTACAATATGGTCAACTCTTATGTGCAAAATAGACAGCAACCAAGGCTTGAGGTACTTTATGAGATAGCAAAAATATTGGATGTTAATCCTAAAGATTTATTGAAAGAAGAGTAATGACTAAAGAATTTCAAATAGAAGAAAACCTTATCAAGCAACTTACAGAGTTGAAGTACAACTATCGCCCTGATATAGTTGACCGCAAAACGCTTGAACAAAACTTCAAAACAAAGTTTGAAGCACTTAACCGTGTAAATTTGTCGGAAAGTGAATTTTTGCGTTTGCGTGAGGAAATCATAAATCCTGATGTATTTGCAGCATCAAAAATGCTCCGTGAACGAAATTACTTTCAGCGTGAAGATGGAACACCTTTGCATTACACTTTAGTAAATATAAAAGATTGGTGCAAAAACGACTATGAAGTTATTAATCAATTACGCATCAATACCGAAAACAGCAATCACCGTTACGATGTTATTTTGCTGATAAATGGATTGCCAGTTGTCCAAATTGAATTAAAGAAAATTGATATTTCGCCACGTAAAGCAATGCAGCAAATCGTGGATTACAAAAATGATTTAGGAAACGGATATAGCAATACGTTGATGTGTTTTATGCAGTTGTTTATTGTAAGCAACAGCAATCGGACTTATTATTTTGCCAACAATAAAAACCAACATTTCGCCTTTAATGCCGATGAACAGTTTCTGCCTATTTATGAATTAGCAGAAGAAAACAATAAGAAAGTCAATTATCTGGAAGAGTTTACCGATAAGTTTCTGAAAAAATGTACGCTTGGCGAAATGATTAGCAAGTATATGGTTTTGGTCGAAAGCGAACAAAAATTGCTTGTAATGCGTCCTTATCAGATTTATGCAGTTAAAGCAATTGTCGATTGCATTCACGAAAATCGCGGCAATGGTTACATCTGGCACACAACAGGAAGTGGAAAAACATTGACTTCTTTTAAAGCATCAACATTACTCAAAGGCAATAATGAAATAGAAAAATGCTTGTTTGTGGTTGACCGTAAAGACCTTGACAGACAAACACGAGAAGAATTTAATAAATTTCAAGAAGGAAGTGTTGAAGAAAATACCAATACTGAAACATTAGTTAGGCGTTTACTTTCGACTGACTATGCCGATAAAGTAATTGTTACCACCATCCAAAAATTAGGATTAGCCTTAGATGGCACGTACAAAAAGAATTACAAAGAGCGTTTAGAGCCACTTCGCAACAAACGTATGGTTTTCATTTTTGACGAATGCCACCGTTCACAGTTTGGCGATAATCATAAAGCCATTAAGGAGTTTTTTCCGAATGCTCAATTATTTGGTTTTACAGGTACACCAATTTTTGATGAAAATGCAACATATAACATTAGAGAAGGCGAATATGCTTCATACAAAACAACACAAGATATTTTTGAAAAACAATTACACGCCTATACCATAACGCACGCCATTGACGATAAAAATGTGCTTCGTTTCCATATTGATTATTTCAAGGGAAAAGGAAATCAAAATCCAAAGCCGGGCGAACCTATTGCACAACAAGCAGTAGTTGAAGCTATCGTTGAAAAACACGATGCAGCAACAAATTCGAGGCGTTTCAATGCTATTCTTGCAACAGCTTCTATTAACAATGCTATAGAATTTTATCAGTTATTCAAAGAGATTCAAAAGAAGAAACAAAACGAGAATCCAGACTATATCCCTTTGAACATTGCTTGTGTTTTTTCACCCCCAGCCGAAGGAAACAAAGACATACAGCAAATACAAGAGGATTTGGTTCAGGAAAAAGAAGATAACAAACAAAATCCTGAAGAAAAGAAAGCAGCGTTAAAAACCATTATTGAAGATTATAATGCTCAATTTGGCACTAACCATAACATCTACGACTTTGATTTATATTATCAGGATATACAAAAGCGTATAAAAGACCAGAAATACAGCAACAAAGATTATCCGCACAAAAACAAGATTGACATTACCATTGTGGTTGATATGTTGCTCACAGGTTTTGACAGCAAATACCTGAACACTTTGTATGTGGACAAAAACCTGAAATACCACGGTTTAATTCAGGCATTTTCGCGTACCAACCGCATATTGAACGACACCAAACCCTACGGTAATATTTTAGATTTCCGTTCGCAACAGGAAGGTGTAAATCAAGCTATTGCCCTTTTCTCAGGCGAAGATGGTGGTAAAGCCAAAGAAATTTGGTTGGTTGACCCTGCACCTGTGGTAATTGACAAATACAAAAAGGCGGTTGAGGCTTTAGGCGTATTTATGCAGGAACATAATCTGGTAAACGAACCGCAGGAAGTGTATAACCTGAAAGGCGATGCCGCAAGAATTGCTTTTGTAAAAAACTTTAAAGAAGTACAACGCTTAAAAACCCAATTAGACCAGTACACCGACTTAGACGAAATACAACAAGCCAAGATTGAAGCCATTTTACCAAAAGAAAAATTACAGGAGTTTCGCAGTTCATATATTGAAACAGCAAAGCAGTTAAGAACTATACAGCAAAACGAGGGCGACACAGCAGCTCCCGAAGTGCAACAATTGGATTTTGAATTTGTGCTTTTTGCTTCGGCTATTATTGATTACGATTATATAATGAACCTGATAGCCGACAGTACGCAAAAGAAACCTGCCAAACAGAAAATGACCAAGTCACAGGTAATTAGTTTGCTAAGTTCAAATGCCAACTTGATGGACGAGCAGGAAGATTTAGCCGAATACATCAATGGTTTGGATTGGAACAGCGGGCAAGATGTTGAAACCTTGCGAAAGGGTTATGACAAATTTAAAGACGATAAATACAACAAAGAACTAGTTGACCTTGCAAACAAAAACGGACTAAAAACAGCAGAACTTAAAACTTTTGTGGAACAAATTATGAGCCGTATGATTTTTGACGGAGAGAAACTCACAGACCTGTTAGAACCGTTAGAACTTAGCTGGAAAGAACGCAGGGTAAAGGAATTAGCACTGATGGCAGACCTAGTACCACTATTAAAAAAATTAGCCCAAGGGCGTGAAATATCAGGATTAGCAGCTTATGAGTAAAGATAAACTAATACCCGAATTGCGTTTTCCTGAGTTTCAGAATGAGGGAGAATGGGAAATTAAAGAAGTAGGAGAAATCTTTGACGTAACGCGTGGTTATGTCTTAGCTATGAGTTTAGTACAAGAACAGCAGAGTGATGAAAATCCTTATCCAGTTTTTTCTTCACAGACCAAAAACAATGGGCTTGCAGGCTTTTATAAGGAATACTTATATAAAGATGCCATAACTTGGACGACTGACGGTGCTAATGCTGGTGATGTAAATTATCGAAGCGGAAAATTTTATTGTACTAATGTTTGCGGTGTATTACTCAACAAAGACGGATTTGCCAATAAATGTATTTCAGAACTTATTAATTCAGTTTCCAAGAAGTATGTTTCTTATGTAGGTAATCCAAAACTAATGAACGGGGTAATGAGTCAAATCAAAATCCCAGTTCCTAAAATTAAGGAACAACAAAAAATCGCCACCTGCCTTTCTTCATTAAATGAAGTAATTACAGCCCATAGCCAAAAGTTGGAATTACTCAAAGATCATAAAAAAGGTTTGATGCAAAACCTTTTCCCGCAGGAAGGAGAGAAATTGCCGAAGTATCGGTTTAAGGAGTTTGAGAAAGATGGTGAGTGGAGCTTAAAACAATTAGGTGTTGACAATTTAATAGAAATCAAAGGAAGAATTGGCTATCGTGGCTATACAACGGAGGATATAGTAAGCAAAGGTGAAGGAGCAATTTCAATGAGTCCAAGTAACATTGATGAAAATTGGAATTTAAATTTTGAAAAATCAACATACATAACTTGGGAAAAGTATGAAGAATCACCAGAAATAATGTTGGCAGATGGTTTTACTGCATTGGTTAAAACAGGTTCGTCTTATGGTAAAGCAGCATATATAAAGAATTTGATTGAGAAAACAACAATTAATCCTCAGTTGGTTGTTCTGAAACCAAAAAAAATTAGGAGTTACTTTTTGTATTTATTGGTAACAAATTTCGCAATTCAAAAGCAAATTCAAGAAACAGTTGTTGGTGGTGCAATACCTACACTATCGCAAGACAGCATTTCAAAATTTGAAGTTTTAATTCCTAAACCAAAAGAACAACAGAAAATAGCTGAATGCTTTTCAGCTTTAAATGACTTAATAATCCTACAAACACAAAGAATAGAGCAATTAAAACTTCACAAAAAAGGTTTAATGCAAAGTCTTTTTCCTAAAATAATTGATTGACAATGAGTAGAAACTATTTAGAGATAGAACAAAATGTTTTTAGGAATGAGATTCTTAAAAAACTGAATAAGGAAGAATTACAAACCAAAGGTTATAAAACCATTATTCAAAATAACTATACCTTCAATAGAGTTGAAAGCAAATACACGCTAAATGATGGAATTACAGAACCAGTATTAAAAAACATAATACAAATATTGAAAACTATTGGCTACTTGCCATTGCAAACGCTCGATGACGTTGCAATTTATTTAAGAGAATTCAATAAAAAATACACGTTATTGTATGCTTTTAATGGAGTTGGTAAAACCCGATTATCAGTTGCATTTAAAAACAAAGGAAAAGAAAGTGGTAGTGCTGATACAATTTACTACAATGCTTTTACTGAAGATTTGTTTTCTTGGGAAAATGATTTACTTAACGATACTGAAAGATATTTAAAAATAAATCTTCAATCCCAATTTTTTGTTGGTTTGCCAGGTTTAGATATAAGTAATAAAATTCGTCCGATTTTAAGAAAATATGCTGACTTTAATTTCGACATTGATTTCAATACAGGTAGAGTTTACTTCCAAAGAGAAGTTGTTGAAAACGAGGTCAGTAGGACTGAACGAAATATTAAAGTATCAAGAGGCGAAGAGAATATTTTTATTTGGTGTTTCTTTTCAGCAGTAGCTCAGTTAATAATGGATGGGGAGGTTAGATATAATTGGGTAAAATACATTTATATTGATGACCCTATTTCTTCACTTGATGACAACAATGCAATTGCAGTGGCACACTATTTAGCAAAAATGCTAAAAGTTGAAAATTCAAGGGTTCAGACCATTATTTCAACCCACCATTCACTTTTCTATAATGTACTTTGTAATGAATTTAAAAATAGCACAAAGTATTTTTTAAGAAAAAAAGAAAATATCTACCAATTAAGCGATACTACAGATACTCCTTTTCTCTATCACGTTTTTGTAATTCAGGAAATTCAAAAAGCAATAAATGAAGATAGATTAGTGAACTATCATTTTACAATACTTCGTAATTTGTTGGAGAAAACAGCTAATTTTCACGGCTTCGATGGGTTTGAAAACTTGATTGTTATTAATGATGACGATGAAGAAAAAACACTATATCATCGTTATGTACAAATTTTTAACCACGGCGGATATTCCCTTTTTGAACCAACAGAAATGACAGAAGATAATAAAGTGCGTTTCGCTGAAATTTTTGAAAACTTCAAAAGGAATTACAAGTTTAATAACACTTTGTTTCCTGCAATTACAATAGAGGATTAGATTATGACAAATAAAGAACAACAACAACTGGGGAAAACCCTTTGGGATATAGCGGACACTCTAAGAGGAGCAATGAATCCGGACGATTTTCGTGATTATATGCTTTCATTCTTATTTTTACGCTACTTATCATTTAATTACGAAGAAGCAGCGAAAAAGGAATTAGGTTCTGACTATCCAAAGTTGCCCGAAAAAGACAAACGAATTCCTTTGTCGGTGTGGTATTCAGCCAATAAAGCAGATGTTCAGGAATTTGAAAAGCAAATGCGTCGCAAAGTCCATTATGTAATCAAGCCACAACATTTATGGAGCAACATTACTGAAATGGCAAGAACCCAAAATGGCGAATTGCTCGTTACCTTAGAGGATGGTTTCAGGTATATAGAAAACGAATCGTTTGAAAGTACATTTCAAGGCTTGTTTTCCGAAATCAATTTGAACTCAGAAAAGTTAGGAAAAACTTCAACCGACAGAAATAAGAAGCTTTGTACCATTATTCAGAAAATTGCAGAGGGGATTGCTGATTTTTCAACGGACTCAGATACGCTTGGTGATGCTTATGAATATTTAATTGGTCAGTTTGCGGCAGGCTCAGGCAAAAAAGCAGGTGAGTTTTATACACCACAACAAATCTCAACCATTCTTTCAGAGATTGTTACCTTAGACAGTCAAGACCCGACAATGGGCAAAAAGAAAAAATTTGACAAAGTACTTGATTTTGCTTGTGGTTCGGGTTCATTATTACTCAATGTTAGAAAGCGAATAAAAGAAAATGGCGGTAGTGTAGGCAAAATATACGGACAAGAAAAGAACATCACAACATACAATCTTGCCCGAATGAATATGCTTTTACACGGGATGAAAGATACCGAGTTTGAGATATTTCACGGAGACACTTTGCTCAATCAATGGAATATGCTCAACGAAATGAATCCAGCTAAAAAGGTTGAGTTTGATGCAATAGTAGCAAATCCGCCTTTTAGTTTGCGTTGGGAACCTGACGATACATTGGCAGATGATTTTCGTTTCAAAAGTTATGGTTTAGCACCAAAATCAGCTGCTGATTTTGCATTTTTATTACACGGTTTTCACTTTTTAGGAAAAGAAGGAGTTATGGCAATTATATTGCCACACGGTGTTTTATTTCGCGGAGGAGCAGAAGAAAGAATCCGCACAAAATTATTGAAGGATAACCATATTGACACAGTCATTGGTTTACCTTCAAATCTGTTTTATTCAACTGGTATTCCTGTTTGTATTGTAGTTCTAAAAAAATGCAAAAAACAAGACGATGTATTATTCATCAATGCAGCAGAACATTACAAACCAGGGAAAAGACAAAATACATTAAGAGAAGGCGATAACGGAGACCCAAATGATATTCAAAAAATCATTGAAACTTACAAATATCGACCAGAACACATTGAAAGATATGCTCGCAGGGTTTCAATGGACGAAATTGAAAAGAACGGCTACAACCTAAATATTTCAAGGTATGTAAGTACATCCGTTGACGAAGTGAAAATTGACTTAAAAGAAGTAAATACAAAATTAAAAACAATAAATGAAAGCATTAAAACGAATACAGACACTCACAATGAATTTTTGAAAGAGTTAGGATTACCGCCAATTTAAAGAGCCTACGCATTTGCAAGCACATTTAAAAACCGCACGAGCCAACGCTAAAACCTAAGTTTTTAAAAGAGCTTGCAAAGCCTCCCAAGAGAAGAATTTCAAAATTTTTCTCCTACGCTTTAAAGAAAAAATTAAAACACACCAACACATGGGCGACACTGACAGAAATGAAATTGAAACGAATGACAAGTTTAATATGAAAGTGCAATTTGACTCATACACACGGACAGACAAGAACCGCCAGTGCATAACAGGCGGTATATTTTATTGCCGTGATAGTGCGGATTTCAACGTTTCTGCATCTAATAAACTTTCATGTTACTTGACAGTGAAGTGCTTCGAAATCGGCAACAAAAACATACCGCCAAACCGTTATGCGGCAGCTTAAAAGACGACACCAAACCAAAAAAATCATCTTGACA
>CAZGIM010000034.1:0-29513 GCA_964525995.1 uncultured Prolixibacteraceae bacterium | reverse complement strand
TAGCGATGGTCAAAACGGGGATGCCGCGGATCATCCAGGGCAAGTGCGGGCGGCCTGATATCATAGCTCCGGCGCCAGATATGAACCTGCTCTTCACCATATTTTTCAGCCATCTCCGATTTGTTCAACCCCTGCAACGTTCCATAATGTTTTTCGTTAAGCCTCCAGGTCTTGTATACCGGGATCCACTGAAGATCCATCTGTTCCAGGACGAGCCAAAGGGTACGTAACGCCCGTGTCAGATAACTGGTATAGGCGATTTTGAATTCAAATCCTTCCTTCTTCAGTACTTTTCCGGCCTCGATGGCTTCTTTAATGCCGCGTTCCGACAGATCGACGTCGGTCCATCCTGTGAAGCGGTTTTCCTTGTTCCAGGCGCTTTCGCCATGGCGTATCAACACGAGTTTATTCATTGTTACAATGTTTTACTTGAAGTGCAAAAGTACAACTTTGTCGCTATTTTTCCTACCTTTGCCACGCTTCAATCCCTTCGCTCATGAACAGTTATAAAAAGATCAACAACATCTTGGGATGGATCGTCTTTGCCATCGCCTCTGCCGTGTACATCATCACCTCGGAACCTACTATGAGTTTCTGGGATTGCGGCGAATATATTTCGACCGCCTTCAAGTTGGAAGTAGGCCATCCACCCGGCGCTCCGTTATTCCAGATGATCGGACGGTTTTTTTCACTGTTTGCCTTTGGTGATGTGACCCTCGTTGCCCGGATGGTCAATACCATGTCGGCCCTTTCAAGTGGATTTACCATCCTCTTCCTCTTTTGGACCATCACCCTCATCACAAAGAAGATCATCGTGAAATCGGGTGAGATCACCCGCGACAATCTGTGGATCATCATGGGAGCAGGCCTGGTGGGATCGCTTGCCTATACCTTTACCGATTCTTTCTGGTTTTCGGCTGTGGAGGGCGAAGTTTATGCCATGTCGTCATTCTTCACCGCAATCGTGGTTTGGGCCATCTTCAAATGGGAGGAGCAGTCGGAAGAAAAACACGCCTACCGGTATCTGATCCTGATTGCCTATCTTGTCGGACTTTCCATCGGGGTACACCTGCTGAACCTTCTTGCCATTCCGGCGATTACCTTCGTCTATTATTTCAAAAAATATCCCAACCCTACCTGGAAGGGTGTCGTCGTGACTTTAATCCTGTCAGTTCTGATCCTGGCCTTCGTAATGTACCTGATCATCCCGTGGATCCTGAAGCTTGCCGGACTTTTTGAACTCTTCTTTGTCAATTCGCTGCGACTTCCTTTCAATACCGGGACGATCATCTACTTTGCGCTGATTATCGGATTTGTGATCTGGGGCCTTATCTATACCCGGAAAAAAAGTAAACCCGTATGGAATACCGTGATCCTCTCCTTCAGCTTTATCGTGATCGGGTACAGCTCGTTTCTGATGCTGGTGATCAGGAGTAACGCCAATCCGCCCATTGATGAGAATAATCCGGAGAACGCGATGTACCTGCTTGCCTACATGAACCGCGAACAATACGGCGACTGGCCCCTGTTGACCGGGCAGTATTACAATGCTCCCATCGTTGACAGGGAAGACGGGAATCCGGTATATGCCAAAGACGATAAATCGGGAAAGTACATCGTGACCGACAAACGCGAAAAAGTGATCCCGGTTTATGACAAACGGTTTACTACCATCTTTCCTCGGATGTGGGATCAGACAGAATCGCGCTTTGCCGCGGAATACATCCGGTGGGGAAATGTTAAAGGAGTACCGGTAGAAGTGAATATCAACGGAGAGACGGAGACCCGAAATGTGCCGACTTTCGGTGAAAATCTTACCTTTTTCTGGAACTACCAGTTTGTTCACATGTATTACCGCTATTTCATGTGGAATTTCGCCGGACGGCAGAATGATATCCAGGGGATGGGAAACAAGCTTGAAGGCAACTGGAAGAGCGGGATCGGGTTCATCGACCGGATGCGTTTAGGTCCCGATGCTCCGCCATCGGCCAGAACCAACAAGGCCGATAACAGCTTCTATTTTCTCCCCCTGTTGTTAGGGCTGATCGGTATTTATTTTACCATCAAAAAGGACAAGCAGAGCGCCTGGGTGATCTTTTTGTTGTTTTTCATGACCGGCCTTGCCATTGTGCTGTACCTTAACCAGCATTCACCCCAGCCGCGTGAACGGGATTACGCCTACGCCGGTTCCTTTTATGCCTTTGCCATTTGGATCGGTCTGGCAATACCTCAACTGGTCGATTGGATTGGAAAAGTACTCAGTAAACGGATCGCTCTTGTTATTGCAATGGTTGCAGGTGTGTCGGTCGTTACCCTGATGGCACAACAGGGTTGGGACGACCATGACCGGTCGGGGAGATATACCGCCCTGGCAATTGCCGAAAACTACCTGAACTCATGCGCCCCCAATGCCATCCTCTTTACCAACGGCGATAACGATACATTCCCCCTCTGGTATGCCCAGGAAGTAGAAGGTGTCCGCACCGATGTCCGCGTCATCAACCTCAGCCTGCTCAATACCGAATGGTTTATCGATCAGATGAAGCGTAAGGCCTATCTGTCGGATCCGGTGCCTTTTTCGCTCACCAAAGATAAATATCGGCAAGGAAACCATGATGTCACCTATCTTTTTGAAGATGAAGCGCTTAAAAATACATATGTTGATGTCAAAGCGCTGTTCGGGATCATTGCGCAGGATGATTCCCGACTGAAGATGAATACATCCCAGGTAGGGACCATCGATTATTTTCCGACAAAGAAATTTATGGTTACCTACGATTCGGCTTCCCTGGTGGCTTCCGGAGCCATAACACCGCAAATGATGAACCGGCTCGACACGATCAGGTGGGAATACAAAGGCCAGGCAATCGAAAAAGCCAACCTGATGATCCTCGATCTGCTGGCGACCAACAATTGGAAACGGCCGGTCTATTTCGTTTCTACCACCGGAGCCGATACCTATATCGGGCTCGATAATTATCTTCATTTAGAGGGATTGGCCTACCGGTTATTGCCGGTGAAGGCCGTCAGTTCCGATCAGCAGACCGGGCAGGTCAACACGGATGTGATGTACGACAACGTGATGAACCGATTCAAGTGGGGCAATATGAACAAACCGGGTGTTTACATCGATGAGGCCAATGCCCGTATGATCATGAACATGCGGGGCATGTTCGGGCGCCT
The DNA here is from genome assembly GCA_964525995.1 of uncultured Prolixibacteraceae bacterium. Taxonomy (GTDB): domain Bacteria; phylum Bacteroidota; class Bacteroidia; order Bacteroidales; family FEN-979; genus CAIVAT01. The sequence continues at coordinate 26,330 of CAZGIM010000034.1, read as the reverse complement.
CGCCGATGCCCTGATTCTGGAAGGAAAGATGGATTCGGCGCGCCGGGTCGTGGAACGGTGCTTTGAGATCATGCCCGAAAGTGTTGCAGAGTTTGATTTATTTACGGTCCCGGTGATTGACGCCATGTACCGTTTGGGTGAGACTTCCAAAGCCAACGATCTCGCATCAAAGCTCCTCAAGAGCACCGATGAAAAGCTGACCCACATGTTCACATTTTCTGATAAGGATATAAAATCGCTGGATATGAATATTCAGGAAGGGATTTTCACGATCCAGCGGATCGGATTAGCCGTACACAACGCCAAACAGAAATTCCTGATCGACCAGGCTGAACCCCTGATGAAGAAGTACTACGATCTTTATGTAGCCAGAGTTTATCAACAGTAGGATCATGAGATCAGTGAAACCACCGGCCATTTTCCGATGGTTGAGTCCGCGTTTTCTCACCTGTTCCATTGCAGGCAGGGAGCATTCTATTTTCCTCACTTTTGATGACGGACCTGTACCTGAAGCGACGCCGGAGATTATCGCCATTTTGGAAGCGTATGAGGCGAAGGCAACCTTTTTTATGGTTGGCGACAATGTTCGAAAGCATTCCGGACTGTACCAGAGCATCATCGATGCCGGACACGCCATCGGTAATCATACATTTCATCACCTCAACGGCTGGCATACTCCACCGGCGGCTTATGCTGAAGATGTTTTCAGGTGCAAGGACTTCTTTGACACACCGCTGTTTCGACCACCCTACGGGAGGGTTTCTCCCTCTCAATTTTTTTTGCTGCGAAAGGAATTCCGGTTTGTCCTTTGGTCGGTTCTGAGTTACGACTTCCACCGCGGCGTCACGGCCGAACAATGCTTGCGTAATGTAATGGAACATACCTGCGGGGGATCGGTCGTGGTATTTCACGACAGCGTGAAATCGATCGATAAACTGCGAATCATACTGCCGCGCTACCTGTCACACTTCAGGGAACAGGGATTTAGCTTTGAAAAGATCGACGCTGAAATGGTGCTCCCCGCGGCCACACCGGGTCAACTCATTTCTCCCTGATCGGCAAAACTGTAGTACCCGTTTTCACCGATGATCAGATGGTCGAATACCTGAATCTCGAGTAACTGTCCGGCCAACCTGATTTGTTTGGTGAGCTTTTTATCGGGTTCGCTGGGCTGCAGGGTCCCCGAAGGATGGTTGTGACCCAGTATGATGGAGGTGGCATGATGGTCTAACGCGATCTTGAAAATCTTTTTGGGATCAACCGTGGTACCTGAAATTCCTCCTTCACTGATGTTGCACTTTTTAAGGATCCGGTTCGACCGGTTCAATAGGATGATCCAGAACTCTTCCCAGTGCTTATCACCGATCAGGCTTTTGAATATCTGATATGCATGTTGACTTTTAGTGATTAGTTCCTTCTCGGGAGTCGTCGATACATCGCGTCGCCGGCCTAATTCCAGCGCGGCCAGGATGGTAATGGCGCGTGCTTCACCAATTCCCCTGATCTTGGTCAGATCACTGACTCCCAGCTTCGACAGCTCGGCCAGGTTATCATTCGCTTTCCTGAAGACCAGTTTGGCTAAATCAACAGCTGAGTCGTATTTTGTCCCCGAGCCTATCAGGATTGCCAGCAATTCGGCATCGCTCAGACTGTGATGGCCCTTTAATAACAATTTCTCCCTGGGACGGTCATCCTCGGCCCAGTTCTTCATCGGGGTACGGTTTTGATAGTGCTCCATTATTTCAGAATTTTATCGTGAATCTTTCTTTACAAAACGATTGATTAGCGAGGGTCAGCCAGGTAACACCGATAAATCAGGCAGTAAGCTTACTATCGCTTAATCGGAGAATCGGGAAAAAGTGAAGCCCCGGGAAGGTATTTATGACTAAAAAGGTACCTTTGTAAAAAACTTTTATATCACATCAGGAAAGCGCCGGAGCGTTTTACCGGTAACGGGAGATACAGGTATGATAGGAAGCGCCATCATGGAACTCGACCGGGTCGATTCAACGAACAGCTATGCTGTCCGGTTATTAGCCAGCGATGATCTGGAGGATGGAACGGTCATCTGGGCACATGATCAGTATGCCGGAAGAGGTCAGCAACAACATTCCTGGTTGACTAAGCCAGGGAAAAACCTGACCCTGACGATAGTTCTGAAACCCTGGTTTTTGTCGCCCGACCGGCAGTTTCAGTTGAACAAAACTCTTACCCTCGGCGTAATCGATTTTATCAGAAAATCGCTGGGGATGCCCGTTACGTATGATGCTGATTGCCTACCAATACTTCCCGGAAAAACCGACACAAAGAGCAGAAATGAATATTTGACCAACCATTGCACCATGCAGCAGATGGATCACGCGCAATCCGTTGAGTTGGAACAGAAAGCTTCTGGGCCGGTTACTCAAGAGCAGGATGCGTTGAAGATCAAATGGCCCAATGATATTTATTTAGGAAGGAAAAAGGCCGGCGGGATCCTGATCGAGAACCGTGTGATGGGCGACCGGCTGGAGTACGCACTTGCAGGTATTGGACTGAATATCAACCAGACTACCTTTGGTCAGAATTTACCGGATGCAGTTTCCATGATCCACCATTTGCGGCATAGGATGAAATTAAGGGAGGCACTTCAATCGTTGCTTCGCGCAATCGATTTCAGATATCGTACGCTGGCGCTGGAAGATTCTCCCTCGCCGGATGACGAATACAACCGGAATCTTCTCGGATTTGGTCAATGGCGGAGCTTCATGAAGGGAGGCGCAAGGTTTGAAGGCAGGATCACAGGAGTTGATCAGTATGGCCGCCTGGGTATTGAAACGAGGGATGGCAACAACCTGTTTTTCAACCATAAAGAGGTGGAATATATTTTGGAGTAACACCGGATCCGCTCTTCAGAGAAGGGCAGCGGAAGAATGATCGGAGCCGGTTTTATTTATTGTATCTTTTTCCGAACCGGATACTCACGTAAAGGGTGAGAAAAAGGCTCTGTTTGGGATTATTGGCCATGATGGCCACCGGCATGGGTGAGAAGTCGAGGATAGCGCCGGCTTCGAGTGCGCTGATCTGACGGTTCTTGGAACCGTATTCGAACTCCAGACCGGTTTTTACATAGACCCCGGGATGAAATCCTAACTGCGAAAACCCGGATAAAAAGGGCCCCCGGCCGTAGATGTTATCCAGAAAATGTTGTTCCGGGTCGTAACGTTCTTCAACGACTTCATAATCGGTGTATCCGCTGTTGAAGTAAATGATATAGAGATAAACCGGTTTGGTAACGGCCAAAGAAAGACCTCCGTAGTAAAGCCACGAAAGTTGAACGCCTCCCCAGTAAGGTTTCCGGTTGAGAATGTGCTGCTGACCGACTCCCCCTCTGAAAAACCAAAGGTAGTTGAGCTTTCCGTAAAAATAGGACTTGGAGTCGGAAAAATAGGGATTGATGCTCCGTACCTCTTTCGACGATTTATAGGTTGCGAATTCGACCTCCCACATAAACTGGCGAAGTGCGGTCACATTGTGCCCCCGGCTGAACTGCAATCCCCATCCGTTGGTGTGCAGTAGGGCCCCGATGCTCCATTGTTTCTCTAATAAAACATTATCGGGAAGAGTATCCTGGGGAACTTCATATTGTGCCACAATCCGTGCCGGTCCGAGGAACAGAATGATAACCAGGAGATAGCTGAATGATCGCTGCATGACAACGGAATCGCTTGACCGGTAACAAAGTTACAAAGAAAACCAAAGAGGGTGACAAAAAAGAGCGGCCTTTGGGGTCGCTCTCCGGGTGTAAAAATTCATGATCGAACGGTTATCAGCGCCGCTCTATTTGATATCTTTGTTTCTCACCATAAGCAGCACAATGCTGATTGGAGGTGCAGGAATAAACCAAACCTAAGAGGATTGTGCCTAATAGAACAATGAGAACTTTTTTCATGATGTTATCTCCTGATTTTCGTTGAATTGAAGGTACAAAGTTACGGTAATACCGTAATATGAACAAATAAAATCAATATTTATTGTATAAAGTTATCAACGACAGAAAGTTTATAAACCATGGAACCTATCAGACCGGTGATTGAAGAGAGCTGGAAACAAAAATTGCAGGAAGAATTCAACAAACCCTACTTTCAGGATTTAAAAACATTTCTTCAGGAAGAACGGGCAAAATACCGGGTTTTTCCTCCCGGCTCGTTGATTTTCAATGCCTTTAATAGCACACCATTCGATAAGGTTAAAGTGGTGCTATTAGGCCAGGACCCCTACCACGGCATCGGACAGGCGCATGGATTATGTTTTTCGGTTCCCGATGGCATTGCGAAACCTCCATCGCTGATCAATATCCTCAAGGAACTTGAATCCGATTTAGGGATACCCGTACCACGTACCGGCAACCTTACCAGATGGGCACAGCAGGGGGTACTGCTCCTGAATGCCACCCTGACGGTTCGCGAAAACCAGGCGGGATCGCATCAAAACAGGGGATGGGAAAACTTTACCGATGCGGTCATCGGCAGTGTATCGCGCGACCGGCAGGGGGTGATCTTCGTGCTCTGGGGAAATTATGCCATTGCCAAGCGCGCGCTGATCGACACTTCAAAACATTTTATCCTGACCGCTGCACACCCTTCTCCCTTATCAGCCGCACGCGGATTCATGGGATGCAGGCATTTCAGCCGGATCAACAATTTGCTCCGCCAGATGAACGTTGAAGAGATTGACTGGCGGCTCGAACAGGATCGGAATACACAAATGAAATGAATGAGGTCAGTAAAGCCGGGATGATTCTGAAACCGCTATCTGCATGAAGAAATATGTCAGAACAATGGGAATCCTCGAAAGATGGAGAATTTACCTCCATCCCGAAAGGTATCTCTTACCTCCCTTAAAGTCGTTGAAGCCTTTGTTCCTTTCGATTTCATTACTCCTCACGGCCTGTACAAAACCGGATCCAGTACCGGAACCATACGTGCCGACCCCGTATCCCATCAAGGTGCCCCTCTATTTCCCGGATAAGATGAACATACCGGCCGACAACCCCACGACGGTCGAGGGAGTTACGCTGGGCAGGTTTCTCTTCTACGATGGAAGGTTATCGGGCCGGACCGACCCCGACTCCCTCATGAGTTGCGCAACCTGCCACCTGCAGTCGCGATCGTTCGAATGCGGCATCGATCATCCGCGGTATTCCGGCGGCCATACCTTCGGACTGACCGGCATCGGCACTCCGCACTACATGATGCCGCTGATCAACCTGGTGTGGAACAGCAGTGGCTATCTTTGGAACGGAAAAATATACCGGACGAATCCGGAATCCCGTTTCAGAAATCTGGAAGACCTGACCTGGATGGGGATTCTTGCTCCTCACGAAATGGCCGGAGATACCACACGGGTGGCGGCCTTATTTCAATCCATCAAAGGCTATCCCGAACTATTCGGCAAGGCCTTCGGCGCTGAAAAGGTGACGGTAAAAAACATGGGTCGGGCCATCGCGCAGTTCGTCAGAATCCTGATCTCTTCCGATTCCCGGTTCGACCGGTTTTTAGCGGGGAAAACAGAGCTCACGGCCGCTGAAAGAAGGGGCTACGTGCTTTTTATGACCGAGCAGGGAGCCGATTGTTTTCACTGTCACGGGGGTGAAGGGAACCCGCTGTTTACCACCCATCTCTTTTACAACAATGGAAAGGACTCGGTGTTTCAGGATATCGCCGACCGGTTTAAAGTAACAGGCAATCAGGCGGATATCGGAGCATATAAGGCGCCTACCCTGCGAAACCTCACCTTTACGGCGCCTTTTATGCACGATGGCCGATTCAAAACCCTTGACGAGGTACTTACTTTCTATAATTCACAACTGGTGTGGTCTCCTTACATCAGTCCGCTCATGCACCACATCGGAACCCAGGGAATCAGGCTGACACCCTCTCAGCTCCAGGATCTGAAATTATTTTTACTGACCCTCACCGACAGTAGTTTCGTGACCAACCCGGCATTTTCCCGACCCGACCGGTTCCCTGATGAATGATCCTATCGGTGCCACCGGAGATAATCGGGATTTATGAAATTGACTACCTTTGACCACCTCCTCAGATCAATCAGAACATGATACTTTTTCCAAACTGCAAGATAAACCTGGGGCTGAATATCATCAGAAAGAGGCCTGACGGGTACCACGATATTGAGACCGTCTTCTACCCAGTACCTTTTCATGATATTTTGGAGATTATTCCGGCTTCCGACGGCAGGTTCGCATTCAGTACATCGGGCTTGATGATCCCGGGCGATATGGAAAAAAACCTGTGTGTCAGGGCCTATCGGTTGCTAAGTTCAGATTTCCCTATCCCGGAAGTTACAATGCATCTGCATAAGGTGATTTCGATGGGGGCAGGATTGGGCGGAGGTTCCTCCGATGGTGCTTTTACCCTGCTGTTACTGAACCGTTTGTTTAATCTGGAGCTGGATGAAGGAACTTTGATGGACTATGCCCGGAAACTGGGGAGTGATTGCGCGTTTTTCATCCGGAACCAGCCGGCATTTGCTACCGGGCGCGGCGACCTCTTCGAACCCACGCCGGTTAATTTATCAGGGTGGCATATGGCGCTGGTTTTTCCCGGTATTCACACAGGGACATCAGAGGCCTATGCCATGATTACTCCGAAGCTTCCTTCCCGAAGCCTGAACAAACTGGTGACGGATCCGGTATCCGGGTGGAAGGGATGGGTGACCAATGATTTCGAAACGGTTATGGTTCGTGAATATCCCGTAATAGGCCAAATAATAGACCAGCTTTACAATCAGGGTGCTGCCTTCGCGGCCATGACCGGCAGCGGATCCGCGGTGTTCGGACTATTCCGGGATCCACCTGTAATTACAACTTTACCAGACTGTTTTACTTTTTCCTGCCTCCTGTAAGGGCAGGCTGGTTTTAAAAACCTTTGAAGCAATGATAATATTTGTGTTAATCGGATTATGTGTTTTATTCATCGGGTGCGGATATTTACTGAACGAGAAAAATGCAAAATATTATCTTACTGGTTATTGGGATCTGTCGAAGGAAGAACAAGAAAAATTCGATCTGAAGAATTTTCTTAATCTGTTCAGGAAATTCCATCTGTTCCTGGGTTGTTCCATTCTGGTATTTGGCCTGATTTTAAAATTCTTAGCCGGTAAAGTGATTGCGGGCATCTTTATTACCGCTTTTCCGGTTTTAGCTTATACTTGGCTTTTTTTTACCTCGAAAAAGTACTGGAAAATTTTAAAAACGAATAACTACGATCAAATCAGGCAATAGGCAATAGGGAATAGGCAATAGGGAATAGGCAATAGGCAATAGGGGGAAAATATAATAATTAAAAATTTTCACATTCTCAAATCCTCAAATTCTCACATTCTCAAATCGTTTTCCGTTTTACACTGTCCATTTTCCATTTTCCATTGTCCATTGTCAATTCTTGTCCGCTAGTCCGCTAGTCCACTGGTCCGCTTGTCCGCCTGTCCACTGGTCCACTTGTCCACTGGTTTATTTAGGCGCTATTTTTAACAGGAAGAAGGCGATGACTCCGAAAATGATGTTCGGAATCCACACTGCAATCAGCGGAGGGAGATCGCCAAAAGTCGCGAAAACGGTAAAAACCTGCATGAACAGGATGTAAATGAATGTCAGGGCAAGGCCACTTCCCAGGTGAAAGCCAATGCCGCCGCGCACTTTACGGCTCGATACCGATACGCCGATCACGGTCAGGATAATGGTGGCAAATGGAAACGCGGTACGTTCATACCCCTTGACTTTGTATTTGATCACGTCGGGATCGCCGCGTAATTCTTTTTCTTTGATTTGCCGGCGTAAGGCAAAATAGTTCATGATTTTGACATCTTCGATGTCTTCCATGAAATCGGCCGGAGTGAAGGGCATCACGGTGTCAAGTCGTGCACCTTTCTTCAAGGTCTCTTCCATCCCGTTGATCGTGCGGATATAATAATTCGAAATGATCCAGTGCGAGCGAATACTGTCCCATTCGAGCCGTTCGGCTTTCAATTTGTAGATCAGCTCCTGATCGCGAAATTTTTCAACCGTGAACTTCCAGCCGGTCCCGGTATGGATATTGAAATTCTCGAGGTAGATAAAGGAGCCGGGACTGATCTGTTTGTGCACATTCTGATCGGTGAATTCCCTGGGGTCGTTGATGTATTTTTTCTCAAACTCATGCATTCCCCTGTTGGTGTAAGGAATCACGAAGTTTGCAAGAAGAAATGAAAACAGCCCCAATACCACAGCGGAAATAAAGTAAGGGAAGAGCAACCTCCTGAAGCTGATCCCGCTGCTGAGGATGGCAATGATCTCGGAATTTGAAGCCATCCGGGAAGTGAAAAATATGACCGCGATGAATGTCAGCAGGTAGCTGAACAGGTTCATGAAATAGGGAACGAAATTCACGTAGTAATCAAAGATAATGGCCTTCAGTGGTGCGTCGTGACGTAAGAAATCGTCGATCTTTTCGGAGATGTCAAACACGATTACGATAAACATCAACAGGACCAGCGTGAAGAAGAAGGTACCCAGAAACTTCCTGATGATGTAAAGGTCGATCGTTCGCATGGGTATGGTAAATCTTATAGGCGTTGCATGAGTTGTACCGTCATCCGCTCTTTCCACGATGCGAAGGTTCCACCGATGATCTGACTCCTGGCCTCTCTCATCAGCCAGATATAAAAGCCGAGGTTGTGCATAGTCGCGATCATGGCGCTCAAAATTTCTTTGGAAATAAACAGATGACGTAAAAAGGCCCGTGAGTACTGCAGATCGGCGTAAACTTCCCCTTCGGGATCAATGGGCGAGAAATCATCTTTCCACTTTTCATTCTTGATGTTGATAATCCCGTTTCGGGTAAAAAGCATTCCGTTTCTTCCGTTTCGCGTGGGCATCACGCAATCAAACATGTCAACTCCCAGCGCAATACTTTCCAGGATGTTGGCAGGAGTTCCGACCCCCATCAGATAACGTGGTTTATCAGCGGGAAGTATGTCGCAAACCAATCCGGTCATTTCGTACATCATTCGCGCCGGTTCTCCGACAGAGAGCCCGCCGATGGCACAACCTTCGGCGCCAAGGTCTGAGATAAAACGGGCCGATTCCGTTCGCAATGCGTGATAGACGCTGCCTTGTACAATCGGGAACAGGGCCTGGCCATATCCGTGTCGACATTCGGTCTCCGTGAAGCGGGTCAGGCATCGTTTAAGCCAGTGATGGGTTCGTTTCAGCGACTTTCGTGCATACGCTTCATCACAGGGATAGGGAGTACACTCGTCGAACGCCATGATGATATCGGCGCCTAACTCCCGTTGAACCTCGATGGCTTTTTCCGGGGTAAAGATATGCCGCGAACCATCGATGTGCGATTGGAACACCACTCCGTTATCGGTGAATTTCCTGATATCACCCAATGAATAGATCTGGTAACCGCCGCTGTCGGTGAGAATGGGCTTGTTCCATCCGTTGAACCGGTGTAACCCGCCGGCTTTGGAAATAATTTCGACGCCGGGACGGAGATAGAGGTGGTAGGTATTCGAAAGCATGATCTGAGCCCTGATCACCGCATCAAGATCGCGGATATGAAGCGCTTTAACGGCGCCGGCGGTCCCTACCGGCATGAAAAACGGAGATTCCACCATCCCGTGGTCCGTGGTCAGGATTCCGGCCCTGGCAGCCGATTTTTGATCCCTGTGTTCAACCCTAAAAGTCAAGTCAGTGGCTGTTTAAGTGGCAAATATAAGGGTTTTCAACCATCCGGCCATTTTATCCACAATCGGCAGTGATTTCAACATAGAATGAATATCTTTGTTCACAGATTCTGATAGTTTATTTGTAAATGGTTGATTTGCTTGTTGATACACGACTAATTCCGTTAATTTTATTTGGCCTGTTGCTCTTTTGTTTCCTGATCCAGATATTCTGGCTCTGGTTTTTTTACTGGCGCCTGGCCCGAAAAAAGTTACCCGAAGGATCCCCCCGTATGGTTCCGGTTTCGGTGGTGATCTGTGCCCATAACCAGTACTCAGGTCTTAAGGAAAACCTTCCATTTATTTTAGAGCAGGATTATCCCGAATTTGAAGTGCTGGTAGTCGATCATGCGTCGGATGATGATACGCGTTACCTGTTCTCCTATTATAGTGAAAAGTATCCCCATTTTAAGTTTTTAACCGTTCAGGAAGATTTGAATTTTTTCACCGGGAAAAAATTTCCGCTCTCCATCGGAATCAAATCAGCCCGTTATGATTGGGTTTTGCTGACCGATGCCGACTGCCGTCCGCAGGGGAAGGGATGGATCCGTTCGATGATGGCGGCTTCAGAGGCTCATACCGACCTTGTATTGGGCTATGCACCCTACCTGAAAGAGAAAGGGTTACTCAACAAACTGATCCGGTTCGACAATGCCTTCAACGCGATACATTATCTTTCATTTGCGCTGGCAGGCATTCCCTACAAGGGTATCGGAAGGAATTTATCGTACCGGAAGCAGCTATTCTATGAGAACAACGGATTCATCGCCCATTACCGGATTCACTCAGGCGATGACGACCTTTTTATCAACCAGGTTGCGACTGCCGGGAATACCGCCGTTGCCATCGATCCCGACAGTTTCGTGTTCTCACAAACGCCTGAAACGTTTCGTTCCTGGCTGAGGTTGAAACAGCGGTATGCCTCCACCGCACGGCTTTACAAATTTGCGCACAAAGCGCTTCTCAGGCTCGTTTCGTATAGTTCTTTCGGAATCGTGGCGCTGACCATCCTGATGATGTCGCTGAACTGGTCGGTGATTCCGGTTCTAAGCATTTTTTCGATCCGTTTGATTTGTCAGATCATTGTCTTTTCAGGCGCCATGAAGCGTCTGCAAGAAAAAGAGTTAGCGCTATTCGTTCCTCTTTTCGAACTGATCATGTTCTTTGTCAACGCATGGATCTTCCTCCCGGTATTATTACGCAGTCCGAAAAAATGGAAATAAGCGCAACCCTTACCGATAAGGCTAAACAGGACTACAAATTGGTTCTGCAGGCGCTTGAAAGCGGCGATCAGCAAGCCTATGCGACGCTCCTGAACAAATACCGGGATACGCTTTATTTCATGATGTTAAAGATGACCGGCAATCCCACTGATGCCGACGATCTCACCCTGGAGGCCTTTGGTAAAGCCTTTAAGAACCTCCCGCAATATTCACCCGACTATGCCTTTAGTACCTGGCTCTTCAAGATCGCTGCCAACAACTGCATTGATTTTCTGAGAAAGACCAAACGGATTCAGTTTTCCGATACCCTGTTCGAAGATGAAGAATCGACGGAGGGGCCGGCCAATATTCCCGCTGAGGATCCCGACCCGGAAGAACGCGTAATCGAAAAGCAAAAAATCCAACTGGTCCGAGAGGTGGTTACCAAACTCAAACCCCATTATCGCCAGCTTGTCGAGTTACGTTATTTCAAAGAGTGGTCGTACGAAGAGATTGCGACCGAACTCGATCTGCCCCTCGGAACGGTCAAGGCACAGTTGTTCAGAGCCCGGGATTTTCTCTACCAGATTCTTCAGAATTCTCAGGAAAAAATCTGATTTTTTGTGTTATTTTTGCCTGATTCTCTGCTTCCCGAAGGAAGGAACCACCGTGATCAGCCGGTATTTTTTCAAGCCGGGTTTAACTGTTTTTCCGGTTCCCTTCTTCACGCAGACAACATAGGACTGTTTAAACTCTTTCTCTTTTATGAACATCAGTGATTTTAAAAATTCCATTCTGGCCGGTATTCCTGAAACTTTGCCACCGGCGCCCACATTTGACCCCGGAGTAAATCACGCACCGGTGAGAAAAGACCTGTTAACGGGAGAAGAAAAACGATTGGCGCTGCGTAATGCCCTGCGGTACTTTGATTCGCGTCATCATGCAATACTGGCGCCCGAGTTCGCAGCCGAACTGAAACAATACGGACGTATCTACATGTACCGGTTCAGGCCTTCTTACCCCATGTTTGCGCGACCTGTCGATGAATATCCGCACCAGTCAAGGCAGGCTGCGGCCATTATGCTGATGATCCAGAACAACCTTGATCCTGCCGTGGCACAACATCCGCATGAGCTTATAACCTACGGAGGAAACGGGGCCGTTTTCCAGAACTGGGCACAATACCTGCTTACCATGCAATACCTGGCAAAGATGACCGACCGGCAAACGCTGGTGATGTATTCCGGCCATCCGTTAGGGCTCTTTCCTTCCCATCCGGATGCCCCCCGGGTGGTGATCACCAACGGCATGATGATTCCCAATTATTCCAAACCCGACGACTGGGAACGTTTCAATGCATTGGGAGTTACACAGTACGGACAAATGACAGCCGGTTCCTATATGTACATTGGTCCGCAGGGGATTGTTCACGGCACGACCATCACCATTTTAAACGCCGCCCGGAAGATTTCATCCGCACCTATTGCAGGAACCGTCTTTGTAAGTTCGGGATTGGGTGGCATGTCAGGAGCTCAGGCCAAGGCTGCCGTCATTTCGGGCGCCATCGGCGTCATTGCCGAAATCAATCCGATGGTGGTGAAAAAGAGATTTGAACAGGGCTGGGTTGATGAGGTTTTTCAAAGCCTGCCCGACATTTTCAGCCGGATACAGCGTGCTTCCGCGAACCGGGAGGCAGTATCCCTGGCCTATCAGGGAAATATCGTCGATCTGTGGGAATATTTTGCCGATAAACAACTGAAGGTAGGATTGGGTTCGGATCAGACTTCGCTTCACAATCCGTGGTCAGGTGGATATTATCCCGCTGGATTGACCTTTGCCGAGTCGAATGAGATGATGGTAAAGGATCCGGCCGGATTCCGGGAAGCCGTGCAGGCGTCGCTAAGACGCCAGGTTTCGGCGATCAATAAAATGGCTTTGAATGGCATGTATTTCTGGGATTACGGCAATGCCTTCCTGCTGGAAGCTTCGCGGGCAGGAGCTGATGTAGTAAAGCCCGATGGTTCTTTCATCTATCCGTCGTACGTTCAGGATATCATGGGACCCCTGTTTTTCGATTACGGGTTTGGACCATTCCGATGGGTCTGCACTTCAGGTGATCCGCATGATCTTGAAGTGACCGACCGGATTGCCGCTGAAGTACTTGAAGAAATTGCCGCCGGAGCTCCTCCCGAGATCGAATTGCAGATGCGCGACAACATTCACTGGATCAGGGAGGCGGGCAGGAACAGGCTGGTCGTAGGGTCGCAGGCACGGATTCTTTATGCCGACTGTGATGGAAGAACGAAGATAGCCGCCGCATTCAACCGGGCCATTCGCGAGGGCAGAATAACCGCTCCGGTGGTCCTTGGCCGTGATCACCATGATGTTTCGGGCACCGATTCGCCCTTCCGCGAAACCTCAAATATTTACGACGGATCTTCTTTTACTGCCGATATGGCGATTCAGAACGTCATCGGCGACGGGTTCCGGGGGGCAACCTGGGTTTCCATTCACAACGGGGGAGGAGTGGGCTGGGGAGAAGTGATCAATGGCGGGTTCGGCATGCTGCTGGATGGCAGTGATGCGGCCGATCACCGGCTCCGTTCCATGCTTCACTGGGATGTTAACAACGGAATCGCACGTCGCGCCTGGGCCCGTAACAAGGAAGCCGTTTTCGCGATCAAAAGGGCAATGCAGACCGAACCTCACCTGAAGGTTACGCTGCCTAATGTGGTGGATGATACGATTATTACCCGAAACCTCTGATTACGCTAAAAGCACTTCATTACCGCTTTCAGACAAATGAGTGTCGGTACGGCTGCTTCCAATGAAGGTATATTCCGGGAATTGGGAAGGTTTTAAAAATTTTTTGAGGTGAGTACCTGAGTCTGAATGTCGGTGGTATCGACCGGCACATTGACCTCCTGCTTGATAACTCCGAACTTTTTACTGATCCAGAAGAGTGAAGCGCGGTTGACCTTTCCCGCATCCGTAACAACAGGTTCCGTGTATCGGTAACTATTGCAGAGGAAATTTCCGGCTACAGTGGTCACCATCGTATTGGTGTCGAGCAGCGTGAGGGTGGTCGTGTCTAAATTCAGAATAGATTTGTAAACCACGCCGGGTTTTGCATCGATGGCAAAGGTTACCGGATGCAGGGTGAGCGTCGAATCGTGGTTCACGGTAAAATGGTCGGGAGTTACGCTCCATTTCAGAACCTTTGTAAATCCGCTCCCAGTGCAGGTTTGATTTACAATTCCTGTGAAAAAGTAATCAGATGGCATCGCTGCTATTTGTCGTTGAAGCTGGCATACCGATCCGTTACTGAGCAGGGTTTCGTAAGTCCAGGTATTGCCGGTTTTCGCGAAGCAAAAGTACCGGATCGAATCGGCCGGCACCGGTGTAGCGGCCATACTTCCCGACCAACTGATAAACTCTTCGCCGTAAGCACCACATTCATTTCCTGAAATCCGGAAGTCGAGGGTCTTCTCATCGAGGAAAACGGCATAACCGCTGAGGCTCCAGTTCTGACATTTCGGATTTTCAGGGTCGTTGCATTCGACCTTGAAATAGATGGTGCCGTTGGCATACTGAAAAACCCTGAAAACACTGGTCTCTTTTGCAAAGAGAATTCCCGACAGGGTACTGCCGCCTGCATCGGGGTAAATTACCACGAGTCCGTTCTGCCGGAGGTACTGGTTGTTTTTGAAGGCGGTGATTACTCCTTTCCAGTTTCCGATGAAGTCGTTTTGCGATTTGGTGGCAGGATCAAAGTCGGATTTCTTTTTACAGCCGCCCGACAAGAGCAGGCTTACAATGCAAAGCAGAATGAGAAGGTTGTTTTTCATGGGGAACATTACTTGTTGGATGCAGGTGTTAACGTATAGATTTAACGGAAATTATTCAAAAAATGTATATTCATATTTTAGAAAATAATGTCTGCTCAGGGCGCGTCCGCGTCCGTCGAAGTGTACTTCCACCTCTATCGGGCGACCGTCATCATCGTAGGTACGGTCGATCGTCATATAAACCGATCCTGTCTCATCTACCTCTTCCTCCCGGATTACCTGCCCCGCATTGTTGCGCGTCAGCCGGGTTTCACCCTGTGTTTCGGGGCGCACTTCATTGAATGCAACCGGTTCTCCCACGCTGTCAACGGTTTCGTGTGTTACTATCTGTTCCCCATCCCATGTAAAGGTTTCGACCTGTTCCACCTCTCCCTCATCATTGGTTGTGGTCAGACGAACCAGATGGTTTGCACCGTCGTATTCGTAAGTGTAGGTATCGACAGAGCCATCCTGATATATTTTTTCAGCATGGGTGATCCTGCCTTTGTCATCGCGGTGGTAAATCTTTTGTTCAGCTAACTGATCTGCCTCCAGATAGTAATATTCATGAACCAGTTCATCCTTTTCATCATATTCGTAACGAACCTCTTCCTCAAAATCGCCCGAACTGTTATATCGAATCTCCCTGACTGGTTTCCCCGATTCATTGAATTCGGAGTGATGGTGCAGGTGGCCCTGCAAATCTAACGCTTCATCATCAAAGTTCTTTATGATATAATCGAATTGGGTGATGGTGGCGGTGCGTAATTTTTTATCCATTGATTTCGGGGTAATGGTTGAATTTTGAAAAATATGCCATAAATTTACTTCAAAATGTCATACGTTTAAATTCACGGATATGAAAAAGCTTTACCTGGTTTCCCCTATTCTCATCTTAACGCTCATGACGGCATGCAAACAACAGATTAAGGTTACCTATCCCGAGACGCGGAAGGTGGATTCGGCAGATGTATATTTCGGACAAAAGATCGCGGATCCTTACCGTTGGCTTGAGAATGATACTTCCAAACAAACCGCAGCCTGGGTGGAGGCCGAAAACAAAGTGACCAACGAATATTTAGCCCAAATTCCATTCCGCGAACAGATCCGGGAGCGCCTGACCAAAATATGGAACTATCCGAGGTTTGGAGTTCCTTTCAGGGAGGGACCCTACTATTTTTATTTTAAAAACGACGGTTTGCAGAATCAGTCGGTTATGTATGCCCGGAAGGGTCTCGAAGGGGAACCCTGGGCGCTCTTCGATCCGAATAAACTATCGGCCGACGGAACCGTTGCGTTAGCCGGCACTTCGGTCTCCAAGGATGGCAAATACCTTGCCCTTAGCCTGGCCCGGAGCGGGTCAGACTGGAATGAGATACAGGTCATGGAGATAGAATCGGGCAAGATGTTGACCGATACCCTGAAATGGGTGAAGTTTTCGATGATGTCGTGGGAGCGTGACGGTTTTTATTACAGCCGCTACGATGCCCCCAAACCGGGCGTTGCCCTGTCGGGAAAGAACGAATTTCATAAAGTCTATTATCACAAGGTGGGAACTCCTCAGAATGCTGACAAACTGATTTATCAGAACCTCAGGTATCCATTACGCAATTATGGCGCTCAGGTCACCGACGATGGCCGTTTCCTGTTGCTTTACGAATCGGAGTCAACCAGCGGAACCGCTCTTTATTTTCGCAACCTGCAAAAAAATCAATCGCAGTTTAAACTCCTGGCCGAAGGATTTGATTACGAATATGAGGTTATCGATAATCTGGGTGATCAGCTTCTGGTCGTAACCAACTACAAAGCGCCGAAGAAGAAGCTGGTACTGATGGATCCGGAAAAGCCGGCGCCGGAAAAATGGCAGACCATTGTTCCCGAACGCGACGATGTGCTGGAATCGGTAAGCCTGTCGGGCGACTACCTGGTCACCGTTTATATGCAGAATGCCTCGTCGAAGGCATTTGTTTATGAAACCAATGGGAAATTTCTCCATGAGATGAACCTTCCGGGGATCGGGACACTTTCGGGATTCAAGGGAAAGAAAGGCGATGATGTGGCTTTTTATGGATTTACCTCCTTCACTTATCCGATGACTATCTTCAAATATGATGTCTATCATAATAACTCCTCTGTTTATAACAGCCCTGAAATCGATTTTGATGCTACACGATATGAAGTCAAACAGATTTTTTACCTGAGCAAGGATAATACGACCATTCCAATGTTCATCGTGCATAAAAAAGGAATCACGCTCGATGGTACCAATCCGGTGCTTCTCTACGGTTATGGCGGATTCAATGTAAGCCTCACCCCGAGTTTCAGTCTGAGCAGGTTGATTTTCCTGGAGAACGGAGGCATTTATGCGCTCGCTAACATCCGGGGCGGCGGTGAGTATGGAGAGGAGTGGCATAAAGCCGGCATCAAGGAGCGGAAGCAGAATGTTTTCGATGACTTTATTGCGGCAGCCGAGTATCTCATCCGTGAAAAATATACCTCTGCCAACCGTTTGGCGATCATGGGAGGTTCTAATGGCGGATTGTTGGTAGGGGCCTGTATGACCCAGCGGCCCGATCTTTTCAAAGTGGCCATACCTCAGGTGGGAGTTATGGATATGCTACGGTATCATAAGTTCACCATTGGATGGGCCTGGGCCAGCGATTACGGAACAAGCGAGACGAAAGAGGGATTCGATTACCTGATCAAATATTCGCCGCTGCACAACATAAAAGATAGCGTGAGTTATCCGGCAACCCTTGCATTTACGGCCGATCACGACGACCGGGTGGTTCCGGCCCATACCTTTAAATTTATGGCAACACTCCAGGAAAAGAACCGGGGCGACAATCCCATTCTCGTCAGGATTGAGACCAAAGCAGGTCACGGAGCGGGAAAACCCACGACCAAAATGATCGATGAAATGACCGACTTGTGGTCGTTTGTCCTGTTCAACCTGGGAATGACATTCAGCGAAGACTGACCGGATTGATTTCTTATAAATCCTATATGGGCGGCTCAAAAGGCCGCTTTTTTTATCTTTTGGCCTCAGGCTGGCCGGGGGTAATTTACGGTCAATAAATCAGTAACAATTAACGAAAAAAATCGAAATTATTTTTTGAAAGCAACTAAAATGAACATTACAAAGTCCTTATTTTCGCCTCCACTACTGGTCAAAAAAAATATTTAAAAATTCCTTCACCTTTTCTGTTTTTTAGGATTAACCATCAGATTTCAATAACATGAGGATTCGCTATTCTGATGAAGCGATTGTTGACGGACTCCGGAGGAGGAATCGTGAAACCATAGAGTACCTCTACGTTGAATTCGGACCGGTTGTGCGGAACCTGGTCCGAAAAAACTCAGGGACCCAGCACGATGTGCAGGACCTTTTTCAGGATGCCATGATGGTGCTCTATGCCCGGTGCCGCGAACCCCGGTTCATGCTGCGTTGTACCCTGAAGACCTTTTTCGTGGCTGTATGTAAAAACCTATGGCTGCAGCGCCTTGAACGTAAGTTTCGCTTGCTGTATCAGTCTGATCCTGAGGTCAACGAATCAAAGGGAATCTATAAGCGGGATGATTCGGCCGAACAGGAACTCCTGCTTGAAAAACAACGGCTGATGTACAAAAACCTGAAACTGCTGCCAGCCGATTGTCAGAAACTCCTGCTCCTTTACATGGTTAAAACACCCTATGCTGAAATCGCCCGGGTCATGAATGTCAAGGATGAAAATTATGTGAAAACACGGAAATATTCCTGCAAAAACCTGTTGCGAAAAAAAATATTGAATGATCCCGAATGTCATCAACTATTTGATTATGCCTGAAACAGAAATCACAAACGATTGGATTGACCGGTACAATGAGGGGTTGTTGTATGGGAGTGAACTGGAATATTTTCGCAATCGCCTCTCTTCCAGTCCCCTTTTACGTGCCGAGACCAGGATGGACGCTGAGCTTAATCAGTTTTTAGCCGACGATGAAATGATTGACCTGTTGGATAAGGTAAGGGATGTGGCGCACCGGGAAAGACGACCCGTTTCGTACCGGAAAACATTGCTTATGGCTGCGTCGATACTATTATTCCTGGCGATCAGCAGTTTACTCTATTATTTCGAGGCCAGCCGGCCTTTCGAGACCCTCCTGATCAATCCCGATCTCGGGGTGTTATTCAAACAAGAAGGACGCAAAACCATCCTCCATGACTTCAACAGGGTTTTCATCCCATCGAAAACAATGACACCAGTAGCGCGCCGGAAACTGTCGAAACAACAGCTCATGGCCAACTGCTATACTCCCTTGGATGAATATGAAATGTTAGCCGGTTCGGTTACCCGGAGTTACAGTTTGGTCCTGGTATCACCCGCTTCGGGAATGAAAATTCACCGGGGGAGTCCCGTGAAGTTCGAATGGATGGCAATGTCAACCCGGCCTTCAGTCACCATTATCCTCGTAAACAATAAGGGGAACCAGGTGTGTGAAGCGCCCTCCATCAATGCAGCTACTTTTACGCTTCATACCAACGAATTGTCTCCCGGACTTTATTACTGGAAAATTCTCGATCATGACATGATGGTATTGATAGGAAAGCTGATCATCCTTTAAAGTGGAGCCATGAACCTCGCCGAACTGCGAATCTTTATTATCCTGGCCGGAATTGGCTCCCTGGTCCAAATGGAACCTGTCGGGGGGCAGGTAATTTCTGTAGTTGCTCCTCCGAATAACGAATCTGTTATTGCCTGTACTCCTGAATCTGTTTCCCGGGACTCCTCCGGTGATATATGGCATTACCGCTCCAATGTGACGTTCAAGTCGTGTGTTGACGCAATACCGGCAACAAAAGGAATTCATTCGCCGGATGACCGTGATGTGGTGCTTGAATACCGGATTTACGATTCGATTCTTTTTACCCGAGCCTTGACAGGCGATTCGGTACGCTTTATCTATCAGTATGTAAGTCGTGACTTCTGGCGCTGTCTTGACCTCTTTCGGAGAAAGCTGAAGACAGCAGATCTCCGGGGCCTTACCATCCCGGCTAAGATACTTTACTTTTTCCTGATCAGTCCGGTACAGGATTTTGTTTCCGGAAAACAGCGACTCATCATCATCCCCGATGAAGCATTTTCCGATATTCCGTTTGAAGCGCTGGTCCGTGCCGATCGTTCCCCCGGGGCCACCGCCATTTCCATTCCTTATCTGATCGGTGAATTTGAAGTGCTCTATGCCATACATACTATAACTCCTGACCAGCAGGTTGAACGTGTGAATGAAGCTGAACCGGACTCCGGGATCGGTTTTAACCAGACATTTATCGGATTCTCACCGGGATTTATGGAGCAGGAGGGGTTGGACCCGCTGCCGGCATCAAAAGATGAGCTAAACCTTATCGGAATGCTGTTTCAAAAAGAGGGCTGGGCCTCCTGGCTGGTAACGGAGCAGGTTTCGCTTGAGGAGTATTTCAAAACACTTGCCCGGCACGGCACGATCGTCCATCTTTCAACCCATTTTATTCCAGAAAGGACGAATCAAGGCGATCCCGGATTTCTATTCTGGGGTTATGATCCTTTTAATGGAAGTAATTCCGAAAGTAACGGAATTCTGACCCTGGATGAAATCCGCGAAATGCATCTGCATGCCGAACTGGTCGTCCTGAATGCCTGTGCGCCACAAAAAGGGACTGGGCAGGAACCCGCCGACAATCCTTCACTGGCGCAAATCTTTCTGGATGCCGGAGCAAAAAATACCGTCTCGACACTATGGAACATCAACGACCGGATTGCCGGGAGTTTCATGGTTGAATTTTACCGGAACCTGCTTTCGGGACGATCGATCAGCGAATCGCTGCGCGAGGTCAAACTTCAACTGATCAGCGCCCCCGAGACTTCGTTACCGACGATCTGGGCGCCTTATGTTCTGACCTGCAGGTAATTCCTGCAGCCGTTAAAGGAAGTAGCTTTTGTCAACCTTTCCGGGCTATGGTCTCGATTTCGATGAGGGCTCCCATTGGCAGCTTTACGACGGCATAGGCCGCCCTTGCCGGAGAGTTCTCAGGATAGTAGGAGCCATAAACGCTGTTCATTGCAGCGAAGTTATCCATATCGCTCAACAGACAAGTCGATTTAACGACATCGGTGAATGAATAGCCTGCGCTTTCGAGGATGGCCCCGATGTTCTTCATCACGCGGATTGTCTGCTCGGTGATGCCTCCTTCGACGATTTTTCCGGTTTCCGGATCAATCGGGATCTGACCCGAGATAAAGAGCAACCCATTTGATTCCACTGCCTGGCTGTAAGGGCCGATGGCTTTCGGCGCTTTAGGGGTACTGATGATCTTGTTCATGTTATTTCTGATTTATTGATGATCGAATGTTGATATGCGGATTAATAGGCATAATCGCGGAAATCTTTCTTCTTGTTCAGTTTCAGGTCTTGCAGAATGGACGATTTTACATTGATGGAAAAGTTCCAGCTTTGCTGGGCTCCCTTGGGAATCCATCCAAACCTCATCTCCCAGCAGTGCAAGTCGCGATACACATCGATGGAGGTGTACGAAAGCTGGTTGTTCACGAAATCCCATCCTGTGGTCAGCGAAATTTTCCATTTCGGGGTGATGTTCAATTGCCCGTTAAAACCGAGGGTCTGGGTGATATTGCCCACCCTTGACTGGCTTGATTGCACCCAGGATTTGGCATAATGAAAATTGTAGTTGATTGAAAAACTCCAGGGAATGTCAAAATCGACATAATAATCGTAATAATCGATAATGTCCTGTTGCTCCTGTGGGGTTCCCTTCTCGGTGGTTTTCTTCTTTTTGACTTTATCTGACGAGAGTGAATAGGATAGTCCGATATCCCAGGTGGTATTATCGAGCCGGAGCAGCCGGTGATTCGCTTTCCACTCCGAGGTGTTGATTCGCCGGCCCAGTGAGTCACGGGCGTACATATCCCAACTACTTCCGTACTGGATGGTGAGTCCTTTGATGATGGTGCTCCGGCCGCTCAAAGTCAGCGGACTCCAGTTAAGAGAATCGCGGGCAATGTCGTAAGAGCAGCGGATGGTAAAATCGTCGATCAGGGGAATTTTTTTTGTGCCGGTAATCGTGTCCTTCCGGTTACGCACCTTCATTTCGAGATTATTGCTGATACTGAAGCTGATCATACCGGATTGTTGTCCGGGGGGACCGCCATAGAGCGATTGATTAAAAATGGAATAAACCCCGGGATTGGCCGTGTTGGTATCATTTTCGATATGCCGGTAGTAACCCCAGCCGGGCGCTCCGAAGTTCGGGGTGAATGAAAAGGATACCGAAGGGGTAATCATGTGCCGGATGGCCTTGATCGGTCCGGCTTTGATCTGGTACATGCCGTAAAGCCGGGTATTCAGGGAGGATGATAACACAAAATCAAACGCATTGACGAATCCGCTGACTTGTCGTGATTTATATCCTGGTAAAATCGTATCACCGTTTTCGACCAGGGTATCTGATTGATAGTACTCTCGGATCGATTTCAGGTACATCCGGTCAGTGATGTTGACCGAGTTGCTCCAGTTAATGAATTTCAGGATACGGAAGGTACCGCTGATCGGGAAGTTGTGCCGCATCCCGTTTTGCATCGAGTCGAGCCAGTTCCCTCTGAGGAAATTTGAATCGACGGTATTGTACCGGTTTTCCAAGTCCATGTTGTATTTCATGCTGATCAGTTCGTACCAGCGCATCTTTCCGACCGGGTTTTGCCGGCGGAAAGGATAAAACTGGTTCACCGAGAAGGAGAGCTGCGGCAGATTAATGTTGATGGTCTTGTTCAGGGTATTCTGGCTGTGGTTAAAGTTGATGTTGAGATAATATTTGTCAGCAAAGCTGGTGGAGTAGTTGACACTCGACTGGAAGGTATTCGACAGGTACGACTGGGCACTGGCCGCCAGATTGTATTTATTGAAGGTGTTACTGACGATGTTGACATTGGCCGAGAAGGTGCTTTTTGGACGGGCCTTGGGATCCTGATTATGAACCCATCTTACCTGAAAATCCTTTGTTTTCTGGTAGTCGGGCGAATCGGCGGCGCCCAGGATGTTGACCGCATAACTGAAATTAAAAGACCCGTTGAAATGGTACCGGTAGTTGTAGCGAAGGGTGGGTTTCACGGCCCAGCTTCCCCGGGTGTATATGTCGGCCTGTACCTGAACATCCATATACTGGTTCATTGCCCAGTAATATCCGAAATTCTCGAAGTAAAATCCCCGGTTGGCCGATTCGCCGTAAGTCGGGAACAAAATACCCGACCGCCGGCCCGTTTTGTTGGGGAAGTAACCAAAAGGGATGACCAGGGGAGTGGCTACGTTCGCAATTTCCATATATGCCGGTCCGGTTATGACTTTCTTTCCCGGGATGACCTTTCCCTTGGTGAACTGAAATGAAAAATGAGGATCTTCCGGCCGGTCGCAGGTGGTGTAGGCGCCCGACTGAATGTACATAATGTCGTTTTCCATCTTTTTTACCACGGTCCCGTGCAGATATCCCTCATCCTGTTTGGTGAACACGGTTTTTATGTACCCCTTTTTCGTCGTGTAGTTGTAATACATCTCCCGGGCCTTGAAATTTTGCCCGCCCTGTGAGAATTCAGGGGTTCCGGTCAACTTGCCGGTCGAATCTGGAGTGCCGGTTGCATAGACTTTATTGTTAGGAAAATCGATTTCCACATAGGCCGATTTCAATCCGATATCCTGGTATTTGATATCGGCATCTTTGTACAGGAACACCTTCTGTCCCTTGATCTCAAACCGAAGGGAGTCCTTTGCCGCGTAATCGACCTTCGATTCCAGCTTCGAAACTTTCCCGGCAGGCTTGGCGCCGCTATCGGCTTTGACAGTATCCTGCGCCGGAATGACCTTTGCTATCGTTTTCAGTGTGTCGTCGGGGTGGGAGCGGAGGAGGTCCAGGTCAATGGAAATATGGCCAGTACGACCGGAATCCGCGCCATGAGCATCCGATGTCCGGGTCACGGTGGCATCCTGTGCCTGTAAATAGCCTGAATACAGGAAGATCAATACCGTGAAGAGGCCCCGGAGGGTCGTTCCTGTTGATAATTTCGTTAACAACTTCTTTTCTGTACTCTGGCGTTAATATTTTATCTTTGACTGGAAAAATTCAGAATAAAAAGGCGCAAAAGTCCGTTATTATTCAGGTTCCAAAACTAATCAAAATTCCTGGAACGGAAGTTTTTTTAAGATACTTTAACAATAGCAAATCCCGGATGCCGCGACATTTATGGACTTTTACAGTACTGATCTTTTTGCTGTTGCCCGGTGCTCTTGTTGCCCAACGAAAAACTTCCCGGTTGACTGTGGTGATCGATGCCGGACATGGCGGACATGATCCCGGCGCATTGGGGCGCATGGCGAAGGAAAAGAACATCAACCTTGCCATTGCGCTCAAACTTGGCAACATGATCCAGCGCAGCATGAAGGATGTCAGGGTGGTCTATACCCGCGACCGCGACTATTTTGTGGAGCTTTACCGGCGCGCCGGCATCGCCAACGAAAATAAAGCCGATCTGTTTATCTCAATCCATTGCAACGCGAACCATTCACGCGCCCTGCACGGCGCCGAATCGTATGTGATGGGGTTGCATAAATCGCAGGCAAACCTCAATATTGCCAAACTCGAAAATGCCTCCATCCTGTTGGAGTCGGATTACCAGGAGACTTACGGCGGTTTTGATCCCAACAGCGATGAGTCCTATATTGCCTTCACCCTGAATCAGAACTCCAACCTGGATCAGAGTTCCGAGTTTGCCGCCATGATCCAGAATCAGATGGCTGAACGGGTTGGAATGAATGATCGGGGCGTCAGACAGGCAGGGTTCATCGTCCTTTGGAAAACCACGATGCCCAGTGTTTTGGTAGAGGTCGGTTACCTGAGCAATGCTGCGGAAGAGAAGTTCCTGGTGTCGGCAAAAGGTCAGGATTACATCGCGACGGCCATCTACAGGGCATTTAAGGAATTCCGCGAAAAGAACAATGCAACTGGTATCAGCGTAGGCGTTTCGACGGAAACGCCGGCAGTTGCTGAACCGGTTGCCGGAAATCCCGAAACTAATGCCTATCAGGGAACCCGGAGAGACCGGACCGGTTCCGGCAGCCATCAAACATCGGCTGAGCAGGTTTCAGGGAAGGGAATGGGGGGTGGACTTTCGTTTCGCGTCCAGGTTGCCGTAAGCACCACCGAACTGTCGCTCAAATCGGCGAAATTTGCCGGATTAAGTAAAGTCAAGATGTACCGGCACAACGGTATGTACAAATACACTGTTGGCGACGAAGCTTCGCTGCAGGCAGCCGAGAAGCTTCTGAAGGAGGTTAAAAGAAAAGGGATAACGGATGCATTCGTTGTTATCTTCCGCGACAACCAGCGGATTTCACAGGAGGAGGCCGACCGGATCATGGGAAAATGAGGGTACCGGCCCGGACCGATAATTTGACCGACGACACCTTCTCTGGCAATAAATTGTGTAAGTTTGCATAAAATAGTTACCGTGAAGATTAAAAAAGAGATTAAAATAGGCATCGTTTTCGTCATCGCCACCGTCGTACTAATCTGGGGACTGATGTACCTGAAGGGGTTGGAACTCTTCAGGACCAGCCGCACGTTTTATGCTGTTTATGACCATGTGAACGGATTGGTTTCGGCCAATCCGATCCTGATCAAGGGACTTCAGGTCGGACAGGTCAAGAATATCTATTTTGACCACCGGGATCCTCGGAAAATCATCGTTGAGCTTTATGTATTAGGCGATTATCCTATTCCAAAAAATTCCTATGCCAGGATTTTCAGCTCCAGTTTGTTAGGCTCGCGTGAGGTCGAGATCATTCCAGGAAACTCTGCCGTGATGGCTATGAATGGCGATACCCTGCTCTCCCAAACAGAGGCCACTCTGGGCGAAGAGGTGAACCGGCAGTTGCTGCCCCTTAAAAACAAGGCCGAAAACCTGATCAGCTCCATCGATTCGATTGCAATCATCATTCAGGAAGTCCTGAATAAAAATACCCGTGAAAACCTGGTTAACTCCATCGAACATGTGAAACAAACCCTGGCGAACATTGCCCATGCCACGCATAACCTTGATACCCTGGTCGAATCGGAACGGAACAACCTGGCTGCCATCATCGGAAATGTAGAGTCGATCAGCCGGAACCTGAAACGCAACAACGACAAGATCACCAATATCATCACTAACTTTTCCGATATCTCCGATTCACTTACCAGAGCCAAAATCCCCGAAACCCTGCTTCAGGTGAACCATGTCGTAACAGATCTGGAGCTGATACTTCAAAAAATCAATCAGGGTGAAGGCACTGTTGGGCAGTTGATCCACAATGAACAACTGTACAAAGAGGTTGAAAAAGCCGCCCGCGACCTGAACCTGCTCCTGGAGGACATCAAGGCAAACCCCAAAAAATACGTGAAGGTATCAGTCTTTTAAAATTGACAATGGAAATACCCATAAGGCCAAGACATACAAACCGCGGATGAATA
>CAZGIM010000033.1:0-29865 GCA_964525995.1 uncultured Prolixibacteraceae bacterium | reverse complement strand
ATGTCAAAAGTAACAGCAGAATTAACCAAATCAGTCAGTGGCAACGGAAACGGAAGCCACGAACCCAAACAGATCACGGCAGCTCCGGTACCGGTGGCCGAAAAGAAAGAACCCTTACCACCGGCTCCGGAACTCAAAAAGGAGCTGACATTGATGGAGCGCATCCTCAAGGTTGAGAATCTCCAGCTGGTCATTGAAAAGAGGGCCAAGCTGGTACAGGCCCGCTCCGAACTGGATCGCTTCCAGATCTCCTCCAATGACTTCAACTGCACGATGCGGCTGAACGATTCAGATGGGAATGTCTTCACCACCAGCTTCACCCCGGGCATCAAGAAAGTCATCGAATTCCTGAAGACCTCATTCGATGCAAGCATCACGGAAGCTGAAAACAAGATTACCTTCTGAATCTTCTCCTTTCGTCGAGATTCGGGCGTTCCGGCTAAGGCCGGAACGCTTTTTTTATGGTCGTAAAGGCTTGGGTCGGATTTCAAATCACTGAATTTTAGTAATTTTGCCTAATTATTTTTCCTTGAATGAAAAATCAGATCGACGAACAACTGAATAAACGAAACATCAAACCCACTGCCATGCGCGAGTTGGTTTTGAAGGTTTTCAGTGAGCAGACCACTGCAATCAGCCTGGCTGATCTTGAACAAAAATTTACAAAAGCAGACAGGGTAACACTATACCGTACTGTAAAAACCTTTGAAGACAATAAACTTATACACCATATTGATGATGGTACAGGCTCAATTAAATATGCTCTTTGTACTGAAACCTGTGAATGTCAGCCGCAGGATCTGCATGTTCACTTCCTCTGCATCCGATGCAACAAGACCTATTGTTTAAATGAGATTACTGTTCCTACTGTCAACCTCCCTATAAATTTCAACCTCGAAAGCATCAGTATGGTTGTAAAAGGCGTATGCGCGAATTGCAGAATTTAAATTTGCAACTCAGTTGCATTGATTTTACCATTACTTTTGCAGCATGATGAAAATTTTGAAAGCTCTGGCTGTTTTTCTGTCTTTCTATATTGTGCTCCTTAGCGGCATCCCTTGTGTGGATGTAGTACAGCAAGATATATCGCAGAAAGTCGAACTTTCACAAAACGCTTCCTCCGGGCATCACGACACTGGCCAATGTTCGCCTTTCTGTACTTGTATGTGTTGCCAGGCAAATTTCTACATTTCTATTACACCAACAATTTCCCCTTCTGAGTCTTTGGCAATAGTTTACTATGAACATACTATCGACTTCCAAAGCCTTGATCTCTTTGATTTTTTAATTCCTCCGAAATCCTGATTCCTTTCAGACCCGATGGCAATGATCATCCTATGACTATGAACTCATAGTCTGTAATTATTGGGTTTTCATTTGATCGGCTATTTCTGATTCATCAAATCAGGTTGCAAATATTTCCATTACTTGTAGGATCAAATGATCCAAAGTCAAAAACACAAAAAAAAGAAGAAGAGGGGAAAAATCAGGCCTGTTCAGGTAATAAAATGGTTTTTCATTCTCCTGGCATGTCTGGTCCTTATCCTTGGTATCATTGGAAGGGTTCAACATTATGTAACCCATCACATAAAATAAACTGAATATGATAGAACGAATTATCAATTTTTCAATAAAGAACAAATTCATCGTTGGTCTGTTTGTTCTTGCTCTCATAGGTTGGGGAGTCTATTCCCTTACTCGATTGCCTATCGATGCAATCCCTGATATTACCAATAACCAGGTACAGGTCATATCATTAGCCCCATCCCTGGCAGTCCAGGAGGTCGAGAGCTTCATTACAGCCCCGATAGAAGTCGCTGTTGCAAATATCCCCGATATCATTGAGCTTCGCTCTATTTCGCGCCTTGGTTTATCGGTAGTCACCGTAGTTTTTAAAGATGGGGTCAACATTTACTGGGCACGGCAACAACTCAGCGAACGGCTTAAAGAAGCTGAAGACGTGATTCCCGCCGGACTGGCTAAGATCGAACTCGCTCCGATCAGTACCGGTTTGGGCGAAATATACCAGTATCGACTTGTTGTCGAAAAGGGGTTGGAGAAAAAATATACTCCGATGGAACTGAGAACACTTCAGGATTGGATTGTCCGCCGTGAAATGCTCGGCACATCTGGCGTTGCCGATATTAACAGTTATGGTGGTTTTGTTAAACAGTACGAAATCGCCGTGAACCCTGAAAGACTCAGGGGTATGAATCTGACCCTTACCGATATTTTTGAAGCGCTTGAGAAAAACAATGAGAACACCGGGAGCGCCTATATAGATAAAAAACCTACCGCTTATTTTATTCGCGGATTAGGTTTGGTTAAATCGCTAGATGATATAGGAAAAATCGTTGTCCGGATCAATCCTTCCGGCATTCCTATTTTAATACGTGATTTAGCTACTGTTCAATACGGCAGCGCAACCAGGTACGGCGCTTTCGTAGTAGATACTACTGAAGCAGTCGGAGGAGTTGTAATGATGTTGAAAGGGGCGAATGCCCATGAGGTGATCGACAATGTGGAGACACGGATTGTGTCCATACAGAAATCATTGCCGAAAGGGGTAACAATAGAGCCTTTTCTTAACCGATCCGATCTTGTGGGGCGGGCTATTGGTACTGTTTCAAGAAACCTGATCGAAGGCGCCCTGATCGTTATCTTCATCCTGGTTTTGTTGCTTGGAAATGTCAGAGCAGGGTTGATCGTGGCCTCAGTAATTCCTCTTTCCATGCTCTTTGCCATTTCGCTGATGAACATTTTCGGTGTTTCAGGTAATCTGATGAGCCTTGGAGCAATTGACTTCGGGTTGATTGTGGATGGTGCGGTAATTATTGTCGAAAGTGTTGTTCATCGAATATTCATGAGCAAACACCATCATACCGGAATAACAAAACTCACACAAACGCAAATGGATGAAAATGTTTTTGAATCGGCCAAACGTATGATGAGTTCGGCTACTTTCGGACAAATTATCATTCTGATCGTTTACCTGCCAATTATGGCACTTATTGGCATTGAGGGTAAAATGTTCCGTCCAATGGCACAGGTCGTGGCATTTGCAATCCTGGGAGCAGCTATTCTGTCACTTACCTATGTTCCGATGGCATCTGCATTGTTCCTGAGTAAGAAAACTGAGCACAAACGGAACTTTTCAGACCGGTTAATGGATTGGTTTCACAGAATATTTAATCCTGTAATTGGCTGGGCATTGAATCACAAATTAGTTGTGTCGTTTTCATCTCTGGCGCTTTTCTTTTTCAGTTTGGTCATGTTTACCCGGCTGGGCGGTGAATTTATTCCACAGCTTGAAGAGGGTGACCTTGCAGCCGGAGTCATTACCCTTCAGGGTGGTTCGCTTACCAATACGGTTGAAACGGTGATCAAGGCCAACAAGATATTGATGGATAATTTCCCTGAGATCAAACATACAGTGTGTAAAATAGGAGCCGGAGAAATTCCAACTGATCCGACACCCATGGAAACAGGCGATTATGTCATAACTCTTAAAGATAAAAGCGATTGGACCTCGGCAAAAACACGCGAAGAACTCGTGGAAAAAATGGAAGAAAAACTGGTGACTTTGGCCGGGGTGAAATTTGAATTCCAGCAGCCAATTCAAATGCGTTTTAACGAGCTTATGACTGGGTCAAAACAAGATATTGCCATTAAAATTTTTGGAGATGATTTGAGTACACTGGCAGAGAAAGCCGCAGAGATTGAGAAGATCATCCAGCAGATCCAGGGTGTAGAGGATATCAATGTGGAAAAAGTTACCGGCCTGCCGCAGGTTCAGGTTGATTTCAACCGTGACAGGCTTGCCCAATACGGACTTTCTGTAGATGATGTAAACCGCGTTTTACGGGCTGCATTTGCCGGAAGTCAGGCAGGTGTAGTTTATGACGGAGAAAAACGGTTTGCATTGGTGGTCCGTTTTGATAAGGACTTCAGGCAAAGTCTGGATGATGTTAAAAATATCTCCGTCGCCCTGCCGAACGGAACACAATTGCCATTGGACCAGGTTGCAAATATTACGATAAAGTCAGGCCCAGCACAGGTTTCCAGGGAAAACACCAAACGACGTATCACCATCGGTTTTAATGTCCGGAACCGGGATATTGAAGGAGTGATCAAGGATGTTACTGCAAAGGTAGACCAGCAGGTAATCCTGCCGACAGGTTATTATATTTCGTACGGCGGACAATTCAAGAATCTTGAAGCGGCAAAAAACAGGCTGGCCGTGGCTGTTCCGGTAGCATTGCTGCTGATCTTCGTCCTGCTATTTTTCACCTTCCACTCGGTCAAACAGACTTTCATTATTTTCACGGCGGTGCCTATGTCGGCTATAGGCGGAGTTTTTGCCCTGTGGTTGAGGGATATGAATTTCTCAATTTCTGCCGGTGTGGGATTTATTGCGTTATTCGGTGTCGCTGTTCTGAATGGCATCGTATTGATCGCAGAATTCAACCGCCTGGAAAAGGAGGGTATTGCCGATATTGTTGAACGGGTCCGGCAAGGACTCCATTCCCGGTTGCGACCGGTTATAATGACAGCTGCGGTTGCTTCACTTGGTTTCCTTCCCATGGCTTTGTCGACATCTGCCGGCGCTGAAGTTCAAAAACCTCTTGCTACGGTAGTGATCGGGGGGCTTATCAGTGCAACTTTTCTTACACTGGTGGTTCTGCCTGTTTTTTACATCATTTTTTCCCGCAGGATCAGATTTTCCTTCAGGAGGAAATCAATAAAAACTTTGATGATGTTTCTATTATTTCTTATTCTTCCATCCTTTTTGATATCAGTATCCGCTCAGAATCCCAGGAAAATCAATCTGCATGATGCAATTCAGACAGCTCTTGACAGTAATCTTTCGATCCGTTCAATGACCTATTCAAAGGATGTGCAAAAGGCTTTGAAGGGTGCATCATGGGATATCCCGAAAACAGTGGTGGAAGGTCAGTACGGTCAGTTTAACTCGTATCAGAAAGACAATAGCGTTGCCATTACCCAGTCGTTTGCTTTTCCGACTGTGTATATTAATCAGAACAACCTGGCAAAAGCCAATATCAACAGCGCTGACTGGCAATTGAGAAGTTCCCGTCTCGAAGTAGCCGTTCAGGTTAAGCAGGTATATTGGCAGTTGACATACTTGTTATCTAAGAAGCGGTTGCTGATTTATCAGGACAGTTTGTACTCCGGATTTTTAAGGGCAGCTGACTTAAGGGCACGGACCGGCGAAACAAACCGTTTGGAAATGATAACAGCACGCACCCAGAGTCTCGAGGTGAAAAACCAATTGCGGCAGGTACTTATTGATGTCGGAATCTATTACCGGAAGTTACAGACCTTGCTTAATATAAGCCACACGGTCTATCCATCAGATACAGTCCTTCGCCGTATTGACTTTGCCCGAATAAACGATAGTACAGTCCTGGCTGAGAATCCGTCACTGGGATATATCCGCCAGCAAGTAGAAGTTGCTCAGATATCGCGACGTCTCGAAGGCAGCAGGATGATGCCTGACCTGAGTATTGGTTATTTCAGCCAGACTTTAATTGGAACCCAGGATGTCAACGGGTTATCCCGAACATTTGATGCCGGGTATCGGTTCACAGGGTTACAGGCAGGAATCACAATCCCGATTTGGTTTGGCCCTTCTGTATCAAAAACTAAGGCTGCCAGATTACAGGAAAAGGTTGCCGGGACCAATGCTGACTACTATACTGCTGCACTGAAAAGCAATTACAGCACATTATTGGATGAATATAACAAATACAATTCCAGTGTTGAGTATTACGAACAACAGGCAAATCCGGAAGCAGACATGATTATTGAGCAATCCTCCCAGAGCTATAAAGCAGGCGCTTTGGATTATCTTGATTATGTAATAAATCTGAACAGAGCCCTGGGCATCAAACAAAATTACCTTGACGCGCTGAACAGCTACAACCAAACCATTGTCAACATTGATTATTTAACAGGAAAAATTTATTAATCTGAACCAATTATGAAAACATACAGATTCATTCAAACTATCGTTTTAACAGTATTCATCGGCTTACTTATCTCCTGCAACGGAGGAAAAAAGGCAAACCAGGAAACAAAAGAGGCTGAAGTACTTCCAGCCGATATCGTCGAGTTGAGGGAAGACCAGATCAAACTCGCGAATATTCAAACAGGGGCAATTGAAATGCGTTCCCTGAGCGGCAACCTTAAAGTTACAGGCACAGTGGGTGTTTCTCCCGAAAACCTTGCCACCGTATGTATGCCTTTTGGCGGCTTTATAAAAAGCGCCAATTTGATGCCCGGCAATGCGGTCACCAAAGGTCAAACACTCGCCATTCTTGAAAACCAGGAATTCGTAGATATTCAACAAAATTACCTCGAAGCGAAAAGCAAGCTCGACTACACAGAAGCCGATTATAAACGCCATGCTGAATTATATAAGGAGGATGTTTACTCACAGAAAAACCTGCAACAGGTAACGGCTGATTATAAAAGTCTGAAAGCCCAGGTTCATGCCCTGGAACAAAAACTTGCAATGATCGGGATTAACCCTGCTAATCTTCACGAAGATGATATCAGCCGATCTGTTCCGGTGGTTTCACCCATATCTGGATTTGTAAAAGCGGTCAATATCAATATAGGTAAATATGTATCGCCTACGGATGTTCTATTCGAGATTGTCAACAGCGATAAACTCTACCTCGAGTTGACCCTGTTTGAGAAAGATGCCGATAAAGTATCGAAAGGTCAGAAAATCCTATTCTTTATTAACAATGAGACTGAACAACATGAAGCAGTTATATATCAGACTGGCAAATCGGTGAATGCAGATAAAACCTATAAAGTATATGCTACTGTTATAGGTAAATGTAAAAATGTGCTCCCTGGAATGTATGTGAACGCGAATATTGAAGCTACAACAAATGAAGTGACCGCCCTTCCATCAGATGCGATAGTGAGTTTTGATGACAAGGATTACATTTTTATTTTCGATAAAAGAAAGGAAGAAAACGGGAAGCCTTTTACCGAATATCGCATGATTGAGGTGTCTAAAGGCGTTACGGATGGCGGATATACCGAAGTGGTTCTACCTAAAGGATTCGACAGCAAAGCAGCTAAAGTCGTTATAAAAGGTGCATACAACTTGCTTTCTGCCAAGAAAAATGCAGGAGAAATGAGCTGTGGATAATAATCATATAAAAAACTACAACTATGAAAGAAGTAAAAGCAATAGTTAAGCCATTTAAGGTGAATGATATTTTGAATCAATTGCTGGAGGCTGGCTATCCGAATTTAACAGTCTCGATGGCCGAAGGTACCGGGAACTTTAAAAGTGATGAATCAACAATTTCAACCTATTTTTCAATTACAGACAGCAAAGTGGCTCAAATTGAAATTGTTTGTAATGATTCAGCTGTCGAAAAGGTTGTAAGTATTATTTCCTTGTTTGCGCGAACAGGCAACCCTGGCGATGGGATTATTTACGTATCCAAAGTTGAAAAAGTTTTTAGGGTGAAAACTGGCAAAAATGTGGAATTATAGCCAGGGGCAACAATGATTATTTTTCATCCTTTTTTCTGAGATCAACTGCCATACAGGTCTTACAAACCCGTATGGCATAGTCCCTCTTAAAAACGAAAAAATGAAAACGTCTGTTTTATTAAATTCAAAGAGTACAACAACAGGAACAAACAAAATCCTGAAGCAACTTAGCGATATTGCTTCCAGCCATCATGGTAAATGCCTTTCAACGGTATATAAAAACTGTAAGGAGAAACTGCTTTGGCAATGCAGTTGTGGTCATCAGTGGCTTGCAACTCCTTTCAGCATTAAAATCAGAAAGAGTTGGTGCCCGGTTTGTGCTGGCAACCAACCTTTTGGAATAGATGCCATGTACAAACTTGCTCAGGAACATAAGGGAAAATGTCTTTCAAAAAAGTATATGAATTGTAAAACAAAAATGATGTGGAAATGCAAAAACGGACATCAGTTTCAAGCAACACCTGATAATATAAAGCAGGGAAGGTGGTGCTCTCATTGCCTTATCAAAGATGTCTAATTATTTTAAGTCAAGTTAGTGGGTGACTTCATTCCCTGACTATTTCCGATATTTTAAACACTTAAAATAGAAAATTAATTATGATGAGCCTGACGAAAATAATTACATTAATACTTTTTGAAATCATTCTGTCATTTTACAGTCAATGTTTTTCTCAAAACGTTTACCGTACTTCAAATGGTTATGTATTAATCTCAGGTGTTTATGAAGATTCTGCATTTTTTGCCGACAGCCATAAACTTGAAATCGATTATAATCCAGTTAATAAATCCATTTATAGCAATATAAATTTGCAAACTTTTACCAGTGGAATTTTATTTATCGACAGCATTCTTGCAGAAAAACCCAGGTATTTAGCATTGAATGGATTCATCCCTGTTGATTTT
Source organism: uncultured Prolixibacteraceae bacterium (assembly GCA_964525995.1). Lineage (GTDB taxonomy): Bacteria > Bacteroidota > Bacteroidia > Bacteroidales > FEN-979 > CAIVAT01. The sequence goes on along the minus strand of CAZGIM010000033.1, from coordinate 21,417 downwards.
CTCACCTGGGCCCATAAGGAATATAATTTAGATGTTTCTTTAGAAATAAAATTCAATAATATTAAAGTTATTTCTCCTTCAAAAATGAGATTTAAGCATATTGATAAATTAATGGGCTATACTTGTGTGATGGAGGCATCGTTTGTGCTCAAATTATCAGATTTTATAAATAATCTTCCGGAAAAGATAGATTCGTATATCAACATTCAATTCCTTCAATTAATTTTAAGACGAGAAAGTAAATAAATTTTCGACCTGTCTGAAAATAATAAATGTCCAAAACAATGAAAAAGTATAAATTAAAAAACCTGGATTGTGCTTCATGTGCATCAAATATTGAAGATGGACTGACGAAACTAAGTGAGGTAAAATTTGTAAATGTAAATTTTGTTCACTCAACCCTGACTATCGACACAGATGACATTGAGAAGGTGAAATCAGCAATAAGAGAGATAGAACCCGAGGTGGAAATAGGGGTTGGTGACCAAGGGAACAAATTTGTTTCGACCAGTGAACTTGCCGAAAACAGGTGGACTATCATAAAAGCCGGTTTAGGTTTGTTGTTCCTGGTACTGGGAATGGTATTTGAGGATTTTCTACACAACACACCCTATCATTTTCTGGAATATCTTGTATTTGGTACCGCTTACCTGATTACGGGCTGGAAGGTGATTACTGCAGCAGGGAAGAATATAATCAGGGGTCAGGTTTTCAATGAACATTTTTTAATGGCCGTTGCAACGTTAGGGGCCTTCGCTATAGATCAAATGCCGGAGGCGGTAGCTGTCATGTTATTTTATGTGGTAGGTGAGTTATTTCAGGATATTGCATTGAATCGTTCAAGAAAATCCATCAAATCTCTCCTGGAAATTAAACCTGAGTTTGCAAATTTATTAGTCAATGGCGTGGTCAACAGAGTTGATCCGGAAAATGTCAAAGTCGGGGATACGATTATCGTCAAGGTCGGGGAGAAAGTTCCTTTAGATGGAGTGATTATCGAAGGCTCATCTTTCCTTGATACTTCTGCCTTAACCGGCGAAAGTGTTCCGAAGAGGGTGACCAAAATGGACCAGGTGCTATCCGGCATGATCAATCAGTCAGGAGTGCTCACGATCAGCGTGACCAAAGTATTCAGTGAATCGTCCGTTTCAAAAATTTTAGAGCTGGTCGAGAACGCTTCATCTAAAAAAGCCGAAACCGAGAAGTTCATCACCACTTTTGCAAAATATTATACGCCGGTTGTGGTCATCGGAGCGTTGCTTCTGGCCATTTTTCCACCTCTTTTGTTTAGTGATCAGACATTCAGTGATTGGATATACAGGGCCTTGGTAGTGTTGGTAATTTCATGTCCGTGCGCCCTGGTCATCAGTATTCCATTGGGTTACTTCGGTGGAATAGGGGCAGCATCTAAAAGAGGTATCCTTGTTAAAGGCTCAAATTTCCTTGATGCCTTAACCCAGATTAAAACTGTAGTATTTGATAAAACGGGCACTCTGACCAAGGGAGAATTCAAAGTTTCAGAAGTTGTCCCAACCAACGGTTTTTCTAAAGATGAAATTTTGGAATTTGCAGCCTATGCAGAATCAAACTCTAATCATCCAATAGCCAAATCAATCTCAGAGGAGTATAATCAGAAAATTGATAACACAAAAATAAGGCAGGTAGATGAGATTTCAGGGTTGGGGATCAGGGCGATAATTGATAATAAAACTGTGCTTGCCGGAAACGATAAATTAATGCATCAGCAGCACATTGAACATCCGGTTTGCAATTTGGACGGAACAGTTGTACATGTGGCTATTGATAATACTTATGCAGGTTACATAATTATTTCAGACACACTGAAAGATGATGCCATTGAAGCAATTGTAAAACTGAAAGCAAAAAATATTCAAACTGTAATGCTGACTGGAGATAACAAATTTGCAGCCGCAGCTTTTGCCAAAAAATTAAACATAGATAAATACTTCGCCGAACTGTTGCCCGAAGATAAAGTAAAACATATCGAAAGTTTAATGGTTGAAAACAGTGGGGGAAAAATAGCTTTTGTTGGCGATGGAATAAACGATGCTCCGGTACTTGCACGAGCTGACGTTGGAATGGCAATGGGCGCTCTTGGATCTGATGCAGCCATTGAAACCGCCGATGTTGTATTGATGACCGATGCTCCTTCTAAAGTTGCTGTTGCCATAGATTTAGCGAAGCGGACCCGTTCAATAGTTTGGCAGAATATTTTATTTGCGATGACGGTCAAGTTATTGTTTATCGTTTTGGGAATATTCGGAATTGCTACAATGTGGGAAGCGGTATTCGGTGATATGGGAGTGGCCCTGATAGCTGTTTTCAATGCGCTAAGGGTTTTGAGAAGAAACTAAATTGCCTCACAGCTTATTCATTTTCAATATGTTTAAAACAAATCAAACTTTAAAAGCCTTCATATGAAAACAAAATTGTTATTCCTTACTATCGTCTTCTTTGGAACGATATGTAAGAGCCTTGGACTGGAAGCCGATTCTCTGTCAAACAAAAGTGGACTGTATTTAACCTCAAGTGATTTCACTTCCGGTAAACTCACTTATGTAATTGACTGTCTGACCAAGAACAATAAATTGAAAACCTCTGATTTTTTAAACAGCCGCACAATAAAAATTACAAATTCGGATACCACGATTAAATTGTCAAAATCAGCAATTTGGGGTTACCGGATTTGTGATGGAAAAGAATTCAGAGTATATCGGGACCAAGATTACGAAATTATTGATAAGGCCGCAATCATCGTTTATCAAAAGAAAGAAACAAGGCGTGGGAACCCTAAAAGTAATCTGTCGTACACAAAAACAATTTACTTTTTTAGTGAAAACCCTGGCAGCCAATTAAAAGCACTCAATCTGGCAAATATCGAATCAGCTTTTATTACAAATAAGAAGTTTCACGATTTGATTGATCTTTATTTTAAATCAGACGAGGAACTGTTGATGTTTGACGATTATTATAAGATGCTTCGTTTGAATCATTTTTATCTCGAAAGCTTGAGGTAGTGTGTTTTATCTTACCATTTATCATATTAAGTATTAACCATTTAATTTTAGAACCATGAATTATTATTTTAGCAAAACTTTGGAAACTTCGTATGACGAAGCTGTACAAAAAACCATCGAAGCCCTTAAAACAGAAGGCTTTGGGATCATTTCCGACATCAGCATCCACGAAAAACTAAAAGAAAAGTTGAATGTGGATTTTCGCCGATACAGGATTCTTGGGGCATGTAATCCGGCATATGCTTATAAAGCATTGCAAGCCGAAGATAAGATCGGCACTATGTTGCCTTGCAACGTAATTGTCCAGGAATTTGCGCCAAACCGGATTGAAGTTTCAGCCGTAAATCCCATCGCATCCATGATGGCAATTCAAAACCCGGATATGGGAAGCGTTGCAAAAGAGGTGACAACAAAACTTCTATCTGTCATAGAATCATTATAATGTTATTATTCAATTTTTTAACAAACAATAAAAATCATACAAATGAAAAAATATCATTTAACAAAAATCATCGGCATCTTTCTGTTTTCGTTGCTCAATATTTCAATTGCATATGCCCAGAAGCAGGAAAGGGTAGTTGGAACAATCGGTAATGAAAAACTGGGTAACGGCAGAATAGTTATTTGTGTTTATGGCTCAGCAGCCTGCATGCCGGTCAATGTTGATACAAATATGACCGTTATTTTTAATGGCCATGCAGCGAAACTGACTCAACTTCCGTTCGGACTATATTTAGATGCCCGGATTGTGCGTGATACCCAAGGAAGAGACATTATAAAGGATATTACTATTAATGAAAATAAAACGGTAATTTGTTTTTCCAGCTTAAGAGAAGGGCAGGTTAAACAGTTGGATGAAATATTATCACAAATCAAAGGTGTTAAATATTTTAAGCTAAATAGAAAATCGAATCAGGTCTATATTGAATTCGATCACAAAATTGTAACCTACCTTGAACTTGAAGGTAAAATTAAGAAAGCAGGTTTTGAACTGGAATAGGTTGTTTCACGACCCATTTGTCGGGATGAATAAATAAAACTAACAATTTACTTCACAGAGGCAACTTGTTATGTATATTTGCATCTACATATAATAATAGGATACTTTGTTCGTTTAAATTTTTTCACACAATTTTAATTAAGATAAACATGAAGACAATAAAGAATTTGGCAATTGTTTTGGTTCTTGCTGTAGTTATTGCTGTAGCCGGATGTAAGAAGGATAGTTCAACAACAACACCTCCTGATCCCTCTGCGCAAGCCAATGCTATGCAGAATAATTATAAGTCAGCCACAGCTAACGATGTGCTCCTGGTTAGTTTCCACCAGCGGGTAGGTGCAGGTAGCCATGATAGCTGTTATTATTACTGGCATCAGTTCAACCAGTACGACAGCCTCTTCTCCTATAATTTTTATGATTATTGCCGCAACATTTATGCAAACCATGGCGGACAGAATTATGGTAATGGCGGATGGAACTGGAACATGGGCGGTGGCAACTGGAATATGGGCAACTGGCAGTGTGGACTTGACACGCTGCAATTTCAAAATTGGCATGGGTTTGGAGATTGCTGGTCACATGACAGTACAATGTATCATAAAATGCAGGGATACGGCATGACCGGATACTTCTCAACCCAGGCCAGCCAGTGTTATAACAATATGCAATCCATGCGTTACAATCATTACCACCACCACAATTATCATTGGTAAAATTAATTTAGAACGATTAAGTTCCCCAGTTGCACTCCTTGAATCAGGAAAGTCATTGATTTTCTTAGGTTATCATTCGGTGCTAGCATCTCTGATGTTGAATGAAAAATAAGTTCTTACCTTCGATCATTTCTGAGATTTTGGTGTTTAGATTTAGGTAATGGATTTACTTTTATAGGAATTAAGAAAGAAAGATAACGCACTTAATTTTTGGACATACCACAAGTTTTTATAGTTTTCGTTGTCAAACTTTACATAGGATTATTTTATCTTGTGTAATATTTTAACACAATAAGCGTTATCAGTCTCAAATGTTTGTAACTTTGTACCATGCTTAGGAAGACCGGACATATTGTAATAATCATTGTGTTGTTATTCGGTACCACCGGATTGACAATTACCCGGCATTATTGTGGCAGAAGAATTATGCAAACTTCATTATATTCGACACCCGACAATTGCTGTAAAGACAATTGTCCGGGTTGTCATAATGAAAAAATCAGCTTCAAGATCACCGATCAGTTTGAATCCACCCAAGATCATTCAGACTTTAAGGCAGGATTTCAAACACTATTGGAACAAGTATCGTTGCCTACTTTACTTGCATTCTCGAATTCGCCTGAATTAAACCTGATGAATGACGGATCAGGAGGGCTTCGAAAACATCCCTTTACTTCAAAACCTATTTGTTCAGGACAGACCTCCCCAATCCTGCAGGTTTTCCTTTTCTGAAAATCCATTTCTGTTATCCTTTTAAGGATCTGCCTCAATTAACGGCATTTCCCTGGTTTTGATGTTGCTATCAACGTCACAACCCAATTCAATTACTTATCCACAAGTTAAATTTATTCAAAATGAGAAAAATTGCAATGATTGCCATTGGAACCGTGATGTTATTTGCGGCAAGTTGTAACAAGAGTAAAACATCTCCTGACACAAACTCAGCCGACCTGAAGGCTACGGAAACCTTGCTGAATAAAGATTATTCACAGGCACAACAGTATGAATCTTTGCTGGTTGAACGCCATAAGACGCCGGGAATGACCATGATGGATTCGACGTGCAAAATGTACGATAGCTTATTTCATATGCCCGACACTTCATTTACCATGCACTTCCAGACCTATTGCAAGGACATGATGAAGATGAACGGCATGGGTTCAAACGGCATGATGAGTGGTGGTTCAGGTGGCATGATGGGCGGTGGATCCGGTGGCATGATGTGCAACATGGACAGTATGATGGTTTCGATGGGAAACATGATGAACATGACCACGATGAAAATGGACAGTATGATGTTGCTTCATATGAAAAACTGCCCGGCCATGGGAACCATGTCGGCCAATATGCAAAGCATGGTTGATAACATGCAGGCAATGAGAAAAGAACATGCGAAGTTACATCTCAATTAATATCATTGTTTATGAAACCAGGGAAATTGATTTTCGGTCTGATTGCCATAATGATGATAACCTTTGCCTCTTGTACTCCTAAGGCAAGCCCGACTGCTGCCGGTCAAGGTAAAGTAACTTACACATGCCCGATGCACCCTGAAGTGGTCAGCGATAAGCCAGGCTCATGCCCAAAATGCGGCATGGACCTGGTCACGGCTGATGCCAGAAGTGGCCATAAACATGGTGATTGTAAAATGAAACGTAATAAAGATGGATACAATTACGGTGGCAGTGGTGGGGGATGCGGTATGCGGTAGTTATATATATCAGTCAGCTAATCAGACCATAAAACAATATGAATATGAAACAAACACATCAAACATTTCTGAAAGCGGTTCTTGCGTTTATTATTACGATCCTGATGATTGTACCTGGTATGGCTCAAATATCACTTGATATGAATGATTTGCCTCAACCAGGGGATGTTCAGTTCAGCGTCAGGGTTGACAGTGCCCAGGGGGTAAACTTGCTGGCGGGTCCATCTGGTGCCAACGTAACATGGGATTTCAGTTTGCTTAACCCATGTTGTGGAAATCTGCAGGCCTCCCTGGATACTGTTGACTGGATCAATCATAATGCCACCCTCAATGCAGGCTATTTTCCACTTTCGAATATTGCACGTAAAGAGCGGTGTTACACATATCACTCCCACATTACCCATACTGACATAACACAGTGCTATTATGATCATTACATCCGGGATATTACCGGGTTGTCAAAGTATGGCCTTGAGGATCCAGCCAACATAGTTCTTGGCTCGAACCTGACTATTTTCCCACTTTTAGCCTATGGCGATTCATCGGAAAATCTTGCCAAAATCCATATTCCGATTTCCGATGATACATTAAGGGTATATCATGTTATCAGCAAATCTGTTGCCGATGGGTGGGGTACGATCACAATCCCGGATACTACAGCTCAGGTAATCCGAATAAAGACCACTGAAAAAGTGTATGATACTTTATACGTGAATGGTGTGGTTGCCGACGTTCATTTTTATCCAGACAACTATTATTACAGGTGGTACGCAAAAAGCACAGGTTTTCCGATACTTGAGATCAATAAGGGTTTTCAGAATCAACAGCCTCCTTATTTTCAACAAGTCCGGTATTATGCTAAAAGTACATCTGCACTGGGACTCAATGAAAACAATCCATCCGAAGGTTTTCATGCTTTTCCAAATCCGTTTTCTTCTGTCGTGACAATGCAACTTGATCCAGGGAGAACGCTGGTTTCCGTTTCACTCTACAATTCGATCGGGAAAAGAGTTCAGATTGATGAAACTTTAAATGATAACAAGGTAATTATCAACGGAGAGAAGCTGCCTTCCGGTATTTATTTTTATACCATCGTTTTGAATAACAATGATTCCTTTGGTGGAACTTTAATAAAGTACTAACTTAGCTGAAAATGAGCGTGAAAAGGGTGAAGCGAATCATGTTTTTAAATTAAATCTATGTTTTTTAACCGACTTGTAAAGTATTTCCTGGATAACCGGCTGATCACCTTCATTTTTCTGATCGCCTTTATTGTCGGTGGGATTGTTTTTGCACCGTTTAACTGGCAGACCGGTTTTATTCCACGCGACCCGGTGCCGGTGGATGCAATCCCTGACATTGGTGACAACCAGCAAATAGTTGCAACCGAATGGATGGGTCGCTCTCCCAAAGACATCCAGGACCAGGTGACCTATCCATTAACCACTGCGTTGTTGGGAATTCCAGGTGTGAGTACCGTTCGGAGCACCTCCATGTTTGGCATGTCGTTCATCTACATCATCTTTAAAGATAAAGTCGAATTCTATTGGAGTCGGTCGCGCATCCTTGAAAAGCTCAACTCGTTGCCATCCGGAACATTACCTGCAGGTGTACAACCTACATTAGGACCTGACGCTACTGCGCTTGGTCAAATATTCTGGTACACCCTTGAAGGACGTGATCCCAAAACCGGGAAACCAAACGGTGGGTGGGATCCGGCTGAGCTGCGCACGATCCAGGATTTCTACGTGAAATATGGCCTGGCAACTGCCGAGGGGGTTTCTGAAGTGGCATCGGTTGGCGGTTTTGTCAAAGAGTACCAAGTCGATCTTAACCCTGAAGCATTAAAAGCATTCAGCGTATCGGTAATGGATGTGATGAATGCTGTTCGTAAAAGCAATCTCGACATTGGTGCTGAAACTATTGAATTGAACAATGTGGAGTATATCATCAGAGGTCTTGGTTATATCAAGAACCTCGATGACCTTGAAAACTCAGTGGTCGCTGTTCGTAACAATGTGCCGGTCAGAATCAAGGATATTGGCCATACGACATTCGGACCGGCAACACGCCGTGGCGGACTTGACAAAGCCGGATCAGAAGCAGTGGGAGCAGTTATTGTCGCCCGTTACGGTTCTAATCCCATGGAGGTCATCAGCAATGTGAAGGAGAAAATAAAGGAAATTGAAGCCGGGTTGCCTCAAAAGACCCTGCCGGATGGCAGCATCTCCAAGGTGAGCATTGTTCCGTTTTACGACAGGACCGGGTTGATCAAGGAAACCATTGGCACCCTTGAATATGCCCTGTCTCATGAAATCCTGATAAGCATCATCGTCATTATTGTGCTTGTCATGAACCTGCGGGCTTCATTCATTGTCGCCGGATTATTGCCGCTCGGAGTGCTGATGACTTTTATCCTGATGCGTTTCTTCGGGGTGGATGCCAACATTGTCGCCTTGTCAGGGATTGCGATCGCCATCGGCGTAATGGTCGACATAGGGATCGTGGATGTGGAAAACATTCTTCGACACCTGGAGATGCCGGAGAACAAAGGGATTCGAGGAAAGAAATTGTTGGATGTTATCTACCAGGCGACTACAGAAGTGAGAGCTGCCGTGGTTACTTCGATTGCCACTACCATTGTAAGTTTCTTACCTGTTTTTGCCATGGAAGCTGCCGAAGGGAAACTATTCCGGCCACTGGCCTTTACCAAAACGTTTGCCCTTCTGTCTGCTTTTCTTCTTGGTATCATTGTTTTGCCAACACTGGTGCACATTTTCTTCAATATACGATTTGACAAAACCAAAATTCGCAAAATCTGGAACGGAATTCTGATTGGGGCAGGCGTACTGTTCGTCATATTCTGGCACACATGGCCGGCATTGGCGCTGGTAGCCATTGGGATCAATAATTTATCAGGACATCTGTGGAAAGAAAAAAGCAGTGCAATTACCAACTATATTAACATTGCCATCACTGTTCTGATAGCAGTATGGTACCTTTCCATCGAATGGCTTCCCATGGGTGCTCACAACAGCTCGTTCGTCAACTTCATCTTTGTAGCCGGCATTGTGGCTGTCATTCTCGGTGCCCTGATGACCATGGTACATTTTTATGAACCCATCCTTCGCTGGTGCTTGATCCATAAATGGAAATTCCTGATGCTTCCTGCCTTTACACTGCTTTTCGGCATCCTGGCCTGGCAGGGCATCGACAGAATCTTTGGTGTTATACCAGGTGGTTTGGAAAAGATCGGCTGGAACAGTGTGAGACAAACAGCATTGTGGCAGGGAGCGGTAAAAACATTTCCCGGAACAGGTAAGGAATTCATGCCATCGCTCAATGAGGGTTCATACCTGCTGATGCCCACCAGTATGCCTCATTCGAGCATTGAAAAGAACCTTGAATACATTGAAACGCTTGATAAACGGCTTTCGGTCATTCCTGAAGTTGAAATCGCCGTTGGCAAATGGGGTCGAGTGAATTCTGCCCTGGATCCCGCACCTGTTCAGATGTTCGAGAACACCATCAACTACCGGTCTGAATACATCCTGGATGAAAACGGCCACAGGATGCGGTTTAAAACGGACAGGGATGGTAATTACCTGCTAAGGAACGGATCGAAGTATAATCCGGAAAAAGAGACTTTCAGGGCGGTCCCAGCCGACAGCCTTATCCCGGATGAAAAAGGAGAGTATTTCCGTCAATGGCGCCCGCAGATTAAGAAGCCAAACGACATCTGGAATGAGATCGTCAAGGTGACCAATATCCCGGGACTGACTTCAGCACCTAAACTACAACCCATTGAAACACGGCTCGTCATGCTCTCCACCGGGATGCGGGCGCCCATGGGCCTGAAAGTGTATGGTCCCGATCTTGAATCAATCGAAAAGGCAGGGATGGAGTTTGAAAAAGTTCTGAAGGATGTCCCGTCGGTAAAAGCCACCTCCGTGTTCTATGACCGTGCGGTTGGTGCACCATACCTCGAAATTAAGCTGAACCGTGAAGCAATGGCGCGTTACGGAATGAGCATCAGCGACGTTCAGGAAATATTGCAGGTAGCCGTTGGCGGCATGTCGCTCAGCAATTCCGTTGAAGGACGTGAACGATTCCCCATCAGGGTCCGTTATGCCCGTGAGCTGAGGGACAACCCTGACGACATTAAACGCATCCTGATCCCTGCCATGAATGGCGTGCAGGTTCCTCTGGGCGAAATCGCCGACATTGATTATACGAGGGGTGCACAAATGATCCGGAGTGAAAATACCTTCCTGGTGGGATATGTGATCTTTGATATGCAGGAAGGGAAAGCCGAGGTTGATGTGGTTGAAGATGCCGCAAAAATCATCCAGACCGGAATTGGTAACGGCGGTATTAAGTTACCTCCGGGAGTTTCGTACAAATTTGCCGGGAACTACGAACAGCAGATCAGGGCCACCAAAAGACTCTCCATCGTAATCCCCATAAGTCTGATCCTGATATTACTTCTGTTATACTTCCAGTTTCGTACCGTGACTGCCTCCTTTATTCACTTTTCAGGGGTTTTTGTTGCTTTTGCCGGAGGGTTTATCATGCTATGGTTATATGGGCAGGGTTGGTTTATGAACTTTTCTTTGGCCGGTATTAACCTGCGGGATATGTTCCAGATGCATACCATAAACCTGAGTGTCGCAGTCTGGGTCGGGTTTATTGCCCTTTTTGGCATTGCGACCAATGACGGGGTGATCATGGGAACATACATACACCAGGTATTTGAACAACGACATCCAAAAACTGTCCACGATGTTCGTGAAGCTGTCGTGGCAGCTGGGTTGAAACGAGTACGCCCGGCCATGATGACCACTGCCGTTGCGGTGATCGCACTCTTACCTGTTTTAACATCAACCGGGAAAGGGGCTGACATAATGGTCCCCATGGCGATACCAACCTTCGGGGGTATGATCATCCAGGTGATGACTGTCTTTGTGGTTCCGATGTTCCAGGCCATGTGGAGAGAACGGGCTGTAGTTCGCGCCAATAAAAAAGCATTAAGAACAAATAATACCCAATAGAGATGAAAATCACAGCTTATAAAAACATATTGCTGGCTTTCATCGGCGCTTGTGGTTGGTTTGTTGCTAACAGCCAGAAACAACCTGACTCACTGTTGCAATACCTGGTAATATCTGCAAAGAACAATCCGACTGTTCAACAGAAGTTCTATGAATATCAGGCTGCACTTCAAAAAGTCCCGCAGGTCGGAGCATTGCCGGATCCTGAATTAAACGTCGGTGTCTTCATTCAGCCCATGGAGCTGGTAGACGGCCGACAGAACGCTGATATCAAACTGATGCAGATGTTCCCATGGTTCGGTACGCTGAAATCGGCGAAGGATGAAATGAGCCTGATGGCAAAAGCCAAATTTGAATCGTTCAGGGATGCCAAATTGCAGGTATTTTATGATGTGAAAAAAAGCTGGTACGAGTTGCAGAAAGTGCAGCAGGATATCCGGATTTCGGAAAAGAACCTTGATATCCTGCACACGATAGAGCGGCTCACCCTGGTCAAATTTAAAGCAGCGCCGGCAGGAGGTACCAGTAATCCTGCTTCGGGAACTCCCAATTCAGCGGGTTCCGCACAAAACAGTTCCGGTAATGCACAAGGAATGCAGACCATGGGCGGAAATTCAGGTGGCCAGCCGGGAGCAAGTTCAACGCAGTCATCTTCTGCCATGCAAAGCACGTCCATGGGCAGCTCGACTGGAGGATCAGGACTGGCTGATTTATACAGGATCCAGATCGAAATCGGTGAACTTGAAAACAATATTGAATTGTTGAAGACCCAGCGAAACACGATCGAAGCCCGTTTCAATGCTTTTCTGAACCGACGTTCAGATTCACCAGTTCAATTACCTGAACAGCTTATTCCTGATTCACTTGGCTTATCACTGCTTGCTGTAACAGACAGTATGCTTACAAATAATCCCATGCTGGGGATGCTTCAATACGAGCAGCAATCACTGGATGCACGACAAAAAATGGTTACGAAAATGGGGTATCCGATGATGGGACTGGGTCTGAATTATTCGGTGATCAGTAAAAGCGCGATGTCAACATCATCAATGAACGGAAAGGATATGATCATGCCGATGGCAACGGTTACCCTGCCCATTTACCGGAATAAGTACAATGCCATGAAAACCGAGGCTGAATTATTGAAATCTGCCAACAAGGAAAATTACCAGGCAACGGCCAATTCTCTGCAAACCAACTATTACGAAGCAGTCCAATTATTTAAAGACGGGCAACGCAGGGTTAAGCTATACAATAGCCAGAGTGATCTGGCCGGCAAAACACTGGACATCATGTTAAAAGGCTTTTCCACATCTGCCGTCCCGCTCACTGATATCTTGCGGGTCAGGCAACAGCTTCTTGATTATGAATTTAAAAAGATTGAAGCTGTTGCGGATTATAACACGGCAATTTCATGGTTGCAACGTTTGATGGCATCTTCACCCATTCAGGAAAATTGATATTATGAATACCACGAAGAGTTCAATATTGATGAAGAAAATTTTGTTCAACAGATATTTCCATTTCGGATTGTTTGCTGTTGGAGGTCTGTTTATTGGCTGGCTGTTTTTTCATTCCTCAGGAAAAGTAGAGGAAAAGCATGAACATACCGTACAGGATGGCAAGACAACGATCTGGACCTGTGCGATGCACCCTCAGATACGAAGGGATGCCCCGGGAAAATGCCCTATCTGTGGCATGGACCTGATTCCATTGAACCAGGATGTTGCAGATGTCGATCCCAACGCAATACATTTAACCAGGGAAGCTGCCCAACTTGCCAATGTTCTCACTTCTGTGGTATCCCGTCAGACATCTGTAAAGGAGGTCAGGCTCTATGGTAAGCTACAGGCCGATGAAAGGTTGTTGCAAAGCCAGGTTGCACAATACCCCGGTCGTATCGATAAACTGATGGTGAATTTTACCGGTGAGACTGTTAAAAAGGGTCAAACTCTTGCTATAATATACTCTCCGGAATTGGTGACAGCTCAGCAGGAATTGCTTGAGGCGGCCAAGACAAAACAAACCCAACCCGAAATATATGAAGCTGCGAAGGAAAAACTGCAGCTATGGAAACTCTCGGATGCTCAGATTGCTGGCATAGAGAATTCCGGAAAAGTGCAGACCAAATTTGAGGTTGTTTCAGGTATTTCAGGTATTGTAACTTCAAGGCGGGTGAATAACGGTGATTATGTCTCGCAGGGCACCGTATTATATGAACTTGTCGATCTTTCAACCCTCTGGGTGATGTTCGATGCATATGAGAGTGACCTGCCGTTTCTCAGAACCGGTGATAGAATTGATTTTACGGTTCAGGCCATGCCAGGAGAAATTTTTTCGGGTAACATCCTCTTCATCGACCCGGTTGTTGATCCTGCAACGCGGGTTTCAAAAGTAAGGGTTGAAATCAACAATCGTTCAGGGAAATTAAAACCTGAGATGTTCGCCACCGGGATTGTCAAGGCTAACATGACAGAGTTTAAAGACAAAATGGTAATCCCAAGATCAGCTGTTTTGTGGACTGGGAAACGGTCCATAGTCTACGTGAAACAACCCGGAACAGACGAGCCCATTTTCAAGATCAGGGAAATTGGTCTTGGACCGATGCTGGGCAGCAGCTATATTGTTGCAGACGGTTTGACTGAAGGAGAGAAAATTGTAACACAGGGGACCTTCAGCGTGGATGCAGCGGCCCAGCTTGAGGGAAAACCGAGCATGATGAACCCTTCAGGGGGCCAGGTTTCATCTATGCCGGGAATGGATATGCCAGGGGATAAAAAGTCGAATGTTAACCCTGTCCCGGCAGCCAAGCCAACACTGCCTGCTTCAGAAACAATGGATAAATCAATGAAACCTATGATCGAGAGCGATATATTCGCTGTGTCCGGGAATTGCGATTTATGTAAGGAACGGATAGAAAAGGCTGCTAAATCGGTTGGTGGCGTAACATCAGCAATCTGGGATACGAAAACTCACAAAATCAAGGTGGAATTTGACTCGATGAAAACTGATCTTATAACCATTCAAAAAGCCATTGCCAAAGCTGGACATGATACAGAAAAATTTAAAGCAGATAATAAAACATACGAGGCGTTACCCGAGTGCTGCCACTACAGGTAACTCTTATAAACGACTAATTACCGATAACTTTTTTTTAATCACCTAAATTTTAAAACAATGAAAACAAGATCAATGATGTTAGTAGCAGGTTTGCTGTTTTTCAGCATGACCTCAATATTTGCCAATGTCGCAAAAACCGAAAAGATCAAAGTTTACGGCAATTGCGGCATGTGTAAAACAAGGATTGAAAAGGCTGCCAAATCGGTGCAGGGTGTTAGCAAAGCAACATGGGATTCAGAAGATTTAATGTTGACGGTTACCTTTGATGACACCAAGACCACAACCTTAAAGATTGAAGAGGCTGTTGCAAAGGTCGGACACGATACGGACAATGCCAAGGCCACTGATAAAACATACAGTGCATTGCCTGGGTGCTGCCAGTATGACCGGCCTGTAAAAAAATGAGGCAATAGATTGACCTGACACTCAAATGAAATGGTGGAAGATTTTTCCCGGACTAGGAAGTGTTTCTAGTTCATCCGAAAATTACATAATGGCTGATCGCATGATAGCTATTTTCAGCACTTTGGGAGTGATGATGGTAAAATGGTGAATTGTTAAAAAGAAATAACCTTGGCGAGTATACCAGTATTATACGGTCACATTATGCTGAAAATATTTCACCTTAAACTTAAGTGCCACATTCACCAAGGCTATCAATACAGGAACCTCCACCAATGGTCCTATTACTGCTGCAAAAGCCTCTCCCGAATTGATCCCGAACACGGCAATTGCTACTGCAATGGCAAGTTCAAAATTATTGCTGGCTGCAGTGAAGGATAAGGTAGCCGATTGTTCATAGGTTGCCCCGACCTTCTTGCTCATAAAGAATGAGACCAGGAACATAATGATGAAGTAAATGGTCAGCGGGATGGCGATCCGGATCACATCCAGCGGGATTTTTACAATGTATTCACCTTTCAGTGAGAACATCACCAGGATGGTGAATAGGAGGGCAATCAGGGTCAGCGGGCTGATCTTCGGAACGAACTTCGTATGATACCATTCCTTGCTTTTAACCCTGATCATAATAAACCGGGTCAAGAAACCTGCAAGAAACGGAATCCCAAGGTAGATGAAGACGCTTTCGGCAATCTGCTTAATCGTAATCGCTTCGACTGCGCTGTTAGTTGGCAGCCCAAACCATGCAGGGAATACTGCGATGAATAGGTAAGCGTAAACGGAGAATAGCAGCACCTGAAAGATGGAATTAAAAGCAACCAATCCGGCGCAGTATTCCGTATCACCCTTTGCAAGCTCATTCCAGACGATTACCATGGCGATGCAACGGGCAAGCCCAATCAGGATCAGTCCGTACATGTAATCGATGTTGAATTGCAGGAAGATGATCGCCAGCAGGAACATCAGTACCGGTCCGATCAGCCAGTTCTGAACCAGTGATAATCCTAAAATCTTCGTGTTTTTGAAAACATCTCCGAGCTCCTCGTACTTTACTTTAGCCAGGGGCGGATACATCATGACGATGAGCCCTATTGCAATCGGAATGTTGGTTGTACCGGAAGACATCGAGTTCCAGAAACCTGCAATGCCCGGGAAAAGCCATCCCCAGAAAACACCGATTGCCATTGCAAGGAATATCCATAAAGTAAGATAGCGGTCAAGAAATTTTAGTCTTGTCTTCATGATTTGTATTGATTGAATATTTTACAGATTAAATGGAGAATAAAAGATAAAATCCCAGTAAAACGAGGGCGATCCCTCCGACATACTTAAAGATTCTGACGCCTGAAGTCAATATCCCGGAAATTTTCCCAAGCCCCATTCCGATACCAAGGACCATTGCCGTAAGAGGTATTCCGAATCCGAGACCAAAGAATAACAACATCATAAATCCCCATATGACGGATCCTTTTACGAATGAAGCAGCAAGTATGACCGGAAAGAACGGATTGCAGCATGTATTGCCAGCAGCGGAAAGTCCTCCTGCGGCAATTCCAAAAAGAATAGCACTAAAAATTTTCTGATTCGAATTGCTGTTCGTGAATTTTAAGCTCGGTAATTTGAAGGGTACCAGGTCCATTGAATAAAGACCGAATACAATAGCGATCAATCCTGCTGCTATTTTCCAGTAATTACCCAGGGAGGCCGAAATCCACTCACCTGCAAAGCCGAAAAGGGCCCCGAGGATCGACATCGCCAGGAGTGTTCCAAGTAGAAAGGATAGTCCTTTCCAAAGGATTAGTTTAGTTTTGCTGCTCTCCTGGCTTGCCCCTGAATATCCAGCAACAACTCCTATGATGGCGATATTACAGGCACAGGTGAACACACTAAGCACCCCTAAAAGAAAGACGGCGGCAAGTACAATTACAGAGGCATGTTCATTGCTTAACGCCTGGTTTATCCATTCATTCATAGTAGGTCTATTTAGGGCAACAGGATGAACTTTTGGTCGTATCACAGGCTACATTTTTTGTAGTATCATAACCTGTCGAAAATTGCGGTGGACTGCAGGATTCCTTAACAGCTGCCGGTGCAGGCTTATTGACAAGCTTGAATCCAATAACACCGATCGCCGCCAACAGGATTACGATGAAAATAATTATCTTGGACCTGTGGTTCTTTTTCGGTGGACAGCAGTTGTCGCCGCAATCACAATTCTTGTCATCCGGTCTTCCCGGCTGATTTCTGATTTTGTCTTTTTCGACCATGAGTAGTTGTTATTAACGAATTTGTTATTTTGTTCCAGAAACGGTTATGCTGAAAATCCCTGTTCCACCTTTTTTGAATTCCTCCAATTCTTCAGCTGCCAGGTACTTATTCAGGGTTGCATCAGGAATTTGGATCGGTTTCTGCTTGTGGACCGTGATGTTCCGGAATCCGGTTTTTTCGACGATTCCCAGGTAAGCGTCCATTTGCAGGGCTCCGGAGACACAACCGGCGTACATCACGGCATCATCCTTTAAAGCAGTGGGAAGACTACCTTTAATGACTACATCGGAAACGCAGAAATGGCCGCCTTTTTTCAGTACCCGCATGATCTCTGAAAAAGCTTTTGTCTTGTCCGGGACCAGGTTCAGGACACAGTTTGAAACGACCACGTCGAATTTCTGGTCAGGGATCGGCATCTCTTCAATGTCACCTTTGATAAAGTCAACATTGGTAAATCCCATTTTTTTGTTGTTGACCAGCGCCTTGTCAATCATTTCATCTGTGAAATCAAGCCCGGTAACGTGACCTGTTTCGCCGACAATTGCCCTGGCAACAAAACAATCATTTCCTGCTCCACTGCCCAGGTCAAGTACATGATCTCCCTCCCTGATGCCGGCATAATCAGTCGGTATTCCGCATCCAAGGTCAAGGTCAGCATCAGGGTTATACCCCGGCTGCTTTGCGTAATCCTCACTGAATATAGTAAAGGTGGTCTCTTCGCAACAGGATGAGGTTTCGCAGCAGGAGACCTGCTTCTGATCATTGCTGGCTTTTGCGATATTGCCGTACTTCTCTTTCACAATTGCTTTTAACTCCTCGGCTTCCTTGTCCGCTTCGGCTTTTATTCTCTCCTGGTAAAATTTCCAAAATCCATCCTTTATTTCATCACGAACCCTGCGATAAACCGGCATCACATCATCATGGGTGCCCTGTGCTTCGGCAGGATCATCAAAGCCTATATGTAGCCTGTTCTTTACTTTGCCGATGAAAGCAGGGCAGCTTTCGTTCGCTCCGCCGCATACAGTGATCACATAATCAAAGGGATCGGAAAGAAAAATCTCTACATTCTTGGGTTTGTTTCCCGAAATGTCGATGCCTGATTCCTTCATCGCCACAACTGCATTGGGGTTTGCCTGGGATGCGGGTTGAGTCCCTGCTGAATATACTTCCAGTCTTGAATCGAACGATTTTAAAAATCCTTCCGCCATCTGGCTCCGGCATGAATTACCGGTGCATAATATTAAAATTTTCATAATGTTTATTTACAGTTAAAATTACCAGGCTGTTTGATCTGTTTGTAAAATTCGTCGAAGATTTTACCCAGTTCACAGACCCTTTTAGGATCAAGGCAATAATTCACTTTTACCCCGTCAACCTTACCTTGTATCAAACCGGCATTTTTCAATTCAGTCAGATGTTGTTTTACGGTAGTGCGGCTCAGGGGCAGTTCATCAGAAATATCCCCGGTGATGCAAACCTTCGTTTCCGCAAGGTATTGAAGAATCGCCAGTCTGGCTGGATGTGCCAAAGCCTTGAATAAGACAGCGGCGGTATTCAACCTGGTATCGAAAAGATCTGTTTTTGCTGAGGCCATTTTGATTTACGATTTGTGATTTACAATTTTTCCTTCATTAAGGTGAAGCTTCATTGTCCCGTATTCTGCTGCAACAGGACTGTGGGTCACCATCATGATCGTTATTTTATTCTCCTGGTTTATCTTTTTCAGAAAGTCTAAAATTTCCAGTGAGAGTGTCGGGTCTAAGTTGCCTGTTGGCTCATCTGCCATGATGATTTGTGGCCTGTGAACAATGGAACGGGCAATTGCTACCCGCTGTTGCTGACCGGCGGATAATTCCCGGGGCAAATGTTCCATCCTGTCTGATAGACCGACATAATCAAGAATTTCTCCTGCACGTTTTAACTGCTCTTTCCCGGGGATTTTTTCGAGTGCCAACGGGATCATAACATTTTGGATCGTTGTCAGATAAGGGATCAGGGCAAAACTCTGGAGGATATACCCCACTGATTTTTTTCGTATGTCGGTAAGGTGCCGGTCACTGATATTATCAATCCTCTTCCCATCGAAGATAATAGTTCCTGATGACAATCGGATCAAACCAAATAACGAGAGCAACAGCGTGCTTTTCCCTGAACCGGAAGGTCCGGTAACGGTAACGAAATCACCCTTCCGGACAGAAAAGGAAACATGATCCAGAGCATTGATCAGCCCACCATTATGATGGTACTGCTTTAATATATTTTCTCCTTGTAAAATCATGGGTTAATCCTCCTGCAGGTTAGAATGTGGATCAAATTTAGCGGCAAGATAGGTGGGGAATAAAGAACCGGCCAATGAAATAGCAACCGAAAGAAGAACAGACCATAACAGGTAGAGATAAAGAGGTTGTACGATGATACCGGCAAGATAGGGACCTAAAACTACACCGGCAACAGTGCCTAAAAGAAATCCGAGAATACCACCAACAATTCCCAGGATTAGGGCCTTGAGAAGGAACATTTTATATATGGTTGCACGCTCAGCGCCCATCATTCTCAGTATTCCGATTTCTCTTTTTCGTTCATTCACATTGGCCCAGATGTAATTGCCGATCGAAATGCCTCCAACAAAAAAGATGATGATAAGCATGACGAGGGTGATTTTTTTCATCAGTTGGTTGGTCTCTATTTGTGTCGAGACGATCTGTCCGATGGTAGTTATCCTCGTGTCGGGAAGAATGTTCCGGAGTTGTCCAAGCAATCCTTCTGAGATGGCGTTGCAGCATCCCATGATCTCAATGGCTGAAACCTGGTTTTCAAGTTTTAGAAGTGTCTGAACGTCTTTCAGGTTAGCAAAAATCCGATCGTCATCTACGGTTCCGGTCTCAGAAAGAATTTTAACAACCTTGAAGTCTTTACCTGCAATATTGATCTTGCTATTGGCGGATAGTTTTAATCGTTGTGCAACCTGAGATCCCACCAGACAATCTTCGCTATACAGCGTGTCAATGGCTTTTCGCTGCAGTTTTACATCTTCAAGACCATGCGATTTATTTGCAGTTGTAGAGGGGGCACAGGCCGTTTTTAATTCCGCTCCCAACAATCCGGATGATTGCCACAAAGGTTTGGATGCAATTTCGCTCTTTGGTAGTATGCCGGTCAATACTACTGATTGATCCCCAATTTTGACCCGCCGGGTCAATTTTGGCGACATGTTATCAACGCCAGCAATGGTGGAAGTAAGGATACGTTCAACGTAATCCATGGGTAAGGTTGGTGCATCAATATCTGATGTATAATAGTCATCAATGCTTGCGGCCTGCGGCAGAACAAGGATGTTGGCTCCCAGATTATCCAGGTTTCTGGCAACATTTTGTTCGGAAACGATGGAGACGCTCTGAATGGCAACAATCACAGCAATACCCAGGGTTATGGCCAGCAATCCTGTAATCAGCTGGGATTTTCGTTCCCATAATTCAATAAGGACAAGTTTCGAAATTGTCATAGTAGGAAAAATTAGAGAAAATGTGTGAGTCTATTTACAACCGCCAGCGGGTGCCCCACCCGGGCAACATCCAGACTTTGCAGGAGCTTTTTTGGCAGAGGCTACAAGAGTGTTAACATCCGTGATTCCGTTATGCGTTCCGATAACCTGGCCGGAAGTATTAATAACATAAGTAACAGGCTCTTTTGCATTTACATCGCACTTGAGGGTTTGCAGTAATTTCGTCTCTTTCTTATCATCCATATCAACTTTTATGGTCACGCTCTTGTTATCCATTTTTCCACAAGCCATTGCGCAATTATCCATGGCCTTGTCGTGGCTTGTCATTGATTCTTTGTACACAACAACGTAAACCGATTTGCCCTCCGAAATGGCTTTAAGTAATTCCGATGTCTTGGGGGTAGGAATCATTTCGACCAGTTTGGCAGCAGTTGCATCTTTCAATGGCAGACCACCGGTAACAGTACCGTTTTTATCCAAAACAAGGATTAAGGGCATTGGAGCGCCGGCTAAACGATACTTTGCCACAAGTGCATTATTGGCTGCTTCCGTTGTGTTCATTTTAACTACTACCGACGATGATTTAAGAGCAGTCTTTGCTTCATTGGCAAC
>CAZGIM010000032.1:0-33913 GCA_964525995.1 uncultured Prolixibacteraceae bacterium | reverse complement strand
TCATCGATAATTCACAGAAATACAATGTCTTAACTGTGTTAAACCAGTTATGCCTTATTACGTTTGTAAAATACTTTGTATCAGACATATCAGCGTCGTCTCTCTCTCTCTCTCTCTCTCTCTCTCTCTCTCTCTACCTACCTCTCTACCTGAATCACCCACATTTATTGATGAAACCTGTTTTCACCATGCGGGAATCATCGAATCATTTTGCAGAAAACAGCGAAGCATAGAACTTATAGGGAAAAATGACCTGGATGACTGTAGCTCCCACCCGCTCTCCGGGGAACGGGAGCCGAAACTATCATTCACATTCATCACTTAATGTTGAAAAGGAGAAGTATCGTCCATTTTATTTCTTAACTTTATACAATGATATTTATGAAAACAAAAATATTCAAATTAACATCGCTTTTAATTCTGTTCTTTGGGCTTGGTTTTATAAATGAACTGAATGCACAGGGAACAAGAGTCACTATCACTATTACGGGAGAGTATGTTGCCGGAGCACAGTACGCTGCAATTTTTCGTATTTATGACCTTGGTTCATCCAGTTGGTACACCAATTGGACGCCTAATCCTGTTCCTTTGAGTTATGGCCTAAATCAAAATGTTACCTGTGATTTGGATTTAGGCCAGGATTATAATTATCCAAACTGGATTGTATATACTCAGGTAACCCGAACCGGGGGAGGGGCTCCCACGCGCACGCAATCCGGTCAATCAAGCGCTGTGACGACTCAGCAATATTACACCTCTAATTATGTTCAGATCACTGTAACCTTTTAGAACCCTTCTTTCCGGGAAACCGGATTACTGATTATCCATATGAATAGCTCTTTTGGCGGTAGACTCAGGGTAAATATCAAGTATTTAAGATACCTTGTAATAATTCTGTTTCTATCGCCATTTTTTTCTTTTTCACAGGGCGAGTTTAATAAATGGTATTTCGGAGAGAAAGCCGCTTTGGATTTTAATTCAGGAATACCAACTGCCCTTCTAAACAGTAACATGTACCGGTCCTCCGAGGCTACCGCCAGCGTTTCTGATTCAACCGGAAATCTTTTATTTTATTCTGACGGATATTATGTTTATAACAGGAATCATTCATTTATGCAAAATGGATATATATATGGAGACAACGGAGAGAACCAACCCGTATTTGCCATAAAGAAAATCGATGACGACAGTGTTTATTATATTTTTACATTAAGTAAATTTTATGCCGGTGTCATCCAGATTGGATTATTTTTTTCGGTACTTGATATGCGGCTGGACAATGGATTGGGAGCAATTGTCCCCGGAATGAAAAATATTCCCGTTGCTGGAGCTGATGATGCCTTTGACAAATTACACGCGACCCGCCACAGGAATAATCGTGATATATGGATTGTTACAAAAAAAGAAATATCTTATGCCGCTTACCTTATTTCTGTTGATGGCATTTCAAATACTCCTGTTTTAAGCCCCGCATATTTGTATGATTCATTGGCTAGTGGAGTACTTAAGATATCACAAGATGGATCAAAATTTGTTTCGTGTCACTTTGGTGATTCAACTGTTGAATTCGGAACTTTTAATAATCTGACCGGTGAATTAAACCTGCTTTTTCTATTTAGGCCATCGCTGCCTCCTCTTGAAACAAGACCCAGGTTTGCAGAATTTTCTTCAGATGCAAAAGTACTTTACATTGAAGGTCAATTCCTGAATATTGCCGAACAAAAGCATTACCAGGGAATATGTCAATACGATGCTACGCTTACCGATTCTGCGCAGTTCATGCAAAGCCAGGTACTGATCTATATGAGTCCCCATGCAGATCAGGGAACGCAAGGTTTGCAATTAGGCCCCGACCGGAAAATCTATGGAAGCAGGATATTAAAGGATTCTCTAAGTGTTATCAATAATCCAAATATCCGTGGCCCCGGTTGTAATTTTGTACGTAATGCGGTTAGTTTAAATGGAAGAATGGCTATCAGGGGCCTGCCCCAGCTCCTCCAGCGTTACAAGGCATACATTCATCACAGCGGCCGGTGTCAGGGCGCCCTGGTAAGCTTTTCGGCCGACATCTGGCCACCGGCCGACACCACTTTATGGAACTTTGGCGATCCGGCCTCGGGTACAGCCAACACTTCTTCAATTGCCGCTCCATCGCACACCTATGCCTCCCCCGGAACCTATACCGTAACGCTGTATGTGCGGCACAACGATAACCGCACCGATACCTCGCGCATTCCGGTAACCATCCTGCCTTCACCGCAACCCAGCGCCGGTCCCGACCGGTCGGTATGTACCGGGATGAGTGTCACCTTCGATGCGGGATCCTGCACCGATTGTTCCTACCTCTGGAGCGCGCTTCCGTCGGGTGCCGTGGTGGGCACCACCCAAACCCTTACCACTTCGGTTGCAGGGGTGTATGAAGTAGCTGTTACCGGACCATCGGGCTGCACCGGCCGGGATACGGTTCAACTGTCGGTAACCGGCCTGCCCGTCATCACCAACGACCCCTTGGCGAAAACTATCTGCTCGGGCGAATCGACCGCCATTGCCCTCTCAGCGACGGTAACCGGTACCACCTGTTACTGGACCGCTTCGCTTACCTCGGGCACGGTCAGCGGTTTTGCGCCCGGCTCGGGAACCACGATCGACCAAGTGTTGACCAACCAGGGCACTTCCCCAGGCGTGGTCACTTATTTGATCACCCCGGTGGCGGGAAGCTGTACCGGAACCACTGTCACCTTCCCCGTTACGGTGAACCCCGGTGAAACTGTGGGTGTGGCCATTTCAGCCTCGGCCAACCCCGTTTGCACCGGCACACCGGTCACTTTCACGGCCACTCCTGTCAATGGCGGCTCAAATCCCGTGTTTCAGTGGATGGTAAATGGCATTATTGCCGGAATCAACAGTCCTACGTTCAGTTACATCCCGGTCAACGGCGATCAAATCATGGTTCATTGTCAATCGTCCCTTGTCAATTGTGTTTCCGGCAATCCGGCTGCCTCCAACATCGTTACGATGTCGGTGAACCCGCTGCTGCCGGTCAGCGTCAGCATTTCGGCCTCCGCCAACCCCGTTTGCTCCGGTACGCCGGTCACCTTCACAGCCACTCCTGTCAATGGCGGTTCAAATCCCGTGTTTCAATGGATGGTAAATGGCATCAACTCGGGAAGCAACAGTCCCGTGTTCACCTACATCCCTTCCGATGGCGATCAGATAATAGTCCATTGTCAATCGTCCCTTGTCAATTGTGTTTCCGGTAATCCGGCCACCTCCAACATCGTTACGATGTCGGTAAACCCGCTGCTGCCCGTCAGCGTCGGCATTTCAGCCTCGGCCAACCCGGTGTGTGCCGGCATGCCGATCACCTTCACGGCCGTGGCGGTCAATGGAGGTTCAACTCCCGTATTTCAATGGATGGTCAACGGGATCAACGCCGGAAGCAACAGTCCAACATTCAGTTACATCCCTGCCAACAGTGATCAAATCATTGTCCATTGTCAATCGTCCATTGTCAATTGTGTTACCGGTAACCCGGCAACCAGCAACCCGGTGTCGGTAACTGTAATACCTTCGTCAGAAGTCTCTTTTACTCCCTGTTTCGACACGATCACAACCGTTAACGCCAAACCCTTCCGGCTCAAAGGAGGATTGCCCCTCGGCGGAACCTACTCCGGCCCAGGCGTTAACTCTGCCACCGGCATCTTTACCCCATCCGCCGCCGGTCCCGGAACCCACACCATCACCTACACTTACACCAACGCCACTGGCTGTCAATCATCCAAAAATTCACTCATTCACTCATTCACTCAATCACTCATTCCTTGCGGCAGCACCCTGACGGATCTCCGCGATGGCAAGACCTACCCCACCGTGCAAATAGGTTCCCAGTGTTGGATGCAAAAAAATCTGGATTACGGAACCACCATTCCAACCATCATTCATCAAACCGACAATTGCATCGCAGAGCAGTATCTTCAATCGTCAATCGTAAATCCTGGCAATCGTAAATCCATTTATCAGTGGGACGAACTCATGCGTTACGAATCCGCCCCCGGCAGCCAGGGCCTCTGTCCGCCCGGCTGGCATGTCCCCTCCGAAAGCGACTGGAACATCCTATTTAACTACTACGACGGGCAAAGCCGGGCCGGCGAAGCGCTTATGGATCCTTTTTTGAATGGTTTCAAAGCCGACCCCGACGGGGTGCTGTATCAAAATACCATCTGGAGCTTTGCCAATTTCGCTGTCCTTTTCTGGTCCTCCACCCCGGTCGACGCCACCCGCGCCTGGTCGCACGGCATGAACGGCATCAACTTCTCGGTGTCGTCCTATCCTGCCCTGAAGGCCGATGCCTTTCCGGTAAGGTGTTTGCGGGATTAGAAAGAAATCTTTTTAAATCCCTTAACATGGAATGAGATTCCCAGCGCGGTGTTTACGTGATTGACGAAAGGGATTTCTGATCAAACATACCTGAGTCGTCTCTCTCTCTGCCTACCTGAATCACCCACATTTATTGATGAAACCGGATTACTGATCATCCTTATGAACAGCGTTTCTGATTCAACCGGAAATCTTTTATGTTATTCTGACGGATATACGGTTTACAACAGAAATCATATGTTCATGCAAAATGGGTATTTATTGGCATGTACTGGATATAATCAGCCCGTATTTCCCATAATGAAAAATATTCCCGTTGTTGGATCTGATGATGCCCTGGGCAAATTCCATGCAACCCGAATGGCATCGAATTAAGTGATTTCCTGGAATTAAACTCCAAATAGTAATTAAATTATTTGGAGTTTTAATCCCAATTATCTATATTTGCTTAAAAATCATTCATGAATATATTCAGGAAATATGAGTCTTTGGATCAATTCCTGGTCCCAAACAAGGTGTTGATGATCTTCGGACCACGTCAGGTCGGAAAGACTACCTTAATGGAAAATTTTCTGGCACAGACGCCGCTGCGGAGCAAAATCGTAACCGGCGATGACATTACCATACATAAACCTTTAGGAACGCAAAACCTGACGGAAATAAAGGCATTCTGTGAGGGATATGAGCTCATTGCCATTGATGAAGCACATAAAATTCCCAATATAGGCATGGGCCTGAAGTTGATGACTGACCATATTAAAGGTGTAAGGGTTGTTGCGACCGGATCGTCATCATTCGAGCTGGCAGGACAAACCGGAGAGCCGCTGACAGGCAGAAAAACCACGCTTCATCTATGGCCGGTTTCACAGATGGAATTGTTGCATCATTTCAACCGGTTTGAACTCAAGGAAAAATTGGCTGAATTTCTCATTTACGGATCATATCCTGCAGTGGTTGCTGCCCGGTCGGCGGAAGAAAAGAAACGAATCCTGATGGAAATCGCTGGTTCATACCTGTTCAGGGATATCCTCGAATTTGAACGCATCAGAAGTCCGCAGATTCTTCTTGACCTCTTGCGCATGCTTGCATTTCAGGTGGGAAGCGAGGTTTCTGTCAATGAATTGTCGAAAAACCTCGGCATCGACAATAAAACTGTAAACCGCTACCTCGAACTACTTGAAAAGACTTTTATCCTCATCAAACTCCGGGGATACAGCGGAAATCTGAGGAAAGAGATTACCCGCCATGCAAAGTACTATTTTGTGGATCCGGGTATCCGAAACGCTGTAATCGCCAACTTTAACCCGCCTGAATTGCGTAACGACAACGGATTTTTATGGGAAAATTTCATGGTTATCGAAAGGATGAAAAAACAGACTTACGCACCGATATATGCAAACAACTTTTTCTGGCGATCATGGAGCAGACAGGAAGTTGATTTTGTTGAAGAGCGCGACGGCAGGTTATTCGGATATGAATTCAAATGGAGCCGGGAAAATAGAAAAGCCCCATCCCTTTGGCTCGAATCATATAAAAATACCTCCTTCGAAGTAGTTCACAGGGAAAATTATCTGGATTTCATAGTTTAGGAGCGAAACAGAACCACTACATTAATCCGGCGTTTTTAAGGATCTCGCGGAGTTTTGGCTGGTGATCGGAATAATCCCGCAGGACTTCGAGAAGTTTCATATTTTCCCTCTTTAAAGGAGCCAGGGAAAGTTTCCTGTCCCAGAAAGCGAAACCCAGTACCGATACCATCATGGTGGTGAAGATCCCGATGATGGCCCAGAGAAAATTGAATAACTGGTCGAAACGCTTGTCTGAAGCTTCAAACCTGGCATTCATTTCAGATTTCAGGGAAATGACTTCTTTCTCGGTGCGGATGATCCTGTCCCGGTCATCTAAGGTAAACGGGATCTCCTTAACCTCGGCTTTCATAAACACCGGCAGGGAACAAAGAAGGATCGTTACAAATTGTCTGAGCTTTTTCATTTTCGTCAGGATTAAGTTTATTGCTTAATCCGGAAACTATGCAAAGGTAATATGGTTTTTGAGGAAACATTTTAAATTGAGAAAATTCCTTCAGTTTTATGTAATCGTAAAATCGATAAAAGAATAACTAAAGATGGTAGCGAATTGCGAAGCAATCACGAACACCCGAAGAAAATAAATTGGTATTAACCCCAGGGCAAGCCCTGGACCCGGGTTCCGCCCCAAGGGACGGGGAATTGACCCGATATGATTAAAATTATTGTGCGTAAATGGTGAAACGGTGAGGTACCGAGATAGTGAAATAACGAAACTGTGAGACTGAAGCTGTTGATTTATAAGTTGAGAGATTCCGAGAGAATAAATAATTAAATAAATGATATTCAAATGTATAGTTGATATAAAGTTATTGATTGTGTTATGTAAATGATATGTAAGATCAATTCTTTAATTCCTAATCCCTAATCGCTAATGGTGGAACGCCAGGATCATATAATAATCCTAGTCTAACATTCACTTTCCAAAAATCACTAATTGATTGAGTTCCGTTATTATTATAAATAAATGCGCCCAAACTGCCTCCGCCTGTTGGGTCTGGTTTATCCCACATTCCGTGACCAAATTCCTCACCAATGGCTGCATTTCCGTCGCTTGGGTTGACGGTTATGGTTGCGTTTTTTATTATTCCGCTTCCGTTGTATGAGCCGTTGTAGGTTAGTTCTACTGCTGCGCCAGGTTGCGTTCCCGATTCGTACTGCGCTTCGAGGAATTGGTTTTGTCCTCTGTTTGTTATTTCTTGCCATATTGTTGAGTTATAACTATTTTCTCTTGTGATTACAAATCCCGGTAATAGTGAGTCGCTATTTGCAAGGAATGGAAGTACGTCTGATTGTTTTCTAATTTCAGTTTCCATTCTATCTAGGTTAAATTGGCTTACAGGTTGATTATTGTATAAATCCCATGTGTCGATTACGATGTAGAGTGGTCTTGATGTTGTTACGTCGACAAATTTAGTTAAATATCCTGGAATGTAGTTTAATAAGTTTCTGAATGTTAAGCTTTTTGTGTGGATGGAGTCTGTCATGTTTCTTGGGTCTAGGACTTTGGATGGAACAAGGTAGAGTTGTGTTTCGTCTGGCATGTTTGCGACAGGTACGTTTAGTTTGTTGTATGCGGATGGATCCTCGGTTTGTGCGATGTTTGGGGTGTATCTTTGTTGGTGTATGTGTCGTAGTATCATTTCGTTTGTGAAGTGTGGGTTTGAGAGTGTGTCTGGTAGGAATTTTAGTGTGTCTGTGATGTTTGGGTAGTATTCTACTCTGTTAATTGTTATGTCTCCGTTGCTGGCTGCAATAGGTATTATTGTTCCGTCTTTGAATTCGATTTTTAGTGTGAAGTATGATGCGATGCTACTTCCGTTTGGTTTTATTGATTCGCCGTGTAAGTCGTAGACGTGGAGTACTTTGTTTAGTGTTGTTGATTGTGCGAGGACTGTGTCGTTTACTGTTGCGTTTTGTGCTGTTACTGTTTTTGTGTTTGGTAGGTATCCTGGGTCTACGGGTTCGAAGTGTATTTCGAGTTGTGTGGTGTAGTCTGTGGATTTTAATGTGCAGGTTTTGCCTGAGGTTGGTGTTGCGCTAATTCTGGGTGAGAAATCTGTTGATTCTATTTGGAGTACTTTTGCTGTGTATTTTTTTTGGCCGTCTGTGACTTCTACTATCTTGAGTCCTGGTGCGCCGAGTCCTGAGATTTTGATTTTGTTGTCGCCTTCTGCGAGGAATACTTTTTGGTTGAAGATTTGTTTTCCTGTGTTTTCGAAGACTCTTATTGTGTAGTTATCTTGATTTAGGATTGTTAACTCCAGATTTGCTTCGTTCATTATTGGGTTGCCGAGCACGGTCATGTCTGTGTTTGGGTTTATTTTGTCTTCGAGTCCGACTGGTAGGACTGTGATTGAGTAGTTTCCTTGGGTGTTTGTTGTGGTGTTTCCGAGGAATACGTTTGCATCGGGATCGTATATGGAAATGTTTGTTTGTGGGTATATGTTTGTGGGTGCGCTCCATACTGTTCCTTGTATTGTGATTGGGGAGTTTGGTGCGTTTTGTGATTTGGCTTCAGGAGTGTTTAGTATGAGGCTTGCGATTGTTGCAAGTGTTGAGAGTGTTCCTACTGCCCACAAACGCATTTTGGTCCGGACCCTCAGGCCACCACAAGTTTTAACTACGAAAACACGCTGTACGGCGACCCGTTCGGTCATGACCGAACATGATCTATTTAATTGAATTTCAGACATATATAAAATTTTTAAATCAGGGTTTCAAGAATTTCGGTTACTTTTTCTGCTACTAATTTTTCAAGCTTTATCTTTTGATCTTTTTTCAGTTTGACGGTATTGATGCGGATGTTGAGATTTTGCTTGCTGACCTTCATGGCCATCCGGTTGATGGTGGCGGGCTTTTTCGCCTCCTTCACTCTTTTGGCGATCTCCTTCCTGCCCAGTTTTTTCCAGATCGCCTCTTTGTACAACGCCCACTGTTCTTCCGATTTCCGGTTTTGATCAACCTTTCCCGCCTGGCGGATCAACCTCAGCACGCGAAGGTCTTTGATCAGATTTTTTTCGGCCAGGTCGGCGATGATCCGTTCATCCATGTTGAGCGCCTGGAGCAGGTCGCCAATGTAGGTTTCGTCCTTACCGATGGCATTCGACAGCTCGCGCTTGTCCTTGAACACTTTGGTGTCTAACAGTTTCTGGTAAGTGATGGCGAGTTCGATCGGGTTGAGGTTTTTCCGCTGCAGGTTGGCCACCACCGCCATGATCTGCGCCTCGCGGTCGGTGCAGTCGCGGATGATGGCCTTGATCTGGCCCCGTCCGAGTTTGCGCATGGCCATTACCCTGCGGTGGCCGTCGATGATTTCAAAAACTGCATCCTTGTCCGATTGTCTGACAATGATGGGTTGCATCATGCCGATCTCTTCAATGCTTCGCGCCAGCTCATCCATCTGTTTTTCAGCCACTGCATTTTTCTCTTCATCCTTCGAGCCGGTAAGCCTACCCTGGTAAGGCGATTGCTTTAAACTGTTGATATCTAATATCTTTACGATTTCCTTGGATTTGGTTTCCATAGGTTGAATGATTAAATTAAGGTCAGATTGATCAACGAAAATAGTGTTTTTCACTCAATTTTTTCTTAACTTTGCATCTGATGAATACTCTTATGGCCATTATATCTATGTTTTACGGTTTGATTATATCCATGTATTACCTGGATAACCGGAAGCATAAGCTTCCTCACATCCATGTAAGATATCAGGATGAAGAGGCCGTGATCTCCATTGATTCAGGCGATGTGCTTGACGGTAGCTTAAAATCGAATAAATTGAAATTAGTGCAGGCATGGATCGAAATTCACAAAGAAGATCTGATGGCAGATTGGGAGTTGGCCATAAACGGACAGAACGTTTTTAAAATTGATCCGCTGAAATAAATGAATCCAAGGGTTGTTAAGGCAAAGCCGGAAATAGATTATAAGCTCAGGTTGACTTTTTCCAATGGGGAGGAGAAAATATTTGATGTAAAACCCTATCTCAATATTGAGGTTTTTAGGGATCTCAAAGATCCGTCTCTTTTTAATGCGGTCAGGCCGTTTTTAGGAAGCATCCAATGGCAAACCGGTCAGGATCTCTGTCCCGATACCCTGTACCTTGACAGCCAACCTGCCTGATACGAGTTATTTCCTGATTACCCGGGTATTCAGGCGTATTTAATGATTTCCTTCCGGGAGTTGCTTCTATTTACATTTTTCACTTGTATCGTTGGAAAAATTTGCCAAGAGTCGATAATTGTGGTATCTTTGGTGTCGGAATTTATATAAATACCGACACCATGATATCAAGAATTTTACAGAATGAGATTACCAGACAATTGAAGAAAGGTTTGGTTGTAGGGCTTTTTGGTGCCAGGCGTACTGGCAAGACAGTACTCATGGAAACCATAAAGAGCGCTTTGTCCGAAAAAAAAATTCTGATGATGCACGGCGAAAACCTCGACGATGCCGAAATTATCGCAAGTCAGCGGACCTCGATTTTTCGCAGGTACTTTTCGGGTTATGACTTTTTGTTTATCGATGAAGCTCAGAAAGTGCCAAACATCGGACAAAATCTGAAGCTGATGATCGACACCCTCCCCGATCTGGGGATATTCGTCACGGGTTCATCGGCATTTGATTTGAGAAACAAGATTGACGAGCCTTTAACCGGCCGTAACCGAAACTACTTTCTGTTCCCGTTTGCCCAGGCTGAACTTGGCGAAACGGCGTTGCAGGCCCGCGAAAAATTGCCTGAAAGGTTAATCTATGGCTATTATCCGCAGGTTATTTTGGCATCGACCGACAAGGAAAAAATGGGAATTCTGGAATCCATTAAAAGCGGCTATCTCCTGAAAGACATTTTGGAACTCGACAATCTGAAGAATTCCCTCTTTATATTGAGTTTGTTGCGCCAGATTGCATTCCAGATCGGAAATGACGTTTCGCTTTCTGAACTCGCCAATTCCCTGCAGGTAAGCCGAAAAACCGTGGTCAGGTATCTGGAACTTCTGGAAAAGTGCTATATTATTTTTTCCGTTCACGGCTTCAGCCGGAACCTAAGGAAAGAATTCACCAAATCGGCGCGTTATTATTTCTGGGATAATGGCATCCGCAATGCCGTGATCTCCAATTATAACCATGTGCAATCGAGAGACGATACAGGCAGGTTGTGGGAGAATTACTGTGTGAGTGAGCGGCGCAAAAGGAACCATAATCAGTTGCGGATCGTGAACTCTTATTTTTGGAGGACTTACGATCAGAAGGAGATTGACCTGGTGGAAGAATCGGCAGGTCTCCTTTCGGGATTCGAATTCAAATGGGCTGAGAAAAAGGTGAAAATCCCCGCCGGATTCTTGTCAGCCTATAAAGGTTCGACGGTCACGGTGATTAACAGAGAAAACTATCTCGATTTTATTGTATGAGGTAACTAAAAGTGAAATGGTGAAAAAATAGGTCATTCACTTACGTTATTCAATCAATCGTAAATCGTAAATAATTTTTAATCGGAAATTCCCAGTCCGGTTCTTTCAGCGATATGCAATTCGGATGATCGTGAACGACCGCTCAAACCGGCCCATTCCGATCACCGCACAGTCACCGGCTTTTTTATGGATCAGGGCTTTGGCCAGCGGCGACAAGAAGGAGATCTTTCCTCTGGAGATATCGGCCTCGTCGACACCCACGATCCGGAAGTCCTGGACAACTCCCGTGGCTTCGATCCGGAGTGTTACCGTTGCACCGAACCGGACTTCATCCTGTGGCTGTTCATCCGGATTGATCACCCTTGCTCCCGAAATGCGCTGTTCCAGCAATAAGAGCTTCGCATTGATAAGGTTTACCGCAATCCTCCGCTCATTTTCAAGGGTGCGGTCCACCTGCTCCCGCTGACGGGTCAGCGATTCCCGTTCAGCCAGCAGAAGGGCCATCCCTTCGGGGGTGATATAATTGGTGACGCCCGGGGGCAGGTCGGCCCTGGGTGGTACCATCGGGACCTCTTCCTGGTCGCCTTCCTTTACAAATCCCCTGCTCATCTAATTTAAATTCTTTGGGTTCACAATATCACTTCTCCAGTATTAAAAAAATATATGGCATTTTTCTTTGTGGTGCAGCCATACCGGCGGGATTAAATTTCTTCATTTGAAACCTGTTCCGGTTCGGTATTGCGATGATCCGGACGTTGAGGGTACTACCTCTTCATCAGCCTGAGGGTTGAGACCGATCCATCAAGAAAGACTTCGAGGATGTATACGCCTGGGCGGAAACCCGAGCAGTCAATCCGGTTATCAGCCGGTTTCCGGAAGATTGCAATCCGGCGTCCTGAGAGATCGTTGACGTTTACCTGGCTTATCTGTTGTCCACCGTCGACCCTGATGGTAACGATACCATCGGTGGGATTCGGGGTCAGGCTGATCATGGGCGCTTGTGGCCTTGGTTCTTCCTTTCCCGTCAGCAGCCCGTATTTCAGCAGGGTGCGGTTGTTTCCGGTCACATAAACCTCCTGATTGTTCACCACCCAGATGCCATATAGCATTTCGCTGGTGAGTCCTTCGGCTTCGCGGATCCAGGTTTGCCCGCCATCGGTGGTATGCAGGATCACTCCGGAGGTGCCGACGGTCCAGACTTCCTGCTTGTTCAACGCTTTCACGGCCATCAGGGTTCCGGTTTTACCCTTGACCGGGTTCACCTGTTCGATCCAGTCGTGGCCGTTGTCGGTCCGGATGATCATGCAGCCTGAGCTGTCCCATGCTCCGGCTGCAGTCGGGCTTCCAACGCACCATCCGGTTAGGGTGTCAACCATATCGATCGCGTAGATTCCGTTTGTACCGGGGTAGCTCTGGTCGATCATCATGACTCCGCGAGTCACCGGGGCAATGATCTCTTCGCCGGCGATGAACGCGTGATCCTTGTCGATACAGGATACGGAGGTAATGTTCGACACATATCCCATGGTGTTGACCGAAATCAAACCGGTCGGGGTCAGTTGTTTGACCTTACCGGTGAAACCGGTGCACATGCCTGTATCGCATCCGGGTGCGAAATCAATGTCCATCAGGGTTGACCCGAAACCAAAAGGTTTGCGTACCCAGGTTGTTCCGCCGTCGGTTGTGTTGTAAGTCTGACCTTCCACACCGCCGCACCAGCCGTTCAGCGCATCGTTCATGTGAATGGCGTGGGTGCCGTACAGGGTGGTCTGGATGGTGAAGGTCTGTCCCCGGTCGGCCGAGAAGTAAATCTCACCGGGTACTCCGTTCAGGTAGGTTCCATAACCGGAGGTGATCCACATCGAATCGCCAACCATGGCAATATCGCTGATGGTAGCGGTTGACGGAGTGTTTGGCAGGTTTCCGCCTATATTCATCCAGCCATATTGCTGGGCAAGACAAGGAGAAAACAGGAGCAAAAGAATACCTGCGGCAAGGGAGGTGACTGTTTTCATAAATGAGTGATTGAGTGATTTAATGAATGAGTGAATGAGTGAATGAGTGATTGAGTGAATTTTTCGCTAATCCCTATTAGCCATTAAGGGGATCCTCGTTTTCCATTTTCCATTTTCCGTTTTCCGTTTTCCATTTTCCATTTTCCGTTTTCCGTTTTCCATTTTCAATTTTCCATTTTCCCAACTTCCTTCCTTACAACCTCCTCCCATTTCTCCAGGGCTTTTTTATTCTCACCGGTTTTGACCTCTCCCAGGTACCGGTTCGTGGCGGCCTTTGCCGATTTGAGGGTGGATTGATAAACCGAATCCACTTGCACTGCCGTCCATTTGCGTGAATCGAGGACATGCTGCATCTTTCGCCGCTCTATTTCGTAAAGGTCAAAATAAAGGTTGATGAAGGTTCCGGTATACGCTTCCCAGGGAAGGTGAAACATCGAACGCCATTCGTCGAATATTGTATAAGACCTGCAGAAACAACTATCGTTGATGCAGGTGACATCGAGCAGCAACTGGACTTCCAGCCGGTACAGGTTAGTCCTGATGTCGCCATTGATCTTAATCGGGGAATACTCCCGGTTCTGGGAGAGCGACCGGTTGAGGGTGATCCGCCGGGTTGAATCCCAGAAAGTGTAATAACTCTTCGCGAGGCTTGAATCATAGTGAACCTGGTCAAGGAAATCCCGTCCATGTCCGGACTCACTGAAATTAAGTGTCACTCCCTTTCCGGTAAAGAACCAGAGTTCCTTTTTCTGTTCTTCCGAAAGCGCCAGTACCTGGTTGGTTGACCAAAACTCCCGGTTGAAAGGAATGATCGACATCTTATGATAATCGTCATACTCGCTGAAATATTCGAATCTGGGGAGTATAAACGGTTCTTCGTAATCGTACAGGAAAAGGATCCCGTGGGTTTCGATCTTTCGGGAGCTGCTGTTTCCCGGGGTGATGACTCCCTGTGGGTTCCGGGTGGTATGGTAATTCAAGGAATAGCTGAAGCGGACCTGTTCGAGTGTATTTCCTGTTTCGGTTTTCCGGAAGGTCTCATTTATGGACAGATTCACCTCGTCGATACGGTCGCCGGGATAGATCGGGGCAAAGGGATGCCGTGACGTGTTGACAGTTTCGAGATTGATTTTCACGATATCGTTGGTTTTGAGGTCGATCCATACCGATCCGCTGAAATAATTCCGGATGTCAGAGCGGGGCCGAAAACCGATACAGACCATATCTGAGCTGCTTTTTTCAGGAGTGAGAATATAGGCATTCCGCAGCGCTTTCCCGGTCAGTTGAAGAGGGATGAGGGGATAATGGGGATCGGGATATTTCCGGGTAAGGTTGAGCTGGCTCACCGCCTTTGAGGTGTTGAGAGTGAGGAAATAGCGCTGGTCGAGTTCGGCGCACCCGACCCGGCCGTTGCGGAAAAGCAGACTGTCGACCGAGATACCTTTCAGATACCCGTTGTAGTAGCATTCCACGAGTTCGATGGGTTGTTCGCGGGTTGAAGTACTGATGCCGTAATATACTTTGGCCTCATGAATATATTTGTCGCGTATGATTCGCTTCCTGCATTTCTCGAGGATATTGTAAAGGTACTCATCGTTGGCATGGATCACCAGCTCGGCTAATTGAATACCTGCTCTGTTTAGCTTGATCACCGGATCACGGGCAAGCCGGGATACCGGTAGCTGCAGCCGAGCGTACCCAATATAGGTGATGACCAGCGTATCATGACCGGGTATCAGCGTAAGCCTGAAGATGCCTTCGGAGTTGGTAATAGTGCCTTTTCCGGTCCCTTTGACTGCGATGCTACACCAGGGAAGACGCTCGCCCGTTCTGGCATCGGTCACGGTTCCCTGAATCGTTTGCTGGGTATATGCAGAAGTTGCACAGACCATGAACGCTAAAAGCAGGATAAGTCTATTCATACTCAGGTAGTTAATTAAGGCGGCTCCTGATCAGCCTGCGGGTTTCGCCGATTCCCGCTGGTTTGCATAGATAATATGCCATGTTGTTGCAGATCCGGAACTTTTCCGGGAACGGGAATGGGATCATCGTTTCTGCAGTCAATGTTCCCGTGCGGTAATCCAACCGGCACAGTTTTACCATCCCTGTTTTTTGATAAAAAGTGTATAAAGCACGGGTGCTGTCATCCTGCAGAATCAGGTTGCCCCATCTCCATCCCGATGAAACGGAAGCGCCTTTGTCATCTGTTGTTTTCTCCGCTAATTCCGGATCATCCTGGTGAAAGGTTATATTATTTTTCTTTAGAATTCTTCCATCCCGGTTCATCAGTTCCATTGTATTGTTACTGAAATCGATGAACACGAGTGTGTCGTCGTTGATCCGGATGAAAGGATAACGCATGTTATAGAATTCAATCCAATGGGCGGCTGATTCAAAACTTCCGTAGGAACCCTCTTCAGCCCGGGAGGAGGAGAAGTCGAATGCCGGGTCCTCCGGAAGACCATCATCACTTTTTTGTGGAAGCGATCCTGCCCTTATCGTTTGGTACGCGTTGTTCCATTGGTAGTAAAATGCCCGGTCGTCGCGCAATTCTGTTATCTTCCGGGTATTGATAAAATCTTTAAAAAAAACCTGACCGCTGTCGCGGCTTCCATATCCGATCCTTGTCCCGAAATTGTTGAGGATCTTTTGCTGGAAATAGACCCGGTCGCCGATTCTGAAGAGGAATGGCCGGATGTACTTTTCCAGCGAATCGAAAGGGACCGGGTAAAGGAAATCGACTGTTTCGTTATCGGTGTCGGCATTACACTGGTAAGTTGTTCCCCTGGCGGAATAGTAATGGATATTGGACAGGAAATCGCGACAGATTTTGAGCGGAGGTAGTTCGGGAAGGGGGGGGGTGGCCAGGGTATCGCCGGAAAGATTCAGCACCACCATCTCAGCTTCCCGGCCGATGCCGCGGGTGACGAGCAAAAAGAGCAGGCCGTTCGATAGTTCATAGTCGAGTACCGAGTAATTCTGGTTCCTGAAAATAAAGCGGTAGTCGGAGGGTGAAATCTCCACCTCCTGCAGGTCATAAGATACAGGTTTGATAAAAAACCGTAAGGATTTACCGGGTTTTTCCAGCAGATCGATAAAGGTGTTTTCGTATCCGACGCAACTGATGGCCAGGGTGACCGGGAGCGAGTCGGGCCCAAGGGTGAAGGATCCGTCGCTGCCGGTGAATGTCCCGCGACTGGTTCCGTAAATTCGGATGTTGGCTCCACTGACGGGCTTCCGGGTAAGTTCATCCGAAACCGAACCGGTGATAGTAAACGGTTGTGAGAGGCTGATCAGCGGGGTAATCAGGGCAAGAAGAATCCAAAACCCTTTGATCGGGATGCTATGGTAATGGAGCATGGGCAGAGCAGAATGGGTGTATAGAGAAACAATAATATCACCATCAAAATTAGTGAAAACATGTAAATTGTGCGCATAAAACATTCTTATTTGCCGGATAAAAAATAATGCTAATTTTGACACTCCATCCCATGAAGAAAAATGGTGACATCCGACGAAAGCAGGAGTGACGACTCCTCGGTTCCGGGATCGTTCGATCTGAACCAACTGGTTTACGATAACAAAGAACGGCTTAAGGAACTGGCCGCCATCAATGAAACCACGGCCATCATCAAAGTGGCCAGGTCAATCCCTGAAACCCTTTATGAAATATGCCAGATCCTTCCGCGGGCATGGCAATACCCTTCCTATTGCGTTTCACGGATCCGATTTGATGAAATGGAATTTACCAGCCCGGGATTTCTCGAAACGCAATGGAGACAGGTACAATCATTTGAGACTATCGACAACCTGACCGGGACGATCGAAATATTCTATCTGAGGGAGTTCCCCTCCTACGACGAAGGTTCCTTTCTAAAGGAAGAGCGCGATCTGTTGATCAACCTCGCCAGCCTCATCGAAGGGTATCTGAACGGGATCAAAGGGCGCGAAGGGCATTTCATTACCAGGGAACGCCTTAAAGAACTTGCCGCCATCAATCAAACGACGGCCATCCTGCGATCGGGAACTTCGATTGAGGAGACCCTCCATCAAATATGCCTGATCCTTCCCAAAGCCTGGCAATACTATGAGTTTTGCGAATGCCGGATCAAGTACGGAAACATTGAAGTGAAGTCGCCGGGATTTATCGAAACACAGTGGTCGCAACAGCAGTTTTTCGAAACCATCGACGGATTGAAGGGCTTCGTTCAGGTCTGTTATTCGAAGGCCTTCCCGGTGGTCTTTGAAGGCCCTTTTTTGGAAGAGGAACGGCTGCTGATTATTAACCTGGGCAACCTGATTTCGGGTCATCTTAACTCGGTCAAGGGAAAGGCGTTCCTCCGGAGAACCGGACAACGCGTGCAAAGAGATCTCCAGCCGGAACCGGAAGGAGGCTCTAAATACAGCCGCAAGTTGTTACAGACCTTTCTGAACAGAACCAACTATAACCGCGATATCTATCACGACCTGATGCCCTTCAAGGTCAAGGAGATCCTGTTGGTTGCCAACCTTTATGATGCCTACAGCATTGAAAAAGAGGGGCGATTTTCGGAACATGTGCTTGGAGAATATTATTCATTGAGTTTGAGCACCATGCCGCGGATCACCGGGGTCTCGACAGCCGAAGAGGTGATGGAACAGTTGAACACCAAACACTACGACCTCATCATCATCATGGTGGGAAGCGATAAGCAGTTTCCGGTCGAGATCAGCAAGCGGGTTAAAGGATCCTACCAGTATATCCCGGTGTTCCTGCTGCTCAACAGTAACACGGATATTGCGCGATTTGAAGAGGAACCGCAGAAGCTGACCTGGATCGACCGGGTTTTTGTGTGGAACGGCGATTCGAAGATCTTTTTTGCGATGATCAATTACCTGGAGGATAAGATCAACGTTGAGAACGACACGGAAATCGGGATGGTCAGGGTGATCCTGCTTGTCGAAGATTCCTCGAAATATTATTCGCTCTACCTGCCGATGTTGTACAACATTGTTCTGGAACAGACCAAGAATATCATTGAAGATGTCACCACCGATGAGTTGTACCGGATCTTACGGCTCAAGGCCCGGCCCAAGATCCTGTTGGCCAGCACGTTTGAAGAGGCGATCTATATCTTTAACAAATACAAGGACAATATTCTTTGTCTGATCACCGACGTAAAGTTCAAAAAAGACGGTAAACTTAACAATACCGCCGGTTTCAGCCTGGTCGGCCAGACCCGCAGGGAGATCCGCGACCTTCCCATTGTCATGCAGTCGTCGGATGAATCGAATGCCCAGAAAGCCTATGAGCTTAAGGCATCGTTCATAAACAAAAATTCGGAGACCCTGCTGGTTGAGTTCAAGAGTTTTATCACCCACTACCTGGGATTCGGGAATTTCATTTATCGCGACAAGGAGGGTGGCCAGATTGCGGTGGCACGGTCGCTCAAGGAGTTTGAAGACCTTTTAAAGACCATCCCCGAGGAGTCGCTCCTGTATCATGCCCGTAAAGACCATTTTTCGCTGTGGCTGATGGCGCGGGGCGAAATCCAGGCTGCGCGGATCCTGAATCCGGCAAAGGTCACCGATTTCAAAGACCCGGCCACCCTCAGGGAATACCTGATCAATGTGATCCAGCATTTCAGAAATGAACAGAACATCGGTAAGGTTATTCCTTTCGAGGAGTCGGCCATCACCGATGAACATAACATCCTCTCGCTCACCGAAGGCGCTTTAGGCGGTAAAGGTCGCGGACTGGCCTTTGTCAACACGCTTATCTACAATTACGATTTTTCGCAGCACGTACCCAATATCCATATCCGTACTCCGAAGACTTCCATCATTGGAACCGATGAGTTCGAGTACTTCTTAGACCGGAATAAACTGCGTGAAAAGGCGGTCTATGAACATGATTATGATCAGATCAAAAGATGGTTCATTGAGGGGCGTCTCACCGAATCGCTCATCCGGAAGCTGAAACTGATCATTAAAAATATCTCCCGCCCTCTGGCTATCAGATCTTCGGGGTTGTTTGAAGACTCCCAGAATCAGCCCTTTGCGGGGATATTTGAAACGTACCTGATTCCCAATAACCATCCCGATCCCCGGGTCAGACTGGAGCAGTTGATGGATGCCATCAAGCTGGTCTATGCCTCCGTTTATTCGCCCACGGCTAAAGGATATGTGGAAGCGGTGAACTATCGCATCGAACAGGAAAAGATGGCGGTGGTAATCCAGGAAGTGGTGGGGAACCAATACGGTGATACCTATTACCCGCATATCAGCGGCGTTGCCCAGTCGTACAACTATTATCCCTTCGCGCATATGAAGCCCGAAGAGGGATTTGCCGTGGCAGCGCTGGGGCTGGGCCGCTATGTTGTGGAGGGAGAGAAGGCCTACCGGTTCAGTCCGCTCTACCCGAACCTCGAGATCAATTCGCCAAAGGATCAATACAAAGGCTCCCAGGTCCATTTTTTTGCCGTCGATTTGAAGAAGCAGGATGTGAATCTTCTGGAAGGAGAGGAGGCGGGATTGCGAAAGCTCGATATCTACGATGCCGAAATGCACGGTACCCTCAAGCATCTCGCATCGGTGTATTCGGTGGAGAACGACCGGATTTCGCCCGGAATCCGTGATGCGGGGCCACGGATCATCAATTTCGCCGACATCCTCAAGTACAATTACATTCCCATGGCCAGGACCATTGAGGTGGTGCTCGACGTGGTCAAAGAGGCGCTGGGAACTCCGGTGGAGATTGAATTTGCCATCGATCTGAATAAGGATGAAAACAATAAAGCATCCTTTTACCTGCTTCAGATCAAACCTTTGATCGGTAATGTCGCCGATTTTGAAATCGATATGACCAGTATCAACAAACATGAGATCCTGCTCTATTCTGAAAAAGAGATGGGTAACGGGTTGATCAGCGACATTGACGAGGTGGTTTTTGTTGATCCCGACACGTTTGACAAGAGCAAGACGGTCGAAATGGCGGAAGAGATCGATAAGATCAATTCCGAAATGGGGAAGGAGGGGAAAAAGTATATCCTGATCGGTCCGGGGAGATGGGGTACGCGCGACCGGTGGATCGGCGTTCCCGTTCAATGGCCGCAGATCAGCAATGCCCGGGTGATCGTCGAAACAAGCCTCGAAGGATTTCCATTAGACGCTTCTTCAGGAAGCCATTTCTTCCATAATGTAACTTCAATGAATGTCGGTTATTTCTGCGTTCAGCCTGAGTTATCGGGCAGTTATATCCGGTACGATATCCTTAAATCCCAGAAAGATATCAGGAAAACAGACTATTTTACCATTGTCCGCTTTCCTGCGCCGCTCAGTGTAAAGATGGACGGGAAAAAACGAATTTCGGTGATAACGTGGGAGGGGGAGAAAAACAGAATGAGTGAATGAGTGAATGAGTGAATGATTTTAAGATAGCAGACTATTAACAGAACAAATATGCGTATTCAGAGACTGGCTAATTTCGATTTAAATGGTGCGACGGATGAACTGGATCTGTCGCTACTGGATCCCCTGATCGGGAAGTACAGGGGTAAAAAGGGCGCCCTGATACCGTTGCTTCAGGGGGCTCAGAATCTTTACGGTTACATTTCAAAAGCGGCATTTGAGAAATTGTCGCGTGAAACCGGGATCCCGCTGAGCGATATGTTTGGCGTTGCCACCTTTTATGCCCAATTCAGGTTACACCCTGTCGGGAAATATATCATCAAGGTATGCCATGGCACCGCCTGTCACGTTCAGAACTCCGTTGAGATCACCGAAGCGCTGGAAGAGTCGCTGAAGGTTAAGGACGGCGAGACTACAGCCGACCGGTTTTACACCCTCGAGTCGGTAGCCTGTTTGGGTTGCTGCTCACTGGCCCCGGTCATGATGATCAAAGACCAGACATACGGGAAACTTACCGGAACCGAAGCGGTTAAAATTGTCAAAAATATCAGGTTGGAGGAAAACAATTGACAATGGACAATTGACAATTGACAATGGAAAACGGGAAACGGGAAATGGAAAATGGAAAATGGAAAACGGAAAACGGAAAACGGAAAACGAGGATCCCCTTAATGGCTAATAGGGATTAGCGAAAAATTCACTCACTCACTCATTCACTCATTCACTCAATCACTCATTATTAATTCACTCAATCAATAAATTTGTATGACTACCACCGTAACTGTTGGTCTTGGTAGCTGCGGCATTGCTGCCGGAGCGGGCAAGACTTACGAAAAGATAAAAGCGCTGAAAGAGGCCGAAAACCTCGATTTCAACCTGAAGAAGACGAGCTGTGTCGGTATGTGTTATCGGGAACCGCTTGTTGAGATCACTGATGATACGGGTACCTATCTTTATGGCGAAATCGATGCCGGCCGGGCCGTTGAAGTGATTGAGAAACACATCAACCAGCATGAACCGCTTCGCGATTATATTGTTTACACCGACCTGTTTCAGGCACCCGAAAACGATTTTTTGGGATCGCAGGTCAAGATTGTCCTGCGGAATTGCGGTTACATGGACCCCGAATCGATCGACGAGTACGAACGGCGTGACGGATACCTGGCAATACGCAAGATTTCAAGTGAACAGATATCACGTGAGGCAGTCATCGACACGGTTTTGAAATCGGGACTCCGCGGCAGGGGAGGAGGAGGTTTCCCGACCGGGATGAAATGGAAGTTCGCCCATGCCAACAAGTCGGCCGAGAAGTACGTGATCTGCAATGCCGATGAAGGGGATCCGGGCGCTTTCATGGATCGGTCGGTATTGGAAGGCGATCCGCACTCGGTGTTGGAAGGGATGATCATCGCGGCATATGCCATCGGGGCGACCGGCGGTGTGATTTATTGCCGCGCCGAATATCCGCTGGCTATCAAGCGGCTGAATATTGCCATTGCCCAGGCCCAAGAACGGGGGTATTTAGGAAAGAATATTTTCGGGATAGATGGTTTTGACCTGGATATTTATATCAAGGAAGGAGCCGGAGCCTTTGTTTGCGGAGAGGAGACCGCCCTGATCGCCTCAATAGAGGGTGAACGCGGGATGCCACGGAAACGGCCGCCTTTCCCGGCAGTCTCAGGTCTCTGGAAGAACCCCACCAACATCAACAATGTGGAGACTTATGCCAACATACCCTGGATCATGATCCACGGTGCGGAGGCTTACGCAGCGTATGGTACCGAAAAAAGCCGGGGTACCAAGGTTTTCGCTCTTGCCGGAAAGATCAAACGATCGGGGTTGGTTGAAGTTCCAATGGGAATGACTATCCGCGATGTGATCTTCAAGTTAGGCGGCGGTATTAAAAATAACAAACGTTTTAAGGCTGTTCAGCTCGGAGGACCTTCAGGAGGGTGTATTCCTGAATTTTTAGCCGATACCATTGTCGATTATGATTCGGTAAATG
The DNA here is from genome assembly GCA_964525995.1 of uncultured Prolixibacteraceae bacterium. Taxonomy (GTDB): domain Bacteria; phylum Bacteroidota; class Bacteroidia; order Bacteroidales; family FEN-979; genus CAIVAT01. Next base: position 11,130 of record CAZGIM010000032.1, on the reverse strand, counting down.
CCACCGGGGCCATCATGGGATCGGGGGGAATGGTCGTGATGGACGAAACAACCTGCATGGTTGATGTGGCAAAATTCTTTTTAGACTTTACCCGGAAAGAGAGTTGTGGTAAATGTACCTTCTGCCGGATGGGCACTAAACGGATGCTTGAAATTCTTGATCGCATTACCAATGGTCAGGGACATGAGGAGGATATGGCAAAACTTGAAGAGCTGGCGTTTCAGATCAAGAACAATACCTTGTGCGGATTGGGCCAGACGGCTCCCAACCCGGTGCTCACCACGCTAAAGTATTTCCGCGACGAGTATGAGGCACATATCATTCACAAAAAATGTCCTGCAAAAAAATGCCGTCCCCTGCTTACCTATACGGTGATTCCGGAGAAGTGTACGGGTTGCATGGTCTGTTTGAAAAACTGTCCGGTGAAAGCCATAACCGGTGAAAGAAAAAGCCCGCATTTCATTCAGCACGAGATTTGCACCCGATGCGGGGTGTGTCATTCCAAATGTAAGTTTGACGCAATTTTGTTGAGCTGACGATGGACAAGTGGACAAGTGGACCAGTGGACCAGCGGACCAGCGGACCAGCGGACAAGTGGACCAGTGGACAAGTTAATCCTCATACCTTCATACCCTGTAACCCTGAAACCCTGAAACGCGATACCGAGACGCAAAATGCAAAATGCAAAACCCTGTAACTGTAGACTGATAATTTTCAACGGCAGTGGAATTTTAATGATCGATCTGAAAATCAATAAATAAAATTTTTCTTCTCATCATGACTGAAAATACTTTCAATATCGTACTCAACGGTGAAATCGTCAAGGGGATCCCCGGTGAGACCATTCTTGAACTGGCAAAAAGGTATGGCATTTCAATTCCGACGTTATGTAACGACGACCGGCTCGAACCCTTTTCCGCGTGTTACCTGTGCGTGGTCGAAGTGGAAGGCATGCGCGGGCATCAACCTGCCTGTTCCACCCGGATTACGGATGGAATGAAAATCGTAACCGACAACGAGGCTATTCGAAAATCAAGGAAAATAGCGCTGGAGCTGATGCTCAGCAACCACTATGCCGATTGTATCGGACCCTGTAAGCAAACCTGTCCCGCCGGAGTCGATGTACAAGGCTATATTTCGTTGATCGACAAGGGAATGTACCACGAAGCCGTTGCTCTGATCAAGGAAACCAATCCGCTTCCGGCAATTTGCGGGAGGGTTTGCGTAAGGCTCTGCGAAGCTGAGTGCAGGCGGAACCTGTTAGGCGAAGGAGCCCCCGTCGGAATCGATTACCTGAAACGGTTTGCCGCCGATTATGATCTAACCGGTCCTGGAAAATATATTCCTTCAGTAAAACCTCCGACAGGCAAAAAAGTAGCTGTGATCGGTGCCGGTCCGGGCGGATTGTCGGCCGGTTATTTTCTACAGAAAGAGGGTCATCAGGTCGATATTTTTGAAGCAGCCCCAAAACCGGGTGGATGGTTGCGTTACGGCATCCCGGAGTACCGCCTTCCGAACGATATCCTCGATTTGGAGGTAAAGAACATTACCGACCTGGGAGTCAACATATTCTACAATCAAAGGTTAGGCGATAACCTCAGCTACCAGGATATCCGGAACCGGTACGATGCCACGGTGCTTACCATCGGATCGCAAAAGGGTACCGGTGTGGGCTGTGAAGGCGACGATGCCCTGAATGTCTTTTCAGGGATTAACTTTTTGAAAAATATGGAGGTTACCGGTCAACGCTACGATTTCCGCGGAAAGACGATTGCCGTCGTGGGGGGCGGAAACACAGCCATGGACTGCTGCCGTACTTCGGTTCGTTGCCATGCCGACAAGGTTTATGTAATTTACCGGCGTACTGAAAAAGAGATGCCGGCCAATCCGATCGAGATTCACGAATCGAAGCTGGAAGGTGTCGAATATCTGTTTCTCACCCTTCCCAAGAAGATCCACAAAAATGAGAAGGGCGAGGTGACTTCGGTGACCTGCATCCGGATGGAACTCGGTGAACCGGATGCTTCGGGCCGTCGGCGCCCGGTTCCGGTTGACGGCTCCGAATTTGATATAAACGTCGATTATATTCTCGCCGCTATCGGGCAAAAGACTGAGGTTAATTTTTTAGGAGACATGAACGCCCACACTACCGAAGGGTCGTTAAAGGTCACCAAATGGGGAGATATTGACGCTGATCCGGCCACCTTGCAAACCGGCATTCCTTCGGTTTTTGCTGCCGGCGACGGAGTAACCGGCCCGGCAACCATCATCGAAGCGATCGCGCAGGCCCGTAAGGCATCGGTGAGCGTGCACCAGTATCTGACCGGAGCGCTCATCCAACCGCCACTCAAACCTTTTACCAGCCGGAAAGATCATTTCAAGGTACTACAGTCGGAAGATTATACCGGGAAATTTGAAAGCAGGAGCCGGCAGGAGATGCCGACGCTTCCGGCAGCTTCACGCGTGAACTTCAACGAGGTTGAACTGGGATATCCCGGCGAAGAGACCGCGTTGGCTGAGGCCCAACGCTGTCTGGAATGCGGATGCAGCGCCTTCTTCAACTGCGACCTGCAACGCTATGCCACCGAATATGGCGCTTTTCAAAAATCCTATAAAGGGGAATTCCGCGAATACCGGGTCGATTTCCGACATCCCCATATCGAAATAGATAACAACAAATGTATTCTGTGCGGAAGATGCGTCCGGATTTGCCGCGAAGTAGTCGGAGCTAATGCCCTCGGCTTCGTAAGCCGGGGATTCAACACCTATATTACCCCGAGTCTGGGTGCAGCGCTTTCGGATACCCGCTGCGAATCGTGCGGGATGTGTATTTCGACTTGCCCGACCGGCGCGATCACCGAAAATGTACCCTTCAAACCGGGGCCCGTCCGGACTCATGAAGCGGTCACTATCTGTAATTATTGTTCAGTCGGCTGTTCTGTGACCCTTAATCATCAAAACGGCCGGGTCATGGGCGTTGCCGGAGCCAAAGGACTGATCAACCAAGATGGAAATATTTGCCGGTATCCCCGGTTCGGATACCTTCCCTACCTGGATTCTTCCAGAGTCTTAACCCCCCTGCTGAAGGTTAACGGCGCCTTTAAGCCGGTTACTTTTGAGGAGGCTTTCCGGATCATCGGGGAGCGGATTCGGGCAGTTAAACCTGATGAAAATGCCTTCTTCGGCGGTGCAAGGCTCACCAATGAGGAGCTTTACCTGATTCACAAACTGGCACGAGCTGCCGCCCGAACGAATAATGTCGGAAGTTTTCATTACTTAGGCCGGGGTGAGGGGTACCGGAACAATTGCAACCTGAATGCCTCTTTCAGTGAAATCGGGCATGCCAGCGCCCTCTATCTCATCGGTACCGAGATCAACATGGATCACGCCGTGGTTGGATTCATGGTGCATAATACCCATGTTATAAAGAAGACGCCCGTGGTGATGGTTACCACAAAATCCGAAAATGCCATGACCCATAAGGTTTCGGAGCAGGTTGTCGTGAAATCATACTATCATTTCATCAAGGCAGTGAACTACTATCTTCTTTCGGAGGGGTTGGAGAATGCGCTCTTCCTGCGCGACTGTACGGAAGGATTTGAGAATTACAGGGATCGGCTTTTAACCGAGGATTTCGACCGGTTGTCAGCGAGTGCCGGCGTAAGCAGAGAGATCATCGCCTCATTTGCATCCGCTTATAACCGCGAAATGAATGCCATCCTGATTTTTTCGGAAAAGGAGATTTCGGGCAACACCTCCAGAGAACTATTCAACCTGGCCCGTATCACCGGAAAATTAGGAAAGACCGCTAATGGACTGATCGCGATGAAGACCAAGAATAATTCGCAGGGACTTTTCGACATGGGAGTGAGTCCGCATGCCGGGATCGGCGGACAGCTTTTAACCGACACCGCTTATCGGGAACGGCTGAAGGAGGTCTGGAATACTTCCGGCATTGCTTCTGGTGAAACCCGTTGCCTGCACGGACTTTTAAACGACGGACTGATCCGTAACATCTTCATTTTCGGAGAGGATCCGGTGGGTTGTGCCATTGATCAGACAGCCATTGAAAAGATGTTCAGGAAGGTGGACTTTAAGGTCGTTCAGGAATACCGGATGACCCCGACGGCTTTAGAGGCCGACCTCGTGTTACCGGCCTCTTTCCCTTCTGAAATCGGTGGTACCTTTACCAACACCCTCAAGGTGATCCAGGAATTTCAGACAACGATGAAAACAGGGCCGGAACTGAATTCAATCAAACAACTCACCGGGATACTCCGCGAATTCGGCCTCACCGGAGCCGAAAGTCAGTCCGACCTCCTGATGGAGATCATCAAATTGCTTCCGCAGTCGAAATGCCACGACAAATTGCACATGGAGACGACCCCCGGCGATAATGATAAACAGCTGTTCAGGTATGGTTGCGATGCCCTTGTTGAAGCGTATCACCGGGTTTGAAATAACGCCTCCCGGCAATGAAGGTTTGGTTGCTGTTCACTGGCAGGACGGGAATTTTAATACGTATTCATTTTTGAGTTAATGAGTTAATGAGTTAATGAATTAATGAGTGAAAAAGTAATTCAAAATTCAAAAAGCAAACAGTTCATTATTCAACATTGATTTTATGAGAACGTTCGATGCCATCAATGATATTCTCGATTTCGCTATCGGAGAGGAGCAGTCAGCGGTCGATTTTTACGTGTCACTCGCGGCCCGGTCTAAGAGCGTGCAGTCGAAAAAAACATTCGAAAGTTTTGCCCAGGAAGAGATGCAACACAAGGCGAACTGAGACTGCCTGGTTACCTGGTGCCCATTGTTTAAAAGATAACTACTTTTGAATGTTATAAGGTCCAGCCATGCCACATTCACAGAATGCCCTGAATCCAAAGAAGTATTATTTCATTGATACTTCGTTCAATCTGCTGATGAAGCGGAGGATTTACCAGGTCCTGCTCATCTCGAGCACCTACGACGCCTTCATGCTGGAGGAAGACGGGCGCATCGATGAGTCGATCTTCATGGAATATGTTTCATTGAACCTTCGTTATCCTCCGCAATTTATCAAGGTCACCTCTGAAGAGGAGGCTTTTGATGTTTTGGAGGATAAAAGAGTGGAGTTGATCATCTCCATGCTCAACATCGAAAAGAGTGATACATTCGACCTTGCCATTCGACTGAAAAGACAGTATCCGAAGATCCCTATTGTAGTTCTGACGCCGTTTTCACGAGAGGTAAACCTGAAACTTGCCGAAAAGGACCTGAGCGCCATCGATTATGTGTTCAGTTGGCTGGGAAATGCCGATATCCTTTTGGCGATTATCAAGCTTATTGAGGACAGGATGAATATTGACCAGGACATCAGGCAGGGTGTTCAGGCTATCCTGTTGGTGGAGGATTCGATCAAATTTTATTCCTCCTACCTGCCAAACCTCTACAAGATGTTGCTCAAACAATCAAAGACCTTTATGACCGAAGGGTTGAACGAGCACCAGAAGATGTTGCGGATGCGGGGGCGGACCAAGATTCTATTAGCGACCAACTTCGAGGAGGCGGTCATGATGTGGGAGAAATATAAGAACAACCTCCTCGGGATTATTACCGATATCTCGTTTAAAAGAGGGGGAGAGACCGATAAGATGGCAGGTATCCGGTTCGTTGAAAAAATACGTGCCGAGGATGAATATATGCCGATCCTGTTCCAATCGACCGATGTGGAATACGAAACCCTGGCCTTTGAGATGAAGGTGGGTTTCATCAACAAACTGTCGAAAACCCTGTCCATCGAGCTCCGGAACTATGTCAATGAACATTTCTCGTTCGGTGATTTTGTGTTCATCGATCCCAAGAACGGTCGCGAGATAACCCGGGCGGTTGACCTGAAATCGTTGCAGGACAAGATATTTGAAATTCCGGACGATTCGCTGCTATACCACATGCAGCGGAACCATTTCTCCAAGTGGTTTAACGCCCGGGCGCTGTTCCCCATCGCGGAGATGTTCAAAGAGGTATCGGTCACCGCATTTGCCGATGATATGGATGAGGCGAAACGTTACATTTTTGATTCGATAACCGCTTTCAGGATTAACAAGGCGCGCGGGGTAATCGCTGAATTCGACCGCGACCGTTATGATGAGTATCTGCAGTTTGCGAGGATCGGCGAGGGATCGATCGGTGGGAAGGCCCGCGGACTGGCATTTTTAGATTCGCTGATCAAGAGGAACCGGCTTACCGACCGATACGACGATGTCGTGATCTCCATACCCCGGACGGTGGTATTAGGCACCGATATCTTCGACGAATTTATGGAGGAGAACAACCTCTATGAAGTCGCCCTGTCGGACCGGAGCGACAAGGAGATCCTTGCGCGGTTTATCAAGTCGAGGCTTCCGTACCGGATCCATGAAGATCTGTACCGATTCATCTCCTGTGTGAACAATCCCATTGCCATCCGGTCATCCAGTTTGTTAGAGGATTCGCACTATCAACCCTTTGCCGGTATCTATTCCACCTACATGATCCCGAATGTCAAATTTAACGACCGGATCATGATCGACAAGCTGAGCGATGCCATCAAAAGTGTCTATGCCTCAGTTTACTACAAGGACAGCAAATCGTACATGGCTGCCACCCTGAACATGATCGACGAGGAAAAAATGGGGATTGTCCTTCAGGAGGTGACAGGCTGGCAATATGGCGACCGCTTCTATCCTGCAGTTTCGGGAGTGGCCCGGTCCATCAACTTTTATCCCATCGCCCCGGAGAAACCTGAAGACGGCATCGCCAATATAGCCTTTGGACTTGGGAAATACATAGTTGACGGCGGAAACGGCATCAGATTCTCACCCCGGTTTCCCAAAAAAGTGTTACAGCTCTCTACCCCCGAACTCGCGCTGACCGAGACTCAAAAGAGCTTTTATGCCCTCGATCTGCGCCCTGAAAGTTTCTCCCCCGATATCGATGAAACCGTAAACCTGATGAACCTGAAGATCAAGGATGCTGAGACCGACAGTGCATTGAGACTGGTGGCCTCGACCTTTGATTTTGAAAGCCACCAGCTTAAAGAGGGTGTTACCACTGAAGGGAAACGGATCATCACATTCTCTCCCCTTTTAAATCATGAGACCTTTCCCCTGGCTGATATTCTGAAACTGGTTCTCGAAATCGGTCAACGGGAAATGAATAAACCTATCGAAATCGAATTTGCCGTAAACCTCGACATGCCCAAGGGAGAACCCCGGCTCTTCAGCCTGCTTCAGATCAGGCCCATAGCGGGACGCGATGAGACCATCAACTGCAAACCCGAATCAATCCGCAGAGAGGATACATTGCTTTTGTCGAACACCGCATTGGGTAACGGAATTATCAAGGGAATCCATGATTTTATATATGTCAAACCCGATGTGTTCGATGCCGCGAAAAGTATGGAGATCGCCAACCGGCTGGATCAGTTGAATGAGCGGTTTCTGGTCGAAAAAAGGAATTATGTCCTGGTCGGCCCGGGCCGCTGGGGCTCCAGCGATCCATGGCTTGGCATCCCGGTAAAATGGCCGCAGATCAGCGCTGCCCGCGTTATTGTGGAGTCGGGACTGGAACATTACCGGATTGATCCGAGTCAGGGGACCCACTTCTTTCAGAATCTCACCTCTTTCAGGGTCGGCTATTTCACCATCAACTCCTTTATTAACGATGGCTTTTATGATGTGGGATTTCTAGATTCCTTTCCTGCCTTTTATGAGGATCAGTACATCCGCCATATCCGGTTTGATCAGCCCATGCGCATCGAAATCGATGGGCGCAAGAACTTTGGCGTGGTTTATAAACCGGCTCAGTTTATGACCGGTGAAGGAAATTCTGCGGAAAAAAAATAGTTTTCAACACCCCCTTCACCTTTTACGGTTTTCACGATAAAGCAGAAAAAACTGCGATGAAAACCTTATTGCAACCCGGAAAATTCTATCATGTTTATAACGAAGCGCGGAATGGGCATCCCCTTTTCGAAGATGAGGATGCTTTCAGGTTCTTCATGAAGCTGTATCAAACCCATGTCTGCCCGGTCGCCGAGACCTATGCCTACTGTCTGTTACGCGACCACCTTCACCTTCTCATCCGGATCCGCGAAAATGCCGATGGAAGTTTGTACAGGCCTTTTGCACTCCTCTTCAATGGTTACACCAAAGGCTATAACCGTCATACCGGCAGGGATGGAAAAATCTTCAGGTTCAAACTCAAGAGAATAGAGATACGGAATATCCCCTGTTTCATGGAGATGATCCGTTATGTGAACCAGAATCCATGGCGTCACGGAGTTACCGAACATCCGGCCCATTACCGCTTTTCTTCGTTCCGTGCAACCATCACCACCGGACCTTCAATGATTGCCAAGGAACAGGTACTTGATTATTTCGGGTCGAAAGAGCAGCTTACGGCCAGCCTCCATACCCGCGTTGATGAGACGGCCCTCCACTATTTCATGATGGAAACGTGAGAAATGTTTCCTAAATTTGAATCTGAAATACCGAAGCGCCTGTCGAAACTATGGATAAGGAAAATCCTGAACAGCCATGCAGTCGGTCGGCCCCGAAGGATGAAGATCTATCCGGCGCCGGTCAGACCATTCCCGTGTTTTTCTCCCTGCGGCGTATCATGGGTTCACGATATTTGATATTTATTGTCTATCTGATCTTCGCTTGGCTACCGTCAGCGCCTGTGAGGTGTCAGGAGGGTATGCGCATTCGGGGAGTGGTACTCGACAGCCTTACCGGCGAACCATTACCCTTTGCCGCGTTGTCATATCAAGGTACCACCCGGGGAACCACCACCAACGAAGAGGGCAGGTTTTCGATGGTTATTGGCGAAATTACGGGAAATCCGGTGATTCTGGTCGCATCCATGGGATATCATACAACCCCAAAAGTGATACCTCCCGGAATCATCAGCAACCTGATAATAAAACTGCAACCTGCGCCGATTCAGCTCACTGAAGTTGAAATTGTAGGACTATCGCCGGAAGCGGTGATCCGACGGGCAGTCGCGAATATTACCCGAAATTACGGAAACGATTCGGTCATTTTGACAACCTATATCCGGGTAAGGAAAACCTTCAATAACCGATTAGCCGAGTACGCCGAGGCGATCGTTGATGATTTAAAGGATGGCTATTACCCATACAGGCATAAAGAGCTTGAGAAAAAAATTGAACGTTCCAACTGGCCGTCGCTGTTAAAAGGAAGGGTCACCTCCGATACCAATCTGGTAAATGCCATGGGAGATGCAGGAAAAGATGCGTTCTGCCTGAGCTGTTACTTCCGGGATGACCTGGTCGAATTTCACCCGCAGAGCATTCTCGATGAACAAGAATTGAGATACCATGATCTTCGTATGAAAGAGGAAACCCGGGAGTCGTCGGGGAAGATCTTCCATATCACTTTTGATCAAAAAGATGGCGTTAAAGGCCGCTTTTGGAAAGGAGAACTTTTCATTGACGCAATCAGCTTTGCCATTTTAAAGATTTCGATCAGTCCCAGTCTGAAGGGCTATAAATATTACGGGAAAACTGCGATGACGCGCCTTTTCACCCTTGTAGGAAAACCAGGATGGATCCGCGAGATGCCGATGGGGCATACCGAAATTACCTATTCAAAAAAAGATACCTGCTGGAGTCTGAGTACCATCCGGAATGATTATTATACCAATTTTACACTGCCTGAAACAGGTCAACGAATTTCGATCGGTTACCGAAGCGATGTGGTGGTAACCGATATTACCCGCGATCGCACAGTCATCCGGAAATTCAAAGGCAACAAGCAGACCGGTGTAGGGCAGCGCTGGGACCAGATTGCAGGGGCCCCCGATCCCGGTTTCTGGGGAAGCTTTAACTTTCTACCTGTTGAAACCACTCTGGGAGCGGAAATTGAAAAAATAGGGAAGTGACGGCCGGGCGGATCGGCTGAGCCTTTAAATATCCATATTTCGCTGTACTGTCAGTTCCATCGTGCTAAGTTCCAAGGCGACCAGGTTTCCCAACCCCTCCCTTGCATGAAGATAGATTCCGTTGTCGAGGTCAAGGGATTGACAATCCGGATCACTTACCGTATATTGAATCCGGTCGAGGTAAACGGGCACATGGCCATGAATTATCCTGCGCCTGCCGATTCGTTCCGGGGCGCTTTCAAATTCACGAATCCACAGCATGGCCTGCAGATCGGCAAAAGGATCAGGGTTCCTGAAATTCAGTCCGGCATGCAGCATAACAAAGCGGTCATCCTGTACGAAATGGCTCAGGTGTCGCATCCATTCGATATATTCCACAGGAGCCTTTGCAATCGAATCAACCCGAAAGCTTTCAAGGGTTGTTCGGGCTCCCATAGCGACCCAGGAACTATATTCATACCTGGAGGGGGTGGGCACTCCGCTGTGTTGAATCAATCGGGCAGCGTCGTAAATTTCGACCATCATATCCTCATGGTTTCCCTTGAGGGCCGTCACCTGGCAGACATTCTCCTGAAGTGACCGGATAAAATCGATGACCCCTTTGGAATCGGGCCCACGGTCGATGTAATCGCCTAAAAAAATGAGTTTATCCTCTTTACCCGGCTGAATTCTGTCGCTGACAAGCGATCGAAGCGTCCGCAGGTAGCCATGCACATCGGGGATGACCCAGCAGCGGCCCATAGCGACAGATCCTGAAATTATTTCTTCTTACCCTGGTTGGCCACCTCTTCCATGAGTTTTTTGATGACTTCGGGATCTCCCAGGAAATAATCTTTGAGAAGCGTCATCCGGTCGTCAAACTCAAAGACATACGGGATGCCGGTCGGGAGGTTGATGCCGACAATTTCTTCGTCGGAAATATTTTTCAGATATTTCAGGATGCCCCGCAGACTGTTGCCGTGGGCGGCGACGACCACTTCCTTATGTTTGGCAAGAGCCGGGGCCATTTCGTTCTGCCAATAGGGAACGATGCGGTTAACCGTGTCCTTCAGCGCTTCGGTACCGGGAATATCATTCGGATCGAGATCGCGGTAGCGATGGTCAAAACGGGGATGCCGCGGATCATCCAGGGCAAGTGCGGGCGGCCATCCGAATACGCTGTAGTAATACCGATCCTTCCGCAGCAAATTGGAACGGTGA
>CAZGIM010000031.1:0-34515 GCA_964525995.1 uncultured Prolixibacteraceae bacterium | reverse complement strand
AATATTCATCCGCGGTTTGTATGTCTTGGCCTTATGGGTATTTCCATTGTCAATTATTCTCCTTCCCTGAGAAACGTAAGAATGTTCTTTTCAATCCGGGTTGCGATCTCTTTTGTTTCCGCTCTTTGAAATGCTTCGCCGGTAATCTTTTCATAGAGCTCGATGTACCTTTCGGAGATTTCATTGATCCAGGTGTCGGCCATTTCGGGGACCTGTTGGCCTTCCTTTCCCATGAAACCGTTGGCCATCAGCCATTCACGCACGAACTCTTTCGACAGTTGCCGCTGCTGTTCGCCTTTGGCAAACCGTTCCTCGTACCCTTCCAGGTAAAAATACCTCGATGAATCGGGGGTATGGATCTCGTCGCAGAGGTATATCTTTCCGTCGGAACCTTTGCCGAACTCATACTTTGTATCCACGAGGATCAGTCCTTTCTCCTTCGCGATTTCGGTACCCCGCCGAAACAGAGCATACGTATACCGCTTGATGGTTTCATATTCCTCTTTTGAAATCAGTCCCTGTGCAATGATCTCGGCTTCGGTAATGTCTTCGTCGTGCCCTTCCTTCGCCTTGGTGGTGGGGGTGATGATCGGCTCGGGGAACCGCTGATGTTCCTTCATGCCGTCGGAGATTGGGACTCCGCAGATTTCCCGGATGCCTTTCTGGTAAGTGCGCCACGAACTTCCGGTAAGGTATCCCCGGATGATCATCTCGACCGGGTAGATTTCACAAAACCTCCCGATGGTGACATTCGGGTCGGGTGTGGCGATTTTCCAGTTCGGGCAGATATCGGCTGTGGCATCGAGGAATTTCGCAGCGATCTGGTTCAGCACCTGACCCTTGTACGGAATGCCTTTCGGAAGTACCACGTCGAACGCAGAGATGCGGTCACTGGCAACCATCACCAGGTATTCATCCTTGATATTATATACATCGCGGACTTTCCCGGTATAAATGCTTTTCTGACCGGGGAAGCTGAAATTGGTTCGGTTAAGAATATTTGACATGGCAAGGGATATTTAAGGTGGCAAAGATAGTGAAATTAGGGTAAGAGGGTAGGAGGGTATGAGGGTAAGAGGAAGAAGGATTTTTTTTAATGAAGGTCAACTTTTTTTTGATTCCCTGATTAAACACTAAAAAGCGATGAATCTTTTTGAATTTTCCGAATATTTCAGACAAAGAACAAGAAAACTTGCGTTGAGGAGCAGTGATTCCGTGGTGCGGTGGCGCCATGGTGCGGTGGTGAAGTGGTACCGTGATGTAATATGTTTTTTTTATTCACCTTTTTATTCAGAGCGGATTAAGCCATAAAAGTTTTATGATAACACAACCCTTTAATGATGAATTTCGAAAAAGGACAAAACAGAATGCCTTGAATGTCATCAGATTATATTCTGAATTAGATCATCGTGATGAATTAAAAATCCTTGGTAAACAGGCAATCAGAAGCGCTACTTCTGTGGCTGCAAATTTTAGGGCATCATGCAGAGGTCGATCACCCGCTGAGCACTATGCGAAGATTTGCATCGTAGTGGAAGAGTGTGATGAAACCCTTTTCTGGCTTGAGCTGATCGCAGATACAAAACTAGTTGACCAGACGATTCTTAATCCACTGATTGCCGAGACCCTTAAGATTCTTCAGGTTTTTTCAAAGACAAGAAAATCTCTTAAGCCATAACCACTTCCCCACAGCACCACTTCACCATGGCACCACTTCACCACAGCACCACTTCACCACTTCCCCACAGCACCACTTCACCATGGCACCACTTCACCACAGCACCATGGCACAAACCGTCTTCATTTACTCCCCCCCGCCATAGGCATTAATGATCCGGCTCACCAGCTTGTGGCGGATGATGTCGCTGTTGTCAAGATAGACGAAGTCGATGCCGGGGATATTTTTCAGAATGGATTGGGAGTGAATGAGTCCGCTAACCTGGTTGCGTGGCAAGTCGATCTGGGTGATGTCGCCTGTCACGATGAACTTGGCGGAGGATCCCATCCGGGTGAGAAACATCTTAAGCTGGGCTGGGGTGGTATTCTGGGCTTCGTCGAGGATCGCGAAGGCGTTGTTCAGGGTACGGCCGCGCATGAATGCGAGAGGGGCAATCTCGATGACGCGGTCTTCGATATACTGGAGGAGCTTTTGGGTGGGAAGCATGTCGCCAAGCGCATCGTAGAGCGGTTGCAGGTACGGATCGAGTTTCTCTTTAAGGTCGCCCGGCAGAAAACCCAGGTTCTCACCGGCTTCCACCGCGGGACGCGTGAGGATGATCCGCTGGATCTCTTTGTTTTTCAAAGCTCTGACCGCCAGGGCTACAGCGGTATAGGTTTTCCCAGTTCCGGCCGGACCAATGGCAAACACCAAATCGTTTACGGCGCAGCGTTCAACCAGTTTTCTCTGATTTGCAGTCCGCGCCCTGACCAGCAATCCGTTCTTGCCGTGTACCAGCACCTCCGATGACAACTCTCCGGCAGCCGGTCCGGCATCGGCGCCACCATTTCGCGAATGGTTCCCGGTGAGGTGTGCTTCCTGATCCGGGTCTGACAGTTTTCCGGGAAGCTCCCGGTCAGGATTCCCTGCTTCCTCTGTGGTCAAACCCCAGAGAACCTCGATATCGCGGGGAAGGAGTTTCCCAAACTTTTCATAATAGCGGATAAGATCCGAGAACCTGGCTTCAAAGTCAAGCAATTCACGCTCTTCACCCAATACCTTAACAAAATTGTCGCGGGGGATGATTCTCAGTTTCGGGAAGTAATCGCGTATAACCTTCAGGTTGAGATCGTTCGGGCCAAAGATATCAACCGGATGAACCGATTCGATGGTGATAATTTTCTCGCTCATGAAAATATTGTACCTTTGATTACGCAAAAGTACGATTATTTCCATGGCGATCATCACGTTGACAAGCGACTGGGGGCTTAAGGACCATTATGCAGGCGCCGTAAAAGGAGCCATCCTCCGGCATCTTCCCGATGCCCACATTATCGACATCTCTCACAATATCCCGGCCTTTGATCTCAATCAGGCCGCTTTCATTGTACGCAACTTCTACCGCAATTTTCCCGAAGGCACCATCCACATTCTGGCTATCAATGCCGAAGCAGCCATGGAGACCCCGCACACGCTTGTTTTTCATAACGGTCATTATTTTTTGGGGGCTGATAACGGGATTTTTTCCCTGCTCTTCGACGAAAAACCTTCGCGCATCATTGAGCTTGACATCATTCAGGACTCCGATTACTTTACCTTTCCGGCCCGCGATGTATTTGTGAAAGCAGCCTGCCATATTGCCAGCGGGAATCCGATCGAAACACTGGGTCATGTCAAGGATACGGTCTTGCAAAAAATGGCATTTCAGCCGGTTATCCAAGGTGACATGATCAAGGGAAAGGTGATTTACGTGGATAATTATGAAAACGTGTTCACCAACATCACCGAAAAACTCTTCAAATCAGTTGTTAAGAATCATAAATTTGTGATCACCTTCCGGTCGCCTAATTATCGGATAACCCAGATCAGCCAGTCGTATAAAGATGTCGGAACCGGCGATATGCTTGCGTTGTTCTCGACCAGCGGATATGTCGAGATCGCAATCCGTGAAGGGAAAGCAAGCAGTCTGTTGGGACTGAAGATCGATCAGGCGGTTATGGTGGAAATTCTCTGATGGAATTTGAAATAAATTCAAATCAGGCATTAGGTATTGGGCGTTAGGAATTAGGGGAAAAAAATTTAAATCAGGCATTAGGCATTGGGCGTTAGGAATTAGGGAAGAAAATTCAAATCAGGCATTAGGTATTGGGCTTTAGGAATTAGGGAAAAACAATAATTCATAATTCAAAGAAGGGATTAGGCAATTATGAAAATATAATCACTCATTCACTCATTCACTCATTCACTCATTCACTCATTCACTCAATCATTCAATCAATCTCTTCTTCGCATATGGAACAACACAAGCGAATCGCCCTGGTGGCGCATGACAACCGGAAAAAGGATCTGGTTGAATGGGTTGAGTACAACTACAAGACCTTGCTGGGCCATCGGCTGATCTGTACCGGAACTACAGGAAGACTGGTTGAAGAGACCATCCATCGCAAATTGGAGAAAGAGGAGCAGATCACCTTCGAAATCATCAAGCTGAAATCGGGTCCTTTAGGCGGAGATCAGCAATTGGGAGCCATGATCTCTGAAGGGAGGATTGACCTGTTGATTTTTTTCTGGGATCCGATGCAGCCCCAGCCGCATGACGTCGATGTCAAAGCCTTGCTCAGGATCACCGTGGTTTATAATATTCCTACGGCATGCAACCGTTCGACCGCCGATTTTCTGATTTCCTCACACCTATTGCGCGAACCGTACGAACCCAAGCTTCTCGATTATTCCCAGTATATTTCGCGTAATGTTATGTGATCCTTCTGGCTAAAAATCATCGTTAGTAGAAAAAAAAACGTAATTTTGCACCCCCAAAACAAGGGTATGTACACACTTTTCAAGAAGGAGATAAATGGTTTTTTGGATTCGCTGATCGGGTACGTCGTATTGGTTGTTTTCCTGCTGATGACCGGGCTCTTTCTCTGGGTGTTTCCGGTTGAATTCAACATCCTCGACTTTGGCTTTGCGAACCTTGACGGGTTGTTTATCCTGGCTCCGTTTGTTTTTTTATTCCTGATCCCGGCCATCACGATGCGATCCTTTGCCGACGAGAAAAAAAGTGGTACTATTGAATTGCTCATGACCCAGCCCCTGACCGACCTGCAGGTGATCCTGGCCAAATATTTTGCCGGACTTTTCCTCGTTCTGATCGCCCTGTTGCCGACCCTGATCTATTATTTCACCGTTTACAGGCTTGGATTACCACCGGGCAATCTTGACTCAGGCAGCATCTGGGGTTCCTATTTCGGTCTCTTTTTCCTTGGGGCGAGCTTTACGGCAATTGGGGTATTTTCCTCCTCAGTCACCGATAACCAGATCGTCTCCTTCATCATGGCGGTCTTCATCTCTTTTTTATTGTACATGGGATTTGACTTTGTATATAACTTCATAGTTTCGGGGAAGACCGGTCTGCTGATTCAGTCGTTCGGATTAAGCGCACACTATTCATCGATGAGCCGCGGCGTGATTGATACCCGCGATCTGATCTATTTTATCAGCGTAACGGCGCTGTTTATCATCCTGACCAAATTTTCATTAGAGAGCCGGAAATGGTGAGCCACACGGTTCAAATTTGAACATTGACATGAAGGACAGGAAACGAAATATCAAAAAAAACAACATTACCGGATTGATCCTGGGATTGGCCGTCATTGTTCTGGTCAATGTCATTGCCTCCTTTATTTTCACGCGGTTTGACCTGACTGCCGAAAGGAGATATTCCATCTCCCCGGCTACCAAAAAGCTCCTGAAGCGACTGGATGATGTGGTGCTGTTTAAGGTTTACCTGCACGGCGACCTTCCTCCCGGATTTCAGCGTCTGTCGAATGAGACCCGGGAGATGCTCGATGAATTCAGGGCTTACAGCAGCAACATACAATATGAATTTATTGATCCTTCGGATAATCCCAACGTAAAAGACCGTAACGACGCCTACGCGATACTGGTCGAGAGGGGGCTTCAACCGACCGATCTCAGGGTCAAGAAAAAAGGCGAATCGGCTCAGCTTATTATTTTTCCGGGAGCGCTGGTATCATACCATGGTCGGGAGTTACCTGTTCAACTGCTGATGATCCAGCTTCAACAGGATCCCAATACGGTTTTGAACAATTCAATCCAGAACCTCGAATACAACCTGGCCAGCGCCATCCAGAACCTTTCTACCGCCATAAAGCCGAGAATTGCCCTTATCGAAGGACATGGTGAACTGAACCAATTGGAATCGATTGATCTTCAGAATTCGCTTTCGGAATTCTATAATGTGGATCGGATCACCCTGGATGGAAAAATAAACAGCCTGTCGGTCAGATTGAAACACGATTCAGTTCATGACGACCTCGTGAATAAGTATCGTGCAATTATTATCGCAAAACCGCAGCAACCCTTTGCGGAACGCGATAAATTTCTGATCGATCAGTTCGTGATGCGGGGCGGAAAGGTCCTATGGCTGGTTGATCCGGTTTTTGCCAGCATGGATAGTCTTCAGAAGTACAATACCACCATGGGGATTCCCAATGATGTGAACTTGGAGGATCTGCTTTTCAATTATGGGGTACGGTTGAATTCAAGGCTGGTGCAGGATCTGAATGCCCTGCCAATCCCGGTAAAAACAGGACTAATCGGGAATCAGCCCCAATTCGAGTATTTCAAGTGGTACTTTTTCCCCATCCTGATCCCGACCATCAATCACCCGGTTGTAAACGGTCTCAACGCGATCAAGACTGAATTTGTCAGCTCCCTCGATACCGTGACGGTTCCCGGTGTGAAGAAGACTGTTTTACTTGAAACGTCGCCTTATTCCAGAACGGTCAATGTGCCCGTTCTCATCGACCTCCGGATCCTGCAGGAACCCCCCGACGGAAACATGTTCAACAAGGGCCCATTTCCGGTAGCGCTTCTTCTCGAAGGTGTTTTCCCATCTGCCTATTTATTCCGGATCCCTCCCGAACTGGCTGATAATCCGGCATTAGGATTTAAAACGAAAAGCAAACCGACCAAGATGATCGTCATCGCCGACGGGGATGTAGCAAAAAACCAGTTTTCCTTCAAAGAGGGGTATCCACTCCCGTTGGGATTTGATCAGTACACCCGGCAAACCTTTGGCAACAAGGAGTTGTTGCTGAATGCCCTGAACTATCTTTGTGATGATTCGGGTATCATATCGGTCAGATCACGCGAGCTTAAGCTGAGAATGCTTGATTCGGCAAAAGTGACGAATCAACGCTTTTTCTGGCAGTTGCTGAATATCGTTTTTCCAATTTTACTGGTTGCGGGTCTCGGAATCGGGAAGTACTGGTTCCGGCGACGCAGATGGTCGGGCCCGGTCCGTAAATAAAACCTATGAAAAGAAACAGAACTATTTTAGTCGTTGTCATTTTGCTTGCCATCGTTTCATTGATTCTTTGGTGGAGCCGGTCGGATAATACCTTCAGACGATCGATGAATGAATTCGCCCTTGACGACACCTCCAATGTGACGCGGATCTTCATTGCCGACAAGAACAACAACAGCGTTGTATTGACACGCCAGACTGATGGCAAATGGATGGTCAACGATAAATATCCTGCCCAGAAAATCAGTGTCGATCTGCTGTTGAAAACGATGCTAAACATTGAAGTACAGCAGCCGGTTCCCCGTGCCGCCCATAACAACATCATCAAAGAGATGGCGGTCAATGCGGTGAAGGTGGAGATTTACCAGCATGTTTACCGGATTGAACTAGGAGGAATCCGGTGGTTCCCGCATGAGAAGCTCACCAAGGTTTATTATGTAGGCGGCGCCACGCAAAGCAACATGGGTTGTTATATGCTGATGGATCGGGCCAATGAACCCTTCGTAGTTTACCTGCCCGGATTCAGGGGATTTGTATCGCCGCGCTACAGTCCGATTGAGAAGTACTGGCGCGACTATAATGTTTTCAGAAGCTCCATCCCCGAAATTTCATCCGTCAAGGTCGAAATCCCGGAAACACCCGATCAATCGTTCGAAGTCGAAAAGGCAGACAAAAACCGGTTCCGGCTGCTCACCTTCGGATCCCGGCAGGAGATCCCCGATTACGATACCCTGAAACTGTTAAATTTCCTGTCAGGATTCAGAAATCTGAATTTTGAGGCGCTCCTCAACGACATGGACAAACTCAGAAAGGATTCGATCCTGAACTCGAGGCCTTTCATCATCATCTCGCTCACAGATACCTCCGGTAAGACAAGAACTATCAGGACCTATCATAAAACAGGCCCTGCGGGTCAGACCGACCCCGAAGGGCATCCGCTTCCTTATGATCTCGACCGGCTTTATGCCTCGGTGAACGAAGGCCGGGATTTTACGATGATTCAGTATTTTACATTTGACAAAGTGCTCCGCCCCAAGCAATTTTTTCTCAAGGAGGCGACCCCTAAAAACCGCACAGGCCGTTAACAGCGTTCTGTTGGCATGAAAAAAGAGGTTCTGATATATTTGTTAAGCCGGTTTATCCCCGCGGCGGTTAGTCTGGCAGTAATCGTATTAGCTGTCAGGTTTTTAGGACCTGTTGAGTACGGTCGCTATTCGCTCCTGCTCTATATTTCACTGCTGGTGGTGACGCTCACCTTTCACTGGGTACAGGTAAGCATCATGAAATTCATGGGAGGCATGCACCGTGAGACCAACCTGGTGATGAGCCGCTTTTATGACATTACCATCCTGAGCGCCGTGGTCTCAACCCTGCTGGTCGTGGCTGCCGGGTTGTGGTATTTTGATTTAGATGTGACGGGATTGATTTTGGTCGGACTTTTCACCTTTCTCAACCATTTTTATTTGTTCCACCAGGCCATTCTGCAGGCTTTCCACCGGAATACCCGCTCGGCAATCCTGGAGGGAACCTATCAGGTATTTACGATTGCCGGACTCATTGCCGGACTCTTTATTTTCAGGTTTAATACCTACCTGTTGTTATTCGGCGCCCTGGTGCTCAGTCAGGCTTCGGTTCTTATCCTGCGCTCCCTCATCCGGGTCAAAGGATTACTTACCATCGATCTGAAGCATATTTACTGGGATTCGCGGTTTTCGGGGAAGGTGGCGGAGTTTGGTTACGGAATTGCCCTGTGGCTGTTCTTTTCCCACTTGCTGATGGCTGCCGACCGTTTTCTGATCATGGACCATACCGGGTATTATGATGCCGGGATGTATTCGGCATTGAAAGATCTCCTGTATAAAAGCGTGACCTTTGCAAGTTTCCCGATCTTTGTTTCGTACCAGACTAGAGTTGCCGATATTTGGAATGCAAAACATAAGAGCGAGGCCTGGAAAGTGATCAAAGAAGCTATCAGTTTTGAGATATTGATCTTTATCATCGTGTTTATCATCTTTATGGTGGTGAAACCCGCTTTATTAGGCGACATCATGAGAATACCCCAGGCCGACTACTGGTTATTTTACCTTCCCATCCTGCTCTCGGCATTTCTTTGGCAGATTGCCCTGTTGTTACACCGGTACCTCGAACTGATGTATTATAAATGGATACTCCTGATCGCGCTTTTAGCCACAGTCGTAATCAACATCGTTCTGAACATCATCCTGATCCCGCGTTACAGCCTGACCGCTTCTGCCGTTGCATTGCTGCTGACCACAGGCTGTTACACCGTATATCTGGTTATTATGGCGCTCAGAAAAAGCAGGTAGCCTATGCCGCTTGATCGTATCAAAATCCATGACACCCTCTTTCTGTTCTCGGCAGCGGCCATTGCATTTTTTTTACCCGTTCACGGCAGGATAGTGCCCCTGCTCATCACCCTGATGGTGGTAAATTGGATCACCGATATACGAAATATCCGTAATTTCAAAAAGGTATTCAGTGAACAACCACGTTTTCAGGTATTGTGCTTCGGCGTCCTCTATATTCTGTACCTTATCGGTATGATTTACAGCGCCAACCAGGAATACGGATGGTTTGACCTGGAGATCAAGTTGTCGCTCCTCCTGTTTCCGCTCCTGTTTGCCACATCGGAGCGCCCTTTGTTCGCGGGAAACCGGATCCGGATCATTTTCATGGCCTTTGTAACCGGGTGCCTTACCGGAACAGTCATCCTTGTGGTGCATGCAGCTATAGGCGCTTTAGGATATCGCATCCAGGGTTATCACATTCCCGGTTCCTTCAATTACATGAAACTTGCCTGGTACTTTCACGCAAGTTACCTGTCGCTGTATTACAACGTGGCGGTTTCATTCCTGGTTTGGATATTGGTAACCCGGCAGTGCGGAAGTAAAACCTGTAAGATTTTTGCCGTTACAGGGATTCTCGTCTTGACAACCATGATTTTTCTGTTGGCTTCCAAAGCTGGACAGGCCTGTTTGGTTCTGATCATCCTGTTTTTCGCGGTATTCGTGACGTTAAGGCTTAAAAAACCATGGTACTCGGTATCTCTGATAGGATTAGGCATAACGGCATTTGTGGTTGCCGGATTAGTAGCCCCCGGGTCGTTTTCACGGTTCTCGGGTACCCGGAAAGTTATGAATCAAACTCCGCAGCAACAGACCCGGGTGAAAGCCGAAAGCAATGCCGACCGGTTGGCAGTGTGGAAAGCCGGATTGAAAATCATCGGGAACCACCCTGTTTTCGGGGTGGGAACCGGCGATGTCAAAGATAAACTGATGGAAGGTTACCGAACCGACCATTTAATTCCGGCATTACGGCACCGGTTCAACGCCCATAACCAGTTCCTTCAGACCTTTATTGCCATCGGACTTCCGGGATTTCTCCTCCTTGCCGGTATGATCGTAATCCCAGCCGTCATGGCATTTCGGAGGAAAGAGGACTATTACCTGTTGTTTTTAATGTTGGTCGGCATCAATTTTCTGTTTGAGTCGATGTTGGAAATACAGGCCGGCGTAGTCTTTTATGCTTTCATGAACCTCATATTGTTCGTTGTCATGCAACAGGGTGATACCCTCTTTTCTGCAAAGCGGCTGTCAGCGAGATAAAACGAAGAAACCGCCCCTTTCGGGACGGCTTCCTCATGGTTCCCCTGTACCTTTCAACCAAGCCGACCGGGTAATAACAGGCCGGTAAGCAGGAGCCGGGACAGGGACTCAATCAAAATGAACTGGTCTTCATTTTTATACCAAACCCTGAGCTAACATGGCTTCGGCAACTTTTACGAAGCCACCGATGTTGGCGCCCTTCACATAGTTGATATAACCATCGGGCTCAGTTCCGAATTTCACGCAATTTTTGTGAATATTGATCATGATGTTGTGGAGCCGGCTGTCGACCTCTTCACGCGACCACGACAGACGCATTGAATTCTGTGACATTTCGAGGCCTGATGTTGCAACACCACCGGCATTGGCTGCCTTTCCGGGGCCGTATAAAATTTTCTTCGAGAGATACACTTCGATAGCCTCAGGAGTCGATGGCATGTTGGCGCCCTCTGAAATGCAAAAACATCCGTTGGCAAGGAGCGTCCGGGCATCATTTCCGTCGATTTCATTCTGGGTTGCACTGGGAAGGGCAATGTCGCACTTAACCTCCCAAGGACGTTTTCCGGGAACAAACGTGGCGTCTGGGTATTTGCCTAGATATTCCTTTATGCGGCCGCGTTTCACATTCTTCAGATGCATTACGAAAGCGAGTTTTTCAGCATCGATGCCTTTGGGGTCGTGAATGTATCCTTCGCTGTCGGAGAGGGTAACCACCTTGCCACCCAATTCGGTAGCTTTCTGGGCGGCATGCTGGGCAACGTTGCCCGATCCTGATACTAAACAAATCTTCCCTTTGAAGTCAAGACCGCGGGTTTTCAACATCTCTGCTGCAAAATAGACCTGTCCGTAACCGGTCGCTTCCGGACGGACGAGTGAACCGCCCCAGTCAAGTCCTTTCCCGGTCAGAACTCCGGTAAACTCATTCCGCAGACGCTTGTACTGTCCGAACATGTAACCGATTTCACGACCACCAACCCCAATATCACCGGCAGGCACATCGGTGTCGGGACCTATGTGACGTGCCAGCTCCGTCATGAAACTCTGGCAGAACCGCATTACCTCATTATCGCTTTTTCCTTTGGGATCGAAATCGCTGCCGCCTTTGCCTCCACCCATCGGAAGGGTCGTCAGGCTGTTCTTGAATACCTGCTCAAAAGCAAGGAATTTCAGGATACCGAGATTCACGGTCGGGTGAAACCGTATTCCCCCCTTGTAAGGACCGATCGCGCTGTTCATCTCGATACGGTATCCTTTGTTGATCTGGATTTCGCCTTTGTCGTCCAGCCAGGGGACTCTGAAAAGAATGATCCGCTCCGGCTCCGCGATCCGTTCCAGGATCTTGGCCTGTTTGTACTTGGGATTCTCCTCGATAAAGGGGATCAGCGATTCGGCTACTTCCGTAACCGCCTGGTGAAATTCTTTTTCGCCCGGGTTCTTGGCAATAATCCTGGCCATGAATTCATCGACCAGTTTCTTTAACATTTCTTTGTTCATAGCATTGTTTTTTTAATGGGTGTGAAAAAATATGGATGATTTAAAGAATATGATCAATATGAAACTGTTCACAATATTACATAAAAAACAATCTAATCAAACAAAAAAATGAAAAAAATATTGCGTTAATTAATTATTTATCAATGAATTAAGAAAATTACTTAGACTGAATAAGTGAGATACGTACAGATTTGCAACCCTCACTTAGGTGCATATTTCATTCTTTTCGGAGGGCACTACCTTTAAGCGAAATCATAGATAGAAAATTGACTATCTTAGCGAACTCCAAGCTGGTGAAATCCGGCACCGGAGTCAATAAATGGTTTTTTTATGAGCTTCCTGGTCACAAAGGGTAAATCCGTTATGATGTTGCACCGTATCGTTCTCCTCAAGTCTTTTAGCAGCGTGCAGGCCGTGTTCCTGAAGTCGGTAACCATGCTGTTTTTGCTGACCGGCCTTTTTCCGCTGAAGGCCGGCGCCATCGACAGTCTTAAAAATATCGTGGTTACGGTTACCTTTTCAGCGCCTCCTTCATCCTTTACGGTTACCAAGGTCCCACTCAGGTATGATAAAGACTTTGCATATAGTTTTCAGATCGACGACGGGGGAAAGGATATTTACACGCATGGGTATCCCTTTTTTGAAGGCGGTACCATTTCCGGAACATCCTATCCCGGCCTGAAGTACACCGATGGTTGCGGCAATGATCTCTATTTCAAGATGAGCACCTCGCTGTTCTCATTCAGTACTTACGGCGGGGGTGAGACAGATATGCACGATCCGAACAGCGCGTATGCCCCGTTAAATGTGACCTGGCCTGAGGTAAATGAGTTGTACCAACACGGCTGGGGAGTCTCCAATCACGGACTCACCTCTTCTTCGACCGGGAATATGCCGTATGATATTGCCCGGAACCACAGCTATGTCAAGCTGAAGACGCAGTCGGCAGTAACGGGCGGTATCGACATGGGAATTTTCGTAAACCCCAACGGATCAGAAGCCTATTCACCATATGCCTTTGCCCAGAATTACCTGGTTTGTTACCGCGTCGGGTACACTTTGGGGGATCCCAGCCTCAATGTTAACGCAACCTGGGATCACAACCAGATCAAGATGGGGCGAAACGGCGTCGGGAACAATGTGAATCTCCCCGCACTGGTCGATGCCATGGCGGCGGCAAGCACAGGATCAGCAAGGCACTGGGGCGTTCACTTCACCCATGCCATTACCAACGGCGGATATGGCTACGATTTTGCAACATTCCAAACGGCCCTGAACTATGTTGCCAACACCTATGGGAAAAACGGACTCGATAACATCTGGATGGCAACGGAAGAGGAGATCCTGGATTATCTTCTGATAAAAGATGCCATCACCATTCAGACACAGCTCACGGGGAATATTTTAAAGATTACCTTTTCCGGGACCATCCCATCATCTTATAAATATTATATCCATTCGCTGAAAGTCGCGGCTGATCAGCCCATCGCCTCCGTTACGGCCACCGGAATCTCCGGGATGACCCATAATGGCGCCGGTACCAACAATGCCCTGATCAATCTGAACTGGAACGGACATTATACCATTCCTCCTGAAGTAAATGCAGAAACGTGGGTAAGTAAAACTGAGACAACCCACGACCAAAACGATGCAAACGTCGCCATGGATTATGTGCTCATGGTCCCGGCAGGCGCCACCCAACAGGCATTCCGGCTCAGGTTGTGTACCGTGACCGGGATCACGCTCCCCGCTTCGTTTTGCAACATGCGCAACGCCCCAATCAACACTATTCCCAATATCAATGGCTGTCCGGGCAGTCAGATCCTGGTTCCCCTGCTTGTGAACGGTTTTACCAATATTACTTCTGCAACACTCCGGTTGGAATACGACACCACCCTGGTCAGATTTGTCTCGGGTTCTGCTGCAAAACCCCTGGTACTGCCTGGGATGCAGATCACCGATACGGCGGTTGGAGGGAGCTCCCCGCGGCATAAAATACTGATCCGGTGGAGCAATGCCACGCCCAAATCCCTTTCGGCCAGCGATACTCTTGCCCGGTTTTTTTTTACCGATCTCTCGGGGAATGCTGCCATTGCTTTCAACACCACCTCGGGTAGCGGGGGTGATTGCGAATTTTTGGATGAAAACGGGAATGTGATGATCGATTTCCCGGTCAGCACCTATTACATCAACGGTGGAATTCAGAATAAGGGGTTGCCTGCCCCCGGACAGGTAACCGGACCGGTATCGGTTTGTCCGGGGAGTACCGGGCACATCTATGCCGTTCCCGCAGTTACCGGGGCGACCGGTTATTTATGGGTTTATCCCTCAGGTTTTTCGCCGGTTTCAGGGGGTACAACCAACGCGGTCACCTTGTATGCAACTTCGGAAGCGCAATCAGGTAATATCACGGTAAAAGCGGTCAATACCTGTTCGACCAATCCATTTGCGCCCGCATTAGCCGTGACGGTTGCGCCCAAACCGTTGCCATCGCTGAGCGGCGCCGACACCGTTTGCGCTGTGACCGGCGGCATGGTCTATTCAACAGATCCCGGCATGACCAATTATGCCTGGACGGTAACAGCAGGAGGAACAATTACCGCCGGTTACGGAACCAACAGCATACAGGTTACCTGGCTTCCGGCCGGAACCCAGTCGGTGAGCGTGATCTATACCGGAACCGGCGGATGCACAGCCCCGGTCCCGACGGTTAAACATGTAACCGTCAACGCACGGCCTTTACCGACCATCACCGGTCCTGCCACAGGCTGTTTCGATGGTCAGGCCACCTATTCGACTGAGACAGGAAAGTCGGGCTACAATTGGGATATTCCATCCGGAGCGCAAGTGATCTCCGGCGGGGGCAATACGCCATCGGTTACCCTGAAATGGACCGGCACCGGACTGAAAACCATCGGCGTAAATTATTACAATGCCGCCGGCTGCAATGCCCTGTTGCCATCCACGACGACGGTGAATGTTTATCCGTTGCCGGTTCCCGGGATCACTGGGGCCGGATCAGTTTGTCAGGGATCAACCGGCATAATTTATTCGACTGAACCAGGTATGACGGGATACCTGTGGACTCTTTCATCTGGAGGCATCATCACCTCCGGTGCCGGGACCAACCTTATTACTGTGACATGGACCTCAACGGGGCCGCAAAACGTCAGTGTGATTTATACAATCCCGGCTGGATGTACCGCGCCTGTTGCCGGCATTAAAAATGTCACCGTGAAACCTCTCCCGGTCCCTTCGCTTTCGGGTCCGGCAACGGTTTGTGCGAACACCGGGATGCCGGTTTATTCAACCGATCCGGGGATGATGGCTTACCAATGGACTATTTCGCCCGGGGGGCTTATTGCCGGCAGTGCAACTACCAACGCCGTTCAGGTCTTATGGAATTCGGCCGGTCAAGGTTGGATCGCAGCCAACTACACCGCGCCGAACGGATGCAGCGCGTCTGCCCCGGTTCAACTCGGAGTGACTGTGAATCCTTTGCCGGTCCCGTCAGTTGCGGGCCCTGCTTCAGCCTGCGTGGGAACCCTGATGACCTATTCAACCGACCCGGGGATGACCGGCTATCAATGGGCAGTTTCACCCGGCGGGACTATTGTCACAGGCACTGCAACACACACTGTTCAGGTTCAGTGGGCAACAGCAGGGAATGGCTGGGTATCGGTCAACTATACCAATACAACCGGCTGTACCGGGGCATCCGCATCGGTGTTTCCGGTCACTGTTTTCAACCCTCCGACACCCTCCATCACCGGAGTATCGACCGTATGTGCCGGGGCGTCCAATATTTTTTATTCAACGGAGAACGGGATGAGCAATTATCAATGGACGGTATCAGCCGGGGGGACCATACTATCGGGCACAGGCACCAGCTTGATCTCGGTTGGCTGGACCGGCGCCGGACCGCAAACGGTGGGTGTAAGCTACACGAACGGGAACGGATGCGCCCCGTTGTCGCCTACGATTAAAAATGTAATCGTCATCGCGCCTCCCACACCCACCATCACCGGTTTCGATTCCATTTGTCTGAATTCCACGGCCTGGTATATCACCGAACCGGGAATGAACGCCTACCTGTGGAACATCAGTTCCGGCGGGATCATCATTTCGGGAGCGGCAAGCAACATCATTCAGGTTCAGTGGACGACCACCGGAACAAAGACCTTGACCGTTAGTTATACCACGCCCGACGGATGTATCCCCCTTTCACCCGGTATTAAAAGCGTAACGGTGTACCAGCTTCTTCCTTCCCTTGCCGGGCCTGCAACGGTATGTACCAATACGGGAAACGTGATTTACACCACGGAGCCGGGGATGATGAACTACACCTGGACCGTTTCGGCCGGAGGGAATATCGTTTCGGGTCAGGGCACCAACGTGGCGACGGTCAACTGGTCGGTAGCAGGAATCCAGATGGTCACCGTGAATTACAGCAATGCCGTGGGTTGTTCCGCACCGCTTCCTTCCTCCCTGCAGGTAACGGTGAATTCACCTCCTGTTCCGGCCGTTTCGGGACCAACATCGTTGTGCGTCAATTCGGGAATACACACCTATTCTACCGAGGCAGGGATGAGCGGGTACCAGTGGACGGTGTCGGCAGGCGGACTCATTACCGGCGGACAGGGGACGGCTTCGATACTCGTAAATTGGATTGTTCCGGGGAGTCAGACCGTCGGTGTTTCCTATACCGGGCTGAACGGGTGTGCCGCCGCCGCGCCGGGCAGCCTGAATGTTACGGTGAATCCCTTTCCGGGCGCGGCGGGCGTGGTGAGTGGACCTGCGATGGTTTGCAAACCGGCGAATGGTTTGGCTTACAGTGTGGTTCCCGTCGCAGGCGCATCAGGGTATCTGTGGAACCTTCCACCTGGATGCCAGATCGTACAAGGGAACAATACTCCGAACATCACGGTTAACTACAGCGCCGGAGCGCAGTCGGGCGATATTGCCGCGGCTGCCATAAACACCTGCGGAGTGGGAGCATTTTCGCCACCCCTCGCGGTGCAGGTACATCCCTATCCGGCAACTCCGGTTATATCATCTTATAGCGCCGATACCCTGATATCGACAGCCGAAGCCGGGAATCAGTGGTACTTTGAGGGAGCCGCCATCCCGGGCGCGACGGATCAAAAACACCATTTCACGCACAGCGGCAGGTACTTTGTCATCGTAACCCTCAATCAGTGTCAGTCGGATACCTCGAACGTTCTAAATGCAGTGGTAACGGGCGTTTCAGGATGTCAAAAACCGCTGTTCAGGATTTATCCCAACCCGGTTTCCGAAAGGGTGACCCTGTCGGGGTTGGATCTGTTGCAACCCGGCGACTTGTCTGTGATCGTATCGGATCTGACCGGTAAATCGACGACACTCCTGTCCGAAGAAAGGATCAGCGGTACGTTTTCCCGTGAATTGGAGGTTGATCATCTTTCCCCGGGGTGCTATATCCTGAGGATACACTTCCGCGACGGGATTTACCTGTTAAAGCTGGTCGTTGCACGGTAAGGAACGGTGCGTATCAGGAATAATCCTGTGTTCAGGCTCCGTGTAACTATACTTCAACTAAGTGAGGTTGCGAAAAATCGCGACCGCTTTTGCTCAGCATAGCTGAATTTAAGCGCTTTTACAAAATCACAAAGATTCCGTTTATATCCTGAATTTGCGCATGTCTTCCTTCATCCTTTCGAGGTCTTTGAGCCAGTCTTCGATGTCCTGTTCATGTTCGGTTTCCTCATTCAGGATGGTAACAGCCATCTGGTGGGTAGTGTGGTCTTTGCCGTTGGTAAAATCAGCAATCTCTTTATACCGTTGGATGGCGCAACGTTCGCCTTTCAGGTTTTGCGAAAGGATCACTTCGACATACGGATCCTCGGGAGCATCGTAATCGCACCGTGCAAATTTAGGCCAGTCGGACGGGTTGAGCAGCGGGGTGCCTCCCAGTTGGATTATGCGTGAAACCACTAGCACCGCATGGCCCAGTTCCTGATCGGCATGGATCAGCAATTCCGGTTCGATTTCACTGCGCATCGGACCTTCCATGAGGCGGGCTCCGATCCAGTACTGATAGTAGGCCAGCCATTCCTCGGCCAGCGCTTCGTTGAGCATCTGAATCAATGCATCTTTATCGAGATTCAGTATCTCTATACCATGTTTTCCCATAGGTTGTTGCTTTATTCAAACAAATGTAGAAATTTATTTGTTTACAGATTAGTTAATGTAAAACAAGTTTGGTAATTATCATAGACGATCGGTGAACGGAGAGAACAGGGAAACAGGTGAACAGGAAAACAGGTAAGTAGTTTCAGGATCCGGGTATTTGCAATTTGTTTCTTAAAAGAAAATATCCTGATGGTTCCCGTATCAATTCTCCCATTAAATGAATGATTCCTGAAATCTGATTATTTATAAAACAATGAATAGATGAATGGGAAAAATGAAATTTTTTTATCGGCTGTAAAAATATATGTAAAAAAATTATGTACATTTATAGGGGAAATTTGATTATGAGTAATTTGAATAAATAGCATTTTTATTTACAAAAATTTCTGACCAATTTTAAAAACCCCTGATATGAAAAAAATGTTTTTTTTAGCTATGATCCTGTGGCTGGGAGCTACAGGTGCCTTTGCACAGTATCAGTCGCTGTTCGGAACCGTGCAGACATCGTGGAATGTGTTGAATGAGTACAATCTGATGTATAAAACCGATAGCCTGATCGCCGGACCTGATACGGTTATTGATGCAGTGACCTTTAAAAAAATTCTGTTCTATCATCTTCAGCATGAAAACAGCCTTCCTCCGGTTTATGAAACCACTGCTTTTGTGCGGGAGGACCTCGCAACGGGGAAAGCCTGGATTCGGTATAACGCAACTTCGCCCGAACAGTTGTTCATGGACCTGAGTTTAAATCTTAATGATCTGTTCAACGTGAGTAACCTCAATTATCCCGTCGACAGCGTCTATTTTAAAGACGGAAGAAAGCATGTGCGGGTGCAATATTCTTATCCTATACTCTTATCCGACTATCCCGAAGAAGTGGGCCCGCTTACCTTTATTGAAGGGATAGGCTCCTCCCTGGGTTTTACGTATAATTATCAAAACAGCGGCCAGGGCGGATATCCCTCGGATCATAGACTGCCGTTCCTGCTTTGCGGCTGGAAAGACAACAACCACGTTTATACGCATGAAACCCAGAATCCCTTTTTTGATGGATGCTATAAAGAGGACACGATTGTCGGTATGCCGCATCAGAACCTACCCGGCAATGAACGGATAACACTGTTACCCAATCCGGCTTCCGAGGCCGTAACGATCAGCCCGACAGGGAACCATTCGATAACCGGCATCGAAATTTTCACACCATCGGGAACATTGATCCATGCGGTTTCCGGTCTCTGTTCAGGCAGTTACACCCTTAGTGTAAACAACTTTCCTGATGGTCTTTTCGTCTGTTATGTAAGATTTTCCGATAATATTCAAGTTGTACGAAAACTGATTGTCAGCCATTGAGAAGAAACATTTTCGATATATGTAGCGGTAGAATCTATCGCACCGTTCAGCCCGGTTAGCCTTGCCGGTTACAATCCGAACTGAGTTTCATTTTTTTAACATATCTGGCACAACCGGAATAGGTATTCCGATGCCTGAATTAATACCCTGTAATTACACTAATGATGATAGACCATCGGATAAAACCCTTCATTTCCCCTGAAAAGAGCGGGAGTGTCTCTTTTCGTGCACGGGGTCTCAGGATACTTTTTCCAATGGTTCTCTTTTTTCTCATTAATGTTCAGCTATGGTCTCAGACCGATAACGAATTCTGGTTTGCCGCTCCGGAAATAAGTTACGAACTTGTAAGTCCAAGCCCTGTTCTGTTCCAGAATCTTGACCGACCCATCATGTTATATATCACCACCTACCAAGGACCGGCAATTGTCACAATCGATCAACCGGCCAATTCTTCGTTTGTCCCGATACAGGTGACTGTTCAGACAGATTCCACCAAAGGCGTCAATCTTACTCCATTCATCGATTTTGTCGAAAACAAACCGGCCAATGCTGTTCTGAATTATGGACTCAGGATCAGGTCATCACAGCCCGTCAATGTTTTTTATGAAGTCCAAAGTGATGAGAATGAGGAGTCATTTTCTTTAAAAGGAAAGAATGCCCTGGGTTATGAATTCATTATTCCATCACAGCATCATCTTCAGAACAATCCATACGCAAATCCTGCGGCACGGAACAGTTTTATTGTGGTAGCCACGGAGGATTCGACAACAGTAACCATCATCCCTTCCTCCGACATAGAAGGCCATGTGAGATATGACACCTTCGCCGTCCAATTGAACAAGGGGCAAACATACTGTGCCCGCGCAGTTTCAGGCGATTCAACGGCACATATAGGCGGGTCGCTGGTTATGGCAGATAAGCCTGTGGCAGTGACAGTTTCCGATGATCTGGTGTTTTTCCCGGGCATTGATAACCATGCATTCGACCTTGCCGGGGATCAGCTTGTTCCAAAAAATGTTTCATCGTCCAGCTATATCGTATTGGATGCAATGAATGGAGGATCGCCCATAAAACCTCGATTATATGCCTATGCGTATGAAGATTCGACGGCAATAACTTTTAATGGCGTTTTTCAGGGGGTTATAAACCGCCTGGGATGTATGGAATTGATTTCACCTTTATTCTATTCGGCAACAGCTTCCGTTCAGACCAATAAACCGATTTTATTATACAACTTTCATGGGGTTAAAAGCTTACTTATGGGTATAACCTATGCACAGGCAGTTTCAAATATCATTCCCCCGTTAGATTGTGCCGGTTCGAGAAGCGTTTCCTTTACCAAAACCCCGCCTGAGCTTTCCAGTATACAACGATTTGTTATATGGATGGTCACGAAAAACGGGAACCAGTGGAATTTTACCATAACAGGCAATCCTCCGTTGATTATCCCTGGAAATAATTTTGATACTATTCCCGGAACAAATGGACAATGGGTTGGCTGCGTAGCCGGGTATGGAGCAGGAACATGGCCGGTTAATATTTCCAGGACATTAAGCAATTCAACCGGCAGGTTTCATGTATATGCAAGTAACGATGACCTGTTCCATTACTCCAAGAGCTACTATGTTTCGCAGTACGATGCCTTGAATCTGGGCCCTGACCGGTCCATATGTCCGGGCGACAGCATCCTGCTGGATGCCGGGTTCGGTCGGACAACCTATTTATGGAATACCGGAGAAACATCACAGTCAATCTGGGCCAAGAACCAGGGGTTGTACTGGGTTCAGGCAACCGAAGACAGTTGTGTGTTAAGCGATACCATCCATATATCCTATTACTGGAATACGCCGGTTAACCTGGGTCCGGATATTGTCAAATGCAGCAATGACAGCGTTTTACTGGATGCCGGAGCCGGAAGATCCTGGTACCTGTGGAATACTGGCGCCACAACCCGCATGATATGGGCGACTAATGCCGGGACTTATTTTGTTAAGGCATCAGACGTGCACTGCACAGTATCTGATACTATTCAAATCACTGACACACCCTTACCGGTAATTACCAACGGATCAAATGCAAAATCGATCTGTTCGGGCGAAAATACCAGCATCCAGTTGCTCTCGAACATAACCGGAACGAATTTCCACTGGACGGCTTCACTTACATCGGGCAACATCAGCGGGTTCAGCGCCGATTCCGGGGTGGTCATCAGCCAGAACCTTATCAACAACGGTTCTTCTCCGGGCGTCGTAACCTATCATATCATACCCGTGGTCGGCACATGCGCCGGAGATACCGCCGATTTTCAGGTGACGGTTACCCCGGGGGATTCCGTCAAGGTTTCAATTACAGCTTCAACAAACAATATCTGTGACGGGGTCACAGTAAGTTTTACTGCTGTACCCACCAACCCTGGAGCCAGTCCGCAGTACCAATGGAAAGTGAACGGAATCAGTATCCTCAATGCCACAAACTCAACCTTTTCATACATCCCTGTAAATGGTGATGAGATCACCTGTACGCTGACATCTTCGAATGCCATTTGCACCTCGAACAACCCGGCAACCAGCGCACCGGTTATCATGATCGTGTATCCAAAACCTGCCGTGGTTGCCAATGCATCGGCAACTATCATCTGTGCCGGTAATTCAGTAACCTTTACCGGTGGAGGCGCTTCAACTTATGTATGGAACAATGGGGTGATGAATGGTGTGCCATTCATCCCGCTGAATTCAAATACCTATACCGTCACCGGAACCGATACCCACGGCTGCAGCAATACGGCGCAGGTTACGGTTACAGTGAACCCGTTACCAACGGTTACGGCAAATGCCTCCTCCACCAGCATATGCGCGGGAACGGCCGTGACGCTTACGGGAAGCGGAGCATCAACCTATGTCTGGAACAACGGGGTGATGAATGGCGTGCCATTCATCCCGCTGAATTCAAATACCTATACTGTCACCGGAACCGATGCCAACGGCTGCAGCAATACGGCGCAGGTCACGATAACGTTGAACTCTGTGTTCACGGCGGGAGTCTCCATCGCGGCTTCGGCAAATCCCTTCTGCGCTGGAGATTCCGTAATATTCACTGTAATGCCTGTCAATGGCGGCACTGCCCCGTCGTATCAATGGTTTGTCAACAGCGCTTACCAGTTTACCGGTTCACCCGTTTTCACTTATACCCCCGCGGATAATGACATTGTAAGTTGCGTGATGACCTCTAACCTCGAGTGTGTTTCATCAAACCCCGCTTTTTCCAACACGATTGTCATGAGCGCAACACTGGCACCCGTCGTCACCTTCTCGGCCTGTTTCGACACCATCACCACCGTTAACGCAAAACCCTTCCGGCTCAAGGGAGGATTGCCCCTCGGCGGAACCTACTCCGGCCCGGGAGTCAACCCCACAACCGGCATCTTTACCCCATCCACTGCCGGCCCTGGAACCCACACCATCACCTACACCTACACCAACGCCCATGGCTGTTCGTCAAATGCAAAATGCAAAGTGCAGAATGCAAATTTTTCCGCATTTACATGCGGGTCTGATCTTGCGGATATTAGGGACGGCAAAGTGTATCCCACCGTACAAATCGACTCCCAGTGCTGGATGCAAAAAAACCTCGACTACGGTACAACCATTCCTTTATCCACACATCAGACCGACAATTGCATCGCAGAGCAGTATCTTCAATCGTCAATCGTAAATCCTGGCAATCGTAAATCCCTTTATCAGTGGGACGAACTCATGCGCTACGAATCCGCCCCCGGCAGTCAGGGCCTTTGTCCGCCCGGCTGGCATGTCCCCTCCGAAAGCGACTGGAACATCCTGTTTGACTACTACGACGGGCAAAGCCGCGCCGGCGAAGCGCTGATGGATCCTTTTTTGAATGGATTCAAAGCCGACCCCGACGGGGTGCTGTATCAAAATACCATCTGGAGCTTTACCGATTTTGCCGTGCTGTTCTGGTCATCCACTCCGGTTGATGCCACCCGCGCCTGGTCGCACGGCATGAACGGCATCAACTTCTCGGTGTCGTCGTACCCGGCCATGAAGGCCGATGCGTTTCCGGTAAGGTGTTTGCGGGATTAGAAATTTGTATTTTCGACAGAAATACATTTAACCTTACCTTTGCAGGAGTAATCACCGATTGAGAAAACCTTCACATGCCCAATTTGTATATTATAGCGGGTTGTAATGGAGCTGGAAAAACTACCGCTTCTTATACAATATTACCGGAAATGCTTAATTGCAAAGAGTTTGTCAATGCGGATGAAATTGCTAGAGGCCTGTCTCCATTCCAACCGGAAAAAGTGGCCATAATTGCAGGAAAGATGATGTTAGCAAGAATCCATGAGTTGATCAAATCTCATGGCGACTTTTCATTTGAAACCACATTATCTCCACGACACTTTATCACTCTAATCAAAGAAGCACAGCAACAAGGGTATTTTGTGACATTGGTTTTTTTCTGGCTTAACAGTGTGGATCTGGCAATTCAACGGGTGAAAATGTGGGTAAGCGAAGGGGGACATGATATTCCAGTGGAAACAATATCAAGAAGATATAAAATGGGGATCACAAATTTAATATCAAAATATATTCCCATTTGTGACTACTGGATGGTTATAAATAATTCTGAAGACCCTTTTTATCTGATTGCAGAAGGTTCAAAGGATAGCGAGATAGAAATTAAGGAAGTATCAGTTTGGAACAGAATAAAATCTCAAGGAAATGAATAACGATAAAATCATCGAATTACGTGAAAAAATCCTGAAGGGGATTGAATTAGCCTTTGAAAAACTGGTTAAGACTAAGCAAAAGGACGATGGTGAACTTGTTTATTCCAAAGATGGAAAAATTTACTTCGTGAAAGCGAACGAAATGTCCAAATAATCGAAGTTAATCCCGGTGCAAGGAGCAAACACACCCGTATTTACGTATGCTCTGGCGAACGGCGATCAGGTTCAGTACATTTTCACCTCATCGCTATAGTCTCGCAGTGCTGGATGCAGAAAAATCTGGATTACGGAACCACCACGAAAGGGATTTCTGATCAAACATATCAAATCATTTTTTATATATTTTGTAATGTTATTGTTTAATTTATTCGTACATTTATAAGCCAGGACGGTAACATATTTTAAGCCATATCATACACGGCCGGTTCATCATGATCATCGATAATTCACAGAAATACAATGTCTTAACTGTGTTAAACCAGTTATGCCTGATTACGTTTGTAAAATACTCTTTATCAGACAGATCAGAACTCTCTCTCTCTCTCTCTCTCTCTCTCTCTCTCTACCTGAATCACCCACATTTATTGATGAAACCTGTTTTCACCATGCGGGAATCATCGAATCATTTTGCAGAAAACAGCGAAGCATAGAACTTATAGGGAAAAATGACCTGGATGACTGTAGCTCCCACCCGCTCTCCGGGGAACGGGAGCCGAAACTATCATTCACATTCATCACTTAATGTTGAAAAGGAGAAGTATCGTCCATTTTATTTCTTAACTTTATACAATGATATCCATGAAAACAAAAATGTTCATATTAACATCGCTTTTAATTCTGTTCTTTGGGCTTGGTTTTATAAATGAACTAAAAGCACTGGGAACAAAAGTTACTATCAATATTACAGGAGAGGATGTTCCCGGCGCCCAGTACTCAGTCGAATTCAGAATTTGGGATGTAACTGCCAACGATTGGTATTGTGGCTGGCAGCCATCTTCTTCACCATTAAGTTATAATACAAACATTGATGTGATTTGTCCAATAGAATTGAGTGATGACACTACTCCGAATTGGATTGTTGTCGCCAAAGTTACCCGAACCGGGGGAGGGGCTCCCACGCGCACGCAATCCGGTCAGTCAAGCGCCGTGACGACTCTGCAATATTACACCTCCAATTATGTTCAGATCACTGTAACCTTTTAGAATCCTTCTTTCCGGGAAACCGGATTACTGATCATCCATGATGAATAGCTCTTTTGGCGGTAGACTCAGGGTAAATATCAAGTATTTAAGATACCTTGTAATAATTCTGTTTCTATCGCCATTTTTTTCTTTTTCACAGGGCGAGTTTAATAAATGGTATTTCGGAGAGAAAGCCGCTTTGGATTTTAATTCAGGAATACCAACCGCCCTTCTAAACAGTAACATGTACTGGTCCTCCGAGGCTACCGCCAGCGTTTCTGATTCAACCGGAAATCTTTTGTTTTATTCTGACGGATATTATGTTTATAACAGGAATCATTCATCTATGCAAAATGGATATATATATGGCGACGCCGGGTGGAGCCAGCCCGTATTTCCCATAAAGAAAATCGATGACGACAGTGTTTATTATATTTTTACATTAGGTAAATCTTATGCCGGTGTCACCCAGATTGGATTATTTTATTCGGTACTCGATATGCGGCTGGACAATGGATTGGGAGCAATTGTCCCCGGAATGAAAGATATTCCCGTTGCTGGAGCTGATGATGCCTGTGACAAATTACACGCGACCCGCCACAGGAATAATCGTGATATATGGGTTGTTACAAAAAAAGAAATATCATATGCCTCTTACCTGATAACAAATTCAGGGATATCGGATTCGCCTGTTTTAAGTCCGTCAACAGTTGTTACCATTTTCGGAGTTGCTGGTAGTAGTTGCGGTGAGTTAAAAATTTCGCAGGATGGAAAAAAGTTTGTTGCATGTTATCATAACGATTCGTTATGTGAATATGGTACTTTCAACAACAACACCGGTGAATTAAACCTGCTTTTTCAAATCAGACCATCACTTCCTCCTCTTGAAACAAGACCCAGGTTTGCCGAATTTTCTTCAGATGCAAAAGTACTTTACATTGAAGGTCAATTCAAGAATATTGCCGAACAAAAGAATTACCAGGGAATATGTCAATACGATGCTACGCTTACCGATTCTGCGCAGTTCATGCAAAGCCAGGTACTGATTTATATGAGTCCCCATGCAGATCAGGGAACGCAGGGTTTGCAATTAGGTCCCGACCGGAAAATCTATGGAAACAGGACAGGAAAGGATTCTCTAAGTGTCATCAATAATCCAAATATCCGAGGCCCCGGTTGTAATTTTGTATGTAATGCGGTTAGTTTAAATGGAAGAATAGCAGTCAGGGGCCTTCCCCAGCTCCTCCAGCGTTACAAGGCATACATTCATTCCAGCGGCCGGTGTCAGGGCGCCCCGGTAAGCTTTTCGGCCGACATCTGGCCACCGGCCGACACTACTTTATGGAACTTTGGCGATCCGGCCTCGGGCACGGCTGATACCTCGTCGTTTGCCGCTCCTTCGCACACCTATGCCTCCCCCGGAACCTATACCGTAATGCTGTATGTGCGGCACAACGATAACCGCACCGATACCTCGAGCATGCCGGTAACCATCCTGCCTTCGCCGCAACCCAACGCCGGTCCCGACCGGTCGGTATGTACCGGGATGAGTGTCACCTTCGATGCGGGATCATGCACCGGTTGTTCCTACCTCTGGAGCGCGTTTCCGTCGGGCGTCGTGGTGGGCGCCACCCAAACCCTTACCACTTCGGTTGCCGGGGTGTATGAAGTGGCTGTTACCGGACCATCGGGCTGTGCAGGCCGGGATACGGTTCAACTGGCGGTAACCGACCCGCCCGTCATCACCAACAATCCTGCTGCGAAAACCATCTGTTCGGGCGAATCAACCGCCATTGCCCTCTCAGCGACGGTAACCGGTACCACCTGTTACTGGACCGCTTCGCTTACCTCGGGCACGGTCAGCGGTTTTGCGCCCGGCTCGGGAACCACGATCGACCAGGTATTGACCAGCCAGGGCGCCTCCCCGGGGGTGGTGACGTATTTGATCACCCCGGTGGCGGGAAGCTGTACTGGCACCACAGTCACCTTCCCTGTTACGGTGAACCCCGGCGAAACTGTGGGTGTGGTCATTTCAGCCTCTGCAAACCCCGTCTGCGACGGCACCCCGGTCACCTTCACGGCAAGTCCTGTCAATGGCGGCTCAAATCCCGTGTTTCAATGGATGGTCAACGGCATCAACTCGGTAAGCAATAGTCCTACGTTTAGTTACATCCCGGTCAACGGTGATCAAATCATGGTCCATTGTCAATCGTCCCTTGTCAATTGTGTTTCCGGTAATCCGGCAACATCAAACATCGTTACCATGACTGTGACTCCGCTTTTGCCCGTCAGCGTTGCCGTTTCCGCTTCCGCCAATAACGTCTGTTCCGGAACGACGGTTACTTTTACGGCTATTCCCATAAACGGAGGTTTGGCGCCCTCATTTCAGTGGATGGTCAACGGAGTTCCTGAAGGAAGCAATAGCCCTACATTCAGCTATATCCCTGCTAACGGCGATCAAATCATTGTCAATTGTCAATCATCCATTGTCAATTGCATTTCCGGCAATCCCGCCACCTCCAACATCGTTACGATGTCGGTGACCCCGCTGCTGCCGTTTAGCGTCAGCATTTCAGCCTCGGCCAATCCCGCTTGCGCCGGTACGCCGGTCACCTTCACGGCCACTCCTGTCAATGGCGGCTCAAATCCCGTGTTTCAGTGGATGGTCAACGGTATCAACGCCGGAAGCAATAGTCCAACGTTCAGCAATATTCCTGCCAACGGCGATCAAATCATTGTCCATTGTCAATCATCCATTGTCAATTGTGTAACAAATAACCCGGCCACCAGCAACCCTGTTTTAATATCTGTCATCCCTTCGGCCGAAGTCTCTTTTACCGCCTGTTTCGACACCATCACAACGATAAACGCCAAACCCTTCCGGCTCAAAGGAGGATTGCCCCTGGGTGGAACCTACTCCGGTCCGGGCGTCAATTCGACAACCGGCATCTTTACCCCATCCGCCGCCGGTCCCGGAACCCACACCATCACCTACACCTACACCAACGCCCTCGGCTGTTCTTCAAATGCAAAATGCAAAGTGCAAAATGCAAATTTTTCCGCATTTTCATGCGGGTCTAATCTCACGGATATCAGGGACGGCAAAGTGTATCCCACCGTGCAAATCGGTTCGCAGTGCTGGATGCAGAAAAATCTGGATTACGGAACCACCATTCCAACCATCATTCATCAAACCGACAACTGCATCGCAGAGCAGTATCTTCAATCGTCAATCGTAAATCCTGGCAATCGTAAATCCATTTATCAATGGGATGAGCTTATGCGCTACGAATCTGCCCCCGGCAGTCAGGGCCTCTGTCCGCCTGGCTGGCATGTCCCCTCCGAAAACGACTGGAACATCCTGTTTGACTACTACGACGGGCAAAGCCGCGCCGGCGAAGCGCTGATGGATCCTTTTTTGAATGGATTCAAAGCCGACCCCGACGGGGTGCTGTATCAAAATACCATCTGGAGCTTTACCGATTTTGCCGTGCTGTTCTGGTCATCCACTCCGGTTGATGCCACCCGCGCCTGGTCGCACGGCATGAACGGCATCAACTTCTCGGTGTCGTCCTATCCGGCAATGAAGGTCGATGCCTTTCCGGTAAGGTGTGTAAGGGATTGACGGGTGCAAAAGAGAAAGACAGGGCCAATAAGGCAAATTAATCCCATTTTGATTAGAATTGTACGATCATTTGGGATTGGGTCGGATTAGTGTTATTTTTGTAATATGAAAATTTCAGGAGTGGAAACCGGTTTCGATAATTTTAATTTGATTAAAACTGTAGTACTCCGTTTTTTACCTGAATCAACAATCATTCTTTTTGGTTCAAGGGCCAGAGGAGATCATCAGAACGATTCTGATTTTGACTTGTTGGTTGTCAGTAAATCAGAGGTGGATTTACAACATCGTATGAACATTCAATCATTAATCCGCAAAAGTCTGGCAAAATACCATATCCCTGTTGATGTTATTATTTACTCCTCCTCAGAGGTCGATGTCATGAGAAATTTTCCCGGACACGTCGTGAAATCAGCAATGAAAGAGGGTATAACGATATGACAGGTGATAAAAACCAATATATCCATCAATGGTTGAGTAAAGCCAATGAAGATTTGTTGGTTGTACATCAACTAATCAAGGCAGATTCGATAGCGCTGGGAGTCATTGGGTTTCATTGTCAGCAAGCTGCTGAGAAATTTCTGAAAGCATTCTTAATTTATCACAACATTGAACCTCCAAGGACACACAATCTTGAATTTCTTCTTGAATTATGCGCCGAAATTGAAAAAAAATTTTCTGAGGTTGATTCTCTCAATCTGACGGATTATGGCGTTCAGGCCAGGTATCCGGGTGATTATCTGGTACCTTGCAGGAACGAGTTAAACGAATTTATCAGAATTGTTGAACATATCAGGGAATTGGTTAATCAAAAAATTGATTAGCAGCGTCCTGCACTGAAAACCGACGCATTCCCAGCGCGGTGTTTACGTGATTGACGGAAGGGATTTCTGATCAAACATATCAAATTATTTTTTATATATTTTGTAATGTTATTGTTTAATTTATTCGTACATTTATAGGCCAGGCCGGTCATATATCTTAAAAATATTGCATTCCCGGCCGGTTCATCATGATCACCGATAACCCTCCGGGATACCAAGTCTTGACTGTGTTAAAACAGTTTTACCTCATTACGTTTGTAAAACACTTTATATCAGACATATCAGCGTCTCTCTCTCTCTCTCTCTCTCTCTCTCTCTACCTAAATCACCCACATTTATTGATGAAACCTGCTTTTACCATGCGGGAATCATCGAATCATTTTGCAGACAACCGCTAACCTTAGAAGTGATAGGGAAAAATAACTTAGACAGGGTAATCTCTGTGGAAAAAATTTCTACAGAGATTGATTTTATATCTTTTAAATCACCACAATTTTATACTATAAAAAAATAACATATGAAAAGTATAAGAGTATTATTTGCATTACTTTTGTCATTCTTTATC
Source organism: uncultured Prolixibacteraceae bacterium (assembly GCA_964525995.1). GTDB lineage: Bacteria > Bacteroidota > Bacteroidia > Bacteroidales > FEN-979 > CAIVAT01. Next base: position 3,945 of record CAZGIM010000031.1, on the reverse strand, counting down.
TTCACAGGAATAAAGGCCCAGCACCAATGTGAAGTAAAATTGACTGATCAAACACCCTCAACTGGTCAATACACAGCAAATGTTTATGTGATTTATGATGGAAATGTAGAATCCTATCAATTAAATGTGAATGTTTCATTAACTACACCAACATTAATACAATTTGATCTTTTACATGATGTTGAAGATAATATTTATAGAGTTATTATTTACATTCAGGAACCCGGGACACCACTTCCCCCACTCGCAGGCCCGTTTTATTCTTCTCTATTTAACACGTATTATTGGAATTACAATAATATTGAGGTAATTGCGAACCTTCCTTAAAAACATTGTAAAAATGGCGATAATTATTTACAGGATAAAAAACGGTATTTTTTTCGTGTTTTTTATTTTATCGCCATTTTTTTCTTTCTCTCAAGGTGAATGGAATCAATGGCGTTTTGGATTATTTTGTGGATTAGATTTTAATTTTACTACGCCAATTCCTGTTAGTGGAAGTGCAATGCAAACTTCTGCTCAATATCCGGTGAGTGTGTCAGATTCATCAGGAATGTTACTTTTTTATTCCGATGGTGGAAATGTCTGGAACAGAAATAATACCATTATGCCAAATGGATCCGGACTGAATGGATTTATTTCGCAAAGTCACAGCGTTTTCTCTGTTAACAGTCTAAATAATCCAAATATCTATTATTTGTTTTATATTCCTTTATATGGTTTTGGCCCAATATTACCGCAGGGTTTGTATTATTCAATAATTGATATGCAGTTAGATCAAGGTTTGGGGGATATTATTCCCGGCATGAAGAATATTCCGGTTTTAGGAAGTGAACAATCTGCTTCATGGATGTCAGGGACGCGCCACCGAAACAATCATGATATATGGTTAGTTGTCAGAAACATACAGCCAAATCAATATTTAGCGTACAAGATAACCGAAAACGGGATCGGTAGTACCCCCGTAATTAGCCCATCAAATGTCAATGCAACTATTGATTATCCGCAGAATTATGGAGGGGTCCTGAAATTTTCTCAGGACGGAAGTAAATTAATTGTATGTTATATAAATGATACCATTTCAGAGTTTTGTGGCTTCAACAATGAGACTGGCGAAGTTATACCATTTTTCACATTTCTTCAAAAGAATAAGGATGCTGTTTATTCAGTGGGAACTGCTGAATTTTCAAGAAATTCTCAATATCTATATTGTTTTTCTGGATTGACTAATACTGTATTAAATGTTCCTGATGGATACTTATTTCAGTATAATGCATCCCTAACTGATTCATTATTATTTATGAGTAGCCAAGTAATTATTGATTCTGTTTCTTCGGATATACAACTGGGCGCTTTACAATTAGGTCCTGATGGAAAAATTTATTCTCCAACTTGGTTAATGGACTCTTTGAGTACAATAAATCAACCAGAAATATTTGGTATCGGGTGCAATTTTATGAAGCATTCTATCAGTCTTAATGGAATGCTTTGTCATTCTGATCTTCCTCAGTTTCTTCAGAAATATAAAGTATTTGTCCATTATACCGGGGTTAACTGCACGAATAATCTATTAAGCTTTTCGGCCGACATCTGGCCCCCGGCCGACACCACCCTCTGGAATTTTGGCGATCCGGCCTCGGGTACAGCCAACACCTCGTCGTTTGCCGCTCCTTCGCATTCCTATACCGCCCCCGGAACCTATACCGTAACGCTGTATGTTCGGCACAACGATAACCGCACCGATACCTCGCGCGTGCCGGTAACCATCCTGCCTTCACCGCAACCCAACGCCGGTCCCGACCGGTCGGTATGTACCGGTGTGAGCGTCACCTTCGACGCGGGATCCTGCACCGGTTGTTCCTACCTCTGGAGCGCGCTCCCGTCGGGTGCCATTGTGGGCGCCACCCAAACCCTTACCACTTCGGTTGCCGGGGTGTATGAAGTAGCTGTTACCGGCCCATCGGGCTGTGCCGGCCGTGATACCGTTCAACTGGCGGTAACAGACCCGCCCGTCATCACCAACGATCCCCTGGCGAAAACCATCTGCTCGGGCGAATCGACTGCCATTGCCCTCTCAGCGACGGTAACCGGCACCACCTGTTACTGGACCGCTTCGCTTACATCGGGCACGGTCAGCGGTTTTGCGTCCGGCTCGGGAACCACGATCGACCAGGTGTTGACCAGCCAGGGCGCCTCTCCGGGGGTGGTAACTTATTTGATCACCCCGGTGGCGGGAAGCTGTACCGGAACCACTGTCACCTTCCCCGTTACGGTGAACCCCGGCGAAACTGTGGGTGTAGTCATTTCAGCCTCTGCCAACCCGGTGTGTGCCGGCACACCGGTCACCTTCACGGCCACTCCTGTCAATGGCGGCTCAAATCCCGTGTTTCAATGGATGGTAAACGGCATCAACATGGGAAGCAACAGTCCAACGTTCAGTTTCATTCCTGCCAACGGCGATCAGGTGGTTTGTGTGGTCACCTCCTCCAACACCATCTGTACCTCGAACAATCCCGCGGTCTCGAACACGGTTGTCATGACAACGACCCTGTTGCTGCCGGTTAGCGTCAGCATTTCAGCCTCGACCAATCCGGTTTGCACTGGCACCCCGGTCACCTTCACAGCCACTCCTGTCAATGGCGGCTCAAATCCCGTGTTTCAATGGATGGTCAACGGCATCAACTCGGTAAGCAATAGTCCTACGTTTAGTTACATCCCGGTCAACGGTGATCAAATCATGGTCCAGTGTCAATCGTCCCTTGTCAATTGTGTTTCCGGCAATCCTGCCACCTCCAACATCGTTACGATGTCGGTGACTCCGCTGCTGCCGGTTAGCGTCAGTATTTCAGCCTCGGCAAACCCGGTGTGTGCCGGTACCCCGGTCACCTTCACGGCCAATCCTGTCAATGGCGGCTCAAATCCCGTATTTCAATGGATGGTCAACGGCATGGTGCAAGGCGCAAACAGTCCCGTGTTCACCTACATCCCTTCCGATGACGATCAGATAATCGTAAATTGTACATCGTCAATCGTAAATTGTGTAACAAATAACCCGGCAACCAGCAACCCGGTGTCGGTAACTGTAATACCTTCGTCAGAAGTCTCTTTTACTCCCTGTTTCGACACGATCACAACCGTTAACGCCAAACCCTTCCGGCTCAAAGGAGGATTGCCCCTCGGCGGAACCTACTCCGGCCCGGGCGTCAACCCCACAACCGGCATCTTTACCCCATCCACCGCCGGCCCCGGAACCCACACCATCACCTACACCTACACCAACGCCACCGGCTGTCAATCATCCAAAAATTCACTCATTCACTCAATCACTCAATCACTCATTCCTTGTGGCAGCACCCTGACCGATCTCCGCGATGGCAAGACCTACCCCACGGTGCAAATCGGTTCCCAATGTTGGATGCAGAAAAATCTGGATTACGGAACCACCATTCCAACCATCATTCATCAAACCGACAACTGCATCGCAGAGCAGTATCTTCAATCGTCAATCGTAAATCCTGGCAATCGTAAATCCCTTTATCAGTGGGACGAACTCATGCGTTACGAATCCGCCCCCGGCAGCCAGGGCCTCTGTCCGCCCGGCTGGCATGTCCCCTCCGAAAGCGACTGGAACATCCTATTTAACTACTACGACGGGCAAAGCCGGGCCGGCGAAGCGCTTATGGATCCTTTTTTGAATGGTTTCAAAGCCGACCCCGACGGGGTGCTGTATCAAAATACCATCTGGAGCTTTGCCGATTTCGCTGTACTGTTTTGGTCATCCACCCCGGTCGACGCCACCCGTGCCTGGTCACACGGCATGAACGGGATCAACTTCTCGGTGTCGTCCTATCCTGCCATGAAGGCCGATGCCTTTCCGGTAAGGTGTGTGAGGGATTAGAAATTTGTATTTTCGACAGAAATACATTTAACCTTACCTTTGCAGGA
>CAZGIM010000030.1:0-34579 GCA_964525995.1 uncultured Prolixibacteraceae bacterium | reverse complement strand
TCGAAAATCAATCCGTATTATGTTACCCACTCAAAGTGACAAAGAACCAAAAAATAAGTCCCAATGACAAAACCTTGAATAAAATGAAAAAAGCGATATTTCTTTTAATGATGTTGGGATTTATAAAATCCTACGCTCAAGACAGGATAAACACTATTAACCTTGGATTTATTGATAGTTTGCAATCTACCGTTCTGAAAGAAAACCGGAACATATGGGTTTATATTCCGCAAAAAGAAATACAGAATGGGGCTCAACAAAAATATCCGGTATTATATTTACTTGACGGGCCGGATCACTTTATTTCTGTGACCGGACTTATACAAAAACTCAGTACCTCATTTGGTGATGAAGTTTGTCCTGAAATGATTATTATCGGAATAGATAGTCCGAACAGAGTTCAGGATTTTTTACCTGCAGTTGCTGAAAACGGCAACCTGGAAAAATCAAATATTGAAAACGACAATTTCACTACTTTTCTTGAAAAGGAATTAATTCCATATGTGGATTCAGTATATCCAACTGCAAAATTTCGAATACTTGCCGGACATTCACTTGGAGGGATCAAGGTAATTAACACGATGATTTATCATACACCGTTGTTTAATTCATACATTGCAATTGATCCGAGTTTAGGGCATTTCAAAAATAAATGGTTTGATATGGTCACAAAAGATCTCTTTAAAAATGATTACTCAACGACATCATTGTTTCTTGCAATGGCGCAAACAATGCGAGGAGGAGCAACCTTGACTGAAATTAAAGACGATACGACATCGGCTTCAAACCACATGAGGGCAATTATGAAATTTGCTGATATTATGACCGCAAATGACAAAATAATTGATTTTGATTGGAAATATTATCCCGAGGAAACGCACGGAAGTTTGCCACTTATTGCAACGTACGATGCCATTCATTATATTTTCAGGTGGTACGACACACGAAAAATAAGATTTATTTATAAGATTGAAAATGACGGCGATTCAGTGAGAAATATTATTTCAAATCACTTTTCCGATATTTCAAAAAAAATGGGATATAAATATTCACCACCTGAAAATTATATTAAACAAATAGCTGATTATTTTTATGGCAGAAAAAAATATAAAACGACGTTTTCATTGCTAAAATTAAATTACGATAATTACCCTTTAAGCGCTTTTTCAAAATACTTTTTTGAGTTAGCAACGACTGAGTTGCAATGGAACATGAAGAAACCATTAGATGAGCTTTTATTGGAAAAATCATTAAAAGAAATTCATAAACTTTGTTTATCCGAATCAAAAAAGAAAAACCCGGAATACAATATTTCGGAAATCGCGATTAATACGCTTGGTTATGAATTAATAAAAGAAAAAAAGGAACAAGAAGCCCTTGAATTTTTTAAAATTAACACAGAGCTTTATCCAAATTCCTCAAACGTATTTGACAGTTACGGTGAATGTTTATTGTTAATTGGAAAAGAAAAAGAAGGATTGGCGGCATATAAAAGATCTTTAGAATTAGACCCTAAAAATATGAATGCCGACAAGGTGTTAAAAAAACATAATTACAACTGATCTCTCATGCCACGCACTTTGAACGGTACTCCTGCGGGGTCAGACTGGTGTAAAGTTTGAACTGGTAATTGAACGCCGACTTGCTGTTGAACCCTACCTGATAAAGAACTTCAAGGATCGTGAGTTTCTTTTCCTTATCGCCGGCCAGGATCTTCATGCTCTCCCTGATGCGGTAATCCAGAATGTATTGTTTGAAACTCTTCCCCATCGACTCGTTGATGATCTGGGAAAGTACCCGCGGATTTATTTCCAGTTCGGCTGCTAACGACTCCAGCGAAATATCGGGATTAAGGTAAGGTTTCTGCTCAGCCATGTAAGGGTTCAGTTTCCTGAGATAACTGTCCCTGTCTTTCTCCTGTACCTTATTGTTCCTGTATTTTGTAACGACATAATAGACATCCGGTTTTATCATGATCAGGAACATCAGAAGCGTGAGAAAGAGAAAGAGTATCAGCGCAAAAATACTGACAGTATAAGCGCACCATCCCGGTTTTTGTACGATCATGTATATCGCGAATGAGTTCAGGTTCACCATCCACAGCATAATAAATCCCATCAGTAAAATTTGCAGCCAGTTTGTCTGCGGGGCTGTCCGGATGTTCCTGAACATATCCTTAAATCCAATCTTCGAAGAGCTCAATGAAACGACCGAAAGAACAATGTAGAAACAATGCGAAACCAGGATAAGAATGGTAATGTAGAGATCAATGTTGGATTCCCAGATGACAAAGTGTTCCACATGTTGGAAATAGACAGTAACTACGATCAGGCTAACGACAAAGGGTAGGAAATGGAAAAGGTTCCGGTCAAAATAAAGTTCTTTCTTCTTTAAAAAAACCGTGACATAAAAAAAGAGCAGCGGGCCTGAAAGCAGGGAGGTCAGGCGGATCAGGAAGATGGGCTTATGCCATTCCATAAAATACTCGAAGGCATAGTTGCTGGTCATGAACGAATAGATGATCTGCAGGCCAAATACAATCAGCAAAGCCGTAAGTGTCCTGTTCACGGGAACTGTTCCCCGTGGTGTCAACAGAAAAAAAAGAGCCAGGACCAGGCAAAGGAACACGCAGATGGTCACCAGGATTGCGAAGAAGATAAACATACCGGTTTTTTCCGGCAAACGTATGGAAGTGTAACGCAATCAAGAAAACAAATCGGTCAACTACCCGGATTATTCGATGAGTTGGTCAGAAAAGGCAAATCCTCCGGTTCACAACCTCTTTCCCTAAGATCAACCTGATCATATAGATTCCTTTTGGTTTACCGGCCAGGTCAAGAGAAGTACCGGTATTGATGGTCACCTCTTCCACACGTTCTCCCCGGACATTGAACAGGGTCGCTTTCACCGGTACCGGCATATTCTCAGGAAGGTTGATATTTAATAAACCGTTTGTCGGATTGGGGTAGATTAACAGATCCTCATCAATTTCCTCCTGGGTTCCGTCGGGTAAATGCACTGTGAGTTTGAATATATCGGAAGCTGTTTTCCCGGCAGTATCGGTTGCTATCACCTTCAGATAGATTATTTCGACAGCCGATGGGGTCCCGGAGAAGGTGACCGTGGTGGTGTCGAAACTCAGCCATGAGGGAAGAGGATCTCCGTTAAGAAGTGTGGCTGAATAGCTCAGCGTTTGGTTACCATCATCGTCCACAAAGGTGGAGTCGGGCACTGTATAGCTGAAAAAATATCCGGTAATGGCCGTCTGATCCGGAACAGGATACATAACATACGGCAGGTAGTTGGTGTATTTCAAACTGTCAATAAAAGCAGTTGATACCCAGTACAGATCATCGTTTGATCCGTAGGTCATGTATAATCCGTCAGGTGTTATGTCACCGGAAGTTTCGTCACCCGGTGTATTGATATCACTTCCCAGATTTTTAGGATTGGTCCACGTCATGTCGGGCTTACGATAGGCAATATAGATGTCGTTTTCGCCGAATCCCTCTTCCCGTATTGCCTTGATGATCATATAAGTCTCACCGGCCGAAACATAAGGATCACCCCATGTTTGCGATCCGATGAAGTTCAGTGGCCGGGGAAGGATGACCCGTTCTTCATAGAGGCCGCCAACGTACTGGCATCTGCAAATCCGGCCTTCACTGCTGCTGAAATAAACCGATGAATCCCCGACAATGCACGGGTGGAACTGGACTGCCTCGGAGTTTGGAGGATCACCCATACTAATGGGATCGCTCCAGCCGTTTCCCTGCTTTTCGGAATAACTCAGGTCTTTGGTTCCATGATGATTTATGGCATTGGTGGCCCACAGGTAAAGCCGGTCACCGTTCCAGGCAAAGAACGGTTCTCCGGTTGACCGTCCTACAGCGAACGGGATGGTGTCGGGTATACTCCAGTGATCATTGACATATTCGGAGAACATAACATACGGATTGCCCGGTTGCGGGTACTTTTCGATATAGAAAAAGACCGATTGTCCGTCGGGTGAAAAGGTAATCACGGCTTCATTTCTTCCCGGCAATGAAACAATTCCTGGTGCGAAAATCTGCGGGATGGATCCCGGAGGAGTTTGTCCGAAATAGAGGCTGTCGGGAGGAATTGCCTGCGAGAAGGCAATCCCGACATACAAAAGCAGGCTGATTTGTAACATGATTCGTTTCATAGTGTTTCGTTTTTTCCGGCAAAATAACACCATGAAAATCCCGGAATCGACCTTTAACAGGTAACAGGACGCTTTTTTTGGTCGTAGAATCATTTACATACTTGAAATTAGGGTCCCAATTATCACATATTTTTATCAAAACTTCTTTGTTAATTTGCCGGCGAATTGCAAACGCATGCATATCGCTAATTCATCCTTTTATGAATAATGCTCTTTACAACTTCCCTGCACCAAGGAAACGTTCGTTCCCCCGACACATTACAAATATCCTTACATGACGGAATAAGTAACATGACTGATTTAGCTTTACATAATTTGAAGTTCGATTTTCAGATCACCTTAGGTACCCCTGATAAATTGGTGATTTTGGATAAGATTTCCTTTGAAATCCTGAAATCAATAGAAAAAAAAGGATCACTGAATTATGCGCTGACGCTTGTAGGGCTTTCGTACCGCAATGGATGGGGGAAGATCAGGAAAATGGAGAAAGAACTCGGATTCCCGTTAATTCTTTCAGAACGGGGCGGGCCTGAAGGGGGCAGGTCAACATTGTCACCCGAAGCACAAAAACTGGTTCGGGCATTTGACAAGATTCATGAAGAAATTGACCTTTCTTTGGAAAGATATTTGAATTCATTGGACTCCAAAAAGAAACCCTGTCACGGAGAAACCAGTCAGGGATGAGTTTCCAAGAATAAATACGACCGGTCATCCGTGCAATCTTATTCAATTATGGTTTTAGAAGAAACATACCACTTTCTCAGGTCAAAGGAAACAGCAAGGTTCGAATTACTTTCCATTTCGGATATCCGGATAGGTCTTCATCTGACCGCTGTGAAACTTTCAGACGGAAGTTTTGGTGTGGCTGGTACGCTGAAGGATGATCAACCGTATTGTCTGAAATCAAACCGGGATTACGAAGAATTCTCGCCTTCGAAAATCAGTGGCAGAAAGATAACTGACCTTTTTGAGATTCCCAAACGCACGAGTATCATTAAAACTCTGCAGATTGCAGTATTAAACGCAATATCATCCTCTATCATTTCGGAAAAAAGATACCGGATCATTGAGAACAAAGATCCGATCGACCTTATCGATTTAGGGCAGAACAAGAAGATTACTCTTGTTGGAGCTTTTCAATCCTACATCAGAAAAATTGCCGGAACGAACAATCAGCTTTACGTCCTGGAAATGGATAAAAACTCGCTTGCGGGTGATGACGAGAAATTCTTTGTTCCTTCCAATGACTACCACAAAGTGATCCCGATATCCGATATTGTCATCATCACCGGTTTGACCCTGGTGAACGATACGATTGACGGATTGTTATCGGTAATCCCTTCCAACGTACAATTGATCGTTACAGGACCGTCGAGCAGTCTTGTACCGGATGTTCTGTTCCGGCACGGGGTTAATATCGTCGGTGCAACAAAGATCATTGATGGTGATCTGCTCTTTACGATAGCAGGTGAAGCGGGCGCCGGATATCACCTTTTCAGATACTGCGCTACTAAAATCTGCATACTCAATGATCCTAAAGCAAGAAATCAATGAAAAATGGATCAAGGCATCCATCTCAATATTGTATGGTTCCTTGTCCTGTTTCTTCTTTGCTTGTATTGTTTGATGGGTTTTCATACCTTTGCCTATCGATATGCACCGACATGCATGTCGGTTAAACTACATGATGTGAATGGATAAATTAAGCTAATTGTTCTGACTTAATAACTGTTTTTATGAATTCAAAAAGAACGAAAGAAGTCCTGAAGAAATTTGGAATTTCCGAAATCAACTATGGTGTAACGACCGGTACAAAATGGTTTGATACCGATGGAGAGATCGTTGAATCCTTTACTCCCATTGACGGTAGTCTAATCGCCAAAGTAAAAAATGCCACTTTGAAGGATTATGAGCATGTTATAAAAACAGCACATGAAGCATTTCTGTTCTGGCGCGATGTACCTGCCCCGCAGCGTGGTGAAATTGTACGGCAGATCAGCATTGAATTAAGGGAAGCAAAAAGCGATCTGGGCTACCTGGTTTCTCTGGAAATGGGCAAAATCTACCAGGAGGGTCTGGGTGAAGTTCAGGAAATGATCGACATCTGCGATTTTGCTGTCGGACAATCCCGTTTGCTGAACGGATTCACAATGCATTCAGAAAGAAGGGATCACAGAATGTATGACCAATATCATTCGCTCGGAATTATCGGGCTGATCACCTCGTTCAATTTCCCTGTTGCCGTTTGGTCATGGAATTCCATGCTTGCAGCTGTGTGCGGTGACGTCATAGTGTGGAAACCCAGTTCCAAGACGCCTCTTTGTGCAATAGCTACCCAGAAAATTATCGAAGGTGTGCTGAAACGCAACAACCTGCCGGAAGGTATATTCAACTTGGTTGTAGCAAAATCGTCCGTGTTGGGCGATAATTTCGTAGCTGACAAGCGAATTCCTCTTTTCTCCATCACCGGATCGACAAGAGTCGGAAAAAGAGCTGGTGAGATCATTGGTAAGCGATTAGGAAAATCAATACTTGAATTGGGTGGCAACAATTCCGTTATTGTATCACAACATGCAGACCTGAGTATGGCAATTGCCTCAACGGTATTTGGCGCCGTGGGCACCTGCGGCCAGAGATGCACATCAACGCGGAGGATCATTGTTCACAAGAAGGTTTACAATGAGGTAAAATACAATCTAATCAATGCCTATGAGCAGATCCGGGAAAAGATCGGGAATCCCCTTAATGAAAATACTCTTGTTGGCCCCCTGATCGATAAGGCTGCAGTCAATGCTTTTGTTCATGCCATTGATGAGGTCAAAAAGGAGGGTGGTAAAGTTCTCTTCGGAGGAACTGTTTTGAATGGTGAGCAGTTTGCATCCGGTAACTATGTGGTTCCGGCACTTGTGGAAGCTGAAAACCATTATAAAATCGTTCAGGAAGAAACCTTTGCCCCGATCCTTTACTTGATAAAATACAACGGTGATATTGACGAAGCCATTGCCATCAACAACAATGTTCCGCAAGGTCTTTCGTCATCCATCTTCACGCTCAATATGCGTGAAGCTGAGAATTTCCTTTCAAATGCCGGTTCCGATTGTGGAATCGCAAATGTAAACAGCGGGACATCCGGCGCTGAGATCGGCGGTGCATTCGGGGGAGAGAAGGATACCGGGAGCGGAAGGGAATCAGGTTCTGATTCATGGAAGCAGTATATGCGCAGGCAGACCAATACCATCAATTACAGCAATGAGCTGCCCCTGGCCCAAGGCATCAAATTTGAGTTTTAATCAACGGATTTATTAAATATTAACTGATCAATCTGATAATCTGAGATTTAGGAGGAGTATTTATGAACCTGAAAAAAATGTGGCTCAACATCAATGGTGTAAATCGCGTGTTTACCTGCAATCCTGAAAAGGACAGCCTGGCGGATGTGATCAGAAGGATAGGACTGACCGGGACAAAGGTCGGCTGCGATACAGGCGTTTGCGGTTCCTGCACCGTGATCCTCAACGGGAAACTTACCCGTGCCTGCACAAAAAAAATTAAAAATGTGGATGAGTACAGCACCGTCCTCACGATCGAAGGGATCGGGACACCTACGAATCTTCATCCGATCCAGGCAGCATGGATGATCAAGGGAGCCGTGCAGTGCGGTTTCTGTGTGCCGGGCTTCATCGTTTCAGCTTATGCATTGCTACACGAAAACCTGAGCCCGACTCGCGAAGACATCCGCGACTGGTTCCAGAAGCACAGGAATGTCTGCCGTTGCACCGGCTATGTTCAGATCGTGGATGCCGTGATGCTGGCTGCTGAGATCATGCGGGGAGAAAAAACCGTCGAAGAAGCTACATTTAAAAATCCCGATAATGGCGAATATTATGGGAAACCTGTTCTCCGGCCTACGGCGCTTGCAAAAGTATGCGGTCTTGCCGATTACGGCGATGACCAGGAGCTGAAAATGCCGGCTGAAATACTCCATGTGGTGATGGTACAACCGCGCGTTGCCCATCATGCGAAGATCCTGAAGATCGATACCGGCGAGGCAGAAAAGATGCCGGGGGTTTTCAAGGTGATCACTGCCAGGGATATCAAAGCCAATGGTGGATCCAATATCATGGCAGAGGGCCATTTCCATGAAAGGACGACCATCATGGTTCCCACTCGTAGTGTGCTTTGCGAAGACAAGATCTACCGTTATGGCGATCCTGTTGCACTGGTGTGCGCCGACACAAAGGAAAGGGCCCGCGCTGCAGCTGAGAAGGTGAAAGTCGAGATCGAACAACTCCCGGAATACCTGAACTACCTTGATGCTGTAATGCCCGATGCGATGCGCATCCATGAAGACACACCCAATATTTTTGCTATGCAGCCCGTGCTGAAAGGCGCCGGACTGGATGAGCCCGCGAAAGTTGCTGAGATCATTGATAAATCAGCGTTCAGCGCCGAAGGCAGTTTCTATTGCACCCGTGAGCCACACCTTTCCATCGAAGGCGATCCGCTGCAGGCCTATTATGATGAGGACGGCAACCTTGCAATACAGTGTAAATCACAGGGAGTCTATTCTTCCATAGGTCGAATCGGAAATTCCATCGGCGTCCCGAGAAACAAGATCAGGATCATCATGAATCCTACCGGTGCAAGCTTTGGCTGGTCGACCAATGCGGGTGACATCTGTCTCGCAGCAGCTGCAGCAGCTATAACAAAAATGCCGATCGCACTTTCCATGACTTATGAAGAGCACCAGCATTTTTCCGGCAAACGCCGTCCCTGTCATTCGAACGGACGCGTGGCCTGCGATAAGGACGGTAAGATCACCGCGACTGAGTTTGAATTCGGAATGGACCAAGGCGCTTATACCTTCGGAGGTGATGATGTCATTTCAAAACAGGTCCGCTTTGCATTCTTTCCGTATTATGTTCCTAATGTGGCCGGACTTTCCAGAATCGCTATCACCAATCACAATTTTGGTACGGCATACCGGAGCTACGGCTCTCCGCAGGCTTACACAATGAGCGAGGCGCTTATGGACATGTTAGCCGAAAAAGCAGGTATCGATCCCTTTGAATTCCGGTGGAGGAACATTGCCCGCGAAGGCCAAACCAATACCAACAGTCGTCTATACAGGTTATACCCGATGGAGAAAATGATGGACATGCTTAAACCCCATTATGACCGTGCAGTGAAAGAGGCAAAGGAAAAGGATACCCCTGAAGTCCGCCGTGGTGTTGGACTTGCCTGGGGCGGTTTCAATGTTACGGAAGGCCCGACCGACCACGCTACGGTTGTGCTGGAATTGAACCCGGACGGTACGATCACGAAATATGATACCTGGCAGGAACTTGGCCAGGGTGGTGACATCGGTTCCATCATGGTGACCCTTGAAGCCCTCAAACCCATGAAGATAACACCTGAGCAGATCAAGCTGGTGCAAAGCGATACCAAGATATGTCCCGACAGCGGCATGTCGGCCGGCAGCCGTTCTCATTACATGAATGGCCATGCAACAAAAATCGCCGGTGAGAAAATGATGGATGCCATGAGAAAACCGGATGGCTCTTTCAGGACCTACGACGAAATGGTAAAAGAGGGTCTCCCGTTAAAGTACGAAGGGAAATACATGACTGTCGTGACCCCGGACCTCAACCGTCTTGATCCGAATACAGGGATCGGTGACCCAACGCCTGCATTCACCTATGCCTTGAATATGGCAGAAGTAGCGGTTGATACGAAGACCGGGAAAACAACAGTTACCCGGTTCGTATGTGTCTCTGATGTAGGCAAAATTGGGAATATCGATGCCGTGAACGGCCAGGCTTATGGCGGAATTTCGCACAGCATCGGTTTTGCCCTGAGTGAAAATTATGATGATGTGAAAAAGCACACCAACATTGCGACAAGCGGGGTTCCTTACATCAAAGACATTCCGGACGACATTATTCTTCTTTACCATGAATCGGATGATAAAACGGGACCTTTCGGATCGTCAGGCGCATCGGAAGCATTCCAGGCTTCGGGCCATGTAGCTGTGCTGAACGCTATCTACAACGCCTGCGGTGTCAGGATCTATGAAATGCCCGCATACAAAGAAAAGGTGAAGGCCGGTCTCGACATCCTTGCTAAAGGTGGAACGATCGATCCCCCGAAGAAATACTTCCTTGGTTCCGATCTCTATGATGAGCTGGAGAATATCAAAGCCAACCCTGTTCCGTTCGGCGGCAATGATTTCTTCAAGCCGTTGGGAGGAGATGGCGGAGAGAGATTCTTCTAAGAGACCATCATGGCATTCACACATGAACTGGTCGCAGAATGCTTACAAAATGAACAGGCTTTTTGTACTGCCGTCTGTCCATTTAACTTCGATATCCGCGAGTTTATCGGGATGGTACAGCAGGGCCGGTTCAACATCGCCTTTAAAACTTTCCAGAATGTTGTTGGGTTTCCGGCGATAGTGACGGCACTGTGCCCTGAACCCTGCAAGAGGGTCTGTCCGCTGAAAGATGCGGGAGGATCGATATCCCTGAAAGAGCTTGAGAAGGCATCCATCACTTATGCACGAAGCAATGAGCCTTCTCACTATAACGTTCCCGAGAAGAATAAGCGGATTGCAATCATTGGCGCAGGGATCAGCGGACTTGCTTGCGCTCTCAGGCTTACGACGCGAAAATATCAGGTAACAGTCTTTGAAAGATCAAACAGGATTGGTGGACACCTCAACGATCTTCTTTCTCCTGATCAGTTTTTACCTGATATAGCGCTTCAGTTCAAACATGAGAAATACACACTCTACCTGAATACAGAAATCAGTAACATTCAGGAGCTGGATTTTGATGCAATCTATATTGCGACGGGCAAAGGTGGTAATGATTTCGGAGTGAGCAGAACGGAGGAGGGTCCTTTTGCAGCATCAAAAACGGGTGTATTCATCGGCGGATCCATAACCGGGGCCGACACCATGACTGCAATTTCCCATGGCCTCAATGTTTCTAACGCAATTGAGACCTGGCTGAAGATCGGCTCGATGAATCATCAGTTCGCGCCTGTGACTACAAAGTTACCGTACGAAGCGATCAGAATCATTCCTTCTGAAGCCGTTTTTCCAGCGAATGAAGATATCTATTCCAGGGAAGAGGCGGTGAGGGAATCAAAGCGCTGCCTCAAATGCTGCTGTGATGCCTGTGTTTACTATTCTCCCCTGATGAACTATTTCAGGAAATTTCCGAGAAGGATCACGGAGGAAGTTCAGGTAACGCTGACACCAAGTTCCCTTGATGGAAACGCGAAACTGGCTACGCGGCTTATTTCTACCTGTACCCATTGCGGCTTGTGTAAAGAAGTCTGCCCAAAGGATATAGATACCGGGGAGTTTTTGCTGCAAAGCCACAGAACGATGCGAAAGCAGGGCTCCATGCCATGGGCTTTTCATGAATTCTACCTCAGGGACATGGAATTCTCGATCTCCGAGACAGGATTCACAAGACTTCCATATGGATACGACAAAAGCAGATACCTGTTTTTCCCGGGGTGTCAGCTCGGCGCTTCAAATCCTCAATATGTGATCCGCAGTTACAGGTTCATGCTGGAGCATTTCCCTGACACCTCGTTGATGATGGGGTGTTGCGGAGCGCCCGCCGAATGGGCCGGCGACGAGAATATCCATAAAAGTGTGATTTCAGGGATCAGGCAAGGCTGGGAAAGATCCGGGAAACCGGTGGCGGTTCTTGCATGCCCGATGTGCAGGCAGATGTTTCAGCAGTATCTGCCTGAGATCAGCACGGAATTTTTGTATGATATCATCAACAATAAGGGTTATAAACCGAATGGCGCTTTTCAAAATGTCTCCGCTTCTGTGTATGATCCCTGCGCCAGCAGGAATGAGCCCGGGTTGCAGAATACAGTCAGGCAGTTATCCGTTAGCGCTGGCTTTCGGCTCGAACCCTTGCCGATGGAAGGGAAAAGGGCCGAATGTTGCAGCTATGGTGGTAATGTCGCGATAGCCCATCCTCCTTACACCGAACATATGATCCGAAAAAGGATCCATCAACAAAACACACCCTACATCACCTACTGCTCCAATTGCAGGGATATCTTTGCCACTGAAGGGAAACAGGCCTGGCATATTCTGGATATAATTTTCGGGATAGAGAATGACGCTCAAAACCATCTGACCGTTTCCGAACGCCGCCAAAATCGGTCGGATCTGAAACAACAGCTATTAACTGAATTCTGGAATGAAGTACCGAACATGGAAATGCCCTCAAAGAAATTGGAGATCTCTCAGGAGCTCAGGGAGAAGCTCCATAAAAGCTACATCCTTGAATCGGACATCCTCACCGTCATCGAAAATTGCGAGCAAACCGGCCGTAAAATGGTTAATCCGGACAAGAATGCTTTCACGGGATATATGCAGATTGGTAAAATGACCTACTGGGCTGAATACAGGATTAAAAATGAGGACACCTACGAACTGCTGAGAGGTTATTGTCACCGAATGAAGATCGAGGAGTAATAGCATGCCTGAAAACAAGGAACATAAGAAAATGATCTGTTTTAAATGCCAACGTGAGCTGGAGATGAAGAAAACGGATTTCACCTACCTGGGGCATAGTTTTTTTACGGAGGTTCCGCGTTGCCCGGAGTGCGGAATAGTATATGTTTCTGAGGAACTTGTTAAAGACAGAATCTCACAGGTAGAAATGCAACTGGAGGATAAATAAAATGGCGGAAGATCAGGCACTCAATGAAACATGGAGCATTTGCCCCGTTTGCAGGAAACGTATCCCCGCAGAACGCATACGACGGGGAAATGAAGTATACCTAAGAAAAAAATGTGACGGACACGGATCATTTGAGACGATCATCTGGCGTGGATTTTCTGATTTTATCCAATGGGCTGGTAAGGCCGCTGATCCCGATAACGCAAACTCAAATTGCCCCGCCGATTGCGGGTTGTGTTCAAGTCATCTCCAGGGCACCTGCTGTATCATCCTGAATGTTACCGGCCGGTGCAACCTCAATTGCAGATTTTGCTTTGCTGATCCATCATTTTCAGGTAATGATCCTTCATTGGATGAGATCAGAAATTCGATGAAGGATTGTATAACGCCGGGAAAAACGTTTTTACAGTTGAGCGGCGGGGAACCGACCCTCCGGGATGACCTTCCTGAAATAGTAAGAATAGCAAAGGAATCCGGAGCACAATATGTGCAACTCAATTCGAATGGTTTACGCCTGGCAAACGACAAGCAATTTGTGAAAGATCTTGCCGCGGCAGGACTTTCTTTTGTTTTTATGCAGTTTGACGGGACAGAAGATAGTATATACAGGAAGATCAGAAACCGTCCACTACTGGAAGCAAAGAAAAAAGCCATAGAAACCTGCGCTGAATTCAATATTGGCGTCACACTGGTCCCCACACTTGTCAAAGGAGTCAACACCTATGATATCGGCGAGATGATCCGGTTTGCCATCAGCAAGACTCCAGCAATCAGGGGGATCCACTTTCAGCCTGCAGCCTACCTTGGCAGAATCCCTGAACTACCTGAAAATGATGACCGGTTTACACTCGATGAATTGGTCCATGAGATTCAATCACAGTCCAACGGTACTGTTAATGTTGAAAACCTGTTGCCCTCATGCTGTGATCATCCGTTGTGCGGATTTCACGGTGATTTTATCGTTTATAATGGGCAATTGATGCCACTTCTGAAGCGCAAGGAACAAGTGGCTCCATGCTGCTGTGATCCTGATGCAGCCGAAAAGAACCGGGAGTTCATCGGAAGGCGATGGAAGAGACCTGAAACTTCGGAAGAGAAATCCGAAAAGGAAAGCAAGGATCTCCAGGATATGGATTTTTTTCTCAGGCAGGTTAATACACATGGTTTCACGCTTACCTCCATGGCATTCCAGGATGCCGGAAATATTGATCTTGCAAGACTGAGAAGGTGCAGCCTGCATGTTTATGATAAAGGTCGGATGGTACCATTCTGCTCATATTATCTTTCACCATGGAACCAGGTGTCAGATTAGGATGCTTGTCCGGCAGGCCCGGCGGCTTTACGTTGACAGACCGGGCCGTTTCGCTGGGCCGGTTTCATGGCAGTGCAAAGATCCTTGACCTCGGCTGCGGATCAGGTGAGTCCGTGGAATACCTCCGGGCCAACAATGGCTTCGAAACATTTGGACTTGACAGTAACCCTGAGTTTCACAAGCGGAATCCGGAGGTAATCACGGGTTCGGCGGAGAATATACCTTTTCCCGACGGATCAATGGACGGAATTCTCATGGAATGCAGTTTCTCGATGGTCGAAGACCAGGAGAAAGTCCTTCGAGAATGCCACAGGGTTTTACGGGCAGAGGGACGATTGATCATCACCGACATGTACTCCTGCGGTGAACCTGTAAGTTTGAGCGGTTGTCTTGGACGGATCGCCACGAAGGAAAACATTATATCCATTGTACAGAAGAATCATTTTCACATTGAACAGTTTGAAGATTGCTCTCATTACCTGAAAACCTTGTGGGGACAATTGATACTCGACCAGGGGGCACAGGTATTTTATGACCATCTGGGCACAAGCCAAGATGAAATGAAGCGGGCAAGATGCGGATATTGCATCATCTCCGCATCGAAATCAAAATAATATCCGGAATGATCTCACCAGTTCATACATGGGTGGCCGGAAAAACAGGACTCGCAGAAATCCTGGATAATCAAACGCTTCGTGACTGGCAGAATGAGAAGCTGAAGGAGTTGGTCAGGTATGCAGGGAAAAAGACTCGATACTATGCAGTATTGAAGGATTTTACCGGAGAAATTTCAGATTTACCATTTACCCGGCAGGCTGATATTGCGGCAGATCCCATGGCATTCCTTGCCATTCCTCCGTCGGAGGTGGAGAGGATAACCACATTAACGACGTCGGGTACTACCGGAATCAAGAAAAGGGTCTTCTTTTCGGCGAATGATATCGAACGGATCATAAATTACTTTTCCGTTGGAATGCGCACGTTGACAGCGAGGGGATGGCACACAGAGATACTTATTTCCGATGATACCGTCAACAGCCTGGGAGACCTTCTCAGATCGGCTCTGTTAAGGATCGGGGTAACGTCGCATATCCTTTCCGTGATCCCCGATGTACACACAGCGATTTCAGCCTCAAAGGAGGCGGATTGTCTTGTCGGCATGCCGGCGGAGATCCTGTATATGTGCAGGACTGATCCGGGTCTGCGTCCTAAGAGCATTCTGCTTACTGCGGATTATGTGCCAGAAAGCGTAATCCATTCCATCAGCGAAACCTGGAAATGCCATGTCTTCACTCACTACGGAATGACAGAAACCGGGTTTGGCTATGCAGTCGACTGTGAGCATCATGAAGGTCATCATACCCGGGACGCAGATGTTCTCGTCGAAATCATAAATCCAAATACAGGCTTGCCTTCCGGACCGGGAGAAAAAGGTGAGATTGTCCTGACGATGCTTACAAACGAAGCCATGCCCCTGATAAGATATCGAACAGGGGATCTTTCTCATTTTATAAACGCCCCGTGTAAATGTGGATCAAATCTGAGAAGACTTGGTAAGATCTTTTGCCGGTATGAAGATGATATTCAGCTCCCCCAGGGTCACATTCTGAATATGCACCTCCTCGACGAGATCATGTTCTCTTTCCCGTTTGTCAGGGCCTTTACAGCTTCGTTTCTCCGGGATCGTAAGGAGAGTCATCTTTATCTTCTGATTGATTCTACAGAGAAAGTAGATCCGGGATACGTTTTACCGCTGCTTCCCAAAGGGGTGGAGATCCATCTCCTTTATGATTCCTGCGATCCCTTCCGGAACAGGGGAAAAAGAAGACTTCATCGGGATTTGTCATATCCTGCCTTAACTGGCATGGGATGATTCCATCCTGACAAACATCAATACGCCTGAAGATTATAAGAATTTCCTGTTCGGAAAATTATGAGCCGTCAAACGGCAGCCCTGTTGTTTTTCACATCGATCAACTTGGCAAGGATACTGACAGCAATTTCGGCGGGTGTGACCGCGTTGAATTTAATCCCGATCGGCATATTCACCCTGTCAAGTTCTTCCTTTGTCAGAATGTTCTCCTTGAGGAATAATTTGGTCAGGGTCTCAATTTTCCGTTTACTACCGATCAGCCCCAAATAAGCGACATCCTTTTTCCCCACCGCAGCAAGAATGTCTTCATCCATGTCGTGATTTGGAGTTACAATGACGATGTAGGTTTCTGTTCCAAAAGAGATCTCATTGACGGCCTCAAGATAAGGTTTGATGATTTGATTGTAACGGATGTGTTCAGGATTCTCAAACAACTCGGTCCTCCAGTCGATCAGGTATGTTTCGAAATTCATCTCAGGGGCATACCGTGCAAGGATCTTTCCAATATGGCCTGCACCAAAAATATAAAGCCTGGATGGTTTTGACAGCGGTTCAATATACACGCTGACAATACCGCCACAGGTCATTCCGAGGTCTTTTTGCAGGTTGTATTCCTTGAGCAGGGGAGTTTGTGCCTTTATGATGTCGAGGGCGTCTGCAATAACGCGTTTTTCCACACCTCCTCCTCCTACTGTGCCATCGATACTGCCATCGCTATACACGATCATCTTGGCGCCGACCTTACCCGGTACCGACCCGCTTGAGCAGGTTACTATGCATAGGGCGGAAGACCTTGGGTCATTGATGGTCTCTTTAATCTTGGTAAGAATGTCGTTCATTATCGTTGTTAGATTTCGAATACTTAATATTGAATTTTCTTTTTTGTTTCACTGATATTATGTTCAAGGATCCGTACAGATTCAATTATAAACCTTGAGCATTTTAATTGAAATAAATCATCTTCCATGATCCTCGCAAAATCATCAGGATTACTTATATCATAACCAAGTAGTTCCTTACACTGCGTCGTGCCGAATGTATCTGAAAATTTCCCGATATGGGCCATGGAAAGCTGGTAAACAACCTCGCAGGGAAGTTCGTCGTTGGGCTGGTCACTGCCGAATTGCAGACCATAGATCAGGAGCGCGGATGATAATGCTCCGCATATGCCTCCCTGGAAACCAAGTCCTCCTCCCAGATTATAGGAAAGCTTCATCATCGCTTCCGTGGTCATGCCGTAATCCTCTGCAAATGCAGCCATTATTGCCTGCCCGCAGTTATAACCCTGTTCCAGATAGTGTCTGACCTTATCCGTTTTGCTCATTCTCCTATATCTGTTAATATAACATCGTGATCGACCTTGGTGACATATAAAATATCAGCCGAAAAGAAAATCTGAAATGAAGCCTGGTTGATGATCTGCTGAAAAAGGTTCCCGAAGGGTGTAAAGTAGAATGATGAGGATGGAGAATGTTTCATCATAATGGGTTAATTGAATATGAAGATGCAAAAATAGCGATTGTTTGCGTATGAATCGGCGATAAATATGACTACTATTACGGCTTTCCTGAACTCACGGTCCTGCCTTGAACGTGATGTAAGGTCGCTTCAGAACATTCATGATCTTAATCTTTTTGTCAGGTTCCTGGGGCTCTGTACTTGAAGCCAGTTATATCCTTTTCCTGCTTCAGCCACACCATCGGGATTTCAATAAAAGTTCGTGATATTCTCAAGAAACGTTCTTCAGTATCCTGTTTGACCTTTTGAAAATTACGGTTCATGATCCTCACTGACAGGTATTTGCCGGCCCAATGCGAAAGAGACGGGTTTTTTTCATAGATTTGCCCGTAAATCAACAGGTTAGAAATCCCGAATGATGGATGAACGTTTGATCCTCTTTTGCCGCTGCAGGGCAAGGCATGAAACGGCCGGATGGGTTGAAGCTGCCAGGATGGTGAAGAGCCATCAGGGAACCGGCCATTACATACTGGATGACCTTTGTGGGTTGTGCGCTGAAGATCCGGTGAAAATATCCAGCCTGATCAACGGCGCCCGGCAGGTATTGCTGATCGCCTGTCATTCCCGAGCGGTAAAGCTTCTGCTGCACAATGCCGGGGTTGATGGCGTAGAAAAGATTCGATTCTTCAACCTGCTGGAACAGGACCCGGACGGACTGATGACGGTGATCAGGGATTTTATCGGAGATAAGATGACGATCCCTTCTGACGGCAATCCCGGTACCACACTCCTGCAAAGTAACCTTTCGTGGCCTGCATGGTACCCCGTGATCGACGATTCACGGTGCAACCGTTGCGGCCAGTGCGCCGATTTCTGCCTCTTCGGCGTTTACCGGAAATCAGGGAACAACGTTACAGTTACCCATCCGCAAAACTGTAAGAACAACTGCCCCGCTTGTGCACGGATCTGTCCCGCCGTGGCCATTGTCTTCCCTAAGTATACCGGGGGCGGCGCCATCGGGGGATCCGAAGGATTCGATGAAAGATCCGAGATCCAACGTATGCAGCAGGATACGGATGAAATCCTCGGAAATGACATCTATCAAGCCCTTGAGCAGCGCAGAATGAAACGCCGTTCGATCATCCGGGAGGATTCCCTGCAAAAGGCGATCACCGAAAGGGACGAAGCGCTTAAACAGGCCGGATCTTCTGGGGAGGCATCCTGATCATTACAAACGCACCAAAAAACTGCAGAAATCACACAAAAATAATCCACAAACTGCCAAGGCTCATGTCAGCTCTTCGAAACCTGCTCCGCGCCGATCCGAAATGCATCTGGTCATTCCTGTTCAATTTTGCCTGGAAAGGATTCAACACCTTCCGCCGGTTTGAAAAAAGGAGAAAGAACGGATCCACCTTCCCTGCGTTCCAGTTCATCTCCGTGACCAACCAGTGCAACCTGTCATGCCAGGGATGCTGGGTATCGCAGGAGGGAGGCATAAACCATATGGAATTTGATCTTCTTGACCGTATCATCCGGGAAAGTAATGATCAGGGCTCCTGGTTTTTCGGCATCCTGGGCGGCGAACCATTGTTATACCCGGGGTTGACAAAGCTTTTCAGAACGCATCCGAAGTCCTACTTTCAGCTGTTCACCAATGGCACCCTGCTGAACGAAAAAATGGCCGGAGAGCTTCGGAAAACGGCCAATGTAACTCCTCTGATTAGTTTTGAGGGCGATGAAACCGTAGCCGATATCAGGCGCGGAGGCTCCGATGTGTACAAAAAGACCATCCGGGCCATCGAAACCTCTGTCGCCGGCGGACTGATCACCGGTGTGGCGGTCAGCGTCTGTAAATCGAACATCGATATGGCCTTGTCGGGATCATTTGTCGAAATGATGGACCGCCTCGGGATTGTTTACCTGTGGTATTACATCTATCGCCCGGTTGGCGCACAGCCTTGTTATGAACTGGCTCTGTCGTCATCGGAGATCGAGCGATTGCGCCGTTTCCTGGTCGAAGGGCGTAGCCGTTACCCCATTGCGCTTATTGATTCCTACTGGGATGCGGATGGCAATCCCTTTTGTCCGGCGGCAGAAGGACTCAGTCACCATATCAATCCGGCGGGCCATATCGAGCCTTGCCCGGTTATCCAATATTCATGCGGTATGGCAGGAGCCGACCTGAAAGCCACTTACGAAAACTCGGGATTCCTGCGCGGGCTGAAAGAAGGGATCCGCCAACAGACAAGGGGTTGCATCCTGATGGAAAACCCGGCATGGCTGCCGGAATTGGCCAGGCAACATCATGCATGCAATACTTCGGGAAGGCCGTCGTTGAATGAACAGTTGAAAGCCGGCTGCGTGGTGTGCAGTCACGCTTCCTGTCCG
Source organism: uncultured Prolixibacteraceae bacterium (assembly GCA_964525995.1). Classification (GTDB taxonomy): domain Bacteria; phylum Bacteroidota; class Bacteroidia; order Bacteroidales; family FEN-979; genus CAIVAT01. The sequence continues at coordinate 14,639 of CAZGIM010000030.1, read as the reverse complement.
GTCATTCCCGAAAAAAACCGGCTTTACCGGTTTGCCAAACGAAGGGCATTCTTCGGAATGAGCGCTTATGGTTGAAAAGACAGTTTGAATGATGATTACAGATAACATTACATTATCTCTTCAGGTCCCTGAGGATATCATCACCCGGAACGGCATCCGGATAAAGGTTGACGCCTACTTCAGGGATCATCCCGCCTGGCCCCCGGTTTCCTGGGAGAAGATCTCGGAATATGCTTCCCTGCTGATGGAACAGGCCGGATGGGAAGAACAACACCGGGGATTTGTGATGTTATGCTGTGGAAATGCGGTGTGGCGAAGGGTTGTCCGAACCGTCCCGTTCCGGCGAAGGATCCTGCTTCTTCCCCAATGCCTGAAGAACAGCCAATTGTGCCGGGCCAGTGTTGACAATATCGGATTGTTATGCGACGAATGTGGCCATTGTTCGATACCAGGAATTGTTCATGAAGCAGAGAACCTGGGATATGTTGTTGTCGTTTCCGAAGGGACCACCATCACCACACGGCTTATTGAAAGCGGCAAGGTGGATGCCGTGATCGGAGTAGGCTGTATGGACGTATTGCAAAAGATGTTCCGGTCGGTCAATAAATTCGCAGTACCCGGCATCGGGATTCCGCTTATCACCTGCGGGTGTAAAGATACCATTGCCGACCTGGAATGGATCAGGCAGGAGTTGTATTACTGTCATGAGGATCCTGCCATCAGGCTTCTGAACCTGAACCACATCAGAAACAAGACGCTCTCCCTTTTTGGTGAAGAACAGATGCAACGGATGTTCGACACCCACCATGATCCGACCCTGAAAATTGTGGTTGATTCCCTTTTGGCCGGAGGACAGCGCATCAGGCCGTTCATCGCTAATCTGACGTACGAAGCTTTTTGCCCGGAACCGGACCAGGCTATCCTTAACCGGCTTGCCTTGACGGTAGAGTGTTTTCACAAAGCATCCCTGATCCATGATGATATCGAGGACGATGATCCGCTGCGCTACGGCAAGAAAACCATCCATGAACAGCATAATGTCGCGGTCGCCATCAATGCCGGGGATCTGATGATCGGCGAAGGTTACCGTTTGATCGCGGAAAGCGGACTACCGGCGCAAACGGTTGTCGACTGTATCCGTGTTATTGCAAATGGGCACCGATCGATGGCACTCGGCCAGGGCAGCGAACTTCTGGCAACGACAGGTAAAAGGATCCTGTCAATGAATGAGATCCTCGAAATCTTTAAAAACAAGACTGCATCGGCCTTCAGGGTCTCCCTGCTCCTGGGAGGGATCATCGGAGGCGCCGACGCCCGTACGCTTGATCAGTTGGAAAGATTCAGCCATTTCACGGGAATTGCTTACCAGGTGATGGATGACCTCGAAGACTACTCGGGAAACCGGGGCGATATCCGCTTCCGGAAACCATCGATCCTGCTCTCGATGCTGATGGAGGAACTACCTGAAGATGAACGGGGCGTCGTGGAGCACGCTTATAATACCGGTGATTTCGATGTAATCTATCAGTGCCTTGAACAGAATGAAACGGTCGGTCATTTCACGGCCTTCCTGCAGGATCAACTGTTCCGGGCCAGGGAAAGCCTGGCCGACCTGGAAAACCTGGGATTAAAACTGGCTTTGCATGAAATTCTCGGAAAGATTTTCAACAAGTATGTATAGCCTTTCCATGAAGGGATTTTTTTTCAGCAGGAGAAAGAAAATTCTTCTCCGGAAGATTACCGATATCGGATCGTTTCGCCGGATTCTCAGGTGCGGTGCGGATCTGCTCAACCAGGAATCAAAAGAGCAGGTCAGAAATTGGATCATTTCGAAACAGACCCGTGTCGGGGGGTTCCCTGACCGGGCCGGGAATTGTGACCTGTATTACACGCTGTTTGGATTTTTCCTGGCTGAAGCGCTGGAAGCTGATTCTGTTTTCCCGTTGCTCCGGGACTATATCAGAAAAACCGCCACGGAAAAGGATCTCCGGGGAATTGACCTGTTTTGCATGGCTATCCTGAATGCTTCGCTTTTCCCGGTTCATGCGGAAAATAAAAGATTGACCGACGCTATCAGAAAAATATCGGGCGACAAAGAATTCCTTCAGAACAGCTATACTCCGTTTTTAATGATCCTTTCACTGCTTTCTCTGCATGATTACCGGAGTGTCATCAGACTGCTGAATGTTTTGGATGCGTCCGGACCGGGAATCGGCAACCCCTGCACCGTCGTAGCCGCCCGGCAGGTTGTAGCATATTTAGGATTAGGGGGTAATTGCGAAATAACGGGAAATGCCCGGGACGTTGCAACTTCAACCGGCCCGTTTAGCCCCTATTACCGGGGAAACGGCGGATTTGCGGCCCTGAAGGAGACACGGGAACCCGACCTGCTTTCCACCGCCACAGCGCTGTTTGCCCTTCGGTTTATGAACTGCGATTTGCGCCTGGTCCGGCCTGACTGCCTTGAATTTATAAATTGTCTTTATCATGATGGCGGTTTTAGTGCTGTGAGATCCGATACCGAAACGGATGTGGAATATACATTTTACGGACTGCTTGCTTTGGGAGCTATGAACACATATGATTGACAGAAGTGAAATATCGCAAAAGTTCCACGTACTCTCGGGGATCATGCCGTCATCCCTGAATGAGCAGGGATTCTGGGATGGGGAGCTGTCGTCGAGCGCCCTGGCTACGGCAGTTTCCGTGGTTGCATTGAAGTTAGGCAACGCGAATCTCTGCCACGACCCGTTCTCCCGCGGGATGCACTGGCTGGCCGCGAATATCAATCCTGACGGCGGGTTTGGCGACACCCCCGACAGCGTCAGCAACGTCAGCACCACACTTCTATGCTACGCTGCCTTCCGGATGTGCTCCCCGGGAGACACAGAAACCGCTTCGATCCTATCCCATATGGAACATTACCTTCTCGGCCAGGGAGTGGATATCGGATCAACAAAAATTGTGAGTTCCATACTCAGTTATTACGGGAAAGACTACACTTTTTCAGTGCCGATCCTTTCCATGCTGGTTGTCTGCAAGGTTCTGGAGGAAAAGGCGCTCAGAGAGATCCCCCAACTTCCCTTTGAATTTACATTACTCCCTTTGCCATTTTACCGGTTTTTTAATCTCCAGGTGGTCAGTTATGCGATCCCGGCGCTGGTAGCAGTCGGTATTTACCTGTTTAAATACAAACCCGCGCCCAACCCTGTCATGAGGTTCATCCGGAGGAAAGCAATCAGGCCGGCGCTGGTAAAACTGGAGAAGATGATGCCTGAAAGCGGAGGGTTTCTTGAAGCCATACCACTCACCGCCTTTGTATCCATGTGCCTGATCAAATCAGGATATTCCAGTCACCCGGTCGTTGAAAAGGGTATTGGCTTTTTACAGAAACTTCAGCGTGCCGACGGAAGCTGGCCCATCGATACCAACCTGGCAACCTGGGTGACATCCTTAGCCATCAACGCGCTGGGTCCTGCAATTTCTGAAGCGATAACCGCAGAAAAGCTGGAGCGGTTGAAGCAATACCTGCTGGATAACCAGTACAGAAGCCCCCACCCGTTCAACCAGGCCCGGCCGGGAGGATGGGGATGGACCTCTTTCTCCGGGTCGGTTCCCGATGCCGATGACACGGCAGGAGCCATCCTCGCCTTGCTCACGCTCGATCCGGAAGGCCGAAGCGTGAGAGCATCCGTTCTTCGCGGCTGCAAGTGGCTCGGCAGGCTTCAAAACCGCGATGGCGGCATTCCCACCTTTTGCAAAGGATGGGGCCGGCTGCCATTTGACGCCAGCTGTGCCGACCTCACCGGCCATGCCCTGAAAGCATGGCTGAAAACTGTCGCACTATACCGAACCGTTACAGTTCATGATGATAACAGGATCCGGACATTGAAAAAGCATGCGAACCGGGCCCTCAGGTTTCTTGAAAATGCGCAGCGTTCCGACGGCTCCTGGCTCCCGTTATGGTTTGGCAGCCAGCAAACAACCGATAAAACGAACCCGGTCTATGGAACAGCCCGCGTAACCTGTTACCTGAATGATGCCCTTGCATGCACCGGATCGGATATTGCTTTGTCCAACCGTATCGCCCATCTGATCTCCAAGGCAAGATTTTACCTTGCATCGCAGCAGAACGACGATGGCAGCTGGGGAGCAGCAAAAGGGATTCCCGGAAGTGTGGAAGAGACGGCGCTGGCTGTCAGTGCCCTCGCCGGGGCCGAACCGTTGAAATGCATGCAGGGCCTGCAGTGGATCGGGCGCTCATACAATAATAGTGGTCTGGTGCCAGCTCCGATAGGACTTTATTTTGCCACCTTGTGGTATCATGAAAAGATGTACCCGCTGGTCCACTCCCTGGAAGCATTGCGGCGTTGTTCCAACCCCGGATTTCCCATATGACAATTCTGATAATCACAAACAGGGATCCTATTAGTCAAAGGCAAAGCAAACACAAGGAAATAAAGCGAATCACAGAATCGTACTACTTTTGCAGGAAAACTTGTTACCATTATAGATAAAGTTTTGAAATATGCTTGTGAAAAATTTGTGGGACATAGCAAAACAAAAAGGATATTTCCACTGTGTCTGACTATATGGTAATTATAATAAATCTGCAAAGAGCCGCCAATTATTTGCTTCCAGTGTTATTATGAGGCATTTTATTAAACAATATTAAAAGAATATGTTGGACCACCTGATTGAAATAATCAAAGAAGACAAAGCGAACTTGGAGAGATTTAAAAATCTATTTGACGAAAAAGAAATTCTCTCTAAAACTATACTCTTGCATGAAGGAGATACGGCGACGCATCTTCATTTTATCAAAAAAGGATGTTTACGCATGTGGTTTAATAAAGAGGGAAAAGACATAACATTTCAATTCTTTTTTGAAGGTAAGGCGGTATCTTCCATCGAAAGTTTCATAACTGGGCAACCCAGCATTTTTACCATTGAAAGCATCGAGCCATCTACAATTGTTTCAATCAGCAGCGAGGACTGGAAACAGATTCTTCAGGCTTTCCCGGAAATAAAAGAAGGATTTCAACAGATATTGTTTCAAAGATTCCGGAATTATGCACAGCTATTCCTTTCCCGTATTAAAGATACACCCAAGGAACGCTATGAAGATTTGGTGAAAAACCATCCTGAAATTATACAGCGCATTCCACAACATTATATTGCATCGTACCTGGGCATAACCCCTATCTCTCTTTCCAGAATAAGGAACAGGAGGTAATTTATTAACAATTGTTATCGTTTTGAACGAATGACCGTATGCAATTTTGCATATAAATGATAACAATACGAAACCATTTTTTTTAAATCAGGAACATACCCGAACGCCCTTTGTCCAATTAAATACACGAAAGTGCAAGGCGTGTTGGAATTGTCTGGAAAACTGCCCGAACAAGGTTCTTGGTAAAGTCGATTTACCATGGCATAAGCATGCAATAATTTTAATACCTGGAAAATGCACAGGTTGTTTTAAATGTGCTCAAATCTGTATGTTTGAGGCATATACAAGAACGAATAAAACGATTGAAAATGATTCAGCGAACTAAATATTTCATTGGTTTTCTTGTAAATAATTTATTACTCTTAGCCGGTATTGCCATGGTGGTATCGGGGTTGGTCCTTCAATTAGGGTTTCATATGGGTAGCGCTCCGGGAAATCACGGGAGAAAGATACCTTCTCACCCGGGAAATGCTTTACAGGTCAGGGAGATTAATCCCGAAACTACCGTTTGGGGTGTGGATTATAAAACTTGGGCAACAACCCACAAAACTGCAATCGTTTCCTTCTCCTTGTTAATGGTATATCATTTTGCAATCCACTGGAAATTTTACAAAGGTGTTATCACCAAACATTTGATCGGAAAAAACAAACAGGTAATGATCCTATCGGTTTTTTACATAATGGCTGCAATCACGGGAATTATTTCATGGTTCATTGATTTATCGGGTAGCAGCAGTATCATAAGAATAGGATTTATGGAAGTTCATGATAAGCTTACCATTGTTCTGATAATTTTCCTTGTTTTACATGTGGTAAAAAGAGCCAAGTGGTTTTCCAAAATTTTGTATCTTTGAAAGCGCTTGAATGTCAATCCAAATGGAGCTTTTTAGAAAATGTCATGTTCTTTCCGTCGCCTTCATTCTCTTTACATTTCTTTCATTCTCGAGTTATTCTAATCAAGCATTAACCAAGGGTGAACAAGAGAGAAGCAGCGGTGACATAAAGTTCTCCCTTATTAATACTAATACCTTTGATTATCTTTTACCAAGCTTAGGACGGATCCAAAATATTCCTGTTTTACCGTTGCTAAAGTGTTATTCTGAAGGCCATACCTATACCGAAATACCAAAAGCACTGCTATCTTCAGAAAGAATCCATCATATTCCTCTTGTTTCTGATCGCTCCAATTCAAAACCCCTTGAACAGATTTGCAAATTCCAAATCTGATTTCATTTTCGTTTCCTATAGTTCTACTCAGTAATTCAAGTATTATTCGATGGTTGTCCCTTTGGATTCAACTATTGGAACAGTATGTTTATTAAAAAATCAAAAAAATGGAAACAAATGATAATTCAGAAAAAAAAGGAACTTTTTTTCGTTTCATGTTATTATTCGTTGGTTTTATAGTCGCTTTGGTTGCTATTTCATATCTCGCGGCTGCTCTCATGAAATAACCATTTCATTTTAAACATGAACGAGGGTGTGCAGAAACTTTGGACACCCTCGTTTGTTAAAAATTACCTGTACTTTAAGTACCTTTGTGCAATAATATTTTCGAATTGGTAATAAAACAGGGAGGAACTGCTATGGAAATCGATAAAACACTTTCATTCTTAAGAAAAATTGAACTCTTCAGGAACCTGAATGATGAAGAGTTTAATGAACTGGCTCACAGTGTAAGGGAAAAACAATATGGTATGGGGGAACTTGTTTTTCGTGAAAATGGCCCCCGTGAAGATATCTTTATCATCTATGAAGGAGAGATCGAACTCTTCAAGAGCAATCCTTTCGGGACCGAACTCAGGTTGACCGTGTTTGGCAAGGGCGACTTTTTAGGGGAGGGTTCATGGGCCCATGATTCTCCTCATTCAACATCTGCACGGGCCCTTCAGCCATCAAGGCTTCTTTCGGTCAACAGCGCCTTTTTTAATAAAAGCGCCGACACAACCCTGAAGATATTCTCAAATATCACCAGGATCATGTCAAGAAGAATGCGCAACATCAATTCCCGGATGATCAATCCGGCTGCGCAATATGAATCGGGGAAGACACGCAGGGAACACGATCTCCTTGGTGACCGTGAAGTTCCGTTTGAGGTCTACTACGGCATACAGACCCTCAGGGCTTTGGAGAATTTCAATATCTCCGGCATGTCGTTAAACCTTTTCCCGGCGCTGATTGAAGCGTTGGCCATGGTGAAGGAAGCTGCTGCTGAAGCAAATTTCGAGCTTGGATTGATGGATCCGGAGATCAGGGATGCCATCGTGGCTGCATGCCGTGAACTTAAAAATGGAATGTATCATAACCATTTTGTGGTAGATATGATTCAGGGAGGGGCTGGGACTTCAACCAACATGAATGCCAATGAAGTCATTGCAAATCGAGCGCTTGAAATCATGGGCCATGAAAAGGGCGAATACCAGTACTGCCATCCGAATAACCATGTAAACCTGTCGCAGTCGACCAACGACGCCTACCCTACTGCCGTTCTGATTGCCTTGATCAACTCTAATAAAAAACTTGTGGTGGTCCTTCAGACTCTGATCGATTCTTTCAGAAAAAAAGCTAAAGAGTTTTCAGGGATCATCAAAATGGGAAGAACCCAGTTACAGGATGCCGTTCCGATGACCCTGGGCCAGGAATTCGGGGCTTATGCCACTACGTTATCGGAGGAAGTTGAAAGGTTAACTCAAAATGCGGAATTATTTCTTGAAGTGAATATGGGTGCAACGGCCATTGGAACCGGGATTAATTCCGAACCTGGATACTCCGAAATGGTGGTTAAACATTTAAAACGGATCACGGGTCTTGATCTCGTTCTTGCATCCAACCTGGTTGAAGCCACTCAGGATACCGGGGCCTACGTGATGTATTCCTCTGCCGTGAAGCGACTGGCAGTAAAACTGTCGAAGATCTGCAATGACCTGCGACTGCTTTCATCGGGCCCGCGGACAGGACTGCATGAGATCAACCTGCCTCCGATGCAGCCGGGATCCTCCATCATGCCGGGAAAGGTCAATCCCGTTATTCCTGAAGTAATGAACCAGATCGCTTTCAAGGTGATCGGAAATGATCTGACGGTCACGATGGCTGCTGAAGCAGGCCAACTCGAACTGAATGTGTTTGAGCCGGTGATTGTCCAAAGTATTTTTGAATCGGTCGAAATGCTTAAAAACGGAATGTACACCTTGAAATACCGGTGTGTCGACGGAATCACTGCAAACGAAGAGCATTGCCGGAATATGGTTCACAACAGCATAGGGCTGGTTACTGCGCTGAATCCCTTCATCGGCTACGAAATTTCAAATCAGCTTGCCAAGGAAGCGCTTGAAGGAAACAGAGGCGTGTATGAACTGGTCCTTGAAAAAGGACTTTTAACCAAAGAAGAGCTTGATCAGATCCTGCTTCCCGAGAATATGATCAAACCGAGAAAGATGAAGCTTTGATGAGGTTATCGTATTCATTCTCACAATAAATTGTAAATCTTTTATTTGCAGACATCTTCACACTGGGACATCCAATAATCTGACGTTCCCTGATACAGTATTTGGACAGACCGCTCTCTTTGACCAGTCTTTGCCGGAGTAAACCGACCACCCCTGAGGATTGATCGTCCAACAGTTGAAGTGGTAAACCAGGATTGGCTAATGATGGTAAAACCTTCCGGTTTTTCCAATTTATCGGGCAGCAGCAGTTTCATAAGAATAGGTTTTATGGAAGTTCACGATAAGCTTGCCACTGTTTTGACAATTTACCTTCTTTTACATGTGGTAAAAGGAGTCAAGTGGTTTTCCAAAATATGGTGCCTGGGATATTAACTTTTATCCGGAAAGAAAATAAAAATCCTGAATTGATTAAGTAGGCCAATTCAGGATTTTTATGAATGAAGGATGAAGATAAATATGGATTATTTTTTGGGCATCAAATCAAGGTACTCATTTGCCTCCTGCAAGAGCCTTTCACTATCCGAATTCCGGATGGCAGTCTCCTTTTCGTTCGATCTGTTGTTCTCCTTAATGCATATACCATCCGAAAAGTAATACTCCTTGTCAATGTCCTTCTCGATATTTCCCTTCTCATCAATACCCTTGTCGGCAATCAGGGCAAGGATCAACTTGCCTTGTTTAAACGTAAATTCTTCTGTTCTCTTCGTTATTTGTTTATACGGAAGCGTGACGATTTTTACGATCTGGCCATTTTCAGTGAAATACTCAATGATCGACCACTTCTGTTTGATCTGCTCTCTTAATCCTGTTGTTTTAAGAGAAGTTTTCGCAAAGGATTTCAGGTTTGCTTCGATCCTGGAATTTTCAGCCCCGATTACCTTCACGAGGGAATCGACATTCGCTTTGGGAGATTGTGCCGTAACAGAGTCCTTATTAACAGCAGCCTGGGCATTTTCTTTTTGCTCTTTCCCTGTGTTATTTGAACCACATGAGAATAAAAAGAAAACAAATCCGATAAATAATAATGTTCTCTTCATATCATTGATTTTTGGGGTTGGTCAAATCATTGGACATTTTTCAGTACAGTAAAAAAATGCAACCGGAATCTTCAAAGATAAGATAAACTGAAAGGAATTGCAATAGTTCTTCCAAGACCTGTTTCTGGAAGCTGCCTGAGGTGATCCAGATCAGTGCTTCAGGAATCCCTGATGGAATCTGTATCCTCGAGATCGTTTCACGATCGGGAGAACGTCTTACCCAGAAATGAGTGATCAGCAGATAGCAAAAAAAGAGTATTGAAATTTTCCGGCATTTTCTTGCACTTCGTAAATCGTACCCGTTAGGGTGTGTTTTTCAATAATTTCATAAAATTATGACCGAAATAAAAAAGAGGGTGACTCAAAAGTCGAGCCATCCTCTTTTATTTAAGCAGGCCCTTCTCTTAATTTAAATTCACAATTTTGAATTTTAAGGGCATGGGGCCACTTGAAATGACAGCCACTAATTTCCTGACCTCGGTCTTTGAAAAGCCACCACCCGTCAATGAAATCTTTCCATGTGCAATTTTCTCATTTATCATTGGCGCAGCATAAACGATATCGTCTACAACAAAGGCAACAGGTTTATTTATATTTCTGGCAGTCATGCTTTCTAATTCCGTCCATTTGTTCTCCTTAAATGTAATACAAAGCGTTGGAAATTTGGATTCATTATAATCTGCATGCGCTTCCAGAAGGTCTTCTTTATTTAAAACCAGTATGGAGTCAGCCTTCAAACTGACATGCCCCTGAATCAACAGGATTTCCGATAACATAGCTTTTGATATGGTATCTCCAACGGTGACGACTAATTCAGATTTTGCATTATTCTGTGTGATCTGAACATCATGGATATTCATATATGTTAATCTTTGCATCAGAACCTCTTTTGATTCAGCAAGGAGTTTACTTGGTGCATTTTCAGTCATACTTTTCAATGTAACGACTTGTTTTGGTATTTCCGGATTTTGTGAATTGCAAAGGGGAATGATGGTGATCAACATTATTCCCAATATAATATATCTTAACGTTTTCATAATCATAAATTTGAATTGAATAAATAGATAAATTAAACCCTGCATTCTCATGCAATGGGTAAAATAAAAGTAACGGTAATCAAATTATTGAGAGGATATCATCGTCATTCCCCTTTTCAGGAACTTTTTGAGGAGAGAATAAACCAATGATTGGATTATTAGAATGAAATGTAACCTGATGTGAGGTGTTGCAACGGGATATGAGTTTGTTCAGCGTGAGCATGCTGGGTGTATGGCAATCAGGATAAGGATTTTTCGGGTTGAGTTTTTTTATGCAGAAAAAGTCTGGCCCATGGTTTGAAATCTCAGGTACGATGATTGCCTGATGGTTGGAAATGTAAGAGATTGAAATAACAGATTGGTTTGTTTCATTATGTTTATCCTTTTCTCTTTGTAACCAGGAAAAAAAGAAAATCATTAAAACCAGTAGAAACAAACCCGATTTGATATTTCTGTTGCCGTCAATCATAGGGATACAAATGTATGAAGAAATTGGTGAATTGATTCGTTAAATAGAATATTTTGGATCAATTCCCTATTACCGGGAGTCGTAAGTGAAAGCTGAAATTGATTTTCGATTTCAGAAGCAGCATGTTTTAGTCATTGATAATTTGCGATTAGCGAACTGAGAAACTACATTGATGTCACGAATGATGATCTGATAAGAATAGCAGAATTCACCTGGCTGAAAGGACCTGTTGAAATGAAAACTATACTGTGCAAAACAAAAAGTGTAAAGTGCAAATTCTTTCACTTTGCACCTTGCCCTTTGCATTTGACATCATTTGTCGTGGTACCTGATTGGTAATGTTTGTAAATCGTACCCGTTAGGGTATGTTTCCTGGTGATTTTATAAAAATATACCCGAAAGGGTGTTCTTTGATTGTTTTTTGTTATCTTTGCACCCTAAAGGGTATATTTATGGATCTAAAAACTTTCATCAAGGAAAAAAGAAAACTGGCAAACCTGACCCAGCCGGAGCTTGCCGGAAAGGCTGGTGTGGGCCTTCGCTTTATCAGAGAAATGGAACAGGGAAAGGTCACTTTACGAATGGATAAAGTCAACCAGGTACTGAAGCTTTTTGGGTTTGAGCTGGGCCCGTTGGAAATGAACAATGAACAAAGAACAATGCGAAATACCATGAGTGATGAGAAAGGCTGAAATAAAAGTTCATGAACATACAGCAGGATGGTTGTCGCAGGACGAAAATGGCTATCATTTCTGGTACGATCCATCTTATCTATTGAACAAAGAAGCAGAACCAGTAAGCCTGACGCTTCCGTTGAGGGCCAAATCCTTTGACAGCAACATCCTCTTTCCTTTTTTCGATGGTCTGATCCCGGAAGGGTGGCTGCTCGACATTGCAGAGAGGAATTGGAAACTGAATGCCAGAGACCGGATGGGTCTTCTTCTTGCCTGCTGCAAAGATTGCATAGGGGCAATCAGCGTAATTGAAGTAAAAGAGGAGACTATGCTATGAAACGATGTTTATATTGCTATCAGTCATTGACCGGGAATGAAACTGATTTTCATCCTTCCTGCAGCAGGAAGATCTTTGATCAGCCTGTTCCCCCGGAATTACCATATACCGAAGCGCAGATGGCCGATCTGGCCCTGAAGGTTGTTCAAACACAGGTGACCGTCACCGGTATTCAGGCAAAATTATCCCTTCATCTGGAATCACGGGAAGGACAACGGACCCCAAAAAGATTCACCATCGTCGGCCTCTGGGGAGGATATATTTTGAAACCGCCGACGGGGCATTATCCTCAATTGCCGGAGGTAGAGGACCTGACAATGCACCTTGCTAGCCTGGCCAGAATATCTGTAGTCCCTCACAGCCTTATACGTCTTCAATCCGGGGGACTTGCCTATATTACCAAAAGAATTGATCGTGTAAAAACTGGAAAGTTGCATATGGAAGACATGTGTCAGCTGACTGAACGTCTTACCGAGGATAAATATCACGGTTCCCATGAGCAGGTGGCAAAGGCAATCCAGAAATACTCCCATAATCCGGGTTTGGATGTGGTTAATTACTTCGAGCAGGTTCTGTTTTCATTTCTTACAGGGAATGCAGATATGCATTTGAAGAATTTTTCTTTAATAAAACTTCCCGGCAGGGGATATGTACTTTCTCCGGCATATGACCTGGTAGCAACCACACTCGTAAATCCCGCAGACAAAGAAGATCTGGCTCTTACTTTGAACGGGAAAAAGAAAAAAATAACCCGAAACGATTTCATCACAGCTTTCCAAACATTGGATCTTGATCCAAAACAGCAGGATAATATTTTCAGGAAGATGATAAATACAAAATCCACCTGGATGGATTTTATCGGGATCAGTTTTTTAAATGACGAATTTAAGGAGCGATTGTACAGTATTATCGAAGAACGGTTTATCCGGATTATATGAAATTCAATGGTGATGAAATCGGTGAAAAGAAAATGGGCATTCTCAAATATTGTAAGTTTTGCCAGACTCCATTGGAAACTCCGGTGGTTTTGATCATCTCAGGCCGATTCACATTGCCTCCTCTTATAAATTAAGGGTACCTCTAAAAACTAAATGTTAATATATACTTAGTTATCAACAATATACATATTAAATAAACGCGTATTTTTGAAGTTCCCAGGCAGCGTAATTCCCGTGAGGAAAATGATCAATGAAGATCAAGAAAAATGAATCGATTTGTAGTTAAATGTGAGTAAATTATATTGGTTGAATTTATTTTTTTCAAACATTAGTTTTTAGAGGTTCGCTTAATTTTTAGTCGGTTAAAGGGGCTGTCTAAATCGGCCCATTCTGGTCAGCATGACCGGTCTGTCCAATATTGCCCATGAAATAGTTACCAAAAAGCAGCTCTGATTTCTTCATAATGAGTGATTTATACACATTTTATGCAGTCCATTTGATTTTGTTAAAACATCGTACATTTACATTACAAAATAATGAAAGGTGGAAGGCAACCGGGAAATCCATGTTCTTATCCTTGAAGATGATGCACTAAGCTGTGCTCAATTGAAGGATCTGCTGAATGATCACTTTCCGCAAGTCAGGATTGCTGGGATAGCATCAACAATCTTTGAGGCACGGACCATGCTGAAATCCCTCAGCATTGACCTGCTTTTCCTCGACATTGAACTTCCCGACGGAAAGGGATTTGACTTATTGGTTTCTTTACCGGAGGTTAACTTTGAGGTAATTGTCACCACGTCACAATCAACCTATGCCATTGATGCAATCCGGCATAGTGCACTGGATTACATTATAAAGCCGATAAACCTGAAAGACATAACAAGTGCGCTGGACCGTTTTACCAGGAAACTCAAAAAAAAACAGACCTGGAGTTCACAGTTTTCCCATGACAGGTCCTTATTTCACAGACTCCCTTTAACCACGGCTGAAGGAATAGTTTTTATCAATACCGACGATATTATCCATGCTGAAGCGGAAGGTTCATACACTGTTTTTTACCTGCCGGACGATAAGAAGATCATGGTCTCCAAGCCGCTGTGCGATTTTGAAGACAGGCTTGTCAGGCGGAACTTCTTCCGTATCCACAATTCTCATATCATCAATCTTGGCAAGGTTGCAAAATACATTCGGGGAGAAGGAGGTTATGTTATCATGACGAACAATGCTTCCATTCCAGTTTCCCGCAGCCGGAAAGAAGAATATTTAAAGTTGGTGGGGTTGTAAACTTCCCACTTTTTCACTTCCCCCATACAAACCCATGTAATCCGCAATCCACAAACCCATTCCCGCAAATCAGAAATTCACGGATTGGCCAATGCCGTTCCAACGGTATGTTTGTATAAAATGTTTAAGTACATGACAAAAATTGAAAACAATTTATAAGGTCCTTGATTGACAAGGG
>CAZGIM010000029.1:0-36864 GCA_964525995.1 uncultured Prolixibacteraceae bacterium | reverse complement strand
ATATAAATAAAAGATATAACCATATTATTAACAATCAGGGTGTTATAAATAAAAAGAGGCTGTCTCGGACTTTTGAGACAGCCTCTTTTTGTTTTCCGGCCCGCCTTCTCCACATTTCTCAGCTGGTAAGGAACCGTTACTGTTCACACATCCCGAGCAAAAATAAAAGCGCATTCCACTGAAATATGTCGTACCTTTACGTTTGAATCAAGGATTTGGAAAGAAAATGGAAACCGGTTTTTTATCCTATATCAAAAAACAGGATCTCTGTTCACCTGGCGACAAAATTCTGCTTGCGGTCAGCGGCGGAATTGATTCTGTGGTCATGGCACATCTTTTTTCAAAAGGAGGATTTCATTTTGGCATCGCTCATTGCAATTTCAGCCTCAGGGGCAACGAAAGTGATGCCGATGAACAGTTTGTCGCGCAATTAGCCGGGAGTTACAAAGCAACCTTCCATATAAAAAAGTTTGACACGGCAGGATATTCACGACTTAAGGGGATCTCGGTACAAATGGCAGCCCGGGAACTCCGTTATGATTGGTTCGCGAATCTGCGTAAAGCTTATGGGTATCAATATATCGCTACCGCCCACCATCTCGATGATCAAATCGAAACCTTTTTTATCAACCTGATCCGGGGCACGGGGATTTCGGGCCTTCACGGAATCCTGCCCAAACAGGGAGCGCTGATACGCCCGCTTCTTTTTGCTTACAGGCATGACATTGAACATTATGCCGTTGAAAAGAACATTAAGTACCGGAATGATTCCTCCAACGATTCCACCAAGTACATCCGCAATAAAATCAGGCATGAACTCCTGCCGATACTGCGCGAACTGAATCCCGATTTCGCGGCCAACCTTACCAACACCATCTTTCGGCTCCGCGATATTGACACAATAGCCTCAACCTTTATCAACCGCTGGAAAGATGAAGTCATCAGCCGGAAAGGCGATACCTGGTACATCGACGGTAACCGGCTTAGTATCGCGGAACCTAAGAAAACTTTGACCTGGGAATTATTATCCCCCTTCGGATTTAACCAAAGCCAGATCCAGAATATCCTGTCGGGACTTGATACAGATACACGCACACTCTTTTTGTCGCCAGGTTACCGTGCTGTGAAAAACCGACGTCAAATAATCATTCAGCCATTGATACCTCTGCCGAAGGAAAAACCGGTTCCCATCAGGGATTTTAAAAACATGAAAAGCTTGCGCAAACCGATCCGTCTCAAAATGCAAAAGGTGGACGATACCTTTCATTACGTTATTGAAGGATCACACCTTGTTGCCAACCTGGATTCAGGCAAACTGGAATTCCCGCTGCTGTTGAGGCAGTTCAAACCGGGCGACAGTTTCTATCCTTTCGGAATGAACAAAAAAAAGAAACTCAGCGACTTTCTGATCAATGAAAAACTTTCCCTCCCGGAAAAGGAGAATACCTGGTTGTTATGCTCGGGATCAAAAATTGTATGGGTGGTCGGACGAAGGATCGATCACCGGTTCCGGATCACCTCGCGAACCACAAAAATCCTTCGGGTCGAGTACATTCCCTGATCTGACATACTTTGGTGAAACCTGAAAAACCATCTTCCGGATACTGGGAAATGGAGGTTGGCCGTGCAAAACCGTCGGTTCGCTACGCCCCTGCATTCAGGCAAGAACAGGAAATCTGTCATTAAAACATCATTCTATGAAAACCAAAACATTTTCAGTCCTCCTGGCTCTGGTCCTTTTATCCACTATCCGTGGAAACAGCCAAGACAATAAACCCTCCGAAACCGAAGCGGTGTTCAATGTGATCGTCACCAGTAAAAGCGGCACACCACGCCAGGGTGAAACGATCATCCTGGTAAAAAAGACAAGGGAACAGAAGTTTGCCGGAACCACTGGCGCCGACGGAAAATGTACGATCCGGATTCCTTCGGGCGACAAATATACCGTGTATTACAAGTATTTTAGCGACCAGGTTAAATACAAGGAGATCGACGTGCCCGGCGGCGACCACCGCATGACCTATACTTTTACCATGAAATATGACCCGCCCAGGATCTTTACCCTGAAGAACGTATTCTTTGATACCGGAAAATCCACCATCCGTAAAGAGTCCAATACCGCGCTCGATGAACTGGTGACGGTGTTGAAGATAAAACCAAAAATGGAGATCGAGATTGCGGGACATACCGACAATGTGGGATCGTCCGATGCCAACATGAAACTCTCCGCCGACCGCGCCAATTCCGTGCGATCGTACCTGATACGAAAGGGTGTCGCCGAAAACCGGATCATCGCCAGGGGATATGGCGAAACCCAGCCGGTGGCCGACAATGATACCGATGAAGGCAAACAGAAAAACCGGCGGACCGAGGTCAGGATTCTGAAAGATTGACCATGCAACGCATGCTATAATTTACTGGCGGGATTACATAAGTAAATTTCTATATCTTTGCAGTAGTGATCAAATCAATCGTTTTCCGGGCTTCCGGCTTTGTCATCAACCCAATGCCGAAAACTCCCGGTTTTTAAAGTTTTCTGTCAGCCATATTATACTTGAAGCCACCAATACACCTCGTATGAAAAGTCTAAGGATCGGCCTGCTGGCCCTGCTTCTGCTTCCCTTTTGCGTCCATTCACAGATCCTCGAACCGGTCAAATGGAGTTTTAAAGTGGAACAACCGAATCCCGAAGAGGCTACCCTTGTGATGACCGCTCAGATCGATAAAACCTGGCACCTCTACTCCCAGGATATCCCCACCGACAAGGAAGGACCGATCCCGACCACCTTTTCGTTTACCAAAACCAAGGATTTTCAGTTGATCGGAAAGGTCAGGGAATCTAAGCACATTGAAGAAAACGACCCGAACTTCGGCATAGTGCTTAAATTCTTCGCCGATAAGGCAGTCTTCAAGCAAAAAATCAAAGTCCTGAGTCCGAAAGATTTCATCGTGAATGGAGTGGTCAATTTCATGTGCTGCGACGATAAGCAATGTCTTCCGCCGAATGATGTTGAATTTGAATTCAAACTGAAAGGCAATCCCGCCGCGGCAGAACTTTCATCCACTCCCGCAACCACCGGAGGAACTACTGCAGGACCGGCAACGACCGATACTTCCAAAAAAACCTCCACCCCGGTCACGATCAACCTGGCAACCCCGGTTGCATCCCAGACACAATTAGGCGAAACAGCTGCCGACAAGGCAGCCGATCAGTCATTGCTCTGGTTCTTCATCATTTCGTTCGTAGCTGGTTTGCTGGCAATCGTGACCCCTTGCGTGTTTCCCATGATCCCGATGACGGTGACCTTCTTCATGCACGATACGACCAACAAGCGAAAAGCAAGAATGGAGGCCATCGTTTACGGATTGTCGATCATTGTGATCTATATGGTTCTTGGTGTGCTGGTGGCCGTTACCCTGGGCGCCAACTTCAACAACTTCATCAGTACCCACTGGGTGCCGAACATCTTCTTTTTCGTCATTTTCATGGTCTTCGCAGCATCCTTCCTCGGTATGTTCGAGATCACCCTTCCAAGCTGGCTCGTCAACAAAGCCGACCGCCAGGCAGACAAAGGCGGTTATGGAGGCGCTTTCTTCATGGCTTTTACGCTGGTACTGGTTTCATTCTCCTGTACCGGACCCATCGTGGGCGCCTTGCTTGTAAAATCGGCAAGCGGCGATATTCTGATGCCCATCATCGGTATGTTCGGATTTTCACTCGCATTTGCCCTGCCCTTCGGACTCTTTGCATTTTTTCCCTCCTGGCTTGCGCAACTCCCCAAATCAGGCGGATGGCTTAACTCCGTCAAGGTCGTGTTGGGTTTCCTTGAATTAGCGCTGGGATTGAAGTTCCTGAGTATCGCCGACCAGACCTACCACTGGCATATCCTCGACCGGGAAGTTTATTTAGCTTTTTGGATTGTGATCTTCTTCCTGATGGGAATGTACCTGATCGGCAAAATTAAATTCAACCACGATTCAGAACTGCCTTACATCAGCGTTCCCAGGATTATCCTCGCAATCATCGTATTTTCCTTCGTAGTCTATATGATCCCCGGAATGTGGGGAGCGCCGCTTAAAGCATTATCGGGCTACCTTCCGCCAACCACCTATCAGGATTTCGATATCAATGCCATTGTAAAAACTGAAGTGGCTTCGATCAGTACCGGCAGCGGGACTGCGGGACAAACTCCTTCAACCCTTTGCGATAAACCCAAATATGCCGATTTTCTTAAGCTTCCGCACGGACTCCAAGGCTATTTCGATTACAAACAGGCGCTCGCCTGCTCCAAAAAATTGAACAAACCACTCTTTATCGATTTTACCGGTCATGGCTGCGTCAATTGTCGTGAGATGGAAGCCAACGTGTGGTCCGATCCCAAAGTCCTGAAAATTATGCGCGAAAACTATATCGTAACGGCATTGTACGTTGATGACAAGACCGAACTCCCGCAACCGGAATGGATCACCTCAACCTATGATAAAAAATTGAAGAAGACCATCGGAAAAATATTTGCCGACCTTCAGATCACAAGGTTCAACGTGAATTCACAGCCCTATTACGTGTTGCTCGATACCTCCGGCCACCTGCTGACCCAGCCGCGGGCCTATGACCTGAATGTGGATGCCTTTGTGAAATTTCTTAATACCGGACTTGAGAATTTTAATAAGGGGGAAGGGAAGAATTGACAATGGACAATGGACAATGGACAATGGAAAATTGAAAATTGAAAATTGAAAATTGAAAATTGAAAATTGAAAACGAAAAATCCAGTCAATAATTTTATCACTTAATCACTCATTCACTCATTCACTCATTCACTCAATCACTCAATCACTCATTCACTCATTCACTCAATCAGTCAATCACTCATTATGAGACTTCATATTCTGGGGCTATTTGTTTTGCTGTTGATCTCCTTCACCTCGCCGGGACAGCAACCTCCCTTTTCATTAGCCAATGTAACCTTGCCGCAACTGGGATACAGCTGTTGTGCCTGGGGCGACTTTGACAACGACGGCGATCTCGACCTCGCAATCAGCGGTGCCGAAGGGATCTATCCCCAGTCGAAGATCCTGCAGAACAACCAGGGCGTTTTTTCTGATATCGGGGCGCCTTTGCCCGCCTTGCATTATGGATCTGTTGAATGGGGCGATTACGACGCCGACGGCGATCTTGACCTGATCCTGGCAGGAATGGATGCCTCGGGGAACTCCTATACCCAGGTATTTGACAACACCTCCGGCGTGTTCACCGAATCAGGTATCATACTTCCCGGAATACAGGATGGATGGGTTACCTGGGGCGATTACGACAACGACGGCGATCTCGATATTTTAATGGCCGGAAACAGTATCTCCAAGATCTTCAGGAATGACGGAAATCATCTGTTTACCGATATCAACGCACCGTTCCCGCCGGTACAAAGCGGGCGTTGCTGCTGGGGCGACTACAACAACGACGGCCAATTGGACGCACTTATCTGCGGTGATACGGGAGGCGGAATCCATACCATGCTGTTTCGCAATGATCACGGAACCTTTTCCCAAGTGACTATTTCACCCGAGCCCTTCACAGGATTATACGGCGGCCATGCTGAGTTTGCCGATCTTGATAATGATGGCGACCTGGATTTAGGATTGTCGGGGATGGATCTGTATGTCGATGGTTATTTTTTCGTTTACCGGAATGATGGAAATGACACTTTTACCCGCTTTGAGATTCAGAATTCAAACATCCTTCACTCCTACTTTGATATCGGTGATTTTGATGGTGACGGACTTCAGGATTTGATCCTTATCGGCAGGATGCCGGCTTGCGGCGGAACCGCAGTCACCCTGCTTTACCGGAATCTTGGTTATATGAATTTCTTTACCGAAAGCAGTCTGCTGCCCGGAATCCGTAACGGAGGCGTTACCTGGGGTGATGTGAATAACGATGGATATACAGATCTCCTGTTTACCGGCATCGACGGTTTTGATGTTTCGAAAACATTATTGTATCTGAACAACCTGGGCGACACCACTTTTACCGTAAATACGCCACCCTCCTCCCCGCAGGATATAACGATCACCCAATCCTCAAACGATCTGATGGTGTCATGGACTCCGGCCGAAGATGCCGAAACTCCCGCTCCTGCGCTATCCTATAATCTGATGATCGGCACAACTGCCGGATCATTTAATACCATGTCGCCCATGGCCGATCCGGCAACCGGATTCAGACGAATAGTCGCCCGCGGAAATACTACTGCCGATACAATCTGGAAAATCACCGGAATTCCCGAAGGTTATTACTATTTCAGCGTTCAGGCTATCGATAACGGATATTTGCCTGGACCATTTTCGGAGGAAGCCGGTTTCATGTATATCCCGCTCGGAACTGAAAAACTAAATGAGGCCAGTGTGATGGTTACACCAGTTCCATGCAGCGAACATTTGAACATCAGAATTCCCAGGATCCGGAATGCTTCCAACCCCGGTCCCGGGCAGGAATCCAGAATGGAGGTTTTCAATTCGTCAGGAAATATAATGTATTCCGGTACATTCACCGAAACCCTTGAGGTTTCTCAGTGGCCCTCGGGAATCTACCTGTTGCAGGTCGTTACCGGAGGAGTTTCAGCGACCCTGAAATTTGTCAAAGACTAACCGGCGCGGTATAACTCGGTAAAATACTTGTAGAAGTAAGGAATGGTCTCAATCCCCTTGTAGAAGTTTTCGAGTGGATAATTTTCATTGGCGGAGTGGATTGCATCCGATTCCAGCCCAAATCCAATCAGGATCGATTTGACTCCCAGAATTTCTTCAAACTGGGGGATAATCGGGATACTGCCTCCGCTGCGAACCGGAATCGGTTTAACTCCCAAAACATTCTCCATCGCCATGCTTGCGGCCCGGTATCCTATCGTATCCATGGGCGAAACATACGCTTCTCCGCCGTGCAGCGCCTCTACCTTTACCTTCACGTATTCAGGTGCAATCGAAATGAAGTATTTCTCGAACAGCTCTGCAATTTTTTTATGATTCTGGTTGGGAACCAACCGCATCGAGATCTTTGCAAAAGCCTTCGAAGGAAGGACGGTCTTGGTGCCTTCAGCGGTGTAACCTCCCCAGATGCCGTTTACGTCAAGCGAGGGACGGATCCCGGTTCGCTCTTTTGTTGTATATCCGCTTTCTCCGTACAAGGCTTTCACCCCGATATTTCGTTTGTACGAATCCTCATCGAACGGGGCTTTCGCCATCTCTGTACGCTCTTCGTCACTGATGGCAAGCACCTCATCATAAAAACCGGGAATAGCGATCCTGCCCGAATCATCCGTCATAGCAGCAATCAGACGCGACAGCACATTGATCGGGTTGGCGACTGCGCCTCCGAATAATCCTGAATGGAGATCGATTTCAGGACCTGTCACCGCTACCTGCATGTATGCCAGTCCACGGAGTCCGACTGTGACCGAGGGTGTCTTCAGTCCGATCATGGAGGTGTCGGAAACAAGAATGATATCCGATTTCAGCATATCCTTGTATTCCCTGCAAAACGGATCGATGCTTTCTGATCCCACCTCCTCTTCGCCTTCGATCATAAACTTTACATTGCAGGGCAGCGTTTGGGTACGAACCATGGCCTCAAATGCTTTCGCATGCATAAATGATTGACCCTTGTCGTCATCGGCGCCCCGTGCATAAATCTTTCCGTCTCTGACCTCGGGTTTGAAAGGCGCTGATTCCCAGAGATCAATCGGATCGACCGGCATCACATCGTAATGGGCGTAAACCAATACGGTTGGCAGGGAGGGATCGATGATCTTCTCACCATAAACTATTGGATTCCCGTCGGTGGGAAATATTTCACTTCGTGCACAACCGGCCTCGCGGAGGGTCTTTCTCCAATATTCTGCCGCCCTGACCATATCCTCCTTGTGATCGGTAACCGAACTTACCGACGGGATCCGAATCAGTCCGAACAACTCCTGCAAAAACCGGTCTTTATGCTCTGCAATATACTCTCTGATCTGCTCCATGTGTTCTAAATATTCTGACTGTTTTTGGTCTGCAAAGGTAGGAAGAATTCACCTGATAACAAAGCTGACGTATGGCATCACCGAAAAATAGATGTGGCATTCGCATGGAAGCATCATATTATCTATATTTGATGCGAGAATCGACTTTTTATACATGGATAAATTTAACTACCTGAATCAGCCGGATCCATCGGTCATTGACAGCCTCTACGAACAATTCCGGAAAGATCCTTCGCTGGTGGATGAGAGCTGGCGTAAGTTTTTTGAAGGGTTTGAATTCTGCCAGGTCAATTACAAAGCCGAACGGGGGGAAGCCTACATCTACCCCAATGAATTCAAGGTGATGAATCTGATCACTGCGTACCGGCAGCGGGGGCACCTGTTTACCCTGACCAATCCGGTAAGGACAAGGCGGAAGTACACCCCGACGCTGGATATCGGTAATTTCGGACTGAGTGCTGATGACCTGAATAAAACCTTTCAGGCAGGAAAGGAGATCGGGTTGGGAAACGCCAAATTATCTGCGATCCTCGAAGCCCTGCAACAAACGTACTGTCAATCGATCGGAATCGAGTACTTTTATATCCGCAGACCCGAAATCGTGGAATGGCTGAAATCGAAAATGGAATCGGTCAGAAACCAGCCACGTTTTTCGCCTGAAGAGCGACGCACCATCCTCCGGAAATTAACGGAAGGAGTGCTGTTCGAAAAGTTCATCCATAAAAAATTTCCCGGGCAGAAGAGTTTTTCCCTTGAGGGGGCCGAATCGCTGATACCGGCCCTTGATGCCGTCATCCGGAAAGGATCAGAACTGGGAATTGCCGATTTCATCCTGGGAATGTCGCATCGGGGCAGGCTCAACGTGCTGGGCAACATCCTGAATAAACCATACAAAAATATCTTTTCGGAATTTGAAGGCAAAGAATACTCTGATGAGGATCTGTTGGGCGATGTAAAATACCATCTGGGATATTCGAGCGAAATTGAGACCGGAAAGGGTAACTCCGTCAGATTGACCCTGGCGCCCAATCCCTCCCATCTCGAAACCGTCGATACCATTGTTGAAGGTATTGCCCGTGCCCGGATTGACCTTTCATGGAATGGCGACAATAGCCGGGTTGCACCCATCCTGATTCACGGCGATGCGTCCATCGCCGGCCAGGGAATCGTTTACGAACTGGTCCAGATGACCGACCTGGAGGGCTATAAAACAGGGGGCACCATTCACATCGTCGTTAACAACCAGATCGGCTTTACCACCAATTATCTCGATGGCAGATCCAGCGTTTATTGTACCGACGTGGCAAAAACCATTCAGGCGCCTATCTTCCATGTGAATGCCGATGATGTGGAAGCCGTCGTATATACCGTTCGCCTTGCCATGGAATTCAGGGCAACCTTTAAAAAGGATATTTTCATCGATCTGTTAGGTTACCGGAAATATGGCCATAATGAAAGCGATGAACCCCGATTCACTCAGCCCCTCCTGTATAAAATCATCGAAAAGCATCCGGATCCCCTTGAGATATATCTGGAAAAGCTGAGTCGGGAACACGCCTTATCACCCTTGAATTTCGAGGAAATCAGGGATGCTGTCGAATCATCGTTCATACAGGGTTTTGAAGAGGCGAAGACCATTGAAAAGGGCGACATTGCCCCATTCCTTGAAAAGGAGTGGGCATCCTTCCGGAGGGCGGTACCGGATGATTTTAATCAGTCGCCTGTTACCTCTGTTCCGGCCGGTAAGTTGCGCGAAATCGGCTTAAAACTTACGGATTTGCCTTCCGGAAAAACCTTTTTCAGAAAGATTATCAAAATGCAGGAAGAGCGTAAACGAATGATGGAAGAAGGAACGCTCGACTGGGCGATGGGTGAATTGTTAGCCTATGGTTCTCTGACCGAAGAGGGGCATCCGGTAAGGTTAAGCGGTCAGGACAGCCAGCGGGGAACCTTCAGCCACCGGCATGCTGTGCTCACGGTAGAGGATTCGGAAGAGAAATATATTCCCCTCCGGAATATTTCTGAGCACCAGGCGCCGATCAACATCATCAACTCGCTCCTCTCCGAATACGGTGTATTGGGTTTTGAGTATGGTTATGCCCTTGCCGCCCCCTGGTCTCTAACCCTGTGGGAGGCTCAGTTCGGTGATTTCAGCAATGGGGCCCAGATCGTCATCGATCAGTATATCAGCAGCGCCGAAGATAAATGGAAAGTGATGAATGGACTGGTGCTGCTGCTTCCTCACGGATATGAAGGACAGGGCCCGGAGCACTCTTCAGCCCGCCTCGAACGCTTTCTCTCCCTGTGTGGTCATAACAACATGCAGATCGCCAACTGTACCACTCCCGCAAATTTTTTCCACCTCCTGCGACGACAACTTAAATGGCCTTTCCGTAAGCCCCTTATCATATTTACACCCAAGAGCCTGCTGCGGAATCCCCTTTGTGTTTCTGCCCTTTCTGAATTTTCCAACGGAAGCTTCAAAGCAGTTATCGACGAGGGCAATCCCGATCCATCCCAGGTAAAAAGGGTCGTTCTCTGCTCCGGAAAGTTATATTACGATATCCTGGTGGAAAGAGAAAAAATGGAAACCATTGAAACTGCCCTCATCCGTATCGAACAGCTATACCCCCTGCCGGAAGTGGAATTGGGTCGGGTCATCGGTAAATACCAGCATGCCGTCTATTGGGAATGGGCACAAGAAGAACCGGTGAATATGGGAGCATGGAAACACATCCTTCTGAATTTTAAAGAGGTTAAACTGCACCATGTGGCCCGCCCTGCCACCGGCAGCCCTGCAACCGGCTCTTCAAAATTGCATAAAATCCAGCAAAAGCTGATCGTCGATAAAGCGCTTGGAAAATGTACCTGTGAACATACAAACCAATCCTGCTTACTCCTTTGCGCTGACCATGAAGACCGGCTGATCTGATCCAAAAATTTTGTACATTTGTTATAGTATAAACCGGAGGTCATCATGAAAACATTAAACTTAACCCTGTTTTTGATATGCTTTTCCGCGTTAATTGCATTGGGACAGCATGAAAAGGCAATTATTCAACGCGATCAGCCGCCCGATGGATACGGGGTCAAATCAACCGTGTTTGAAACCCCGTGTTCGGGACTGAACAACACACCCTCCAACGACCTGAAATGGCGTCCGCTCTTGTCACCGGTGCGCGTCATTCACCGGTCAACTCAGGATGAAAAGATCCGCCAACTGAAAGAACAAAGAATGGAGATCAAAATGGAATCTGAAAAAAACAAAGGGAATGATCATGAAAATGCTACCCAATCGGTTGTTCCCACTATCGGATCCAATTTCGCAGGCAATGGTAACTCCGGCTTTTCTCCGCTTGATAATTCCCTTGCCATCTCCAATGGCGGTATTATTGTTTCCGTCGCCAATACTACCCTCGAGGTCGATAATACCCAGGGTCAGAATTTGTATTTTAAAGACCTCATTTCATTTATCGGTGATCCGGAAATCGAAGGGGTATGCGATCCCGTCGTAATTTACGACTCCGGATCCGACCGGTTTATCTTCTTCTGCCAGGTCTCTCCATTAAACTCCATGAAATCAAAATTGCTGATCTTTTTTTCTAAATCGAATAACCCACTCGAAGGATGGTGGTATTACAAGCTCACCGGAAATCCGTTGAACGATTACAGCGCTTTCGATTATCCCAAGCTTGGGCTCTCAACCAATGAGCTTTATATTTGCGGGAACCTGTATCACGACAGCGGACCGTATAATCAGTCGGTGATCTACCAAATCCCAAAAGCACCGGGCTACAACGGACAAACCATCAACTGGCAATACTGGAAGAATATTTCAGGAAATCCGTTTACCATAACTCCATTGTCATGGGGACAACAGGGCAATTACGGCCCGGGATGTTACTTCGTGGCAAGTGAATCGGGCGACGACTCGGTAATCAAATTCTATAACCTGACCGATGATATGTCGTCCGGTTCCGAACAGTTGGAATATTACCAGGTTAATGTAACCCCCTATCAGGTGGCCCCCAATGCACTTCAGGCGGGTACCGGTGTTAAACTGAATACCAACGACTGCAGGATGCTGAGCGGCTTCTATCTCAATGGAATCGCTCATTTCGTATTCCATTCAATGCGCAATGGTGGGTATGCCGGAATAAATTATAACCGGCTTACCGTATCCTCGCTCACCAACCGCTCCGATCTGTTCGGACTGAACGGCTCCGATTACTGTTATCCTTCCGTCTCCTCCTTTGGTACCGACAAAACCGATCAATCGGTCATGATCGGCTTCTTAAAATCGAACTCTTCGGAATATCCCTCCATGCGCGTCGTAAACTGCGATCATGACATGAACTGGTCGCCTTCGATTCAGATAATGGCAGGCTCATCCTATGTTTATTATACCGGCGATCCGGAACGCTGGGGCGACTATAGCGGGACATGGAGAAAAAACAATGCAAACCGGCCGACCGTATGGGTGAGTGGCATGTATGGTAATGCATCAAATTATTGGGACACCTGGATTGCCGAAGTGTACGGTACAGCCAGTGGCATTCCCCCTGATCCGGCACAATCAGTCCACTTGAAACTGATGCCCAACCCGGTTATCGATATTTTTGCCGTAGAGTTCGAATTACAGGAATCGGTCGATTTGTCGGTAACCATCATCGACGCCACAGGCAGAGCGGTAAAAGAGCTGTACCACGGGAAGGGACACCAGGGAAAGAACCGCTTCTCCTTCGACAAATCAAACCTGGCTCCCGGTACCTACTTTCTGATGTTGAAAACAAACGCCAAAATGATCAAAAATGAGAAATTTGTTATCGGTTAGCCTTTGCCTTTGCCTGTTCCTGCTCGGTTGTTCACCTAAAAATCCGCCTCCCAAGCCCAAGGCAACAGGAATCGATCACCCCGCTCCCGATCAGGCCAAAATTGATTCACTGAAAGAGATCAGGGGAAAGGATAAAAAGTAAAGGTCACTTTATTCCTGGTTGATTGATGAATAATAACTTTGATGGTTGATTTGATGTTAATATTCTAAAATTTGACAAAAGAATCGCGGATGCAAATTGAAATAATGGTTCCAAGTCCCGGTGAGTCGATCACCCGGGTCCAGATCGCGAAATGGTTGGTTGGTGATGGAGCAACCGTCGAAAAAGACCAGGAAATTGTAGAGATTGACTCCGATAAAGCCTCATTCCCCATTGCCTCACCCGAAGACGGCAACCTGAAAATCCTGATTCAGGAAGGAGCGGCGGTCGATGTTGGATCGGTGATTGCCACGATTGAACCATTGCCCGCCGAACAAAAGAAAGCCCAAAAGGAACAGACATTCCCTGCACCGGCACCGGAGATAGAGATACCCATTACCGGGGAAATACCCACTCAGCCTGATAAATATGAAATTTTACGCACGGTTGAACCTGTTGTCATTCACGCTTCTCCTCTGGCCAAAAATATCATCTCGGAACATGGAATTCCGCTTCCCGACCTTCAGACAGTATATCCCGGAAAAAAGATCACCCGCAGGGATATCGAATCCTTTTTACGAAAACGCAGTTCCGCCTCCGGATCTCCCGCTTCGGAAAAGTCAAGGGAATCGGAACGTAAAAAACTATCCGCCCTCCGTATCAAATTAGCCGAACGGCTCGTCTCAGTGAAAAACCAGACTGCCATGCTTACAACCTTCAACGAGGTAAACATGGAACAACTGCTGAAAATAAAGGAAAAATTCACGGGTGAGTTCAAGGATCGTTACGGAGTAGGAATCGGACTTATGTCGTTCTTTACTAAAGCCGTCACAACAGCTCTTGCCGAATTTCCGCAGGTCAACTCATGGATCGACGGAGATGAACTGGTGACGCCCCGGTTTATGGATATCGGAATCGCTGTCAGCGCGCAAAAAGGCCTGGTGGTTCCGGTTCTCCGGAATGCTGAATCGATGACCCTTCCCGAAATCGAAATAAAGATCAAAGAGTTAGCTGGAAAAGCCCGCGATAATAAAATCACGCTTGATGACATGAAAGGGGGAACCTTTACCATCACCAACGGCGGCGTGTTCGGGTCCCTGATGTCAACTCCGATCATTAATCCGCCTCAGAGCGCCATCCTCGGCATGCATAAAATCGTGGAGCGGCCAATCGCCAGAGATAAACAGGTGATCATAGCGCCCATGATGTATATTGCTCTTTCGTACGACCACCGGGTGATCGACGGTCGCGAATCGGTCGGGTTTCTCGTAAAGATAAAAGAACTCCTCGAAACTCCTGAATTACTCCTGACCGGCGGAGTCGATCCTGTCAGGTTGTTACTTGATTTATGAACATTCTATGAGAAAACATGTTGATTTTCTGGTGATCGGATCCGGAATCGCCGGGTTAACCTTCGCGATCAAAGTTGCCAGGTATGGCAAAGTGTGCATCATTACCAAATCATCAGTCGATGATACGGCCACAAGCTGGGCCCAGGGTGGAATTGCAGCCGTTCTGTATACACCCGACTCCTACGAAAAACATATTAACGATACCATCATCGCAGGCGACGGACTGTGTAATGAAGATGTGGTACGGTTTACCATAACCGAATCGACCGAACGCATCAGGGAACTGGTCAAGTGGGGTACCAAATTCGACCGGACAAAATCGGGACGGTTCGACCTGGCCAAGGAGGGCGGGCACTCTGAATACCGGGTGCTTCATCATAAAGACAGTACCGGACGCGAAATTGAAAACACGCTGCTGGAACAGGCCAAAAAGCATCCCAATATTGAAATCCTTGAGAACACGTTCACCATCGATATTATTACCCAGCATCATTTAGGACTGGAAGTCAACCGGCGTACCGAAAATATAACCTGTTACGGAGCCTATGTCCTTAATCCGCGAACACGCCTCGTCGATACCATCCTTTCAAAAATCACCCTGATTGCCACCGGTGGCGCCGGAAATGTTTATAACAATACCACTAATCCGCTGATCTCGACGGGCGATGGCATCGCCATGGTTTATCGCGCCAAAGGGGTCGTGGAAAATATGGAGTTCATCCAGTTTCATCCCACCTCTCTCTACCATCCCGAGGAAAAACCAGCCTTCCTGATCACCGAGGCCCTCAGGGGATTTGGCGCCGTGCTGAAAACCCGCGACGGGAAAGAGTTTATGCATAAATACGACGCCCGTCTTTCACTGGCCCCACGCGATATCGTCACCCGGGCTATCGACAACGAACTTAAACTGAGCGGCGAAGATTACCTCTTTCTCGATTGCCGTCACCTGAATAAAAACGAACTGATCAACCACTTCCCTACCATCTACGCCAAATGCCTGAGCATCGGGATCGACATAAGTAAAGATATGATCCCGGTAGTTCCTGCCGCACATTACACCTGCGGAGGTATAAAAGTGGATGTTTTCGGAAGCAGTTCCATCAGAAACCTTTATGCATCAGGTGAATGCAGTTCGACCGGCCTTCACGGAGCTAACCGGCTGGCATCCAATTCACTGCTCGAATCGGTGGTGTTTTCACACCGTGCCAGTACCGACGCTGTTGCTAAAATAAAGGATATCAATTTCTGCGACGATATTCCCGATTGGAATGCAGAGGGAATGGTACTTAATGAGGAGATGATCCTGATAACCCAGTCGCTGCGGGAACTCCAATCGCTGATGAGCAGCTACGTGGGAATTGTACGATCAAACCTTAGGCTCCAACGCGCCTTTGACCGGCTGGATTTGCTGTACCACGAAACGGAAGATCTGTATAACAAATCGATCCTCACACCCCGGCTATGTGAACTCAGAAACCTCATCAATATCGGATACCTCATCATCCGGGCAGCACAGAAACGGCACGAAAGCCGAGGTCTGCATTACTCACTTGATTTTCCAAGAGTCGTTCCCACCACCATCCGTTGATGCGGTCTGAGAAACGACCAACCGAATAAATACACATCAAAACCTAAACCCATGGCCCTGATAAAATCAGTTAACGGAATCCGTCCCACTTTCGGAAAAAACTGCTTTTTAGCCGACAATGCGACCCTTACGGGTGATGTTATCCTGGGCGATGATTGCAGCGTGTGGTTTAACGCCGTAGTTCGTGGCGATGTACATTCCATCAGGATCGGAAATAACGTCAACATCCAGGATGGCGCGATCATTCACTGCACCTATCAGACTGCCCCGGTGAACATCGGCAACAATGTTTCTATTGCCCACAACGCGATCATTCACGGGTGTACCATTCACGATAACGTCCTTATCGGGATGGGGGCTATCGTCATGGATGGGACCGTCGTCAACAGCAATTCCATTGTCGGCGCCGGAGCGCTTGTGACCGAAGGGACCGTGGTTGAATCGGGAACCGTGTGGGCCGGGGTCCCGGCTAAAAAGATCAAAGACCTGGATCCCGAGCTCCTGGAAGGGCAGGTCAACCGGATTTCGCGCAACTACAATAAATACGCCAGTTGGTACGACGATCATACCAAGGTGTTGTAAAAAACTTCGACAGAACTAATTGGGAAAAATCTATTGAATCATGACCGAGCGTCCCGAGATCACTGCCAATGATTCGTACGTTACACCGGATAATGTAAGCAGGTACAAACTCGACCGGATCCTGTTCAACTCACGTTGGGTATTTCTATCGAAATTCCTTCATCTTGTTTTTACCTCCAGATCGGCTGCAAGAAATGGAATTTATGATACCCACATGTGGGTCGAAACCTCCCACAGGGTATTTACCTTCGTTGAACGGTGCGGTGGAAGAATTCACATCACAGGGTTGGATCACATCCGGTTCTGCAACGAGCCGGTCGTGTTTGTCAGTAATCACATGAGTACCCTTGAAACCATGATCCTCCCGGGAATCATTCAACCACTGAAAGATATCGCTTTCGTTGTTAAAAAGGATTTGGTGACGCATTGGGCTTTTGGCGATGTTATGCGATCACGTAATCCGATCGTTCTCGACCGGGTCAATCCCCGCAACGATTTGCAGATTGTTCTCCAGGAAGGAGCCGCAAGACTTGCTGGAGGAATATCCATTGTGATGTTCCCTCAAAGCACGCGCAGAGCCGTTTTCGACCCGGCTGACTTTAATTCGCTGGGTACCAAACTGGCAGCACGTAGCGGTGTTTCGGTTATCCCGATTGCCCTCAAAACCGACTTCTGGGGACATGGTAAAACAAACAGTTATATCGGACCGATCTATCGGCAGAACACGGTTCACCTGGCCTTCGGAGCGCCGGTAAGGGTTAGTGGTTCCGGAAGAACAGAACATCAGGAACTGGTGGACTTCATTGGCAACCATTTAAAATCATGGACCGGAAGAGATATTTAGTAATCTCGCCCTATCGGGGCCTTTCGGTTCATCTCCGCAATTAAAATATAACACCGGGTTGACCTGCGATTGCAAGCAACCTCAACATAAGCATGATGGAACCCTGGAAAAAAAATCCTGTCATTTATGAGATCAACACCCGGGTCTGGCTTGAGGAACTGAGCCTTGAAGAGGGGTATCCGGTAACCCTTGACCATGTTCCCGACGATTGCTGGGATCGCTTACAACGATTGCACATCGATGCGGTTTGGTTTATGGGAATCTGGGAACGCAGTCAGGCAGGAATCGACATCTCAAACCGGAATACAGGAAATCTTGCTGATTTTCACCGGGCGCTACCCGATTTCAACATGGATGACAATGTAGGTTCTCCTTATTGTGTAAGATCATACGAAGTAGATCAACGATTTGGCGGTTGGAGCGGTCTGTCAGTGGCAAGATCGCAATTGGCCCGGAGGGGAATAAAACTGCTCCTCGATTATGTTCCCAACCACCTGGCCCACGATCATCCCTGGATCAGCGAATTTCCGGAGTACTTTATCCAGGGATCAGCCTATGACCTGGAACACGATCCCGACAATTTCGTTACGATCGGCAATAATATCTTCGCTTGCGGGAAAGATCCCTTCTATCCTGCCTGGCAGGATGTTTTACAGGTCAACATCTTCCAACCCGGCTTCCGTGAAGCAATCATCGAAACCCTGATGCGGGTGGCCCGACATTGCGACGGTTTCAGGTGTGATATGGCCATGCTGGTGATGAACAGAATTTTTGCGGAAACCTGGGGAACCCGTGCCGGTCCGATACCCGAAACCGGATTCTGGGAGGAGATGATCCCCGCAATCCGAAGGGTCAATCCTGATTTTATCTTTATTGCAGAAGCCTACTGGAACACGGAATGGGAACTCCAGCAAGCGGGATTCGATTATTGTTACGACAAACGGTTGTACGACCGGATTGTAAATGAGGATGCCTCCACGATTCTGATGCACCTCCGGGCCGATACCGCATTTCAGTCCCGGTTGATCCGGTTTTTAGAGAATCATGATGAACCCCGTCAGGCATCGCTCTTTGATCCCGATAAAAGCCGCGCCGCCACGGTGATAGCTTCGACATTGCCCGGGGCCAGGTTGTTCCATGAAGGCCAATTTGAAGGCCGTAAGGTAAAGATACCCGTGTTTCTACGCCGACGACCCTATGAAACTGTGGATCAGAGCCTGGTCAGCTTTTTTAACCAACTATTGGAAGTGATCCATGCTCCAATATTCCACGAAGGCTTCTGGCAACTGAATGAAATTACCGGATGGCCCGACAACGACCGGTTCAAAGACCTGCTCTCCTGGCAATGGAGCTCAGGGTCTGATCTGTTTCTGATGGTGGTAAACTATGCTGACCAACCCTCCCAGGGAAAGGTTCAACTCTCGAATGACTCCCTTTGGGGAACGAACTGGGTGCTGAAAGAGACCTTCAGCGACCGGTCATTTGTCAGAAATGGAGAGGATTTGATCCGTGACGGATTATTCGTTTCGCTCGAACCGTGGCAATTTCATTTCTTAGGCTTCTCCCCGGAGTAAAAATCTGTGTAATAAACTTTATCCAGGAAAACATTTTTTTATTTAAATCTTATTGTTGGTCTGATCCTGTCACCTTGAGTACGGAGGTTGAGTTGGCAATTCTCCATACAGTCAGAAAGGCAAGCTTTGATACCCTTGCGGCTTTAACGTAATCAATGCGTTCGGCATGATCCGAAACGCGGTGATAATCCTCATGCAGTCCCGTAAAGAAAAATACAGATGATATCCCGTTCTGGTAAAACGGATAATGATCGCTGCCACCGGGCATCCGTTCGCCCTTCGTTTCGTAAAGCAACAGGTCGGTGAAGCGGTTCTCCTTTCTGATGACTCTGGCCAGGTCAGGATTCTGACGGGCGCCGATGATCTTCAGGGAATCAGGATGGTTGCGCCCGATCATGTCGAGGTTGATCATGGCTTTACACTTGGAAAGGGGAATCAGGGGATTTCTGACAAAGCTCCTGGAACCCAGCAACCCAAGCTCTTCTCCGGCAAAGGCGATAAACAAAACACTGCGTCCCGGCTTTTCAGGCATCGAAGCCATGGTTCGTGCAATGGCAAGCATTCCGGCAGTTCCGGAGGCGTTGTCATCAGCGCCATTGAAAATGCTATCGGAATCCACCGGTTCCGAATCGGTCGCAATTCCCGCATGATCGTAATGAGCTCCCACGATCACCGTTTCCTCCCGGTGTTGTGGATTCGATCCTTCAAGCATGCCGATAACATTGCAAGCCTTCAGGGGTGTAAAAACCAGATCGACGTTCATCGCAAGGATCTTACCTTTTAGCAGGAACGAATGGGGTTTCATGGAGGCTTCAATGCGCAGTTGTATCCTTTTCAGCGAATCGGCTGACTCCAGAAGTGCCTGTATCAGGGATTCACCGGCATGAACAACCGGAATACGGTTCTCCTGGTTGCTGCAATAGACCAGCGGACCCTCTTCAACCGGATCCCCGCCACGGAGTGAAGGCCACCTGTAGCCCGAAGGACTCAGGGAAGAAAAAGTCAGCGGACCCGAAACCACGATCATCCCGATGGCTCCGTGGTCGCGTGCATTCCTTTGTTTTTCCCGCAACCCCGAATATCTGGTCAATACCTGAGAACCCCCAAAGGCTTTGGATACTGAATCCGTTTGCCCGGGCTCCTGTCTCAGTACAATAACAATTTTCCCGTTTACATCAATATCACGGTAGTCGTCGTAACCAAACTCGGGTGCTGTTATTCCGTACCCTGCAAAAACCACCTCTCCCTCAACAGGTTTGTTTCCTGAGGTTTCATAGGGAATAAAATCCTCTTTTACCTTGAAATTCAGAGTTTTCGGATGGGCTAATAAGGATATGAAGAGGTTCTTTCCTAAATCAACATAACAGTAATCCAAAGGCTGAAAATAGCTTCCGTTTATTGGCTTAAGTCCGATTAACCGGAATTGACGGGCAATGTACGCTGCAGCGGTATCAAGTCCCCTGCCCGGAGTGGCACGCCCCTCAAGAGAATCCGATGCGAGAAATTCTACCTGTTCTTTCAGATACGCCGAAGTAAGATACTGATCGGCATGCATGGCAACAGAACGTTGCGCCATAGCATGAAAACCGGTTAATACCATCGCAAGGAGCAGGACGATTGAAACCCCGAATGAAAAATATCGTGAATCTCCTTCTGTTACCCGGTCAACAGGAACCATCGTATTGAATGTCATCAAAAAACCGCTAAAATATTAACACTACAGAGTTTGCATCACAGGTAACACCCTCGATTTTTTCCACATTCCACGGGTGAAATCGGGAAATGTCAAAGGCTTTCCCTCCCTGGCAATCGATCGTTCGCTCAACGCCGTGATGGCGCTCATCGCTACGGCATCATACACGTCCATATCAGGTTCAATTCCTTTTAAGAGTGCGTTGATCAGCCGGAAGTCCTCAATAAAATCCATCCCGCCATGCCCGGCGCCCTTGCTGGCGCTCTCCAACTCAGTCCATATAGGATGCTGGTACTGCTTCAGATAATCATTGATGGGCTCCCATCTGTCGTCGCTCTTACTGATCCCTTCGATATAAATTCTTGGCTCAGGATATTTCCTTACCAGACCCCGCGTGCCCTGTATCATGATGTTTCGGCTGTAAGGACGGGGCAGATTGGTATCGTGGGTTATCACGATAGTTTCACCCAACATCGTTCGGATAATGGTAGTAACCACATCGCCCAGGGTGTACTGTTCGCGTGCCTGAACACTATCCGCTCCGAACCGGCTGACGGCATATTCATGCAGGCCGCGTGATTTGGTACCGAACGAAACCAGGTAATCGAAGTAGTTTCCCCGGTTAATATCAAAGCACTGCATTACCGGCCCCAGTCCGTGCGTCGGATAGAGATCACCATTACGCTTCATCGAAAAATCGCGGCGCCAGACTCCCTCCCCTTCCATATCATGCTTCACGGCCCTAAGGTCATGGAGATAACCACACTCGGCATGTATCATCTCACCGAATAACCCCTTTTTGACCATGTTCAGGATCATCATCTCGACTTTATCATAGTTGCAGTTCTCCATCATCATGCAGTACCTTCCGGTCTTCTCAGCGGTTTCGACGAGCTCCCAGCATTCGTCAAGATTCAGCGCCGCAGGAACCTCGGTAGCCACATGTTTCCCGTTATTCATGGCTTCCAGACAAATCGGGACGTGCCACTGCCAGGGGGTTGCCGTATAAACCAGATCGATATCCTCCCGTCGGCATAACCGTTGCCAGTCAAACTCGTTCTTCGAATATCCCTCAGGCGCTTTGAATCCGGCTGCAACGACCATATCCTGGGCCCGCCTGACCCGGCTTTCGACGATATCGCAAACCGCAATAATTTCAGCGCCTTCAATTTTAAGGAGATTCTCAAGATGTGCCGTACCCATCCCTCCGACTCCAACATAACCGATCCTGACACGACTCATGGGCCCGGCTGTGGGGATCAGGCTTATGGGAGCGTGTTTTTGATCGTGTACAGCGGCAGCAAGGAGATCCTCACTAACAGCCAACCCGACTCCTGCAATGGCAAGAGTCTTTATGAAATCACGCCGATTTACCTGTTTTTTCATTTGTAAAAATTTGGTCAATTAACCTGATCCATCCAGGACGGGTGGAAACAAAAAAGCCGGCGTCAAACAATGCGCCGGCCGTATTATTTCTATCCGGGAGTTTACTGAATTCCAAGTTTTTTCTTCACAAGGCCCATTACATCATCCGATTCCTCCTTGTAAATGACTACATCCTCAATGGCATTAAGAATATAGGTGAATTTCTGCTCCTTCGCGACCTCTTTTATAGCCATTTTTGCCCGTTCAATGAAAGGAGCAACCAATTCCTGCTGCCTGGTCTGGAGGTCCTGGCTGGCTTTCTGCTGAAATGCATCAATCCTTCCTTGCAAATCGGTCAGTTCCTTTTCTTTAGTCTGCTTTATTAAATCCGACATGCTGGATGATTGTGACTGGTAATCTAAATATTTATTCTCGAACTCAGCTTTCATGGCATCCATCTGATCGGTCAGAGTCTTCTGATAAGCCTGAATTTTGATTTTCACTGAGTCAATGCCCGGCATGGCTGCCAGCAAGGTATTAAAATCAATGTACCCTATTTTTACAGGGTTCTGGGCCTTTGTGGCAAATGAGCAACCAAGGATCAGGATGACTACGGCAAAAAACTTTGTTAATTTTTTCATTTTCAATAATTAAATGGTTTATACTTCACAATTATGTTGCAAAATTAGTATTTTTTTTCATTTTTTCTGGTCTCTTGAATCATCATTGCCTATTTTGGACCGGTCGAAGGATTAGCAGACGGAGCCCCTGTGCTGCCTTTATCTTTCCCCTTACGACCGCTCAGACTGGCGCCCATATTATCTAATACATCGTCGCTGATATCATACTTTGGATTGGCATACATCATGGTCAAACTCCCCCCTTTGTCGAATATAACGGCATAGTTATTATTGTTCGCGATTTCCTGGATTGCATTATAAATCCTTTCCTGAATGGGCTTGACCAGCTCCTGACGCTTTTTGAAAAGATCGCCATCCTTCCCGTAACGCTGACGCTGCAGGTTTTTTGCCTCCCGTTCCTTTTCAACGATCTCCTGCTCTTTCTTTTTCTTCATGTCATCGGGCAACAGCACAGATTGGGTCTGGTAATCTT
This sequence comes from uncultured Prolixibacteraceae bacterium, assembly GCA_964525995.1. GTDB lineage: Bacteria > Bacteroidota > Bacteroidia > Bacteroidales > FEN-979 > CAIVAT01. The sequence goes on along the minus strand of CAZGIM010000029.1, from coordinate 13,759 downwards.
TATACATTTTGTCAACTTCGGCGAATTTGGTTTCAATCTCTTTTTGCCAGACATTCGATAGTTCATCAAGCTGAGCCTGCGCTTCGGTAAATTCAGGAATATTATCGAGAATATACTGGGTATCCACATAGGCAAATTTTTGCGCCGCTACGGTGATGGAAAGAATCATCATTCCCACCATAAAAAAAACCGACTTCTTCATAAATTTATCAATTAATGGTTATCTGCTGTTTGATTTATCATTGAACCGCCAAATTCATTTGTCCGGAAAGCGTTTGCCCTCCACCAAAATCTCTGTGTCCTGTTTAATATCCTGGGATCCATTACAAATTGCTAATCAATCGATGAATTGATGCTGAAATGGAACTGGCCTCCATTTGCTCCCGATACGCCGGGTATAGCATCTAACCCGTAACCCCAGTCCAACCCCAATAAACCGAACATTGGCAAAAAGACCCTGACACCTAACCCAACCGACCGGTAAACATTGAACGGATTAAAATTGTTCCATTTTAACCAGTCATTCCCGGCCTCAACGAAAGCCAGTCCGTATATGGTTGCATTCGGATTCAACGAAATCGGATACCGGAGCTCGAGGGTATATTTGGTATAAACGGTTCCACCCACTGAGGCTGGATAGCCCGGTGTAAGAGAGTTGTTAACATATCCCCGCATCCCGATCAATTCACGCCCATCCATGTTGTTATAGCCTGTCAGACCGTCGCCCCCTAAATAGAATCTTTCAAAGGGGGTCACACCCAGATCCTTGTTATAGGTTCCAAGGAATCCGAACTGGATTCGGGGGGAAAGTACCAACTTTTCAACCAGGTTAATGTACCAGGCTCCTTTGAATTTAATTTTATAATATTCGACCCATTTATACCGTTCGGTCACATCCATCGAATCATAATTGACGTTCCCCCTGAAGAGAGAATAGGGAGGAGTCAGTTCAAGCGAAAGGGTGAACTCGGAACCATTCCGCGCATAGATCGGAGCATCGATCGAGTTACGCGATAGGGCAATACTGTAACTGAAAGCATTGTACACCCCATTTCCCCCTCCAAATGAGAAAATCGAAGTATAATTGTAAGTATGGTACCGGTTGTAATTTGCACTCTGGTAAAGCGTAAAATAATCGTCAGGCCACCGGAGCTGCGTACCAAGACCGACCGATACCCCGTCAATTTTGAAGAATGCAAACAAAGGATCGTTTGCAGCATAGCCATTGGTATATTTTGAATGATAGTAACTCAGACTCAGCGCAAGCGGCCTTCGTCCGCCAACCCAGGGTTCCGTAAACGAAAAACTATAGCTGAAATAACCTTTCCCGTATGTCTGAAATCTGAGACTCAGTTTCTGCCCGTCGCCTGCGGGAATAGGCTTCCAGGCTTTGAGATTGGTAATGTTTCGAAGTGAAAAATTATTGAACGAGAGTCCGATGGTGCCGATGATCCTGCCATAGCCCCAACCTCCCGACAATTCGACCTGATCAGCCGAAGTCTCAGTTACATCATAACCAATATCAACCGTTCCATCCTCGGGATTTGGATTGACATTGGGGGTAAGCTTCTCTGCGTCGAAATATTTTAATTGTGCAAGCTGTCGCTGCGAACGAATAAGCCGGTCACGGCTGAAAAGCTGTCCCGGCCGCGTCTGGACCTCACGTAATGCTACATGGTCGTTGGTTTTCGTGTTTCCTTTTATGGTCACCTTGTTGACGGTCGCCTGTTTGCCTTCGTGCATGCGGATCTCTAAATCGATCGAATCATCCTGTACCCGGGTCTCTACGGGTACCACATCAAAAAACAAATATCCATCATCCATGTACAACGACCTGATGTCGGTTCCGTTTGGATTATAGGACAACGCCTGCTCCAGCGCGTCCTGATCATAAACATCCCCTTTGCCAATCTTTAATACCCGGTCGAGAAAAGCCGATGAATACTTTGTATTGCCAACCCACGCGATCTTGCGGATAAAATATTTTGGACCCTCTTCCACCCACAGATCAATGTTGATTGTGTTATCATTATTTTTCGATATCGAATCCCTTAAAATCCGTGCATCGCGGTAGCCAAGCGAATTGTATTTCTTGATAAGCAGCTGCTTGTCCTCCTGGTAATCCTCATCAATGAACTTGGAAGATTTGAAGATGCGGATGCGGATATTATCGGAAACATGATCGCTCAGAACGTTTCCGATTTCAAGGAAATCAATAGTCGCAGCCTCTTTCGCCGATTCATACACAACCTGATCCAGATCGTTCATTGGATTGAAAACACTCTTCTCCTTGGTCTTTTTGAAGGCCGCTTTAATCATATCGGCGCTGAGATTCTTGTTTCCGTGAATTTCAATGGTATAAACTTTTACTTTTTCATTCCGGTCAATATTGATAAGGAGTGTCACCTCATTGGCCGTCATGCTGTCGCGTTTCAGCACAATATCCACCTCGGCATTCAAATACCCTTTGTCGTTATAAAATTTGGTAATGATGTTCCGGGTTTTCATAATCATGTTATCGGTAACATAATCGCCCTTGACCAAACGGATCTTTTGGCGGATATCATCGGCATCCGATTTTTTAATCCCGTTGAACTGGAATTTCGACAACCGAGGCCGTTCTTTCAGGTAAAAGTCAATAAAAATCTGATCTTCAACCACCTTTGTTACCGAAACGCGGATATCTTCGAACAATCCCTGTTCCCATAGCTTCCTGATTGCCTGTGAAATCTTATCGCCGGGTACCTTGATCTTCTCACCAACGGTAAGCCCCGATAACATCAACAGTACGTTTCCGTCGAGATATTTCACCCCGCTGACGGTCATTCCGCCTAAATAAAAGTCTTTAGGAGCATTATAATCGGTCACATTCATCGTTCCCAGGGTGATCTGAGCCCGCAGGTTAACCGACAGTACCAGCAACAATATCAGCAGGGGCAGTATTCGAAATCTCATCAGTATCTATTTGCGAATTTTTCCTTCAAGTTCATTAATTTGTTCACTGGTCAGTCCAAACCTGCGCTCCCGGCGCTGAAATTCAACAATGGCCCTGTAAAAATCCTCCTTCCCGAAATCGGGCCAGAGGGTCTCTGTGAAATAAAATTCGGTGTAGGCAACCTGCCATAATAAAAAATTACTGATCCGGTACTCCCCGCTGGTCCTGATCAGCAACTCAGGATCAGGAATGGATGCCGTCGAAAGGAATCCGCTCAGGGTGGATACATTGATCTCGTCAGGGTTCAGAGATCCCGACGCTGCCTTTCGGGCAATAGAGCGGGCCGCTTCAACCAACTCCCATCGCGAACTGTAGCTTAGAGCCAGAATCAGGCATAACCCGGTATTATGGGAGGTCATCTCGATCGACCGCATCAACTCCTGATAACTTTTAGGCGGCAGGCTCTTTAAATCGCCGATAGCCTGTAACCTGATGTTGTTGTCCATCAGAGTCTTCATCTCAGCATGAAGCGATTTTACGAGAATCCGCATCAGGGCTTCGACTTCATACTTGGGACGGTTCCAGTTTTCGGTAGAAAATGCATACAGTGTAAGGTACCGGATTCCGGTTTCAGCGGCTGCTTCAACCGTGTTTCGCACCGCTTCCACCCCCTTCTCGTGGCCCAGGGTGCGCACAAAACCCTTCTTCTTAGCCCATCGACCGTTGCCATCCATGATCACAGCTACATGAACCGGCAATTTCTTTTTGTTTATCTCAGTCTTAAAACTCATGGCACCGAAAGGTTATCATTTGTGATCCAGATCTCTGCATTTTTTTGATGACAACAAACTGAACTTATAGGTCAGTGAAACGCCAAAAAAACCAAACCAGTCGTTATTCTTCGGATTCCCCCGTTGCATTCCGGAACGATGTTCCGACACGGGATCGCCCAATGCCGAAGGATCGGAAAGGTTATACAGGACTTCAGCATCCGGATCATTCAAGAGTACCTTGATCTGATGGTTTTCGTTGACGGGATCGGTCACATAGTAATAATAAGAGTAATTCCCGGGAGTTCCTTCCCGAACCAGATAGTAGGTGGTGCTTACATCGTCAAGATAGTCGGTGAAGGTTTTATGCATCTCCCAATATACCTGTAATCCAAGATTTTTTGCCAGGCTGAACTTGACGCCCAGCCCGAAAGGAATTGAAAAACTGTATCCCTTATAAGGCTCCCTTCCCTCGTACCCTATGTTTTGACCCTCGGTACCAAAATTCCTTAACTTTATGCCCTGCGACACCGGTTCGAATAAGAACACCGAAAAACCTGCAAAAATATAGGGCGAAATAGTACTCCTGGCGCTGCCGGTAAAATAGGGTATGAAATTGAATTCAGCCACCGCGCTGAAATCGGTCACCGGACTGGAAAAATCGAGTCCCCTTTCGGGTAAAAAGGTACCTGATGCCGCATCTCCTTTTACCTTTCCATACATTCCGGCAATCTTGACGGCCCACCGCGTATCAATGTTGTATCGCACCAGCGCCCCGAACGATATCCCGGTATTCTTGAAATGCATTCCCGGATTAAGATCCCCCAGGTAATAACATCCTCCGCCCGAAAGGCCGACATCCAAATCCTGCGACCGCCCGAAATAAGATAACAGGACACAGAGAAATGCTGCCATCCATAACCTTTTAAAACGAACTGTCATCACCTGAGAATTACCTTACTGATTCTTATTTTCAACAATTCTTGTTAACGCTTAATAATCCGATTTATTGGATAACCGGGATGAAATTCAATTATTTTCCTGATAGTTCCGGTTATCGAGCCCCCAATTCAACTTTTCGCGGATGGTACTGAAAAAATTTCCCCTTTCCAGCCGGATCAGGTTGATTTTGAATGAAGCTTTGGCAATATAAAGTTCAATGTCACGGTTCACCTCAGTGGTCCGTGAATCAAGACTGACAAGAAAAGTCGAGGCTTTTCCTCCGATGCAAATCCTGATTTCACTGTCATCACGGATCACAATGGGCCTTACAGTCAGGTTATGACTGGCAATAGGAGTGATCAGGATATTCTCTGCATCCGGAGTGATGATGGGCCCGGTACAACTCAGCGAATAGGCTGTCGATCCGGTCGGTGTCGCAACAATAAGACCATCGGCCCAATACGCATTCAGAAAAGCGCCATTGACCCAGGTCTTGATCGTCAGCAACGACATGGCATTGGGCTTGTAAACCGTCAGGTCATTTAAAGCATAGTTGATCTTCCCGAATAACCCGTCGGGTGATACCAGCTGCAACAAGGTCCGTTCTTCCTTTGAAAACCTGCCCCCATCCAACGCTTCCAGGGCTTCAGCAACCTCCTCCCTCGAAATCCCCGACAAAAATCCCAACCTTCCCAGATTGATCCCGATAACCGGTACCCCTGAATTCCCCACCACACCAACTGCATCGAGAATGGTACCATCCCCACCGATAGAAAACAAATAATCAACCTTCCCCTCGATATCCTGTTGATTTTCGAATAACAGGGGCTGATCCGGAAAGATTACAGAGCCCAGTGTCGCCTCATAAAAGGGTTTGTACATCCACCATTGCCTGCAGTGCGGCCGAATGGCTGCAATCAATTCCTGTACAAAAGGAACATTGTTTTTCTGGACCCGCTTGGCAAAAAGGGCAATGTTCATGAAACTTTTGGGCTTTAAAACAGCGCGCAAAGATACGCTAATTTTTTGTTCAGAATACCCTCAGATACTCAGATAGTTCATCAAGGCGTCATACCGGTCACGAAGCCCTTCGGAATAGGAATCCTCTTGTGACCAGGAAGCCTTAACAAGGTAATTATAGCGGAAAAATGACTGGAGCAAGGGACCTATTTCGATGCGGTTGACTTTCAAGGTAACCTCCAGTTTGGTCGAGTCGGGGTGTGTTGTAACATACATGCTCAGAATTTTCGTGTCGTTTGATTCGACAATCTGCGCAATTTCCGTCATCAGAAAATCATTGGCATTAATTTCCAGGATAATAATTCCGCCCGGACTGTTTATCGCGGCAATCTGAGGCAGGTACCCGACAAGGGCCTGAATGGGGATGGCTCCTGTAAACTGATTTTTTTCATTGAGAACAGGCAAGAGGGTCAGGTTAAAGCTTGCAAAAAGCTTTATAACTTCATAGATATGCTGCGTTTCAAGAACATATACCCGTCCAAGTGTGCTTTTATAGGAGGAGGCAGGAAGATCGTGATCATTAGCGTTCAGCAAATCGCTTTCACTTACCAGTCCTGTGTATTCCGAACCATCCGTAAGGGGAAGGTGCTTCAGATGCAACTCGTCCATCTGGGCCAATGCGGTTTCAGCCGTATCCTTGGGGCCCAACGGAAGAATGGTCGGATTAATCAGTTCTTTAGCGATCATCGAGAATGCTAAGATAGGAATTATACCTTAATGAGCTTACCCCTCCATGATCTAACGATCTTTTAACGGCACACCCCGGTTCGTGAGTGTGGGTGCAGTTCTTGTACTGACACTCAGGCAACAGACGCTCCATCTCCGGAAAACAACGCGGGACTTCCTCCTTTTCGAAGTCAATCAGTCCGAACTCTTTGATCCCCGGAGTATCAACGATAAAACCGCCCATCCTCATTTCAAACATCTCGGCAAAAGTAGTGGTGTGCATCCCTTTCTGATGCGCTTGCGACAACTGACCGACCCTTGGCTGAAGGGCCGGATCGATAGCGCTGATCAGCGCAGACTTCCCGGCTCCGGAGTGTCCTGAAAACAGGTTTATTTTATCTTTCAGGAACCCGGCTAACTCCTTTACCCCTTCGCCCGTCAGTGCCGAAACCCGGTGACAACGATATCCGGCCGATTCATAGATACGGGTTAGCTCATCCAACTGTATCCGCTCTTCCCGATCAATCAAATCCATTTTATTGATGATCAGACTGGCCGGAATGTAATAGGCTTCTGCAGTGACAAGAAACCGGTCGATAAACCCGTTGGAGGTTCTGGGATTGGTCAGGGTGACAACGAGATAAGCATGATCGAGGTTGGCGGCGATGATATGGGAACGTTTTGATAGTTTCGTCGCCTTCCTGATAATGTAATTATTCCGCGGGTAAATCTGGTTGATTAATCCTGCCGTGCTTCCGGAAGTAAATCCGGCTTCCACCCGATCGCCGATCGACACCGGATTGGTATGCTTTATATCCTTGATCCTGAATTGACCCTTTACTTTGCATTCCCTGATCGTACCGTCGGAAAATCTTACTGTTACCCAGCTTCCTGTTGATTTTATTACGATTCCCTGCAACCTTTTTTCTGTAAAGGTACGAAATTCCTGCGTTGTCAGCGGAATCTCCTTTTTAAAAACCTTCAGTTACATCAACTCAAGGTATAAAGCTTACCCGGAAGACATTTTACCACCCCCTCAAATTCCAGATTCAACAACAGGGTCGATACTTTGCTCATCGATAGTTCGCTGTCGGCGCAAAGATCATCTATACCCGACTGGCCCCGTTCCTGCAATATTTTTACAAGGCATTCAGCCTCAGGACTCAAATCGAGCAAGATCCGCCGTTGGGTCCCTTCAGCCGGCTGATAACTTTCACGCCAACCCATCATGTATTCTACGTCAGAAGCTCCCTGAATCAAAGCCGCCCGGTTCGTTTTAACTAAAAAGTTCGAGCCCTCCGACAGGGAATCGCTAAGCCTTCCCGGTACGGCAAAGACATCCCTGTTGTAAGAATTAGCAATGTCGGCCGTGATCAATGCCCCTCCCCGTGAACCAGCCTCAACCACGATTACCGCATCACACATCCCCGCAATAATCCGGTTTCTCCTCGGAAAATTCTCCCGGTCAGGCTTCGTTCCGCTCAGGAACTCTGTCAGGAGTCCCCCTTGCATGATCATTTTTTCTGCCAGGTTCCGGTTTGCAAAGGGATACAGCCGATCAAGACCGTGACCCAGCACTCCGATGGTGTTGAGCCCCGCTTCTAACGCATACCGGTGTGCACAACTGTCGATTCCGTAAGCTAATCCACTTACAACCAATACTTTTTGCGCACGTAAATCCATTACCAGATCGCGGGTACAGCTCTTACCATAATCGGTCGCTCGGCGGGTTCCAACGAGCGCCAAAACACGCGTCGCGTTGAGGTCGGCTACACCCTTGTAAAACAAGAGAATGGGACTGTCGGCACAATGACGCAACCGCTGGGGATACTCCTTATCCTGGTACCAAAGAGCCTTAATACTGTACCTTTCAAGAAACCGTACCTCCTGCTCAGCCCTTCTCAGAATCTCCTTGTTTCCTGCTCCCTCTGAAAGAAAAGCAACCACCTTCGGCATCTTCTTCAGATGAGGCCTGGGCTCCCTGAACACAGCCTCGACCCCTCCGCACAGTGCAACCAACTTTCGTCCAATAATGTCGCCGACACCGGGAATCAGCGTTAAGGCAATCTGATATAATAAATTTTCGCCTGTTGCCATTGGGATCAAATGATGATCGAAAGATTTCGTTGTTAATCCCAATAGTTTAAAAAAGTAGTACTTCTGTGTATAACTTTTTAGCCTACATCCTTTATTATAAACTATTTTTGATTTGATTATCAGCACCGTATGGAACCAAAAAGTAAGATAGCGCTGGTTTGTCCGATGAACTGGGGTATCGGTCATGCCTCCCGGTGTATTATGGTAATTAAAAAGCTTGAAAAATCCGGATACAGGGTCGTGATTGCAGCGACCGGTAAATCAAAAGAGTTCCTCTCTATCGAGCTTCCCGGACGAACCCTGCTCGATTTTCCCTCTTTTAAAATGGCCTTCTCCCAAACCCGGTGGTTCGCACCCATCATGTTCGGACTGAAATCGACCCTTCTTCCGGCAATTTTAAGCGAACATCACCGGTTGAAAAAGATCGTGCAGCAAGTCCATCCCGATCTTATTATTTCCGATAACAGGCTGGGATGCTGGCACCGGCGGATACCGTCCATCATCATGACCCACCAGCTCAATCTCCGGATCCCAGGCACCTATAAATTAACAGGAGCGCTGATTCATTTTCTGAATCGGTTTTTTATCCGCCGTTATGATGAATGCTGGATCCCCGATTTCGAGGCCCACCGAGGTCTGGCAGGTGACCTATCACATCCTTCCGTACCACAGCCAAATGCGTATTATATCGGAACGCTTTCCAGATTCTCAGATTTGATAGGCCCGACAACCGATCAACAGCCATGCCGGTTCGATCTGCTGATCATGCTTTCAGGTCCTGACCCCCAGCGATCGGAACTGGAACAAAAGATATTGCTTCAACTGGTCAATATCCAGATGCAGGTAGCCCTGGTCCGCGGATTACCGGGAGCCAACGAGGCGTACGTTCTTGATAACCGGATTCATGTATTCTCCCATTTGGAAACGGAAGATATGTTTCAACTGATTTCTCAATCAGCGCTGATCATCTGTCGGTCGGGGTACTCAAGCATTATGGATCTTGTGACAATCGGCAAGCGGGCCATCTTTGTTCCCACCCCCGGTCAAACGGAACAGGAATACTTAGCCAGATACCTGATGGATAAAAAAATCTTCTTCTCCATCGAGGAACGACAATTCGACCTGCTGTATGCCCTTGAAATGTCGAAAAATTTTCCGGGCATTATCATCAGAAATAACTATAAAACCCTTGAGGAAAGGATCGGATTACTGGATCAGGCCCTCTTTTTTCGCAACGCAAGATAGACCAGCACCAAACCTCCGATGACAAAGGGAATGGATAAAAGTTGACCCATGTTCAACACCATGCCCCGCTCGAATCCGACCTGGGGCTCTTTCAGTACCTCAATAAGGAACCGCATGCCAAATACCAGGATAAGAAACAAGCCAAATAAAAGTCCTGGCTGCGGTCGCCCCTCTTTCCTGAAATAGAGCCATAACAGAAATCCGAAGATCAGCAGGTAGGTAATTCCCTCGTAAATTTGCGTAGGATGCCTGGGAACAAGTCCCTCCTGAGGCGTGGATGACCTGAGGAATCTAAATCCCCAGGGGAGGTCGGTCGGTAATCCGTAAATTTCAGAATTCATAAGGTTACCCATGCGAATCAGAAACCCTGCCAATGCAACAACGATAACGATCCGGTCGATGACCCACAGGAACGGTTTCTTCCTCACCCTCGAAAAGATCAGTAAAGCCAGAATAATTCCCACCGCAGCCCCGTGACTGGCAAGTCCGCCTTCCCATACCTGAAGGATCTTAATTGGATGGGCAAGATACCAGGCCGGTTCATAAAAGAAGACATGACCCAGCCTGGCGCCGACTATGGTGCCTATAATCATGTAAGTAGTCAGTTCATCCAGCAGCTTTACCGGGACGCCCTCCTTGTTGAAGAACTTCAGCATGATCAGATATCCGAAAAAGAATGACAAGGCAAAGAACAATCCATACCACCGGACCGCAAAACTTCCCATCCTGAAAATTTCAGGATCTGGATTCCATGTTATAAAAAGCTCCATCATCGATGAGGTTATTCAAACATCCGAATCTTCATGTTGAACAGGGTGTCCATTTTGGCAGCCAGCGCTGTCTCTTTATTTGCAGATGCCAGCATTCCCAGCCGTTTCAGAATACCTAAGGAGGTTTGGATGTCCTGTTCAAAATAGGATTTCTCCAAGCCATAGGAGTAATAATAGTCCAGATTGTCAGAGCAAATCTTACCGATCCGCTCCACCAGCTTATTTCCTTTGTCGCTTGCCCCTGCGCGGTAATAGATTTCGGCAAACGGAAGCATATACATGTCGAAAGGTATTTTCGAATCGGGAAAATAGTGGATGTAAAGATCCAGCATTTCGATGGCCTCTTTGTTTTTCTTCATATTTACCAGCGACTGGGCCACCCGCATGCAATTGGTCTTTGGTCTGACCGAATTGTTAAGGCTCTCCGGATCAACATATACGTGCGGATCATTCAGATTTCCCCAGGCACACCGGTTCTTCAGAATATCATATGAAGTAAGGGGATCCACTCCCCCCATTCCCTGAAGGTAATCGGCCGAATCGGCCCTGACCGGCATGAATTTGTAAACCCATCCCTGTACCCAGCAAAACTGGTCAACTGAAAAACAATGGTTGACGCTCGATGGTGCAGCAAAATACAATGGCCGCTTCCACTCATTCGAGGCGATCAGATCAAGCAGCATCAGATCATTTTTATATAGCTGGTTGGTACGGATCGTCCAGTAAATGGTATCGACCATTTTCCCCCTAAGATAGGCCGGAACAATCCCGTATTTCACACAGGCTGCCGAATCGACGGTAAGCTTGATTTTTTTTGATGGGAAAAATTTCATCCGCTCTCCGTTATTCAGGGTAAGAAAGGTTTTAGGATGATCACTCTTGATAAAATCAATCAGGTCTTTTAGTTCAACATAATCCTTAATCCCGATATCATAAAATGGAATGATGTCATTTGTCCCCTGCCGGTATTGTTCCTTTGCTAAAGTAAAAGGAATCGGTTCGGAATCATAAAATTTCGTATATAGCTGATCGATATACCATGGACCCGAAGAGAGCATTAGGTTGACAACACGGACGTCGGTTTTCACACCTTCGACCTCCTGGGCGTACCATAAGGGGAAGGTATCGTTATCTCCGTTTGTAAAAAGAATCCCCTGTGCATCGCACGACTTGAGATAATCGGAGGCGAAATCGCGACATGCGTATTTTCCGCTGCGGTCGTGATCATCCCAGTTTTCCTTTGCCATGATTCCAGGAACCAGTATCAGGGTCAAACCAAAAACAAGGATCAGAGAGAGGTTCTCACTGAGCTTTTTTCGCACCCAGCCAACCAGGGGGATCACTCCGATCCCGATCCAGATCGCAAAAGCATAAAATGAGGCGGCATAGGCATAGTCACGCTCACGCGGTTCATAGGGTTGCTGATTCAGATAGACCACAATGGCCAGACCGGTCATGATAAACAACAACGAGATGATCATGGTGCCTTTGAAGTCTTTTTTGGCATGGAAGAAAAATCCGACTAAACCCAAAATTAAAGGTAACAGGTAGTACTTATTGGTACCCCGGTTTTGTTTACTGTCGGGCAAATCAGTTTGGGTATGCCCTAGCCTTGCTTTATCAAGAAAAGGAATCCCGCTGATCCAGTTTCCATCTTCCTTGCTCCCAAAACCCTGGATATCATTCTGGCGACCGGCAAAATTCCACATAAAGTATCGAATATACATATGTCCGATCTGATAGGAGAAAAAATATTTCAGGTTCTCCCCGAAAGTCGGCCGGTTCAGGGTTTTTGTCTTTCCATCTTCACTCTCCACCTCGATCGGGACCCCTTCGCCGCCCCACTTCTTGTAAAATTCGGCTGATCCCTTCCGCTGGTTGCTCCACATACGCGGAAAAATGGTGGTAAACCGGGGATCCCAAACAGGTACGGTTCCCTTTCGCTCGTCGATGACAATGTACTTCCCTGATTTTTGATCCTTCTGATAAACCGGCTTTCCATCGCCATAATCGATGATCGGTGCATTGTAATATTGACCATAAAAGATAGGAAAATCGCCGTATTGCTCACGGTTCAGATAGGAAAGCAGGCTGACGGCATCCTTTGGAGCATTTTCATTAATGGGAGTATTGGCATTGGCTCTGATCACAAGCATTAAAAAGCTGGAATACCCGATCAGAATAAAAGTCAGCGATAAAATGATGGCGTTTAATGCAGCCTTTCCCTTCTTCCGGGTGTAATATAAACTCCAAACTATCAATCCGATCAAAAGCAAAAAATAGAAGATGGTTCCCGAATTATACGGTAAGCCGAATGAGTTGACAAACAACAATTCAAACTTCCCTGAGAGTTCAACGAGCCAGGGAATGATGATGAACATGATGAAGGCCAGGATGAGGATCGAAAGGACAAAGGTGAGCAGCATCCCGATCCGCGTCGGCTTGCTGTACTTTTTATAGTAATAGACCATGCAAGTAGCCGGGATGACCAAAAGGTTCAAAAGGTGAACGCCAATGGCCAGTCCCATCAGAAATGCAATCAGAACCAACCAACGGTAAGAGTGTTTTTCATCCGCAACCGATTCCCATTTCAGGATGGCCCAAAAAGAGATGGCAGTAAAAAAGGAAGACATGGCATAGACCTCACCTTCAACTGCCGAGAACCAGAATGTATCGCTGAATGTATAAGCCATTGATCCGATGAATGCGGCAGCAAATAGGGTGTACATCTGTACCTTGGTCATCGCTCCTTCATCGGGGATCAACTTTTTTCCAAAAAGTACGATCGTCCAGAATAAAAACAGGATGGTAAAGGAGCTGGATAATGCCGACATGATGTTGACCATCATGGCAACATGGGTCACATCGCCAAACGCAAACAGGGAGAAAAACCTCCCGATCATCTGGAACAGCGGAGCTCCGGGCGGATGCCCAACCTGAAGTTTGAAAGCAGTGGCAATGTACTCACCGCAATCCCACCAGCTGGCAGTGGGCTCAATGGTCAACAGATAGACAACCGAAGCGAGTCCGAATGTAACCCACCCGAAAATGTTGTTCAACTTCTGGAAATTCTTCATGAAATAAAGGTTTCTGGAATCAATTCGATTGCGAAGGTACAAATTTTGTTATCATGGAAAAAATTTTACTACTTTTGCACCGCGTTTGCGATATCCGAAGCTCCCTTCATGCATAACCCTTCGGGCTGTTTTGGTACTCGCTTTATTACGTTCAGTTAATTTTGACCCATGGTGTAATGGCAGCACAAGAGATTTTGGTTCTCTTGGTCTAGGTTCGAATCCTGGTGGGTCAACAAA
>CAZGIM010000028.1:0-37839 GCA_964525995.1 uncultured Prolixibacteraceae bacterium | reverse complement strand
CAGTGTTCTTAACAGTCTCAAAAAAGTGTCAAATATGTTGTGCTATACAACAACTGATCGCTAATTTGAACCTTGAATGAATGTTTTTTTTTCCTATTCGCTAATCCCTATTCGATACTTTGAATTTTTTTCAATGTCTTTTCATGGCCATCAGACTGGCAACGGAGAGGAGAACGCCGAGGATGACGCTGTAAAGGGCTGCAACCAGAATCCGGTATCCTTCAGGAAGCATGAAATTAAGGGTCTGGGCCGGGATCCAGAAGAGCGGAATGGTTTTTTTGATCACGAAATTCCAGAAGGTGATCCAGTCGCCTTCCTCCAGGTACCGGGCAACCGGTATGGGTGTCAGAAACTTGCGAAGCGATCCGCCGGTATTCATGATGTGCATATCGGTAAGCCGGTGAAAGGTCATGAATACTGGTGCAAAGAAGAGATTGAGGAGGGTTCCCACACTTAGCGCGGCAAAAAATTTGATCCACGAAAGTCCGGGTTGCCTGAGCACATCGGCAGGATTTTCAGTCGGGAACGGAATGCCTAATGTTTTCAGTACCAGAGGTGAACCTTCACCAAAGATAACAAATGCAATCTTGATCGACATGCCCAGGAAACCCCAGACCAGCGCCCTGGGGAGGATGCCGAACCCGGGTTTGTTATAGACTCCCGATCGGAGGCGTAGCCCCAGGCACTCGCCAAAGGTGGCTAACACTGCAAATTTGACAAAGCTGGCGCCGTAAGGGAAGGCTTCGTTGATACGGGTATAGGCATGCAACGCTTCAGGAAAAAGAAAGAATGGAAGGAAAACAACCACAACGATTGCGATGATTAGAAAATCAACTTTTTTCATGCCTAAACTCAGAAGATTGCTGGCGCGAAAATAAGAAAATGAAGGATGATGACCAATCACCCGGTTGGATTTACACAACTCGAAAGTCGAAACCTAAAGAAAATGAAGAAGTTCTCCGCGCCGAAGTCTGATAGCAACAGCGTCTAATTAAAGGTGGGATCGGCTGGAAAATTGGCCCAGATGGCGTAGTCCTGCCCCATGCTTTTAAGATAGTTGCTCCAGAGTGTTTCGGGGTGGTCGTTGATTACTTCAGGAATGGTTGTGTGCGACAAGACCCATGATTTTTCACTGATTTCGCGATCAAGCTGATTGGGCGACCATCCCGAGTAACCCACGAAGAACCTGATCTCGGCCTTGGTTATTGACCGGGATTTCATCAAAGTTTTAACCACTTCGATGTCACCGCCCCAGAACAGGCCTTCCATGATCGGCAGGCTGCCTTCGATTTCGGGACGGGTATGGATGAAAAAGATGCTGTCGGTTTTTACAGGGCCACCTAAGAAAACAGGCATGTTGGGTCCGGAAAAGCCCTTGACGACATCCTTGAGCCGCGCCTCAATGGGTTTGTTGATGATGACGCCGAAGGAGCCTTCATCGTTATGCTCGGCCAAAAGGACCACCGACTGCCTGAAATAAAAATCCCGCAGCGATGGTTCCGAGATAAGAATAATGCCTTGTTTTGGTTTCACCAGTCGTTTTTCCATGTCAATTCACAATTTTACTACTTTTGCGAACGAGGCCCCCGACAAATATAATACCAAAACATGCTCACGTCAAGCAGGCATCACGATTTTATTGAATTCAGAAACAAATTTCCGGTTTTCACCTTCGAAAAGCAGGAGCATGCGCTTACCTCTGAAGGACTGACAGTCCGTTTTACCTTTAACCTGTCGGGTCGCTACTCCTTTCACCCGACCCTTTTCATACCCCGGAAGGAGTTTTTTATTCCTGACGAAATTTTGTCAGCTAACCTGGAGGCTGTTGTTTTTCATATCGGGATGGTGGAGTTGATCAGTTATTGGAAATTAACCTGCGCACCCCGGGTGGTCATCCGTCCGTTCTTCCTGGAAGAATCGCAGGTATCATGGTGGAAGAAATTGTGGTTCAACGGACTGGGCGAATTCTTTTACCTGAACAACATCACTACAAACCGGGATGATTTCATGAAGGTGGAGGTGGAATCACATACCCCTTTCAATTGGCCGGCGCCGGTGGTCTGGGATGAGATCCTGATTCCGGTTGGTGGCGGTAAGGATTCGGCGGTAACATTAAAGCTGTTGGGCGATCGGCCCGGAGCTCTTCCGATGATCATGAATCCACGGGGCGCGAGCCTCGAGGTTGTGCATACCATGGGATTCAGTAACGACGGATTTTTGGAGATCCGGCGTACTCTTGATCCGCTCATGCTTCAGCTCAACAAGGAGGGATTTCTGAACGGTCATACCCCTTTTTCAGCGTTGCTCGCATTTGTCTCCCTTCTCGCTGCGCAGGTCACGGGCAAACGGTTCATCGCCCTTTCAAATGAGTCAAGCGCCAATGAACCAACCATCCCGGGGACCAACATCAACCACCAATATTCCAAATCCCTCGAATTTGAAGGCGATTTCAGGGATTATGTGAAAAAGTACCTTACTCCCGACTTTGATTATTTCAGTTTTTTACGACCTCTCAACGAATTACAGATCGCATCTCTTTTTACTAAAAATCCCGTGTTTTTTCCTGTCTTTAAAAGCTGCAATGCCGGCAGTAAAAGCGATTCGTGGTGTGGAGCCTGTCCGAAATGCATATTCACCAACATCATCCTGTCGCCTTTCATCACGCCGAAGGATCGGTTCCGGATTTTCGGTAAAGAATTGTTTGATGACGTTGGATTGATGCCGGTGTTCGACCAGCTTACCGGGATCGCCCGGGAGAAGCCATTCGACTGTGTAGGCACCGTTGACGAGGTTAACCTGGCTTTGTGTGAAACCATCAGACTGTATGGAGCGGATCCGTTGCCTGCGTTGCTTTGGTATTATCGCGATACAGGGCAGTACAAACGGTTCCGGGAGCGCTCCTTCAGCGACTTTTTGAAGGTGATTTCCGACCGTCATTTTGTTCCCGGAAAATTTCTCGAAATTCTGAACGCGGAAATGCAAAAGGCAGTTCAGCCGGGAAATTGAAAACAGATCATCACCATGATTAAATTAAAAACAACGGCTGATCAATAACCGATAATGGAGGATAGGAAGGAACATCTTTTGTATAAACTGATCCGATCGAAATTTGAGGGTAAGTCGGTGGTATTGCTGGGATTCGGACGCGAAGGGCAAGCCACCTACCAGGTGTTTCGCAGGGTGTTTCCGCAGAAGCAGGTGACCATTGCCGACGCCAATGTTGCCATAAGAACCAACCCTTTGGTGGCATCAGATCGGCATGTGGATTTTATTACTGGTACCGGATATATCGAACAGATTTCAGGATTCGATTATATTGTCCGCTCGCCCGGGATCGTAATCTGGCCTTATGTTGAAGGAGATGTTCGGCATATGGAACACCACGGTCAATCCGGCAACTTCCCTGCTGCATCTGATCACAATGATAGTCTGATTGTTCGACCTGTCATCCGACGGGAGCAGATCACCTCCCAGACCGATCTGTTTTTACAGGCCTATGGATCGCAGGTTATCGGGGTCACCGGGACCAAAGGAAAAAGCACCACCTCGGCGCTGATCTTCCACATCCTGAAGACCGGAGGTTTTGAGGCGGTGCTTGCGGGAAACATCGGGAATCCGGTATTTCATTTCGCCGAAGCCTTAACGCCGAAAACCCTTGTGGTCTTTGAACTTTCATCACATCAGCTCGAATTTTTAACCCGGGGGCCTCACATCGCAGTGCTGCTGAACCTTTTCCAGGAACATC
Organism: uncultured Prolixibacteraceae bacterium; assembly: GCA_964525995.1. GTDB lineage: Bacteria > Bacteroidota > Bacteroidia > Bacteroidales > FEN-979 > CAIVAT01. The sequence goes on along the minus strand of CAZGIM010000028.1, from coordinate 34,094 downwards.
TGGATGCCTATCAATCTTTTGAAAGCTACCAGCAAACCAAACTGAACATCGCCCGCTATCAGTGTGCGGAGGATTATTTAATTTATAACGCTGATGATCCGCTTGTAGCCGAAAAGGTTAATGCTTTAATGCCTGTTAGCCAGTCCAGCGGATTCGACGCGACCCAAGAGTTAAACCCGGGGTGTTTCATTCGTGATGGTTGGATATGGTTCGCAAGCGGGCATGAAGAGAATAAGGTTTGGAAGATTCATCAGGACAGGTTTTTAAAGGGCGATCACAATTTGAAAAATATCATGGCAGCCATCAGTGTCGCCCGGTTATCAGGGGTTTCAAATGAGGATATAGAGGATGGTATCGGTACTTTTAAGGGACTGGAACACCGGTTGGAGTATGTAGGTGAGTTTGGCGGCATTCATTTCTATAACGATTCGATTGCGACCATTCCGGAAGCCTGTATGGAGGCCATTAAAGCGGTTCCTGCCGTTGATACCCTGGTTGCGGGCGGGTTCGATCGGGGCATAGATTATTCCCCGCTGGCAATGTTTTTAGCCGGATCGGCTGTCAACAACCTGATTCTCGTGGGGGCTGCCGGAAAAAGGATCGGGAAGGTGATGGAGAAGGCCGGTACGCAGGATAAAAAGTTGTTCTATATCAACCGGTTTGATGACTTTATCGCGATTGCAATCCGCGAGACCCGACCCGGTTACGCCTGCCTCCTGTCGCCCGCCGCCGCCAGTTACGACGAATTCCGAAATTTTGAGGAGCGCGGAAAACGATTCAGGGAACTGGCACAGGGAATAAATCCCGAATATTCTTTAAATTCCAGAATCCCTTGATAACAAAAAAACATTTCAATCTGCAAATTGTTGGGAACCGGGACTATTTTCCCGCCAATACCTGCTTGATGTTCCGCCAAAGATCCACGATCCGGGTCATCCCGGGTGGCAGTTTACCGTTAAAGCTTCTGGTTTTCAGCTTGGTTATGATATTGGGCTCACGGGCAGGTTATGGACAGTCGCCTGATTTCCCAACTTTGGTGAAGAAATATATCGAACAATACCAAACCATCGCAATCCGGGAGATGATGATTTACCGGATTCCGGCGAGTATCACCCTGGCACAGGGTATTCATGAATCGAATGCGGGAAGGAGCAATCTGGCCGTCGAGGCCAATAACCATTTTGGTATCAAATGTCATAAAGATTGGTTTGGCAAGACTTACCACCAGGATGATGATTTACCCAATGAATGTTTCCGTAGCTATGACAGCCCGTATGAATCGTTCCGTGACCATTCGTACTTTCTCACCCAGCGTGACCGCTATAAAAGCCTGTTTGAACTCGACGTCAATGATTACAAGGGATGGGCAAAGGGTCTCCAGTCGGCAGGCTATGCAACCAACCCGAAATATGCCGAAATTCTGATCCGGACTATAGAGACCTACGGATTGTTCAAGTTCGACAACGCAAATTTTACCATGGCTTTTGGTGACAGTTTGAGTAATCTCGACGATCCTGCCCGCCAGGCCTGGTTGCAAAAGTTCATTGTGATCAGGAGGGGCCCCGACAACCGCTATATTTTCGAAAACAACAACCTGGAGATGACCATTGCCCGCAAGGATGACCATGTTTATCTGCTGGCCCGCGACTTTGACCTTACAGTTACCCAGATTTTAAAATTCAACGATTTGCCTTATGCCACTGCATTGCAGCCGGGTCAGATTGTTTATTTAGAGCCCAAGAGAAGAAGAGCGGCTGCCGACAGTCATGTGGTACAGCAGGGTGAAAGCCTCTATTCCATATCACAGGCATATGGCATCAAATTGAAGATGCTTTACAAACGGAACGATATTCCTGAAGGGATGCAGCCTTCGCGAGGAATGGTTTTACGGTTGCGTTAACCGGTAACATTTCAGGTACTTTCCATCTCCGACAACCAGTTTCGCAGTTTTATCATTGGCGAAATAACCGATATCGAACGGGGTATTTCCACTGATTCCCGGTTCCAACTCCCTGAATCCCTGCTTATCGAAAAGGAACAGTTCCCTGGTTTCAGGAACGGTCAGTCCGATCATGGCTTTTGACCCGGTGCCTTTGAGCAGGAATGGCGGGGTGTTTATCCCGTGGCGGAAAGTATAGGAGTAGGTAAGTTTGTAGTTCCGGTCATAGTAAAAGATTTTATCCCGGTCGATAAAGATAAATTCGGGATATCCGTTATCGCTGATATCTTCATAGAAAAACCGGTAACCGGGCGAAAACAGGTTCAGGGTCACCTCGGTTACCCGCCCGTTATCCTGCATGAAGATGATCTTTCCGGTCGGTCCAGCCGTAACATAAGCTCCCTTACGGGCTGAGCGGCTGGGATAGAAGCCGGCGGTTGGCGAATGGGTGAACTTAGGTTCGGGATCGATGGCCGTGTTTCCCGTGAGGTCAGTGATGAGCGTATTTCCCGATTCATCGGTGATAAAGCAGCGGATTTTATTCCCGGTTGAGAGAATGGAGACCTGCCGGGTGATTTCAGTGTTCATCCGCGGTCGTTTCCAGCCGGTGACCGAGATCCCGTCTAACGTAAATGAGTAAACCCGGTTATCCTGAAATGCAACCAACACTTTATAGGAGCGGTTCCAGGGCTCATGGAACGGGGTGATGCCATTGGTGGCATGAAGCGGGAATCGCATGGGGTATTTGTCGGCATATTCGCCATCGGCTTTTAACAGATACAAATGGGTATCGGTGTTGAAGATCAGGTAAAGGGAGTCCTTGCCGTTCAGAGCGACTGGGTGGATCTGGCCCAGGAGTTTCCCCATCAGATGACGTTTCCAGAGAATATGACCTTCCGGGCTGACCATATAAAGATTTCCGGAACTGTCGTGCGCAACTACAGCCTGGTCGCCGTGTCGGGTGACCTGAAAGAACCGTGGTTGCCCGGCAAGGGTAGTGTCGAGTCTGACCTGCCAATGGAGCGGGCCATCGCTTGCCAGGTTTTGATAGTATTTCAGAAATACGTTGGAATAGAACAATCCTTCGGCGTTGCTGAACTGGAAGGCAACTGACCTGAATTTTCGCAGGCTGTCCATGACCGGGTTAAATTGGTCGGAAAGCGCTGCGATCAGGTAGCTTTTAACCGTATGAATGGCCTTATATGAATTGAAATAGCTGTAAACATTCGATTTTTCAGGTAAGCCGACATCAAAATCGGTAAATGTTTTATCATGGGAGAGAGTGGCCTGTTCCTGGTAGGACTGGATGACGGTTTCCAGATCTCTGACATTATTTGCAAAGACTACATAATTCTCTAAATAGGCAAAGCATCGGATATCGACTTTAGAGAAGAGTTCGCCGAACAGCGCCGGAATGAAGGCAGGCAGGGCTATCTTGTAAATCCGGTGTCCGCGGAAAGCCGATGAGTCGGTCTTCAGTCCTAAAGTATCGGCTAAAGAAGTCAGCAATCGTGTGGTTTTTAAGGTATCGCGGGTATGGAATGCGATGAAGGGAATTTTAACGAAGGTGGTGGGATTTTCTGTCATGAAGAGACAACCCTCGTTGCCCATCCAGGGCAGAAAATACTCATTGATGTTGAGTTGGTAACGGTCGATAAGTGTGAGGGCTGCCGTTTGCGCGGAAGTATAATTTTCGTCACGAGGTGGCCGGTTCTGGTATTTCCGGCTGAAACCTTCAGGGTCGCTCCAACCGAAAACGGTAAAGTAAAGGGTTTGGTCGGGAAGAATTGCCGCTAATTGCTTTTTTTGTGGTTTCTGATCGGTGAAAAGGGAAAGAAATTGCTGACTGCTATCAGATGCAAAGGTGGTGCCGTTAAACAGAAGTTCGTCTTTTTTTATGATCAGATCGAGGCCGCTCCAGTCGGCAAAAGATGCAAATTTGATCAGGTCGGGAAGAACGGCGTCGTTGGTGATCCCTGAAAGCACCAGGGAGAAAAAACGGTAGTTGATGTAAATGTTTGCATCCACTTTTTTGCCCGCGGTAGCTTCCACCTTCCTGAAGCCGGCCGAGGCAGCCATGGGGGTGTTGAGCATAAGCCGGTCGATGGATCGTTTCACCAGGTCGGCATGAAAACTGCCTATAAAGACTCCCTTGTACACTGCATAATAGAATGCGTTGTTGCTTTTTCGCGGCTGGATGCGGTGCAGCCGGGTTGTGGCGTATGGAGCTTCGGTGAGGGAGGCCTGGCCTTCGGTAAGTTCCTTGACGAAGTCGGTGATGTAGGATTCGGGGTTCATCCCGGCCACTGAAGTCAGATACAGCGCCCCGAAAGCCGATCTTCCGCTGAGGGTTATCGAAATCAGGATTTGTTGATGCTGAAAGATTTTCCTGACCTCTTCATTTTTCCTACTTACGGAATCGACATAGCGTAGTTCTGTCTGCACCGAATTGATGCCGGGAATCCGCGAAAGTTCCTTCCAGAGGAGGTTCGACCGGTTCAGTTCATCCAGCAGATTCCCGGCCCGGTTGAGTTGGATGATCATGGCCGAATTACCTGGGATGGCATTGAAGGGAGATTCGTTAGGTTGGCTGAGTTTCTTGAACAGCGTGTAAGCGAGCCAGGAAACGCCTGAAATCAATATGATTACGGCAAGCGTATAGAACAATCCCCTGAAATTTCTCATCTGTTCTCCCCGAAAAACGGGTCAAAAGTAGTGAAAAATGGGAATTTCAACTGATCGCTACAGTGGAAACTTTTCCGGTGATAGGGAGTGAATCCGTACCGGGCAATGGCCATCCGGTGCTCCCGGCTCGGATATCCTTTGTTGCGGATCCATCCATATTGTGGAAATTCTTCGTGAATCTGTGTCATGTAATCGTCCCGGTAAGTTTTGGCCAGGATGGAGGCCGCCGCAATGGAGAGATATTTGGAATCTCCGCCGATAATGCACTGGTGCGGAATGTCGGGGTAAGGATGGAACCGGTTTCCGTCGATGATCAGAAAGGCTGGAACTGTGGCCAGCCGGCTGATAGCAATATGCATGGCCTGGATGGAGGCGTTCAGGATGTTGATTTTATCGATCACCGGGGCATCGATTTGCGCCACGGCCCAGGAAGTTGCCTGAGTTAGAATGAGGTCGCGGAGGCGGTAACGTTGTCGTGAAGTAAGCTTCTTTGAATCGTTGAGGTCGCCGTTATTGAAACCCTCCGGCAGAATTACGGCAGCGGCAAAGACAGGTCCTGCAAGGCAACCACGGCCCGCTTCGTCGCACCCGGCTTCGATCGGCCTTCCTGAAAAACTGTTCGCCAGGGGCAGATGTTTCATGAATCAGGGATAGAAAAGCGGATGTATCAGGAGGTTGTTGGTCAGGATGATACAGTAGTACAGTACCAGGACCACTTCTGCAGGCCTGGTTTTTCTCAACCCCGAAAGTTCGACCGACAGGATCATGGTCAGAGCTGGCATGGCAAGCAGGATATGGTACAGGATCATGGCTCCAGCGAACAGATAGGAGATTGCGGTAAAGACCAGGGTCCAGAGCAGGATGGAGGTTTTGGCCCTTACCTCTACGGTCTTTTCATGGGGACGTGTCTGGTATCTGATGAAACCCCAGAAGCCGATCAGCACGGTGAATCCCGTGGTGACCCAGAAATAGGGAGGAAATACGGTCGGGAATACCAGCAGGTTGCTGAAAAACCCGAGGAATGCCTGAATCTTTTCACCCAACTCATCCCACCAGAAGTACCATGTAAAGAGGTAGAGGTAGGGTGTAATAAGGCCGATGAACGATGCCATCCATGCCCTCCAGCTTCCTGCTCTGAAAACCAGGAAGCTGATGATCACGAAAAGGAACCAGATAAGAAACGGCATGTAGATGAATCCTCCGATCGAGGTGAAGAATCCGGCGGCAAAAATCCGGTCGAGATGATCGGGTTTATTGTAATAGATCAACAGGTGATGCACGATAAAAACCATCAGTCCCAGCACGAGATTGACCGGATTGAGTGTAAGCATCTCCGGTAAAAGGCTCAGGAGAATCACAAAAACCAAGGCTGACAGTGATGAGTTTTTCGGGATCATCTCCTGACGGTCAAAAATCCGGGTGAATCCATACGCTTCAAGAAGGATCAGGAGGAAGGCCAGGAGGGTTGCCAGACGGGGGAATCCTTGCAGTATCGTATAAATAAGTCCGTACAGCGGCACCGGTCCTTCCGGAGCCGGCATGGATGCAGGCATGAGAAATGATCCCAGCCAGAGGCTGAAGCCAATCAGCGCGATGATAACATACTGGATAAAGAAACTCGATTTAAAAAACTTGATAATCACGCCTCAGAGGAATTGAACAATCTTTACGACAAGTCAAACCCGATATCTTCACGCAGATTTTTGCCCTCAAAATGGATTTTGGCGGCATTTTCGTATGACCGCGACAAGGCCTCCTGGAGGGTGTCGCCTAAAGCATTCACCGCCATGACTCTTCCGCCTGCGGTGACAACAGTTCCATCGGAATCGCGGACTGTTCCGGCATGAAAGACCACAGCCTGGTTGACTGTTTCCAGTCCGGTTATTTTTTTTCCTTTCTCGTACGATCCGGGATATCCCTTTGAAACCAGCATGACGGCGGTGCTGAACCGCGGGTCGGTTTCCAGGTTGCAGGAACCTAACGTTCCGGAGGCCGCGGAGATGAGGAGTTGTAAGAGATCAGATTTCAGGCGTGGCAGGATAGCTTCGGTCTCCGGATCGCCCAACCGGCAATTGTATTCTATCACGTAAGGATCCGTTCCGACCTTTATCAATCCGAAAAAGAGGAATCCCTTATAGACGATCTGCTCCTTTTTCAAACCGTTGAGAGTAGGAAGAATGATGCGCTGTTTCACCTTCTCCATGAATTCCCCGCCGGCAAAGGATACCGGTGAAACGGATCCCATTCCGCCGGTATTGGGTCCGGTATCGCCGGCTCCTATTTTTTTATAATCTTTTGCCTCGGGCAGCAGGACATAATTGGCTCCGTCGGTAAGCACAAAGACCGACAGTTCGATCCCTTTCAGAAACTCTTCGATGACCACTCTGGATGAGGCTGTGCCGAATCTCTGTTCTTTTAGCATCGCGTTCAGTTCGCTGGCTGCTTCGCGGAGGTCGTGGCAAATCACCACCCCTTTCCCGGCTGCCAGTCCATCGGCTTTCAAAACATAGGGTGGCTTCATTGAATTCAGGAAATCGATGCTTTCAGAAAGGGTCTCGCGGGTAAAGGTTCTGTATCGGGCAGTAGGAATACCGTGACGGGTCATGAACTCTTTGGCAAAATCCTTGCTGCCCTCCAACAAGGCAGCCTGGCGGGCAGGACCGATGACCGGGATGTTTTGCAACAGGGGATCGGAAAGGAAAAAGTCGTGGATCCCATTAACCAGCGGTTCTTCGGGGCCGACTACCACCATTCCGATGCAGTGTTGAAGAACGGCAGCACGGATTTCGTTGAAATCGTTGACCGACAGCGGAAGGTTGGTGCCAAGTTGTGCGGTTCCTGCATTTCCGGGAGCGATGAATAACCGGGTAAGCAGTTTACTTTGCGACAAGCTCCAGGCTAATGCATGTTCGCGGCCACCGGAACCGAGTAGTAAAATGTTCATAAAAGATCAGGATTTAACTGCTTTTTCGATCGATTCCCAGAGCCGGTCGGCGGTCTGTTGCCAGGAAAAATTCTCCTTCCGGCGGCGGCCCCGCTGAATGAGTTCATCCCGGATACTTTCATACTGGTAAGCTTTGTAAAGGGCTTCGGCGATCGATTCGGGACTGAACGGATCGACCAATAAGGCGGCGTCAGCGGCGACCTCGGGCATAGAGGTAACCGTTGAGGTGATCACGGGAACGTCGCAACGAAAGGCTTCCACGATAGGGATGCCGAATCCTTCGAAATAGCTGACATAGGTGAGGGCAAGAGCCGAGGCGAGAACCCTTGACAGTTCTTCAACCTGAAGCCTGCCGGTGAAGATCACATCGTCGGAGAATACCATCCGGTTGTAGGCAAAGTCGATATCGCGGGTCCACCATTTGCGGGCACCCACGATCACCAGCTTGACTTCGGAGGGGTTTGATTTTTTAAAAAGGTCGAAGGCCCTGAAGAGGTTGACAAGATTCTTACGCGGGTGAAGGGAGCCGATGAAGATAAAATAGGGAAGTCCCTGGGTGTAAGCTTCGCGCACCTCCGCTTTTTCATCCGGGGTCAGTGGATGATAAACATCGCTTGCTCCGTCATAGACTACGTCGATTTTATCGGGGGCAACATGGTATTGACGGATGATATCCTGTTTTGAGAATTCGGAGACGGTGGCAATACGGTTTGCCTTCATGGCATATTTCGGGGAGTAGTTCCGGTAGTACCTTCGTGTCCAGAAGGGAATATCTTCGGGATAGTGTTCGAAGTTCAGGTCGTGAAATACAACCATCGACGGAACCGGCGTTTTCAGGGAGAGGAATCCGTCGGTTGAGAGAAACAGGTCAGGTTTAAGTCGTTCCAACAGCTTGGGGATGACCCATTCGAACCAGGTATAATACAATACCGGATGACGGGCCTGAGGATATTGAATAACGGGTGTGATATTATCGGAAAATATGAAAGCGGGATCATACTCGCGGTCGAAGATAAAATAGAAGTGATGTTCAGGATGCTGGGCGGTAATCCGTTTCAGGGTCTCATAAGTAAACCAGCCGATGCCTTCAAGCCGGTCCCGGATCAGAAGCCGGGTGTTAACAGCAATGTTCATTAATTTATTTAACTTTGTAGCAAATATCTGAATATTTTTTAAGTTATTATCAAAAGTTGCCACCCCGGCGGCTTTTATTCTTGGTTCATGCAGCGCAAATTCCTGACCAACCTTGGGTTACTCCTTCTGTTGAACCTGCTCATAAAACCATTCTGGATTTTTGGGATTGACCTTTCCGTACAAAGGATCGTGGGAGTGGGTGACTACGGCTTTTATTTTGTGGTGCTGAACTTTTCGTTCCTGTTCAACATCATCCTCGACCTGGGTATCACCAATTTCAATAACCGGAATATCGCCCAGAACAACCATCTGCTGAATAAACATTTTTCGGGAATCCTGGTACTGAAGCTGATGCTGGGTGTGATCTATATGTTGATCGCTTTCCTTATCGCCGTGATCCTGCGTTACAGCCCCGATCAGTTCAGACTTTTGGGATGGCTGACGCTGAACCAGTTCCTCCTTTCTTTTATCCTGTATCTCCGCTCCAATATCTCCGGATTCCTGATGTTCAAGACCGACAGCCTCCTTTCGGTTCTCGACCGGATGCTGATGATCCTCTTTTGTGGGATTTTACTGTGGGGAAATGTCATTCACGAAAAGTTCCGGATTGAATGGTTTGTCTATTCCCAGACCGGCGCCTATCTGATCACCGCCGCATTTGCCTTTTTAGTGGTCGTCAGGAAAGCCCATTTCAGAAAGTTGAACTGGAACTGGCCCTTCTCTTTGATGATCATCAAACAGAGCGCCCCATTTGCGCTGTTGGTGCTGCTTATGACCTTTTACAACCGGCTTGATCCGGTGATGATGGAAAGCCTGCTCCCTGCCGGTACCGGAAATGAACAAGCCGGTATCTATGCTTCCGGATTCCGGTTGCTCGATGCCGCAAACATGATCGCCTACCTCTTTTCTGTACTCCTGGTTCCGATCTTCTCACGGATGTTGAAAAAAGAGCAACCCGTCAAACATATGCTCAAACTCTCCTTTACCCTGATCAGCACCCTCGCCATCATCGTGGGAATTGGCCTTTTCTTTTACAGCTTTGAGATCATCAACCTGTTATACGACGCGCATATCGAAGCTTCGGTGAGGGTCTTCAGGCTGCTGATCCTGGGATTTATACCCGTTTCGACCACCTATATTTTCGGCACTTTGCTGACGGCCAACGGAAATCTGAAACAATTGAACTTCATAGCCCTGACCGGTCTTTTTATCAACCTGGCACTCAATTTTATTCTGATACCCAGGCTGTTGGCCGAGGGATCTGCTATTGCCACGCTGGTCACCCAGTTTACCATGGCTACTCTGCAGGTACTCATCGTACTGCGTGTCTTTAAATTCAGGATCAACTACCGTTATCTGCTAACGATTGCACTGTTTGTGATCGGGGTTATTTGCTTCAATATGCTATCAAAACTATTTGTGGTCAACTGGTCCTTCCTGCCCCAGTCATTGAACTGGCTGGGAAATTTTTCGCTGATGCTTTTTGCGACTGTTCTTCTGGCCTTCTTTTTAAAACTTTGGAGTTTCGGCTCTTTCATGAGGATCATTCGCGAAGACCACAACTAAATTGGCGATTTCCTGAAACTTACTTTTGCCCTTTTCGTATAATTGCCTACCTTTGGCGATATTTTTGATTTTTCCCTCTATGACCAACGAAGTGAAAAAGGGAGAAGATTTCGATTCCTCCAATCTCGTTATCTTTCTCTATAAATGGAGAAAACCGCTCTTCATTGTGATCCTGGTCGCGGTGTTTGGATCGTGGTTTTTCTCCTGTCCATGGTTCATCACGCCCAAATTCAAATCGACCGTGGTCATGTTCCCTGCCACCAGCAGTTCGATTTCAAAATCACTGCTGACCGAACAGGCAATGAAGGAACAGGACATCACGGCTTTTGGGGAGGATGATCAGGCCGAACAGTTGCTCCAGATTCTGAATTCAAACAAAATCAGGGATAAGGTGATCAGCAAATTCAAGCTGATGCAGCATTACGGGATCGACAGCACCTCGTCGAACAAGTACTCGACCTTGTTCAAGAAATACGAGAACAACATCAGTTTCAGGCGCACCGAATTCATGGCCGTCCAGATCTCCGTTTATGATGAGGATCCTCAATTGGCGGCCGATATCGCGAATACTATTGCCTCGCTATTAGACTCCACGAAGAATGAGATGATGCGGCAAAGGTCAGTCAAGGGGTTCCATGTTGTAGAGGCTGAATACAATAGTATGAAAGCCGAAAAGGACAAGATCGTCGATTCGCTGGTTGCCTTAGGCAATCTTGGCGTTAATGATGTGGAAAATCAGTCGCAGGTTCTTAACCAGCAATATGCCATTGCCCTGATGAACGGGAACCGGTCGGCACAGGCCGCCCTGCAAAAGAAACTGGATGTTTTGGGCAAATACGGCGGCATTTACATGGCCCTCAAGAATGCCCTGGAATTCAAGACCGAGCAGTTGATCCTTCTTGAAACCAAATATAAGCAAGCCAAAGTCGATGCCGAGGAAAATCTTCCTCAAAAATTCATCGTCAGCGATGCTTTCAAGGCTGAAAAGAAGTCATACCCGATACGCTGGCTGATCGTCCTGGTCTCGACGGTATCCGCCCTGTTTATGGCGATCATCGTCATCATGGTCTATGAAAAGATCACGACGTACAACGCACATAAAAAATTTCACTTAGGTCAATCGTAATAAATACAGGAAAAGATGGACAGTTTTTTCAACAGCCGGAATATTATTGAAATAATTGTGAGATGGAAGATACAGCTCGTGGTTGTGGTCGTTGCAGCCATCCTGCTCTCCATTTTATTTTCGAGTCCGATCTTCATTACGCCGCTTTACAAATCGAACTGTTTACTCTATCCCTCGAATATTTCGCCCTATTCCGATGAGAGCGAGACCGAGCAGAGCGTGCAGATCTTTCAGTCGCGCGACATCCGCGATTCCCTCGTGAAGAAGTTCAATCTTGCCCGCCACTGGGGCATCGATTCGGCCTACAAGCATTTTGAAAGTACTCTCGTTTGGGAATACAGTCAGAAGGTAAAAGTGAACAAGACCCCGTTTGGGGCCGTGGAGATCGAAGTGCTGGATCACGATCCCATAATGGCCCGCGATCTGATCAATGCCATGCTTGATGCCTATAATTCAAAAATCAAAGCGCTTCATAAGGAAAAGTTTGGCGAAGTGGTGGTGAACTACAACTTCATCATGGGCGTCAAAAAGAATTACATGGATTCGCTGAAAAAACGCGCCACCGAACTGGGAATGAATTACGGCATTTTAGATTACCAATCGCAAACCCGTGAGGTTATGCGAGCATACCTGAGCACCGGGGGCGGATCGGTAAGGTCGGCCGAAGCCCGTGCGCTGAAGAAAAACCTTGAAGAAAAAGGTGGTGAGATGATGCTTTTGGCTGAAATGATGCGCTCCGAGTCGGATGCGTTCAGCACCATGAAACTCGATGCTGACCGGGCGCTGCTTGATTACAACCGAAACTATTCCTATGTGAATGTGCTCAGCAAACCTTTTGTTCCGGATAAAAAAAGCTATCCCATCCGCTGGCTGATCGTCACCTTCGGAACCCTTGCGGCATTTTTCATGGCGGTACTGATTATCGGACTTATCGAACGCAGTAAATTCCGTGGCGCTGTTCCTGAAAAGCATGAAGGATAAAATAGCACTCATACAAAGTTATCTTTTGGGCAACAAAAGGGGAATCACCATCCTTTATGTCCTGAGCGCCTTGTTTATCGGTCTCAACTGCTACCTGGTTTACCGCGAAATTTACTGGCTGCTGCTGATGCCTTTGTTCCTGGTGATCCTTTACCTTTACTTCTTCTCGCTCGACAAAATCCTTTTGCTCATCACCATGGTGACCCCGCTGGCCATCAACTTCACTCAATTCGAATTCAATGTCGGTATCTCGGTACCCTCCGAACCCCTGATGTTAGGCGTGCTCCTCATGGTTGTCATCAAACTTTTTTATAACAACGATTTCGATAAGAAACTCTGGTTACATCCGATGACCCTGATTATCGGACTTCAGCTTTTCTGGATGCTCATCACAAGCATCACGAGCGATATACCGTTGGTCTCCTTCAAACATCTTCTGGCCCGTCTGTGGTTCGTCATCCCCTTTTATTTCCTGGGTGTTCACCTGTTCCGAAAACGTTCGAATATCAGTGTGTTCGTATGGTGCTATGCATTACCCCTGATGGTGGTGATCGGTTATACCATCTACAACCATTCGCTCTGGGGTTTTGATGAACGGGCCGGCCATTGGGTCATGGAACCTTTTTATAATGATCACACGGCTTACGGGATGACGCTTGCCCTGTTTATCCCGATGTTCTTTGGCTTTCTGGCCGACCGCCGCCGCTCCAATTCAGCCCGGTTCTTCTCCTTTCTGATGCTCGTCGTTCTGATGATTGCACTGGTTCTCTCTTATAGTCGTGCAGCCTGGCTCAGCCTGGCCTTTGCCTTTATGGTATTCCTGGTCGTGATCTTTAAGATCAAATTTAAATGGATTCTTTCAGGAACGATCTTGTTTGGGATCATATTTTACCTCTTCTCCTACGAAATCCTCGACCGGCTTGAAAAGAACCAGCAGGGGCCATCGGCCAATTTTGTCGAGCACCTGCGTTCGATCTCCAATATCTCGACCGACAATTCCAACCTGGAGCGCATCAACCGCTGGCAGTCGGCGCTCAGGATGTACCATGACCGGCCTGTTTTCGGTTATGGCCCAGGTACCTATCAGTTTGAGTATGCCCCCTTTCAAAGATCCGAGGAAAAAACACTGATCAGCACTAATGCCGGCGATAAGGGAAATGCCCATAGCGAATACATAGGCCCCTTGGCTGAACAGGGATTACCCGGCATGATCCTGGTGCTGGTACTGGTGGTTACGATAGTGATCATCGCCATGCGGGTTTACCGGAAATCAACCGAACCGGAGGTGAAAATTCTGAGTCTCACCCTGATGCTTTCGTTGATGACCTACTTCCTGCATGGGATTATGAATAACTTCCTCGACACCGATAAAGCCTCTGTCCCGGTGTGGGGATTCATTGCCGCGATTGTAGCGCTTGACCTGTACGTCAAGGAAAATTCCCCAAAGCGTTCTGAAAAAGAACAGTCGAATTGATTTACGATTGAAAAAGTAGGTAGCAACGTGGTGAGATAGCTCGTCTACTGGTCTCAGAGTTACAGGGTAATAGGGTAAGAAGGTATTAGGGTATGAGGATTTAACTTGTTCGCTGGTTCACTGGTCCACTTGTCCGCTAGTCCGCTGGTCCACTAGTCCGCTGGTCCACTTGTCCACTAGTCCCCCTTCTCGGCCATGTGCCTGAGAACGGCCAGTTCCCGCCATTTTTTCCGGGGATCGTCTGCCGGTATACCCCAGTAAGTTTTTCCTCCTTCGAGTGATTTATCAACACCTGATAAGGCAAGTACCACGGCTTTTTTTCCGATAATCAGGTCTTTGTTCACCGATACGCGGGCCCAGAGGATGACGTCATCCTCGATACGGGTAACTCCTGCTATGGCACAGTGGGCGCCGATAAGGCAGTTACGGCCTATAAAGGTGTCGTGGCCGATCTGGATATGGTTGTCGAGCTTGGCGCCCCACGAAATGGTGGTATCACCCGAAACCCCTTTGTCAATGGTGGTGGCGGCGCCGATTTCGACATGGCTTTCCACGACGACCCGGCCGCATGATTCCAGTTTTTTCCAACCCTCGGGTCGGCGCTGGAAATAGAAGGCATCGGCGCCGAGTACGGCTCCTGAGTGGATGATCACATGGTCGCCAATCAGGGTATGATCGTAAATACTTACCTGGGCATGGATCAGGCAGTTTTTCCCAATTTTGACGTGGTTCCCCACGAAAGCGCCCGGTTGTATCACCGTGCCCTCGCCGATCTCGGCCGTCGGACTGATCATTGAGGCTGCCGGTTCAAAGGGGCGAAATCTCAGAGCCAGCGAAACATAAGCGTCGAAAGGTTTTTCACATATCAACAATGCTTTTCCTTCGGGACAGGGTACCTCTTTATTGATCAGGATGGTTGTGGCCTTTGAATTCAACGCCCTGGTGTAATATTTGGGATGGTCAACAAAGGTCAGGTCACCCGGCTCGACCATATGGATTTCATTGATTCCGCTAACAGGAAAATCAGGATGGCCAACCATTTCAGCATGCAACATCGAGGCGATTTCGGCCAGTTTAAGGGGAGCGGGAAATTTCATAAAAGAGAATGGTTATCAGGGAAAAGATCAAAGAACAAATCAGGAATTAGGCATTGGCCATCAGGGAAAAAATATTAATTCAAAATTCAATCAGGTATTAGGCATTGGCCATTAGCCATTAGAGAAAAATAATAATTCAAAATTTAATTCACTCAATCACTCAATCACTCATTCACTCAATATTTCAGTCAATCAATCAGTCAATCAGTCAATTGTAAATCTACTTGTCCGCTGGTCCACTGGTCCGCCTGTCCACTGGTCTAGACTTTCACCCTTTCCGAATAATCCCCGGTTCGGGTATCCACTTTAATGGTTTCACCGGTATTGATAAAAAGAGGGACTTTTACGATGGCGCCGGTCTCCACTGTGCTGTCTTTGAGGGTGTTGGTCGCGGTGTTACCGCGCATGCCCGGCTCAGTATAGGTGACCTTAAGAGTCACAAAGGGAGGTAGCTCGCAGGTGAGTGCTGTCTCGGTATCGGCGTGAAAGAGAATTTCAACTTCCTGGCCATCTTTGAGGAATTGGGGGGCATTGATCAGATCCTCGGTGATGAAAATCTGTTCAAAAGTCTCGGAATGCATAAAATGATAACCCGAATCGTCCTTGTACAGAAACTGATATTTTCTGCGTTCGACACGGGCCACATCGATCTTGACTCCCGAATCGAAGGTATTGGCAATGACACGGCCTGTTTTGAGACTCTTCAGTTTGGTGCGAATAAAAGCGGGCCCTTTGCCCGGTTTCACATGCTGAAACTCGACAATACTGAAGAGATCGTTGTTGAACTCGATGACCAGACCATTTCGGATATCTGCTGTTGTAGCCATAAGGAATATTTGAATGCTTGATTTAAATGGGGTTGCAAAAATAGTTAAATTCTTTGGATAAAATGGTTAATTTTGCACCCGATTTGAAAATGAGACTATCGCTGCGCATGAAGCAACTCCTGAAACAACTACTTGCCCTGCTGCATATTTCGGTTACCAGGAACCAGAAATACGATGCCTACACGCGGAAAATCATTGAGCGCAGCCTCACCTCTCATTCCAATTGTATCGATATCGGATGCCATAAAGGCGAGATTCTCGACCTGATGATCAAAGGAGCGGGCGAAGGAAACAAGATGGGTTTCGAACCAATTCCCGAGCTCTTTGAATTCCTGAAGGATAAGTACCGGAACCAGCCGCTGGTGAAAATCGACGATACAGCCTTGTACGACAAAACCGGTATCACCAACTTTCAACATGTACTCAATGCCCCGGCTTATAGCGGAATTAAAAAACGCAGATACGACGGAAAGCAGGTCGAAATTGAACAGATCCAGGTTCGTACGGGAATGCTCGACGAGATCATTCCTGCCACCCTGCACATCGACCTGATCAAGATCGATGTCGAAGGCGCCGAATTCAGGGTTATGCTGGGTGGAAAAGAAACGCTAAAAAGGTGTAAGCCGGTCGTGATCTTTGAATTCGGGATGGGAGCCGCTGAGTTTTACGACTCCACTCCTGAGAAACTATACCAGTTCCTCACCATCGAATGCGGGATGAAGATTTCCACGCTGAAAGGATTTCTCAAACAGACCGAATCCCTTTCCGGCCAATTGTTTATCGATTGCTATCGTACGGGCAGAGAATATTATTTCGTAGCCCATCCCTGAAGCGGAAAACCCAATAAACATTCATAGAGCCCGGAATAGCCGGACAGGAATTCAACCTGAAATCAGATCTTATAGTCCTCTACACACAGCTGGTGTGTTGCAAATTCACTTTCAACCCCGGGTTGGTTGGTACAGATGATCACGGTGCGTGAAAGGGCGAAGGTAGTGATAAGCCGGTGGTACCAGTCGATACCCTGCTGGTCAAGGTTCATGGCAGGTTCATCCAGCAGCAGTAAGGGAACGTCGCTCATAAGGGCAAGTAGCAGCTTGATCCGTTGTTTCATCCCCGATGAAAATTGCAGGATGGGTTTAGAGTCGGGAATTTCAAAGCCTACCATTTCTTTCAGGGATTCCGGTTTAGAGCCAGGGAGGATCGGTTTGAACTTAAAGTGAAATTCGAGCATCTCCTGAAGGGTGAACTCTTCGATTAATTCAAGATACGGAGCGGCCATGGAAAGATGCCTGAATATCCGGTCGGCCGGAATGACTATTCCATTCAGGGTATAGATAATTCTTCCACGGGTGGGGTGAAGATTTCCCGCGATAAGCTGCATCAGGGTCGATTTACCCGAGCCGTTTCGGCCCAGAATTGCCGTAATGGATCCATCCTGAAAGGTGAATGACAAATCCCTGAAAATCCATTCTGTGTTGAATCTTTTTCCGACCGCCTGAAGCTCGATGTGCATCTATTTTTCGCGGATCTTTGAATAGCCCTTCATGATACCCCTGCTCGAATTGGAGATGAAGGTGAGTATCTCATCCCGCTCCTGGGTTGCAGGCAATTCCGCCTCAATGATCTCGACGGCTTGCGTAACGTTATATCCCTTGAGATAGATGATCCGGTAGATTTCCTGGATGTTGTTGATGGTCTCGGTCGAGAAACCCCTCCGTCGCAGGCCGATGGAATTGACCCCGACATAGGACAGCGGTTCCCGGGCCGCTTTGGCGAAGGGAGGAACATCCTTCCGAACCAGCGATCCACCTGCGACCATGGTATGTGAACCGACGTGAACAAACTGATGAATGGCTGCCATTCCCCCAACGATGGCCCAGTCGTCGATGGTGATATGACCTGCAAGCATAGCGGCATTCGACATGATGACATTGTTCCCGATTACACAATCGTGGGCGATGTGGGCATAGGCCATAATCAGGGAGTTGTCGCCAATCACGGTTTCATAACTGGCACGGGTTCCCCGGTTAATGGTTACGAATTCGCGAATGGTAACGTTGTTGCCGATTTTCACGATGGTTTCTTCACCGGCAAATTTCAGGTCCTGCGGAATAGCGGAGACGACGGCGCCGGGAAAAATCTTGCAGTTCTTCCCGATCCGGGCGCCCTCCATGATCGTAACATTGGAGCCGATCCAGGTGCCCTCGTCAATGATTACATTTTTATCGATCGAAACAAAAGGTTCAATGACAACATTGGCAGCCACTTTTGCCTGAGGATTCACATAGGCTAACGGTTGGTTCATAAGGATTGATTATTTACGTTGTATCTGGGCCATCATTTCGGCTTCCATCACTATTTTGTTGCCTACATAGGCAACGCCTTTCATACTGATCAGTCCGCGGCGGATCGGCCCGTTCAACTGATTGAAAAATACAATGGTATCGCCGGGGACGACTTTACGACGGAAGCGGACATTTTCGATCTTGACGAAGAGGGTGGCGTAGTTCTGTGGATCGTCCACCGTGCTTAAAGCCAATATTCCACCCGATTGCGCCATCGCCTCGATCTGGATGACTCCCGGCATGACGGGCTCGTCGGGGAAATGACCTGCGAAAAAGGATTCGTTCATGGTCACATTCTTCACACCGACCACATAATCCTTTCCGATCTCCAATATCTTATCGATAAACAGAAAGGGAGGACGGTGGGGAAGTATATTTTTAATCTGGTTGATATTGTAAACCGGAGTTTTGTTGAGATCGAATTTATGGCCGCCTTCGGGTTGCTTTTCCCGTTTCAGTTGTTTCTTGATCATCTTGGCAAACTGGACATTGGAATAATGTCCGGGGCGGGTTGCGATGATGTGTGCCCGGATGGGCATGCCAACCAATGTAAGATCACCGATGATGTCGAGCAGTTTATGCCGGGCGGGTTCATTGGGAAATTGCAATTCGAGGTTGTTCAGAATGCCTTCGCGGAGCACTTCGATCTTGGGTTTTTTGAAAAGATGTGCAAGATGATCGAGTTCCTTGCGGGAAATGATGCGATCGACAAAGACGATGGCATTGCTCACGTCGCCCCCCTTGATCAGGTTGTTGTTGAGGAGATACTCCAGTTCGTGCAGAAAAACAAAGGTACGACAGGAAGAGAAATCATCCCTGAACTGTTTGATGTTGTTCAGCGTCGCATTCTGCGACTGCAGCACTTTCGATTCATAATCGATCATTACCGAAACCCTGAAATCCTTCGAGGGGATGGCAATCATCTCTACCTTCTTTTCCGGATTTACGTAAGTAATATTGGATGTCAGCTCAAAATAGTTCCGTAGGGCTTTTTGTTCGACGACGCCCACCGACCGGATCGCTTCGACGTACAAACGGGCACTGCCATCCAGGATTGGGGTTTCCGATTGATTCAGCTCAATCAGTGCATTGTCGATCTCCATCCCGGTCAGGGAGGCCAGAACATGCTCGACGGTATCGATCCTGATACCATCTAATTCGAGGCTGGTCCCGCGGGAGGTATCCACCACATTATCAACATCTGCATCGACGAGGGTACTCGAATTCAAGTCAGTTCTTCTGAATTTAAATCCATAATTGTCGGGAGCGGGTTTAAAGGTAATGGTCACTTCATTTCCGGTATGCAGACCGACACCCGAAATACTCACCGGCGTCTTGATCGTCCGTTGTTTTTCACTCATGATCTTTATTGAATTTTTTTTCGAGGGTATAAACTTTTTTCACGATTTCGTCAAGATGGCGCCAATGGATAAAATTCCGCCTTGCCTTTCCGATCTCGATAGCGGGAGAGCCAAGAAAGATGGCTCCAGCCTGGGTAATGGATGCTTCGACACCGCTTCCGGCGCCAATTTTGACATCGTCGGCAATCGTAAGGTGCCCCACGATGCCAACCTGCCCGCCAATCATACAGTTCTTCCCGATCCGGGTTGATCCGCTGATGCCCGACTGTGCCGCAATTACCGTGTTCTCGCCGATTTCGACATTATGCCCTACCTGGATCAGGTTGTCGAGTTTTACTCCTTTACGGATGATGGTCGAACCGAGGGTGGCCCGGTCAACCGTGGTGTTGGAACCGATCTCCACATGGTCTTCGAGAATCACGTTGCCGAGCTGCGGAATTTTACGATAATCGGATCCCGATTGGGGAGCGAATCCGAATCCGTCGGAACCGATGACTACGCCGGCATGCAGCGTACAGTTGGCGCCGATTACGCAATCGTGATAAACCCTGACCCCGGGGTAGAGTACCGTTCCGGGACCAATGGTCACCTTTTCACCGATATAAACTTGCGGGTGGATCACCACCTGATCGGCAATGACGACTCCGCTTCCGATCACCGAAAATGCGCCTACCGTCACATCCCGGCCCAGCGTCGCGGTTTCGGCAATGGATGCCTGCCCGGAGATGCCTGCCGGAACCTGCGCTTCTCCCTGGAACCGGGCCATCAGCATGGCAAAGGCCGAATAGGCATCGTCAACGCGGAGCAGTGTAGCCGTCAACGGCTGACTGGGCGTGAAATCGCGGTTAACCACAATGGCTGTTGCCCCCGTCGTGTAAACATACGTAGTGTATTTCGGATTTGCAAGAAAGGTCAGCGTTCCCGGTGTGCCGGCATCTATTTTGGAGAGTCCGGTCAACCTGACATCGGGATCCCCTTCAACCGTTCCGTTCAACCATGCGGCAATCTGACTTGCGGTATACTCCATGATCTGGATTAATGAGCGTTTTTTCGGAAAATGGGGGCCAAGTTACCATTTTTTTCCGGAAGAGACCTGATTTATTTTTTAATCATCAGAATGTTAAATTGTTACATCCTTCGGATAACAGAGCAGGTACTTATTTACAGTAGTGGGGAGGGTCAGACTGCTGTCGCGCTCGGTGGCCTGTGAAATATCGGTTAGCCTGCCGCTCTTTTCCTTGATCATGATCCGCTCATGCCGGGGATTGTAGGCCTTGTTCTCCACCTGATCGCAGGTTACAAAATAGTCTACGTCGCCGGGATCAATCCCGAACCGGCGGATCACAGCTTTACGCACCCGTTCGACCAGTTCCGGGTCAAAGGGTTCCGACTGAAGTTCGGAACGGAGCAGGTTTCGGTTCACCAGCGCGTTGCACAGGTAAGAAAGGATGGGATCGGGGTGTTGGGTCCACACCTTCAGAGCCGAAAAAATGTCAAAATCATCGAGCTTTGCAAAGGTCTCAAGCCAGTAAGGATCAGATTCAAAGTCGCCATATACCGGGTTATACTTTAAAAATGCCCCGAAGGCGGGAGTTGCGAAGAGGTGGTCGCCATTTTCGGTGAGGTACTTGGCCCGCCGGAGCAGACTGATCATGATCTGGTCGGCGGCAATCACGGTCTTGTGCAGATAAACCTGCCAGTACATGAGTCGCCTTGAGATGAGAAATTTCTCAATGGAGTAAATGCCTTTGCCTTCCACCACCAGTTCGTCGTCACAAACCGTCAGCATCTTAATTATGCGTTCGTAACTGATTACCCCTTCGGCGACCCCGGTGAAAAAACTGTCGCGGGCAAGGTAGTCGAGCCGGTCCATGTCGAGCTGGCTCGAAACGAGTTGATGCAGGAATTTTTTGGGGTAGGTGTTGCAGAAGATCGCGAAGGCCGTTTCGAGGGCCCCTTCATGCTGCCGGTTCAGGGCAGCCATGAATAATTTTGAAAGATCCTCGTGGTCGAGCGATCGCACGATGGTTTGCTCGAGGGTGTGCGAATAGGGACCGTGCCCCATGTCGTGCAGGAGAATGGCAACCAGCGCTCCCTGTGTCTCCTCTTTGGTGATCGGGATATCTTTCGATTGCAGCACGGCAATTGCCTGGGCCATCAGGTGCATCGCACCCAGTGCATGCTGAAACCGGGAGTGCATGGCCGAAGGGTAGGTATAATGGGTAAGCCCTAATTGTTTGATCCGTCGCAGCCTCTGGAACCAGGGATGTTCCATCAGATCGAAGGCCAGCGCGGTAGGAATGGAGATAAATCCGTAAACCGGATCGTTGACGATCTTTTGTTTATTCTGAGTTGGCAAAATCGGATATTTTTGTTAAAGATTTATAAAACCGTACCCCAATGCACAATAAAAGCAAACTTACGACATTTATACAAGCAAAGAAAAACTATGGAAAAGATCACAATATTGTGGGTGGATGATGAAATTGATTTGTTGAAACCACATCTGATATTTTTAAAGGAAAAGGGATATGATGTTGTTTCGGTCAACAATGGCCATGAGGCTCTGGACCTCATTAAAACGACCCCATTCGACATCATTTTTCTCGATGAACAGATGCCCGGATTATCGGGAATCGAAACGCTGGCGCGGATCAAAGAACTTTCGCCGACCCTTCCGGTCGTCATGATCACCAAAAGCGAAGAGGAGCGGATCATGGAGGATGCCATCGGTTCCAATATTGCCGATTACCTCATCAAACCGGTAAAGCCGAATCAAATACTCCTCTGTCTGAAAAAGAACCTCGAAAATAAAAAACTGGTAAGCGAGAAAACGACTTTTCAGTATCAACAGGAGTTCCGCAATATCGGGATGGAGATCAGCAACAGGCTAAATCACGATGAATGGGCCGACATTTATAGAAAGATCACCTATTGGGAACTGAAACTTGGCCAAACGATTGACGATGGGATGGACCAGGTTTTGAAAATGCAGAAAAATGAGGCAAACCAGGTCTTCTGCAAATTCGTTGAACGGAACTATCATGATTGGATCAATGGTAAATCGGCCGACAAACCGATTCTTTCACATAACCTGATAAAGGAAAAAGTATTCCCGGCACTGACCGAGCCGAAGCCGCTGTTTGTCATCCTGATCGACAACCTGCGGTTTGATCAGTGGAAAGTGCTTCAACCGATTCTGGAAGATTTTTACCGGATCGAACGCGAGGAGATCTATTACAGCATCTTGCCATCGGTGACACAATATGCACGAAATGCGTTGTTCAGCGGACTGTTGCCGACCGAAATCGAAAAAAAGTACCCAAAATACTGGGTCGGCGAAGAGGAGGAGGGAACCAAAAACAATTTCGAAGGCGAGTTGCTGGGAGAGTTGTTGAAGCGTTACGGCCGCGACATCAGGTATTCCTACTACAAGGTGCTGAACCAGGCATACGGTAAAAAGCTGCTCGAACTGATGCCCAACCTCATGGTGAACAAGCTGAACTTTATCGTCTACAACTTCGTCGACATGCTCTCCCATGCCCGCACGGAGATGGAGATCATCCGCGAACTGGCCGATGATGAAAAGGCATACCGGTCGCTCACGGTGAGCTGGTTCCAGCACTCCCCGCTGTTCGATATCCTGAAATACCTGTCGGATAAAGAGGTCAATGTTGCCATCACCACCGATCACGGTTCCATCCGGGTCGATAATCCCGTTAAAGTTTTAGGCGACAGGAATACCAATACGAATCTGCGGTATAAGACCGGGAAAGCGTTGAAATATGAGCGCAGCGAAGTGTTCGAAGTCCGCAACCCCGCCGATATCTTCCTTCCCCGCCTCAACGTGAGCTCTGCTTATGTTTTTTGCCGGTCGAACGACTTTTTCGCTTACCCCAACAACTACAACTACTACGTGAACTACTATAAAAATACCTTTCAGCACGGTGGTATTTCCATGGAGGAGCTGTTGGTTCCGTTCGTGGTCATGAAACCAAAGGGATAATAAATTAATGGACAATGGAAAATTGAAAATGGAAGACGGGGGGGATTCATTTCTTTGTTTCCTTGGTTAATTTTTTAGTTTTTTGAATGATAGTTTCGGTTTCATCAGTTGAAGAGCTTATTCCAGCAGCCAGACAGTTGTTGGCAACCTGCCGCTCGTCAAGGATTTTTGCCTTTTACGGTGCCATGGGAGCGGGCAAAACAACCTTTATAAAAGTCATTTGCAGAGAGCTTGGGGTAACTGATACCGTTCTGAGTCCGACCTTTTCAATAATCAATGAATACAAGGATTTAAACGGTAATTCGCTCTATCATTTCGACTTTTACAGGATCAAAAACATCAGGGAGGCATACGATATCGGTTATGAGGAGTACTTCTACTCCGGATCCTATTGTTTTATCGAATGGCCCGAGCTGATTGATGATCTTTTGCCCGAAGATACCGTGAAAGTGACAATTACCACCGGGTCCGACGAGGTCAGGAATATAGCATTCTGAACGGGGAGTACCCGCAGCGCTGATAAATCTTACCTTCTTCGTCAATCCTTCATACACCTTTCAGGAAACGCAGCGGGAAACGCATCGGCCTTCATGGCAGGATAGGAAGACACCGAGAAGTTGATCCCGTTCATGCCGTGCGACCAGGCACGGGTGGCGTCGACCGGGGTGGATGACCAGAAAAGGACGGCAAAATCGGCAAAGCTCCAGATGGTATTTTGATACAACACCCCGTCGGGGTCGGCTTTGAAACCATTCAAGAATGGATCCGTAAGCGATATAATAATTAGCGATCGTAATCGAAAACCATTATATTTATTTTCGATTGTGATCGAATTATTTTATATTTGTATAAAAAAAAGATGGTACCAAGGATACTGGAAAAGGAAATACGAAAATACCTCTTCCAAAAAAAAGCCATTATCATTTATGGTGCAAGGCAGGTTGGAAAAACAACGTTGACAGAACAAATTATCGATGATCTGAAAGAAAAAACGTTGATTCTTAACGGCGATGAGACCGATGTACGGGAATTGCTCACAAACATCAATTCCGGCAGATTAAAATCACTCATTGGCGATCGTACCATTGTACTGATCGATGAGGCCCAACGGATTCCGGAACCCGGTATTGTCCTGAAGATCATTCATGATAATTTTAAAAGGGTACAATTAATTGCAACCGGATCATCATCACTGGATCTTGAAAGCAAGATCAGCGAGCCCATGACCGGCAGGAAGCTGGAATTTTTCCTTTATCCATTTTCATTTGAAGAAATGGTCAACTATCATGGTCTCCTCGCAGAGCAAAGGTTGATTGAGGACCGTATGATCTATGGTTATTATCCCGACATTGTGATGAATTCAGGAAATGAACCAAAACTGTTGAAATCTCTGACATCAAGTTTTCTTTATAAAGATCTGTTGGCTCTTGATCAAATCCGTAAGCCGGTCATTCTGGAAAAAATTCTCAAAGCGCTGGCATTGCAAACAGGAAATGAAGTTTCATACAACGAAATAGCACGATTACTTGAAATTGACAAAGAAACCGTAGAAAAATACATTGATCTTCTCGAAAAAGCCTATATAATTTTTAAGTTGCCCGCATTGAGCCGGAATGTGCGCAACGAGATCAGGAAGAGTAAAAAGATCTATTTCTACGATACCGGGATCAGAAATACCATTCTTGGAAATCACCTTTCACTGCAATCCCGAACTGATAAAGGCGCTTTGTGGGAGAATTTCCTGATCAGCGAACGTCAGAAATTTTTAAGGAATAATGATGTCGATAATACGGCTTATTTCTGGCGGACGACCCAGCAGCAGGAGATCGATTACATCGAAGAACGGTCCGGCCGCCTTTTTGCATATGAATTCAAATGGAAACCGGTTAAAAATGTGGTGGCTTCAAAAACATTTATGAACGCCTATCCGGGGTCAGAATTTCAGGTGATCTCACATGACAATTTCACAGAATTCCTGACTTCAGTTTGAGAAGATCGGCTACCGGAAAACCACCATTTCCCTCTTCGCACGGCCGCTGTTCTCGATTTTCAAAATATGCATCTTCCCTCAATCCCTTACACACCTTACCGGGAAGGCGTCGGCTTTCAAGGCGGGGTACGACGACACCGAGAAGCTGACCGTGTTCATGCCGTGCGACCACGCCCTGATGGCATCGATCGGCGACGACGACCAGTAGATCACGGCAAAACCGGTAAAGCTCCAGGTGGCGTTTTGATACAATACGCCATCGGGTGTGGCTTTGAAGCCATTCAGAAAGGTATCCAACATCGGTTCTCCGGCCCGGCTTGCACCTTTGTAAAAGTTAAACAAAATTGTCCAATCTGACTCGGTCGGGATATGCCAGCCGGGAGGACATAATCCCTGACTTGCCGGCGTGTCGTCGTAGCGCATCAGCTCGTCCCATTGGTAAACGTACAATGGACAGTTGACAATGGACAATGGACAATTATATTTTTCGGGGATGCAATTATCCGTTTGAGGATTTGTGGATGGAATAGTTATACCATACTCCAGATTCTTTTGCATCCAGCATTGTGAGCCGATTTGAATCGTGGGATAAACCTTACCGTCACGGATATCGGTTAGATTGGTCCCGCAGGGAAGGAGTGATTGATTGATTGAATGAATGATTGAATGAATGATTGAGGAACAACCTTGGGTGTTGGTGTAGGTGTAGGTGATGGTGTGGGTTCCGGGGCCGGCGGCGGATGGGGTAAAGATGCCGGTAGTCGAATTTACGCCTGCACCGGAGTATGTTCCGCATAGGGGCAATCCTCCTTTGAGCCGGAATGGCTTGGCGTTAACCGTGGTAATGGTGTCGAAACAGGCCGAAAAGGTGACTTCGGCCGAAGGAATGACAGTTACCGACACCGGAGCGCTGATTGCCGGGTTACCGGTAACACAATTGATAATGGACGATTGACAATGGACAACGATTTGGTCGCCGTTGGAAGGATTGTAAGTGAAAACGGGTGAACCGGTAAACTGGTTAGCGCCGTTGACGAACCATTGATACGACGGGGTTGTTCCTGCATTGGTGGCCTCGGCCGTGAAGGTGACCGGAGTGCCGGAACACACTGGGTTGGCATAGGCTGAAATGCTGACGCTGACCGGCAAAAGCGGGTTAACCTCCAGGGTGATGGTATTGGAGGTGGCCGGATTGCCAGAAATACAATTGACAATGGACGATTGACATTGGACAACGATTTGGTCGCCGTTGGAAGGGGTGTAGGTGAAAACGGGTGAACCGGTAAACTGGTTAACGCCGTTGACGAACCATTGAAACACGGGATTTGAGCCGCCATTGACAGGAGTGGCCGTGAAGGTGACCGGTGTGCCGGCACACACCGGGTTGGCAGAGGCTGAAATGACTACACCCACAGTTTCGCCGGGGTTCACCGTAACGGGGAAGGTGACAGTGGTTCCGGTACAGCTTCCCGCCACCGGGGTGATCAAATAAGTTACCACCCCCGGAGAGGCGCCCTGACTGGTCAACACCTGGTCGATCGTCGTCCCCTCGCCGGGAGCAAAACCGCTGACGGTGCCCGAGGTGAGGGTGGCAGTCCAGTAGCAGGTGGTCCCGGTTACCGTCGACGAAAGAACAATGGCCGTTGACTCGCCCGAGCAGATGGTTTTCGCCGCGGGGTCATTGGTGATAACGGGCGGGTCGGCTACCGACAGTTGAACCGTATCGCGGCCCGTGCAGCCCGATGGACCGGTAACGGCTACTTCGTACACCCCTGCGACGGAGGTGGTAAGGGTTTGGGTGTTGCCCACAACAATGCCAGAGGGAAGCGCGCTCCAGAGGTAGCTGCAACCCGTGCAAGCTCCCGCATCGAAGGTAACGCCGACGCCGGTACACACCGACTGATCGGGACCCGCCGAGGGTTGCGGCGAAGCCAGGATGGTTACCGGCACGCGCGAGGTATCGGTACGGTTGTCGTTGTGCCGCACGTAAAGAGTAACGGTATAGGTTCCGGGGGTGGCATACAGGTGAAAGGGATTGGCAAGCGACGAGGTATCAGCCGTTCCCGAGGTCGGATCGCCGAAATTCCACAGGGTGGTGTCGGCCGGAGGCCAGATATCGGCCGAGAACGCAACTGGCGACTGCCGGCACCGGCCGTCGTGATGAATGTAGGCCTTGTAACGCTGAAGGAGCTGGGGGAAGCCCCTGATGGCAATTCCTCCATTTAAACTAACAGCATTACTTACAAAATTACAACCGTCCCCCCTGATACCTGGGTTGTTAATAACACTCAATGAATCTTTTGTGCATCTGTTTCCATAGATTTTTCGGTCGGGGCCTAATTGCAAACCCTGTGTTCCCTGATCTGCATGGGGGCTCATATAGATCAGTTCCTGGCTTTGCATGAACTGCGCAGAATCGGTAAGCGTCGCGTCGTATTGACATATTCCCTGGTAATACTTCTGTTCGGCAATATTCAGGAATTGACCTTCAATGTATAGTACTTTAGCATCCGAGGAAAATTCAGCATAAGTAGGCCTTGTTTCAAGAGGGGGAAGCGATGGCCTGATTGGAAAAAGCAGGTTTAATTCACCGGTACTGTTGTTGAAGGTGCCATATTCACATAACGAATCGCCATGATAACATGCAACAAACTTTTTTCCATCCTGTGATATTTTTAATTGACCGCGACTAGAAAAAGCAGGAACTCCGAAAATATTTACAACAGTTGATGGGCTTAAAACAGGCAGATCCGATATCCCGGAATTTGTTATAAGATAAGATGCATATTGATACTCGTTTTTAATGACCAGCCAAACATCATGATTATTGTGATGCCGGGTAGCATGCATTTTTGAAAAAGCATTTTCCGCTTCAACAACGGGAATATTCTTCATCCCGGGGACAATTCCTCCCAATCCATTGTCAAGGCGCATATCGAGCATCGAATAAAATAATCCAATCTGGGTAAGACCGGTATAAACATTACCTATTGTAAACATATAATATGTACTGTCGTCATCGATTTTTTTTATTGGGAATACGGGCTGGAAATGTCCGACAGATCCATATATATATCCATTTTGCATAAGCCCATGGTTCCTGTTGTAAACCATATATCCATCAGAATAGAATAACAGGTTTCCGGCTGAATCAGAAACACTGGCGGTAGCTTCGGGGGCGTACATAACACTGTTTATCAGGGTTATTGGCATCCCTGGATTAAAATCAAGTGCGGCATTTCCCCCGAAATACCACTGGTTAAACTCGCCCTGTGAAAATGAAAAAAATGGCGACAGAAACAGGATCATTACCAGGTATCTTAAATACTTGATATTTACCCTGAGTCTATCGCCAAAACAGTTGTTCATGTGGATGATCAGTCATCCGGTTTACCGGTATGAAGGGTTTTAAAAGCTTACAGTGATCTGAACATAATTTGCAGTATAATACTGCTGCGTTGTAACGGCGCTTGATTGACCTGGTTGAATCCGCGTGGGAGCGCCACCTCCGGTTCGGGTTACTCTTGTACAAACAATCCAATTCGGAGTAGTATCATCATCCAAATCTATCGGACAAATTACATCAGTGTTTGAACCATAACTTAGCCAAGAAGGAGATGACTGCCAGTTGCAATACCAATCGTTAGCATTAATATCCCAAATTCTGAATTCAGCTGCATAAGAAGCGCCGGCAACATACTCCCCGGTAATATTTATGGTGACTTTTGTTCCTGTCTGTGCATTAATTTCATTTATGAAACCAAGCCCACAAAACAAAATTAAAAGTGATGTCAATATAAAAACTTTTGCCTTCATGTCAAATTGAGTATAAAGTTAAGTAATAAAATTGATTGTACCTTCTCCTGTTCAACATTTCGTGATGAATGTGAATGATGGTTTCGGCTCCCGCTGCCCGGAGTGAGGGAGGGAGCTACAGCCATCCAGGTCATTTTTCCCGATCTCTTCTAAACTTCGTGGTTGTCGGCACAAGGAGTCGATGACATCCGCAGGGCTGAAGCAGGTTGCATCAATAAACGTTGGTGATTCAGGTATGCAGAGAGAGAGAGACGGCTCTGATATACATGATAATAAATGTTTTACAAACGGGTTCAGGTCAAACATTTTTAACACAGTCATGATTTTGTACCGAATAGAGTTACTGGTGATCATGATGCGCCGGCCGGGTACGACAGGATTTGAAGTATATGATCGGCCGGGCCTATAAATATACGAATAAATTAAACAATAACATTACAAAATATATAATAATTTTTTTGATATGTTTGATCGGAACGCCCCTCAATCCCTCACACACCTTACCGGGAAGGCGTCGGCTTTCAAGGCGGGGTACGACGACACCGAGAAGCTGACCGTGTTCATGCCGTGCGACCACGCCCTGATGGCATCGATCGGCGACGACGACCAGTAGATCACGGCAAAACCGGTAAAGCTCCAGGTGGCGTTTTGATACAATACGCCATCGGGTGTGGCTTTGAAGCCATTCAGAAAGGTATCCAACATCGGTTCTCCGGCCCGGCTTGCACCTTTGTAAAAGTTAAACAAAATTGTCCAATCTGACTCGGTCGGGACATGCCAGCCGGGCGGACAGAGGCCCTGGCTGCCGGGGGCGGATTCGTAGCGCATTAATTCGTCCCACTGATAAATAGATTTACGATTGCCAGGATTTACGATTGACGATTGAAGATACTGCTCTGCGATGCAGTTGTCGGTTTGATGAATGATGGTTGGAATGGTGGTT
Organism: uncultured Prolixibacteraceae bacterium; assembly: GCA_964525995.1. Classification (GTDB taxonomy): domain Bacteria; phylum Bacteroidota; class Bacteroidia; order Bacteroidales; family FEN-979; genus CAIVAT01. Next base: position 3,857 of record CAZGIM010000028.1, on the reverse strand, counting down.
CCGTAATCCAGATTCTTCTGCATCCAGCACTGCGAGCCGATTTGTACGGTGGGGTAAACCTTACCATCCCGGATATCCGCAAGATCGGACCCACAGGAAAAAATCGATTGACTGATTGACTGAATGACTGATTGACTGATTGAAGAACAGCCATGGGCGTTGGTGTAAGTGTAGGTGATGGTGTGGGTACCGGGGCCGGCTATTGATGGTGTGAAGATCGCGGTGGCAGAGTTGACGCCCGGACCGGAGTAAGTTCCGCCGAGGGGTAATCCTCCTTTGAGCCGGAAGGGTTTGGCGTTGACGGTTGTGATCGTGTCGAAACAGGCCGAGAAGGTGACTTCGGCCGAGGGAATGAGAGTTACCGACACCGGGGCGCTGATTGCCGGGTTGCCGGTAACACAATTGACAATGGACGATTGACAATGGACAATGATTTGGTCGCCGTTGGAAGGGGTGTAGGTGAAAACGGGTGAACCGGTAAACTGGTTAACGCCGTTGACGAACCATTGAAACACGGGATTTGAGCCGCCATTGAAAGGAATGGCTGTGAAGGTGACCGGAGTACCGGAGCAAACGGGGTTGGCAGAAGCCGAAATGCTAACGCTAACCGGCAAAAGCGGGTTAACTTCCAGGGTGATGATGTTGGAGGTGGCCGGATTGCCAGAAATACAATTGACAATGGACGATTGACATTGGACAACGATTTGGTCGCCGTTGGAGGGGGTGTAGGTGAAAACGGGTGAACCGGTGAACTGGTAAGCGCCGTTAACAAACCATTGATACGACGGGGTTGTTCCTGCATTGGTGGCCTCGGCCGTGAAGGTGACCGGTGTGCCGGAGCATACCGGGTTGGCCGAGGCCGAGATGGATATTTTGGCCGAATCGCCCGGGTTCACCGTGACGGGGAAACTGACGGTGGTACCGGTACAGCTTCCTGCCACCGGGGTGATCATATAGGTCACCACTCCCGCTGAAAGGCCCTGACTGGTCAACACCTGGTCGATCGTCGTCCCCTCGCCGGGAGCAAAACCGCTGACGGTGCCCGAGGTGAGGGTGGCAGTCCAGTAGCAGGTGGTCCCGGTTACCGTCGACGAAAGAACAATGGCCGTTGACTCGCCCGAGCAGATGGTTTTCGCCGCGGGGTCATTGGTGATAACGGGCGGGTCGGCTACCGACAGTTGAACCGTATCGCGGCCCGTGCAGCCCGATGGACCGGTAACGGCTACTTCGTACACCCCTGCGACGGAGGTGGTAAGGGTTTGGGTGTTGCCCACAACAATGCCAGAGGGAAGCGCGCTCCAGAGGTAGCTGCAACCCGTGCAAGCTCCCGCATCGAAGGTAACGCCGACGCCGGTACACACCGACTGATCGGGACCCGCCGAGGGTTGCGGCGAAGCCAGGATGGTTACCGGCACGCGCGAGGTATCGGTACGGTTGTCGTTGTGCCGCACGTAAAGAGTAACGGTATAGGTTCCGGGGGTGGCATACAGGTGAAAGGGATTGGCAAGCGACGAGGTATCAGCCGTTCCCGAGGTCGGATCGCCGAAATTCCACAGGGTGGTGTCGGCCGGAGGCCAGATATCGGCCGAGAACGCAACTGGCGACTGCCGGCACCGGCCGTCGTGATGAATGTAGGCCTTGTAACGCTGGAGGAGCTGGGGCAGGCCTATACCACAGGTATACCCTTGCAGAGAGATGGCATTTGGTTCGAAATTACAATCAGTCCCTTTTTCGTTAGGCGTATGGATAATATTCAATGAATCCATTGCTCTTAAGCTTTGATATATTTTACCATCATTTCCTAATTGCATACCTTCCCCTAAAAGATGTGTTCCAATTTCAACCTGACTTTGCATGAAAGTCACGGAATCATCATAAGTAGTTTCATATTGGAAAATCGTTTTATTACCGTTATTCGGTGTTGCATTGATATAAAGAAATCTTGCATCAGGTGAAAATTCAGCTCCATAATTAAGATTTGCCCTTTCAGAATTTACTACTGGCGAAAAAGTGAAGGAAGAGGATATCATTCCTGTTTGATTATCAAAACAAGATAATTCAATCAATGAGTCATAAAAATTAACCAATACAAGATTCTTACCGTCCTGAGATAATTTCAGGACACCTTGATTTTGATCATTTGAATGATTAACCGTTTGACTTTGACTTATCACGGGATTTGGATTAATACCGTATTTTGTCACCAGAAAAGCTAAATAGTTACCCAACGTATCGATAGTTACAACCCATATATCTTGGTTATTCCGATGCCGTGTAGCATGAATTCTGTCAAAAACCAACTCCCCTCCACTCACTGATAAGTTTTTCGCCCCTTCGATTACACCGCCTAATCCATTATCCAATTTAATGTTTATTTGTGAATAATACAGCCCCGGTAAATGAGGTGTGACTGAATAATTCCCCGCTGTGAACAAGTAATAAATACTGTCATTATTAGGTATTTTACATACGAGCAAAGACTGATATGCTTGTGATCCTCCTAAAAAACCATAACCATTCATCATAATCAGGTGGTTCTGGTTATAAATATAAACACCATTAGTATAAAATAAAAGATTACCAGCGGAATCAGATACACAAGCTGTTTCATACCATGATACCGCGTTGCTATTTGTTAAAACCGCTGGAGGAGTTGAATTAAAACTTATTCCTGCTTGATTTCCAAAATACCAGTTGTTGTTTTCTCTTTGGGAAAAAACAATCCCGGGGAAAAGAAAAAAAAACCACAAAAGCCATCTAATGTAAATACGAAATATTTCCAATTTCAGCGGGATTGTCTTCATCCTTATATGACCTTAAATGGCCGAAAAAATTAATTGCTAAAACGGGACTGTCACTGTCACCCCCAAAAGATAGTCATATGTATCAAAAAGATCTGTCCAGGTTTCTCGTTGAATTTGTGGGGTTACAGAGGTCTTATATACTACGGCCCTAAATTTAAATATTTTGGAATAATCTCCGCCAATATTGTATGGAAAATTGTTAGGCCCCCAAATAAAAGGCATGCTTGATACGGGTCCCGAGGAAGTAGGTCCGATATAGGCCAAAGGACTTGGTGTTCCTGAAGAACAATCATATAACACAATGTAAAATTCATATGTGTCACCGGAAATAAAGTTTTGATCAGTTATGTTCAGCGTTACTTTTCCTTGCTGTGCCAAAGACACTGAACTTAGAAAAACCACAATTGCTATTATTGTTATATTCTTAAATGTATTCATTTTGCATAAGTTTTAAGGTTTTGATATTGTAAAATTTAAACCAAATATGTTGTCGTTCGGACAGATTGAACAAAATATTCGGTAACAAATAGATGATTTGTATTTATGTCCCTTTCACCAATAGTTATATTGGTGAAAGGGACATAAATATCCATGTTATTTTTCCCGATCTCTTCTAAACTTCGCTGTTGTCGGCAAAAAGAGTTGATGACGCCTGCATGGTGAAAGCATGTTTCATCAATAAATGTTGGTGATTCAGGTATGCAGAGAGAGAGAGAGAGAGAGAGAGAGAGAGAGAGAGAGAGAGAGACGGCTCTGATATACATGATAATAAATGTTTTACAAATGGGTTCAGGTCACATATTTGTAACACAGTCATGATTTTGTACCGAATAGAGTTACTGGTGATCATGATGAGCCGGCCGGGTACGACATGGTTTAAAATATGTGATCGGCCGGGCCTATAAATGTACGAATAAATTAAACAATAACATTACAAAATATATAATATTTTTTCTGATATGTTTGATCGGAACGCCCCTCAATCCCTCACACACCTAACCGGGAAGGCGTCGGCTTTCAAGGCGGGGTACGACGACACCGAGAAGCTGACCG
>CAZGIM010000027.1:0-44459 GCA_964525995.1 uncultured Prolixibacteraceae bacterium | reverse complement strand
GTAGGTCGCTTGGATAACAATGGGTTTAGAGGCCTCCTGCTGCCCGAATGAGAGGAAAACAATCAGGAAAAAAGCCCCAAAGAGCGTAAGCATTTTTTTCATAGATCGGGTTTTTACGATTTTTTGGTAAAGTTAAAGAACTTTTACTTTCACGGCTAAGCCCGGTCGAATTTCTTGCAGAAGATCACTTGGAATAAATTCCGGTTCCTACGATGAATACTTCACCCCGGACTACGATTTTTTTCACGAAAGAACTTTTTTTCTCGGGCACCGTTGTCCCAGGCCTGGGCCAGAGATAATCGACCCAACCTTGTCCGTTTTCATTGGCAATTCTGACCATTTCACGGATAAAATAGTTGCCTGCGGCATCCTGAGCATCCCGCTGGTTGGTGCCCTCCAGGGATGGAGTTCCGGCATTGACAAGGGTATTGCAGAGGGTGTCGAGGACAAAGACGTAGGTGTCTTTATAAACCAGTTCAGAGGTGGAATCCCGCAGTGTCTTAAAAGCATCTTTTCCGGTGATCCTGATCAGGTTCAAGGCGTCATTGACAGCATCCACCGCGAACTCTTTTTCCATCTTCATATCGTACAACCCTGATCCTACCACATACAGGTTGCCGGAAGCAGTTTTTGCCAACCTCACAAAGGTCGATTTCCAGGAAGGCAAGGTATCCCCCGGTTTGACCCACTCGTAATGGGTCCATCCGCTTTGGCCGATACCCAGCGCTTTCCGGATGAACCACTGCACGATGGGTTTGCCGTTGACATCGCGGAGATCGTATTCGTTTTTACCAATCAGGGCGGTGTCCTCGTGAACAAAAATATTTCCCTTCAGATCGCACACAAAAAGGTATGTCTCGCCGTTTCTCCAGCGGGAACCATTGACCATGAATGCTTTAAAGGCTGCTTCGCCGTGCTGGGCGATCTGATTCGCAGCATCGTTGACCAGGATAATCAGTTGCTGTGTCCGCTGAAACCTGTATTTTTCAACCTGGCCATTTGCTGAAGAAAAAGCACAGAACATCAACAGGCAAACTGCCAGCAGCTGATGGGCTCCTGCTACCCGAAGAAAAGTGAAAGATCCGGTTTTCATATTTCTGAAAGTGAAAAAAGTAAATATACGAAAAATCTCGGTAAAAGTCAAGTTTCACAGCGGCACTCAGGCTGGCTACACCGGAAATTTGTAATTTCGCATCGTAATCAAACCCTTATGAAGCAACGATACCTCATCTTCTTGTTTTTCCTGGTAATCAATCTTCCGGCTTTTGCCCAGTGGACCCTCTGTAATCCCGGACATGGCAACGTGTACACACTGGAAGTATGCGGCGATACCCTCTTTGAAGGGACCTTGGAGGGAATCTATGTTTCGACCAATCATGGAGCGACCTGGAGTGAGTCAGCACAGGGACTGGCGAATCCGATTGTCAGGGATCTTTTAACATCAGGAAATAAGCTCTTTGCCGCCACCGATTCCGGAGTTTACGTGACCACCGACCGGGGTTTGTCATGGAACCCGGCCTGTGAAGGGCTCACAGGTTACCAGGTTTCGGCGTTGTGCAGTAATGATTATGGCTTGTTCGCGGCTACTTTCGATGGCGGAGTGTTCTTTTCAGAGAATGATGGAGTATCCTGGAACCCGGTAAACAACGGTTTGGAGAATCCTGAAATTCATGCCATTGCAGCACGCGGTGATGAGTTATATGCCGGAACGATGGGCAATGGGGTCTATCGTTCATTGGATAACGGGAACTCATGGTACCCCATCAATGAAGGACTTGCCTCTCTTTATATCAAATCGCTTTACACCTGGAATGGAAGGATCTGGGCCGGTTCGATGGGAGGATTCCGCATTCTTGAACCCGGCGCCATGGAATGGAGCGACATCAACGGCACCCTGTTGTTTGATGTCCGGTCTTATGCCCCTTTTGGCGACAAACTCTTCATCGGAACCGACGGTGGGGGTGTTTTCTATACTCCCGACAATGGATTGAACTGGATCAAGTGCAATGAGGGCTTCAATGACATGACCATTTACTCGATGGCCATTTGCGGCCCTTGGGTTTTCGCAGGTCAATGCTGCGGCAACGGTCTTTGGCGGCGGCCTTTGGAACAATGTGTGGGGATTGAATCTCCCGGAGAGCTCCGGTCCGTCGCCCTCTATCCTGTCCCTTTCAATGATCGCTTTACCTTGGAACTGCCCGATTTTGCTTCATCGGATGGAGGTAAACTTTACCTCTACGATGCCACCGGCCGCCTTATCCATTCCCAAAATATAACAGGGGAAAAAACTGTCATCCCGGTCGCTAATCCCTCACCGGGTCTCTATTTCCTGCAGATTCAGACCTCCTCGGGAAACCTTCTCAGAAAGATTACTTCAAATAGTCGCTAAGATCACTGAACAAAAGAGTAAATAGCATTTGAACACCCTGATCAAAGCACATCGATCAGGATGAACAGGATGGCTGTGACCGTTTCAGAACTGAAGTGTGACCGTGCAGTAGAAAACCCTTCCCGGTTCAAACAGCCTTTCGGTGCTGCCGACCATCCTGCGGTTCAGATGCTCATAGTAGGGAGTATCGAACAGGTTGTTGACACCTCCTGAAATGGTTGCAAACCGGCAGGGTTTATAGAGGATCGACAAGGCAGCGGTGACGAACCCCGGGGTAGAAAGTTCACCGTAGGATTGTGAAATGCGGTATTGCGGGCTCACCATCCGGATCGTTGCTCCCGGGATCAGTTTATCCTTGAAAAATTTCCACGAAAAGCCGATCGATCCCTCCAGGGGCGGGATTTCCGGAAGCGGGTCATTTTTCACCGTCTCCTGTCCCACGACCTGGCCGCCCGAAACTATGTATTTCACTGCTTCCGGTTCAATCCCATAAGTAGCCGCAGCGGTAGCCAGTACCTCCCATCGTTTCCCGGCAGGTGATTGCCAGGAGAGCTCAAAACCGGTAAGGTATGCCCTGTCGATGTTCGAAAACTGCTTCACGCCGGGCGCTCCCTGAGTGGAGGGTTTGATGAGGGAGGGAGGCAGCACTTTCCCGATGATGTAATTCCGGATCCAGGAAAAAAAACCGCCAACCGACAAAAGGCCCAGTTCAGGAGTCGTGAAATCAAAGGCTGCATCGGCCTGGTAGTTGTCCTCGGGTTTCAGCTGAGGGTTCCCCAGGTAGTCGTAGGCATCGTACTGGACCGGCATGAGCTTGATGTAACGTTCCAACAATGAAGGGCTTCTTGATCCTTTACCAAGAGAAGCTCTGAGGGAAAGCCATCCGGTGAGTTGTTTTTTGATTCCCAGACTGAAACTTACATTGAAAAAACAGGAAGTCAGATCATCAAAATATGCCACACCCTCCCTGACCAGCCGGAAGGTGTCGCCTGAAGCGGCCTGGTTGTAGTCGAGCCGAAGGGCTGCCACCCATTCGACTGAGGTAACGGGTATCTTGTACTCGGCGAAGAGTGCGGCATTGTCTGATGTGGCGTTTAACCATACGTTGGCATGTTTCACTGAAACAAAGGTATCTCCAGCCATGATCATTTTCATGGTCATTTCCTTGTCCCCGTCTTTATACACATGTTCATAATCTCCCCCGATGAGAAACCGGTGTTGTCCGACGGTGAATTGTCCGGTGAATTTCCCTCCTGCACTGCGGCTGTTGACGGTAGTGACGGCCTGCATCAGGCTGGCTGTCGGACGGTTCAGGTTATCCATTACATGGTGTACGGCTGAGAAATAGCCCTGGATCTCAGTACCGCATAATGTTTTTCCCGGATTTTTTCCGGTATAACGGATCATCGCGACGTGGGTTTGGTCTTTTCGCTCGTCCATGGGAAGGGCAGGGTACATGACATTTTTTCCCTGGTTATACGAATAGTCGAGGATCAGTTGATGGTTTCGGGAAAGACGGAATCCAATGCCTGCGGTGCCATATAATTTGTTGAAAGAGGTATTGAAAAGCTCCTGATTTCCGGAGCGATAGCTGCCGTATCCTTTGTAACCCCCGCTGGCATTGAAAAATACGTAGCGGTTACCGCCCGATAGCGTGAGGTGTTCCCTTTGCCCGTTCCAGTTGGTTTCAAAACCGTAGAGGAAGGAACCATGGATCCCAGGGTTTTCGCAGGGTTGGGGCAGGACTGTTTCCAGGTTGATCAATGCACCCAGGACCGGGCCATATTTCAGGACGTAGGGACCTTTGAGCAGTCCGATCTTTTGAATGTTCTCGCTTTCCACGTGGGAGGCCGTCGGATCCATCCTGTTGGGGCATCCCCCTTCGATCCTGACCCCGCTGTTGAGTACGACAGACACTTGGCTGTATTTGAAGCCTCTTACTACCGGATCGATCCCGATTCCCCCTTTCCGGATTCCGGAGACGTTGGGCTCTTTCCGCAAAAAATCACCGATATCCCTGATGGCGATCGCTTTCATTTCGAGGGAGGGGATCACCAGGATGGGATAAATCTTGTCGGTTTTTCCGATCACTTCTACCTCGCTGAGGTCCAGGGTATCGTGCGGGAGCATCCCTTGTGCGTGAAGGGTTTTTGGCAGAATACAGCTACATACCGTCACAATGAGGATAAATAGCAAAGGAATAGAATTGTTGAAGAAGCGCATTGTCATTGTTCACCTTATTTTCAGTAGGGTCAAAAGTAGGCATTAATTTGAACAGAAGTTCACTATATTTGTTGTTTATATTGCCCATGTCAAGGCCCAAGCAAAAACGGATGGTCTGTCGCCCCCCGGTGATGGAGGGATTTAAGCCTTTTGGTATTTCGATGACAGATCTTGAACCGGTAATCCTTTTATTCGAGGAGTATGAAGCGATCCGGTTGTTGGATTACCTTGGGATGACCCAGTTGGAAGCTGCCAGTGAGATGGCGGTTTCGCGCCCCACCCTGACGAGGATTTACGAAAAGGCCCGCAGAAGTTTGGCGAAGGCTTTTGTTGAGGGAAAGGCCATTTTCATCGCGGGAGGTAGTTTTCATACTGATGAGTATTGGTACCGCTGTGAGGAGTGCCACAGGATCCTGATCGGTGAAAAGGAGATAAATCAATGTTCGGTTTGCCAATCGGGAAACATCAGGAAGCTCTCAGATCAGTCGTCGAAAGCCGATCAGGAAAAGCAGGAGAACCAACCGGGTTTTTGCATTTGCCTCACTTGTAATACGCGGATCCCCCATCAGCCGGGTGTTCCGTGCAAGAGCGGTGTTTGTCCACAGTGCGGAAAACCGATGATCCGGGAGAACAGTTATCATCACCTGCTTTACAAGAAAAAGAAGGGTTTGTGACAAACTATCTCCCGTAACCTGCAAGGCTCAGGGTTACGGCCGGATTACTTTTCAGTGGTGATAATGGTGACCGTGATCGTGGTCGTGACCATGGTGTTCTGTGCAGGTTTGTCCGCCGTCGTGAAGTTCTCCTTTAAGGTAAAGGTTCACTGCTTCTTCTGCTTTCCCTGCGCATCCACGGATGATCTCTATTCCTTCGGTATATAAATGGTGGATCGCTCCGGCGCCTATGTTCCCGGCCAGCATTACGGTAACCCCTTCCCGGGCCAGCGTGGCGCCAATCTCCGATTTACAGGCACATCCTTCGTCGGCTGTGATGAGGTTACGGTTGATGATTTGGTTGTTCTGGTCGATGGTATAGACCGCGAATTGGTCGGAATGACCGAAATGTTCGTTCACATAACCATTGTGAAAGGGAACGGCAATTTTCATATAGAACAGTTTTTTAGTCACCGGCAAAGATAACAATTTTTTCATTATGAACTAATGTTCAAAAAAATTACCATGGTTTTGAATGTGATAAAATGGGTTAAATAGATAGCAGTCTTCTCTCCCGATTCAGGTTTGAAGACCGATGCAGGTTTTTTTATTCAACTGAAAATTTTTAATAGCATTAAAGAATATTTTGGTTCAATATACATTGTTTATGTTAGGAATATCCGGATTATGAGTAAGGTTGATTTGTTAATCGACGATTTTGAACGCGCGTTGTTGATGCTCGATCGGGATGAGGCAGAAAGGATATTCCTGCTCGCTGCAGCGGAGGGTTCCCTCATAGAGGTTACCGCCGACCTGGTGGTTAAAGGCCTTGAAAGGATCGGGAATGGGTGGGAACAGGGAGTGGTGACCCTTTCGCAGGTGTATATGAGCGGTATGATCTGTGAAGCGCTTATTGACCGGGTCATGCCTTCGCAAAGTCTTGAACACAAGCCACATCCGGTGATCGGGATCGCGGTTTTCGAGGATTTTCATCTGTTGGGTAAAAGGATTATTTATTCCTTCCTCAGGGCAAGCGGATTCGAACTCATTGATCTTGGGAGCGGATTACACATCAATGATGTAATCAGGCAGGTGGATCAGCATCAGGTCAGGATTTTGCTCTTGTCGGTACTGATGCTTCCATCGGCACTGCATGTGAAAGAGTTAGCTGTTAAACTGAAAGAACGGAATGTTAAACTGGTGGTCGGAGGCGCCCCTTTTCGATTCGACGAAAATCTGTGGAAAGAGGTAGGAGCCGATGCAACCGGAAAAAATCCCGCCGAAGCCCTTGGAATTGTCACCAAAATGATAGGAGAGACACCATGAATACCATGACTCCGATGGAACGGGTAATGACCACCCTGGGTCATACAGAGCCCGACCGGGTTCCGCTCTTTTTACTGCTTACCATGCGGGGAGCCCGGGAGTTTGGAGTCTCTATCCGCGACTATTTTTCCGATCCTGAACTGGTGGCGGAGGGACAGATACGTCTTCAGAAAAAGTTCAGGGGCGATTGCCTCTATGCCTTTTATTATGCACCGATCGAAGTGGAGGCATTTGGCGGCGAGGTGATCTATACCAACGATGGTCCACCCAACGCGGGACTGCCATTTATCAGAGATGTCAGGGAGATTCCCCGGATAAAACCACCCTGTGTAAAGGAGACACCGGTTTTGCAGAAGGTTTTGAAAACCATTGCTATCATGAAACAAAGGGTACAAGATGAAATCCCGATTATCGGGGTGGTTATGTCTCCTTTTTCGATTCCGGTAATGCAGTTGGGTTTCGATAAGTACCTCGAAATCATGCATTGGGATCCCGTGCTCTTTGAAACGTTGATGAAGATCAATGGGGATTTTTGTGTCGAGTGGGCCAATGCCCAGCTCATGGCCGGAGCCACCGCGATTTGCTATTTTGATCCGGTATCTTCAACGACGATCATTCCCCGCGAAAAGTACCTGGAAACGGGTTTTCAGGTTGCTCGTCGGACACTTGCCCGGATCAACGGTCCAACAGCTACTCATCTGGCATCGGGAAGATGCCTTCCGATCATCAGCGATCTTGCGCTCACCGGCACTGCGGTTGTAGGCACCAGTGCAGAAGAGGAGATCGGAGAAATGAAAAAAGCCTGCCAGGGTAAACTTACTGTTTTGGGAAACCTCAATGGTGTTGAGATGCGGAAATGGGCTCCTGACCAAGCAAAGCAGATTGTCCGCGATACTATACGAAAGGCGGCGCCCGGCGGCGGATTTATCCTGTCAGACAACCATGGAGAAATACCTTTCCAGGTCAGTGATGATGTGCTTTTTTCAATATCCGAAGCAGTAGAAGAGTTCGGCACATACCCGGGGTTATGAATGTCAGACAGGAGTTCGGCCTTTGCATATTAACCTGTGCCAATTTTGAACCGGAATTGAGTTACCTCCTCCGGAATGGTTCTTATCCCGACGTCACACTCATAACCCTTCCTGTGAATTGTACCGGACCATTGGTAAAACCGGAGACCTGCCATGAGCTCGAATCATGCAAAAAGAAATACCAAAAGGTGATAGCCTTCGGGAGTTCCTGTCTTTCCGGCGTCAACCAGCCCGCGTCGGAGAAAGTCAGCATCGTACCGGTGAAGCGGGCCCAGTGCTTTGAATTGCTGTTGAATCCTGCTACCGTCTCTCACCTGATTGGCTGCCGTTACTTCATGGTCTCGAACGGATGGTTCAATGATTATCCTAATCACCTGGCCAAATGGGGTTTTGATGCAGATAAGGCCAGGCAGTTTTTTCGACTGACTACCGACAGGATTCTCCTGCTCGATACGGGGATTCCCAACGATCACGAGAGACTGCTTAAAGATCTTTCGCAATACATGGGATTACCGTTTGAAATAATGCCGGTTGGTCTTGATCATTGTAGGATGATCCTTGACAAGGAGGTGACAGCCTGGAGGAATGAGACGGAAAAAACCCTGAACAAGGAATTCCTGGCCCGCTCTACCAAACAGTCGGCTGATTATTCATTAGCCTTCGAACAAATCAAGGCCTTGGCCGGTTTGACAAACGAGACGGCCATCGTCGAACAGATGTTTCAACTGCTGAATCTCCTTTATGCACCGAAGAAATTGACCTATATTCCAAATCAGAACGGTATGGAGGACAGGTTGAATATGCTGACATTTGAAAAACCCTCTCCCGATATCCCTGAGACGAATACCTCCGGCACACAAAACAGGATGGAATCTCCGAACAACCGCTTTGTCATTGACCTTATCCATTTTCATGAAATTCTTGGTGCCGTTGAGGTGGAGGGCATTTCATTTCCGGAATATTTTTCACATTACAAGGAACTGTCGAACATCATTGGAAAGGTTTGCGGACTTGCTGTTGCCAACGCGAGAAAATTCAGCATCATTGAGAAGAACAAGCATGAACTGGAAAACAGCGCCCGGTTCCTCTCTTCTCTCAACGCGACCAAGGATAAGTTTTTTTCTATCGTTGCGCACGACCTGTGGAGTCCCTTCAATACCATGCTCGGTTTTCTTGAATTGCTGGAAAGTGAGTATGATGAATTCTCGGAGGATGAAAGGAAACAATATATCTCACTGATCAGGTCCACAACCCTGAACACATATCGGTTAACTGATAATTTGCTGAAGTGGTCGGGGTTGCAAACAGGCAAAACAAAAATCCTGCCGGTTGTTTGCAACTTGCAGGATTTGGTCGGTGATATTATCGAGCTGCTGAAACCTTCAGCCGACCATAAACAGATATCGCTGACAGCAGGTAAACCGGTGGGTTATCCGGTGTTGGCCGACCGGGATGCACTGCTCACAGTAATCCGGAACCTGATCAACAACGCGATCAAATTTACTCCTCCCGGTGGGACCATTACTATACAACAAGAGATGGAAGGAGGCATGGTAAGGGTTTCGGTAACCGACACTGGAACCGGCATCTCTGCCGGCGATCTTGAAAATCTTTTTCAGCCCGACAGAACAAAGAGCACTCCGGGAACCATGAATGAAAAAGGAACCGGACTGGGTTTAATGCTTTGCAAAGAATTTGTAGAAAAGAACGGCGGAAAGATCTGGGCTGAAAGCGTGCCGGGCAAGGGAAGCACCTTTCACTTTACGGTGCCGCTCGCAACTTCCATTCAACCTTTGCCTTGACGCCTTTTAAAGGAGTGAAACATTGCAGCCGGCATCGTTTCATTTTACACTCATCCGCTTCTTGATCTCCCCAATGGAATTCATGGGAGCATCAACGATAAACATGTTGATGATCCAGGCCGGAAGAGAGCCTCCCGGGTTCACGTATCCTTCGAGTGTCACCTGTGTCAGGTTTGAACTTACCGGCCTTACGGTCCAGGTTTGACGGTACTCATTGATCCGAATCAAATCTTTTGCAGGCTGAGTGCTGACGCGGAGCGGAACCGCGATTATCTTTCTGATCCCGGTGGCCGGGTCGATGGTTACTTCGGCATCGACAAATAACTCCCGGTCCGAAACCGGCCAGGGCATGTCAAAAATCAGGTGATACTTTGCAAATTTGTTTTTTTCGTAACCCAATACTTTGATCTGGCTCAGGTTTTTATCCCACCAGTCGGTATTGTTTACATTTTCGATCAGGGCGAAGACTTTCTCAGCCGGGGCGTCGATGTCGGTAATTCCTTTGTACGCCTTGAGAGGCTTGTCGTCGGCCTTCATGGTATAGACCCTGATACCCTCTTTTTCTTTGGCAAATTCCCAGGATTGTGCCATCAGGCATCCCGGAAAATTCATGATTATCAGGAAAGCGGAAAAAATCATTACGAGGTTCGATCTCATGGCAGGTAACGGAGATGATGGAAGGGAGGATCAGCAATAGATAACACGCAAAAATAGAAATTATTATTTACGATTAATTCGATTGACGATTGACAAATTATTTTGATTTACGATTAATTCGATTGACGAATGACGAATTACAAATTTAGGCAGTAGGCAATAGGCAATAGAAACTCTGAAACGCTGAATCCTGAACTGCTCAGGCTCTTTGACTATTTTCAGCACTCAGTTGCCAAAAGATATGCAACCGATCTGAAAAAACGGTTTTGGGCTGGGCGTTTGAAAAATGTAGAAAACTTTCTTGTGATTTATCGCAGGTAATCAAATCAAATGTGTATCTTTGGACAAAATTAGTCCAAACGTTTTGATTCCAAAGAAATGTTATCTACGGGAGAGCAAATAAGAAAGATTAGGGAAGAACACCGGTTGCCTTTACGTAAAGTTGCAGCCGAACTGGATATAGACCAATCCGTGCTGAGCAAGATCGAAAGGGGAGAACGAAATGCTACAAAAGAGCAGATTATTCAGATCGCAAGAATTTTCAAAATGGATGAAACTGATTTACTCATTAATTATCTGAGTGACAGAGTACTGTGCGATTTAAAAGGCGAAGATTTAGCTACAAAAGCATTAAGAGTGGCGGAAAAGAAAATCAAGTACATCACAAAATGTCAAAATGGGGAATAGACATTTCATACTTCCCGATAAAGAGGAATTGCCAAGTCATTTTTCAAACCGATTAGGTATTGACTATGCCTTATCAGTTGATCAACAGCACAAGAAGAAAAACGGTCAGTTTTTTACACCTGTTGAAATCGCTGCATTGATGGCCTCCTATACTGACTTTAAAGGCCAAACAGTTCGCATTCTCGATCCGGGATGCGGAACGGCCGTTTTATCATGTGCTCTAATCGAATACCTGATTGGGTCGAATAGCAATTTAAAAGCCATTGAATTGGTTGCTTACGAAACAGATAGTGAATTAATCCCGATTTCTAACCAATCACTCAGCTATTTAAAAGACTGGGGAGAGACAAGGGATATTCAGATCGCAACTAAACTTCTGACAGACGACTTTATCCTTGATAATGCAGCATGTTTCAGAGAAATTGGTGATTTGTTTTCAACATCAGTCGAACCATTTGATATCGTAATTTCAAACCCACCCTATTTCAAACTTCCCATTGACGATAAACGAGTTACTGTTGCCAAGGTAGTGGTGAACGGACATCCGAATATCTATGCCATCTTTATGGCAATATCAGCAAAATTACTAAAACCAAATGGTGAACTAATTATCATTACACCCCGCAGCTATGCAGCCGGTGGCTATTTCAAAGTATTTCGCGAATATTTTTTCAACCTCATTGATTTAGATAAAGTTCATCTGTTTGTTTCCAGAAAAGATACCTTCAGCAGAGATAAAGTATTACAGGAAACAGTAATTATTAAATGTACTAAGAGATCCCAACCAAAACCAACTGTTATCATCTCATCTTCAAAAGGGTTGAACGATTTAAACAACCCGTCTGTTAAGTCTTTCCCGAAAAATGAAATTATAGATCTGAATTCAAATGAAAAAATCCTGTATCTGCCGACAACCGACAATGAAGAAGCCGTATTGGAAATTTTTCAGACATGGAAAGGAAGTTTGGCCAAATACAACATCAAGATCTCAACGGGTCCGATAGTAGCATTCCGGGCAAAAGATTATCTTAGAGAGAATTTTGAGAACGGAACAATTCAATTAGCTCCACTTTTTTGGTTGCACAATGTAAAACAAATGATATTGGAATGGCCCATCGTAAAACCAGGGAAAGAACAATATATCAATATTGAGCAAAAGTCCATGCCACTCCTTCTTCTCAATAGAAATTACATTCTCTTGAGGCGTTTCAGCAGCAAGGATGACAAGAACCGATTGATTGCAGCTCCTTATTTCTGCAATTTTATTCAATCGGAGTATATTGGTGTTGAAAACAAGGTGAATTACATCTATCGGCCCAATGGCCATTTGGAGCGAAACGAAGTAGTTGGACTATGCACCTTGCTGAATAGTAGCCTTTTTGATGCTTATTTCAGGATTTTCAACGGCAATGTCAATGTGAGTGCCACAGAGTTGAGAGAAATGTCATTCCCCCCATTAGAGACCATTAAGGAAATCGGTGACAGAATAATTCTAGCCAACGATTTTTCAGTTGAGTGTACGAATCGAATTGTCAATGAATATCTCGAACCAGTTTACACACCATGAATAAGATTGATGAAGCAAAGCAAATATTGGAAGCATTGGGGCTTCCGAAAAGGCAACAAAACGACCGTTCTGCTTTAACAATGCTTGCCTTATGCAGCTTGACAGAAAAAGACAAATGGAGGAATGCGAAAGACATTAGTAGATCCGTAGTCGGGAATAAGGAAAATGCGAAGTATGGAGGAATCATGCGATTTATTGCTGAGCATTACAATAGACAATATGCCGAGAATTCAAGAGAAACCTTTCGAAGGCAGACCCTCCATCAATTTGTTCAGGCCGGAATTGTAATCCACAATCCGGAAAATCCCATGTTGCCTACGAACAGTAAGGACAATCACTACCGTTTATCGCCGGAGGCCTTGAGGGCAATTCGAGCCTATGGTACGAAAAACTGGAACAAGGAGATATACTATTTTAAAGAAAATGTCGGTTTATTGAAGGACAAATATTACCGAAAAAGAGAATTAAGAAAGATTCCAGTGAAGCTGAAAAATGGAACGGAATTATCATTTTCTCCGGGAAAACACAATGAAGTTCAGATAGCTGTAATTACAGAATTTGCACCGCGTTTTGCACCCGGAAGTGTATTGTTATATGTGGGAGATACTGCTCGGAAAAATCTTTACACCGACAAAAAGGAGATTGAAAAACTGCGGATCCATGTTGACGAGCATAAAAAACTACCGGATGTTATCCTGTATGATAGAAAGAAGAAGTGGTTGTTCCTTATTGAGGCTGTTACATCACATGGCCCTGTTTCCCCAAAAAGAATTGTTGAGATGGAAATAATGCTAAAGGAAAGTAACGTTGGAAAAATCTATGTGTCGGCATTCCCCGATTTACGAGAATTCAAGCGACATGCTCCTGACATTGCCTGGGAAACAGAAGTTTGGATAGCCGATTTTCCGGATCACATGATCCACTTTAACGGAGATAAATTTATGGGACCAAGACCATGAAATGAATCGTTATGGCGATCAGCGACAATCGGTTCATGGGGCATTTGAGGTTGGCTTCAACGCAGAACTTTATGATTTCCGATTATTTCGATTGACGATTTCAGGCAGTAGGCAATAGGCAACCCTGAAACACTGAAACGTTATAATCCTGAAAAGCTTTGTGGAAGTGGGAGCTACAGGATTCGAACCGTGCCTTGTGTAGGTTGATATTATTAATGTTTTAAAACATTTATGAAATATTTAGGCAATATTTTGGGCAGATTTTCGATAAAAACCAGAACAGTATGTTCATTAGTTTATCCCGGAACACATTGTCTTCCCCTGAAATTCTTATGACCTTCCGATTAGTCGGATTTTACTGGCTTTTTAAGAGTTGTTAGTAAATAACTGGCAACATATCTGCCGACTTTCAAAAAAGAACCGAGTTGGCCAGGCTGCCTGAACCCAGGGGTTATTTTTCTCAACGCAAACACACGCAGATTTTTTTCGATTCTAAATTACCCTTGCAACTCTGTTGTTTCATGAATGTCCCTGAGTTATCAGGTTACATCTGGTTTACTTTTAGTTGCATATTAGTTTACTAACACTTTATTATACAGTTAGTTGTTGATAAGTTGGCCTTTGGTTGAACCCTTAGAATCCTACTTTTGCCGGTGTAAATTTTGTCATATATGATGAACGTAAAACCAATAATTGAAAAACCGGTATCGGCCCATTACATCTGCAAAATGATCGGGGTCAGCCGGCCTGCACTCCATAAATGGAGCAAAGAGGGCATTATCCGGTCACACAAACTGGGGAGGAAATTGTTCTATTTTGAGACTGAGGTCATGGAGGATCTAAAGAAATGCTGAACTATAAAATTAAAGAGTGTGCAAATCCTGCTGACCTCCCAGCGGAATTATGATTAAATTACAGCCAGAAAAATGACGTGAAATTAATCAAACTACTGTGTCACTATGAAGATCAGCATTGAGGCACTTACAAAGCTCAGTGAAGAGCTGCCAAGAGGTAGCGTGCCACGAATCAAACAAAGATTGGCGAAGAAGCATATCAACTTTTCACTTCAGTACATCTACCGATGTATCGATCCGGACCAACCGGATTATAATTCGATCATTATCGATGAAGCGATTTCCCTTTGTGAAGAACTGATCAAGGGAGCCGAAAACATGGAAGACAGAATCCTTCAACTCAGGAAAGCTATACAATGAAGACATTTTCCGCGATGTCCGTTCCGGACCAACAGCTTACACTTTTAGCATACAAACAGCTCATCTCATTTCTGGAGATGGACATGGAGCCTGGAATGAAAACCCCGATGGAAATACACAAAAGGCACTGCCGCCTTATCCTCCGGCTTCATCAATTGATCGAAGCACTGGAGACGGAATTGCTTTCCCAATAACTGTTTCTTCTTTTCCAACCATCACCCTGAATGAGAAAAGAACCGCACAAGATTGCCCATAGCTTCTATGAAGCTGCCCCGGAGTTGCTGCTCGATAAAATCGCCGAGATCAACGGGATCCTTGCCAAGCAAAAGGCCAAGACCGGTGAAACGGAATCTTATCTCTTCTGGATGCGGGTGGCCGATGTGATGAAGTTTGCCTGGGAATATTTCCAGGATTTAAAATGGATCATCAGAAAGAACCAGTTACTGGAGATCGAAAACAAGTACCTGAAGGATTGGAATTACCAGCTTTCATGTCGCCTTGAGGCCTTTGAACTTGTGAGGGAAATGAAGTTGAACGGGAGCTTTGAAGAGACAGTGAAAAGAGTTGACGAAGTGATGGCCCGGGGCGATATGCGGCTTAACAACTTAAAAGAAAGGTCATCCGATGAATGATGCTGAATTACCCGATGGCATAGAACTCCCGGATATAGGACTTCTCAATGAGGAAGAACTTTTACTGTTTGCCGATACGGCCCTGGTCGAAGCGGGTAAAAACCTGACCCGCCGGGGCGAAGCGATCAACCAGATCTGCGAACGGATCTTCAACATGACGGATAAGGTCAGGCAAAGCGTTTTTATAGACGAGATATCCAAGCGGCATAAGATCTCCAAGAAGGTCATCACCGAAAGGATGAAAACCTTGAAAGAGTCCTTAACCATCATAGAAGAGAAAGAAACGGACCCGTTCGAGGGTTTCGAGGGAGTCGATAGCAACAGCGCCCGAAAACTGGGTTTTTTCGAACATCGAAACTGCCTTTATTTTCTCACGAAAGAGGGGCCGTTCAAGGCCTCAAATTTCGTGATCCGGCCGTTATTTCACATCTACTCGAAAACTGACAACAAACGACTGGTGGAGATCGTCAACGAGTACGCCTACAAGAAAACCGTCGATATCCCTTCCAAGAGCTTCGTCAGCCTGGAGCAGTTCCAGCAGGCTGTGTTCAATGAGGGCAATTACATCTTCTTTGGCACAAAGTTCCATTTTATGAAGATGCTGGACGATATCGCGAATAAATTCCCGGTATGCAATGAGTTGAAAACATTAGGCTGGCAAAGGGAAGGTTTTTACGCTTTTGCCAATGGCAGCTATTCCGGCGCCTGGCAGCAGGTTGATGAGTTCGGAATAACGACATTCGAGGGAAAGAAGTACTTTTCCCCTGCTTTTTCCCGGGTTTACACGGACGTACGTGAAGACGATGACGAATATGAATCGGACCGCTACTTTGTATGGCATCAATCCCCTGTCACCTTCCAGGAATGGACCCGCCTGATGCTGGATGTTTACGATACCAATGGCAGAATTGCCATTGCCTTTGCCATCGCCTGCATATTCCGCGACCTGATCTATGACAAGTACAAGATTTTTCCTCACTTATTCCTCTTTGGGGAAAAGCAGTCCGGCAAGTCCCAGCTTGCATGGTCCTTGTCGAACCTGTTCTTTGACAACAAACCGGCATTCAACCTGAGTTCCGGAACCCAGGTAGGCTTTCACCGAAATCTCTCCCGGATAAAGAATGCCGTTTGCTGGTGGGACGAGTATTCCAATGATATTGATCCGAAACGGATACAGACCCTCAAAAGCGCTTACGACGGCATGGGTCATGAAAAAGGGAAGATGACCCGAGATAACCGCACCGAGGTGACCAAGGTCAATTCAGCTTCCGTGATCAGCGGCCAGTACCTCCCCACGGCAGACGACAATGCCCTGCTTACAAGGTCGATCCTTCTGTCATTTGCCCGTAAGGTTTATTCACAGCAAGAATTAGCCAGGTACGATGAATTAAAAAAGCTCGAAAAGACAGGGCTTAGCAGCCTGGTCGGTGACATCCTGCACTATCGGAAAGATATTGATAAGAGTTTCGGCATGGTGTTTTCCGAGCTGATGGAACGGATCAAGGACGAACTTGCCAAAGAGGGAAAACAGTTTGAGGAAAGGCTGGTTAGGAATTTCTGCTGCATCCTGGCGCCCGTGAAGATCATTCTTGATTCCATGCTCCCTTTGGAGCTGAATTTTACCTTTGACCAGATCTATGATCAATCAAAAACGATGATCAACGAGTTGTCTGTTCAGGTCTCTTCCAGTGAATCTCTCGCGAATTTCTGGCTGATGACCGAGTACCTGCTGGACAACCAGATGATAACGACAGGTAAGGACTTCGAGATCAAATCCGTAGCCTCATTACGGGTTACCAATAAAAAAGGTATAGTCGAATCGCTGAACTATCCGCAGCCTAAAATTGTTCTATTCATCCGCTTTTCGAAAATCCATCCTTTGTACATGGAGGGTCACCGTAAACAGTTTGGCAAAAACGGGGTGGACCTTGTAAGCCTGATGCACTACATCAAGCATCACCAATCTTACATCGGCGCAGTGGCCAGTTACCGGTTCGAGGATTCCGTGAGTAGTTGCTACGTGTTTGATTATGAAGGTCTCAATGTCAACCTTGAACGGCTACAGCGGGTTCCACAGCAGGAAGAACAACCTTTTTGATTTTTAAAATGACTTTTTCAAAAATTTGGATAAATCCTTTCCTACATCCTACAAAATAGTATAAAATAATAAAAATCAATATAATAGGTTGTAGGAAGCTGTAGGAAATTGTAGCATCATGTAGGACTGTAGCATTGTAGGAACCGGTTTTTCGGTTTTGGGAAATCGAAAATGAAATTTTTTATGAGCGACCCTGAAATAAAAACTGACCAATTTGGCTGGAAATATTACGAACGGCTTCCCGGTAACTATCGCCTGGCAACCATGGATGACTTTCACGTCAGAGGCAAAAAGAGAGTCGGGATGGAATATCTCATCCAACGTGCCGACCGGCCTCATTTCGAAATCCATTACTTAAGGGAGGAGACCCGGGCGATCGTATTGCGCCCTTTCATCGACCATCGGATGGTTTTTATCAAATGCAACTGACCTTTTTCCAACATAGTTCGCTTTATATTTTTGTTCCATGAAAGATAACGAACGGCCTACCGTAACGGTAAAACTCAAACCCTATTTGCAGGAGTTCCTGCGAAACGAGCTCAGGAGTGATCACGCCTCGAAAAGAAACATCCTGGGGATCATCCTCATGCCTTTGCTGGAGAAGGTTCCCGCGGGCCAACCGCCTTTCATCCCGAAAGGTCCCGAATACATTACTTTTTCTCTCCCTTCTACCCGTGATATCGATATCAGGGGAGATATCTGGATTTCACCCGAAAACCAGGCCATGTTCGAACGGTACCTTGAGTGGCATTTCAAACAGCTTTTCTTCAATTACATGAACGACAAGGTCCGCTATTGCGGCTCGTTCAAGAAAGCGATCCTGCAGTTTTGCGGGGATTACGGGTTCGCCATGAACCACATCAACTATGAGATGCTAAAAAAGGATTACTATCGCAAACGCAAAAGAAAAGAAGCTGAAAAAAGTTTCCCACTTTCTGTCCCTGGTTTGTCCCCGGGTTTCCACGGTATTTATGTCTCATTGAACTGAAATGGCAAATATCCTTCGGCATACCGGTATCAATATCGGCGGATTGAATTCCTTGAGTTGGATCTATAGTGAGGATGTCGGGCAATTCAGTTTCGACCGTTCCACCCTTGATTGCCTGATCGCCCCGAAGATCGGCAAATCCTGGAATGCCATCTACGGCACACCGGAAACGATCCAGCTTGAATCCGAGCAGCAGGATGTACCGGGCGGGATGAAGTACATTTACAAGCTCAAGATCCTCGTTCCCAAGGATCGCCCCACGGTCGAAACAACCCTGTATTCCATGACCGGCCGGAGGCTGATCCTGAAATCCGGTGATAAGAACGGTACAGTCAGGATTTTTGGCACTCCTGACTGCCCGATGAAACTGACCGCAAAACTTCTCAAGCCTGCGGCTATCGAAGGTTTCAACGGTTACGAACTGCTTTTTTCAGGGGAGTTTGCTTTTCCTGCAGGCTATTACCGGGATCCTAACGGCCAGATCCCGGATGATGGTGAAAACCCGATCCTGTGATCTTTTCAGTCCTTTATTTGCCCCGATCACCGCGCTAATATTGTATCCTCGAAACAGGATACAATGAATCCCCTTCTCGCTGAAATCCTTTCAGGCCCCTGGCTGATCAATACCGAAAGATCGGCAGCTTATGCTGCCTTTCTGATTTCGCTGATCAAAGGGGAAAGATTCTTTGAAGGAGATTCATCCCAGGCCAGGGAGCGGAACAGGCCTTATGTGATCGCCGGGGCAGGGGATCAAAAACAGCGGTACGGATTTTCCGATGCCGGAATCCCTGCCGGCTCCGTCGCCGTCATCCCCATACGGTCGGAAATCCTCAAATACGATCAACCCTGCGGGCCCAGGGGAACACAGTCGCTCCTCAGTGATGTGAAGGCTGCTGACCAGGATCCCAACATCATGAGCATGGTTCTGGTCGTCGACAGCCCGGGCGGACAGGTCACCGGGACCGACCTGCTGGCAGAAGCCATCAGCAGCTCAACGAAACCGGTTATCGCTTTCATTGACGGTCTGGCTGCCAGTGCAGCTTACTGGATCATAGCGGGGGCTGACAAGATCATCGCCAGCTCCGATCTTGACCGCATCGGTTCCATCGGCACCATGCTCATGGTGGAAGACCTCAGGCCTGCCCTTGAACAGTCAGGGGTTAAATTCCATGAGGTCTATGCCAGTCTGTCGACCGACAAGAATGCAGAATTCAACGAGGTACTGGAAGGCAAGTATGAAAATTACCGTGAGAATGTTCTGGATGTGATCAATCAAAAGTTTCTTGCTTCCATCCGCAGCAATCGGCCACAGGTGGATGAATCCGCGCTCACCGGTAAGATCTTCTTCGCCTCTGATGCAATTAAGATGGGCCTGGTGGATGAGATCGGATCTTTTGACTCGGCACTTGATCTGGCTTTTCAATTGGGTAAACCCGAAAATGTGACTTCCGAATTTCACGAACCGAATAAAATTCAAACCATGAAAATCAAAGAAACCTGGAAGGCCATCCTTGGATATTTTAAGATGGATCCTTCCGATCTCCAGGCACAGGAGCTTACTTCCGATCAGATGCAGCAGCTCAATGATGAGCTTGCAAGCGTGACGGCCAGAAATGCTGAACTGGAAAATGAACTTGCCAGGGAAAAGGAAGCGCATGCACTGGCACTTTCTGAGCTTGAAAAGCTTCGCTCTGAGGATGCAGGGAGCGAAACCGTGGCTCCCAAGTCAACAGATAAATTTCCAGGTGAAGGGGAGGAAGAGACGGTATATTCCCATGATCGAATTGCAGATGAATTCTGCGGGAAACTGTAAATCATATTCATAAAAATCAAAAAAATGGCTGAATCAATTTCTTTAGATCAACTGAAAGCGGCTTTCGGCACTTACGTTGGTACGAACCAGCGGGATATCCTCAGGCTGCTCACCCAGCCGACCTATTCCGAAACTTTCATGACGACTAAGCAGTCTCAGGACCTGGTTTACCGGGCCACAAAGGCTGTAATCTCTGATCTGGTCCAGGGCTTCCAGGAAGCATGGACCCCGAAAGGCAAAGCTGCTTTCACTCCCGTGGAGATCATGCAGCGCCGCCACAAGATCGATCTTTCATTCTACCCGGATGAGATCATGGATTCCTGGCTCGGCTTCATGGGGGATGAGTCCATCGACCGCAAAGCCTGGCCCATTTCCAAGTATATCATCGAACAGTTGATCATACCGAAGGTAATGGATAACCGGGAGCTTGCCCTGATCGGCAAGGGGACCTATGTGGCACCGGTCGAAGGAACGCCACAGGCATTAGGCCTTTCCATGGACGGGTTTGTCACCATCCTGAAACAGAAGCACACCGCGGGGACTTCCAACATCAACTTCATCGATCTGGAGCCCTTAACCGCTGAAAACATATTCGATCAGCTTGAATCTTTCGGCGACCAAGTCGGAGATCTTTACAAGGATATGTCCATGAACATCTTCCTTTCCCGGAAGTGGTTTTCGGCATATCACCGCAAGCGCAGGGATCTTCATGGCACCGACACGAACTATGACGGGATGAAGACCCTTCTCGAGGGAACCAACCTCACCCTGACCTCGCTTCCTTCAATGGCCGGCGAAGATGTGATCTTTACCACGCCGAAAGAGAATTTCATCCGCCTGATGAACCGCAACAACGGCGCATCGAGCATCTCGGTGGAGAGCGTCGACCGCCAGATCAAAGTCTTTGCAGACTGGTACGAGTCCGTTGGATTCGGTATTGAAGAGGCTGTTTTCGCTTATGTTCCTGCATCCTAAAACTCACATCCATGGCTATACCACTGTTTGACCTATTCAAACCCACCGTACGGAATGCCGGTGGTGGCGGCGGGATAAAATCCGAGATCATCCTGATCATGGAGAACGATATCGACTGGACCACATTTCCTGACCGGGACGTGGACGGAGTGACTATCACTGCCGACATCCCGTTAAAGACCGGGAAATTCATGCACAGCTTTTACATGACTCAGGGTACCATTAAGCCATCCCAGAAAAAGCTCAAGGGGTCCAACCAGGACTGTGGCGGTTATGAGATTGGACTCGAAGGTTTTTACCCGGGCATTGAAAAAGCTGTTCAGAAATGGATCCAAAACTTCGGGATCGATTTCAAAGGACTTGTCATCATCCAGAACTGTGCGACTTCCAAGCGTTACCTGATCGGGGAACCCGGCAACCTGGTCCATATCGAGACGATCGAAACCACCTGGGGGGAAGAGATCGACAAGGATAAGGGCCATAAGTTCGGCTTCCTTTGCAAGCAAAGTTCACCGATGGCCTTCTATGAAGGCGCCCTGACGATGGATCCCAATCCCTCGGTAAATTGACATAAAGCCTTTACAGGTTGTTTTAATAGGTGTTTGTTAGAGCCTGCCGGAGAAATTCGGCGGGCTTTTTTATGTTTTTGAGTGGGCAATGATATTGTCTTAACTTTACATCATTATAAATATAGCCAACATGAAGAATAAAACTGATTCAAAATATGGTGTATTTATCATTGAATCAATGGATATTAAAAATGAAATAAAAGGGAAATTGGATGGTTACACATTAAAACGGACATTGGATTTGTGTGATATTCCAAATAAGTATTTTTATATCCGCACTTGTTTAGAACTTGAGAAGATTATTAAGTTGTTTGATAGATCTAGATTCAAATATTTGCATATCGCTTGTCATGGAAATGAGAATGAGTTAAGTTTTACTTATGAATCAATCAGTTTTGATCAACTTGACATAACAATTGGGCCGTATTTGTATCATAGGAGATTATTCTTATCAGCATGTAAAGTTGCAAGGTTTGAACTCGCTAGATATTTTGTTCCAAAGTATCACTGTTTCTCAGTAATAGGGTCACCTGATAGTATTGATTATGATAAAGCTGCCGTATTTTGGAGTTCTTTTTATTTTTTAATGTATTCATGTGATAAAACAAACATGTTCCAAAGAGATATGATGCCAATTTTAGAAAATACCACGAGATTATTTGGATTAGACTTAAATTACTTTTCGATTATTAATAGCAGAAATCAAAAAAGTTTTGATCATTTAAGAGAGATGCACTATAGATCCGGTGAGAAAGTTTACGATGGTCTAAGAGAAACTGGATTGAAAAATATTTATAGATAATATTTCACTAAATTCATTTTTGAAATCAAAATAGGACCAAAAAATCTTTGTTTTAAATATAAGCCGTGCTTGCATGTTTTCATACAAGCACTTTTTATGTCCTTTTATCAGTGCAATTGCAGCGATACCTTCGCTGCATGGATCATGAAATCTTCACCTGGCTGAATTCTGACCAGGATTATCCTTCAGGCCTTTTATTGTACGACCGATTCTGCAAGAATCTCAACCTTGGCAGGATATTACGCATCGGGGGAGCAACCGGGAAAAACCGGCTGACCTTGGCGTACGAGTTGGGGAAGGTTGTTCGGAACTTGGGTTCTCAACCTGCTACAGAATTGAAAAACATATCTGACAATCCGGAAAGCGGGGAAAAAGATCCGGTCACCCAAATTCCGGCCATCCGGATCGAGGACATTCGTAAGGATCAGAAGATGATCTTTAAAACGTTGGATGCCCTTCATGCCAGCCTTCCTTACCGGACTAAAGATGAGAGGTGCAGGATCGCATTGGAGATCCTTGACCTTGACGACCGACTCAGGGAAATTTATTCCCGGATTGACCATTATGAGAAGACCGGGATCCTCCTACCAAAACCAGGATCACCTGTAAAAAGTAAAATCTCTGTGAAGGATACCAGGGAACTGATCAAAAGACAGTATTCCGTTCGCACTTACCTGACCAGGTATAAAAAGCTCTTGGAAGAGTCCGAATCGTTGAACGACCGGGATCGGTACCAGAAGAAGCTGGATGAATACCAGCAAGAGATGGATGAGATAAATAAAAAGCTGGGGCAATGAGCTTGTTTTCCATCAACGATGTGGGAACAAAGAAAGCGGATAAAACCGCTTCCGGCGCTGTCAATACTTCCGGTAAGCACGTTTTCAAGATTGGCAGGGCAAATGAAAAACTGGCAGAAGTCTTTGGCGCCATTGCCTCCGATCAGGTCATTCCTTATGTTTCCCTGGGGGACTGGTCTACCCATGACCTGTTGTTCTTCCTGCTGGAACAAACTGGACCGGCCAAAGTCTGGTTCACGACCTGGGCGATTTCCGAGTACGCCATCCGGCAACTCTACCATTTCGTTGAACACGGGATGATCTTGCAGCTCAAGGGAATCTTCGATTATCGCAACGGTGTTCGCAAACCAGCAGAGCTTCAGTTCCTGCAACAGATCACAACGGTGATCAAGCCGGCCAAATGCCATGCAAAAGTGACCGTCATCGAAAACGACAACTGGGGTATCAGCATCGTGGGATCGGCCAACTTCACCCGCAACCCCCGGATTGAAGCCGGGGTGTTGTTCTCGTGCAGAAACGTGGCGGAATTTGAAAGGGATTGGATTGAAAGAGAACTGGCAGATATAAGTGTATTCGATGAAACAGAGTGAATCCTTTATCAGCGACATAGAAACCTATGCCTCACTTATGTTCACCAAAGAAGAGATCGCGGTGATTTTGGAAGTGGATCCCGCTGAACTGAAAACCTTGCTGCAGGACAGGGAAAACCCCGCATTCAGGGCATTTCAACGGGGTAGGCTCAAACGTGAAGCCGTAGTACGCAAAGGCATCTTTGACCTAGCCCAAAACGGCTCTTCACCCGCCCAGGCCTTTGCCATGAAGATCATTGAAAATGCTAAACTTGACGATGTATGAACCCGATCATTTCTGAAACGACCTTCGACCGAATCAGCCTGTATTACCGGTCTGAGAATACAAAGCTTAGCCCGGAGGATGAAGCGATCCGCGTCCGCTGGAGCGCCTGCTTCATGCAACTCAACGATGAGATCAACAGCGACCGGGATGTGGTCCTATTCCTGGTAAAACAGTTTGGTATCTCAGAGGGTCAGGGTTATCGTGATATCCGGAATTCTCGTCGTCTGTTTGGCGATGTTCGTACCTACACTAAGGAGGCCATGCGGTACCATGTCACCCAATGGGCCATTGAACTGTTCAAGCTTGCCCGGATGAAGAAGGACTTCCGGGGCATGGAGAAAGCCCTGGAAAGGATCACCAAAGCATACAACCTGGACAAGGAAGACCTGGACCTGCCCGATCCGGCCAGGTTCCAGCCGCCAGTGCAGCTTCTGACCATCAATTACAATTTCATCAATTCTCCCTCTTTCAAGATGATCGATGTTAAAGCCCAGAAGAAACTCCTGGAGCTCCATCACAGGATAGAGGCCATGGCCGATGAGCTGCACGTGAAGGACTACCTTAACATGCTGCTCTCCGAGAACCCGGCACCTCAAACCTTTGACATCGATGATTAAGCCGGCTCCCTACTACAATGACCCACAGTTGAAGATCCTGCTTTCGACCAAACCCCATAAAGTCTTTATCGGGGGCAGGGGAGTGGGCAAAACAACGATCATTGCCGAAGAGATCATCCGTTATTTTCTTTCGATGCCCCGGGGAAAGATCTCCCTTAATGGGCTGACCTATTTTCATATCCGCACCAAATCACTCCCGCCGATCATTGACCACCTGGAGCGCCGGGGATTGTATCGTAACCAGCATTATTTCATCGGCCATAAGGCGCCGAAGAAATTCGGCTGGGAAGAACCTTTCCAGCCGCCGCTGGATTACACCAACTGCATGCATTTCATTAATGGGTTTGTGGTCGAGTTCAATTCATTCGACCGCCCGGAGATGGCCCGTAGCGGATCATACGACGGGATGATCTTCGATGAATGTACCAAGCTCAAAAAATCGGCCATCGATGCGGACGTGTTGCCCGCTAACCGTGGCAACAACGACCGGTTTGGCCACCTCTTTTTCCATCATGGCACCCTTTTCCTGGGGAGCATGCCGCTGACCCCGGAAGGGGAGTGGGTGTTTGAATACGAGACACTGGCCGTCAATTATCCACACAGGTACTTTTATTTGGAGGCTTCCGCCACGGAAAACATCCATATCCTGGGAGAGATGTACTTCCTTGACCTCAGGCGGTCTCTTCCCAAGGTGGTGTTTAACCTTGAAGTCCTTAACAAAAGAAGGAAACAGAACGAATCAGGATTCTATCCTTTGCTTTCTTCTGAGAAACATACCTATACGAATTCATACAATTACGATTTCTACGATTCCATAGAATATGATATTCACTGTAAGGGTTCGATAGATTGCCGCGGTGATGCGGATTGCCTTCCGGATGAGCCGTTGTACGTCTCCTTTGACTTCGGAACCACCCAGAACTGCATGGTTGTCAGTCAATGGCACCGGCAGTCGAATACGTTCCCTGTAATCAAGAACTTCTATGTTGAGAACGAAACACTTACTGTACTGGTCAACAGGTTTCTGGATTACTACCGCTATAAACCGCAGAAAATCCTTTACCTGTACGGGGGATCGGATGGAACCCGGCGTAATGATGCGGCCTCCCGGAGTTCTTACTTTGATGATGTCCGTGAACAAATGGTCAAGGCTGGATGGCAGGTTTACCTCAGGGCTGAACTGTACGAGGCATCCCATATGGACAAGTACCAGTTCTGGCATAAGTTCCTCTCCGGTGACTATCCCAACCTTCCTACCTTCAGGATCAATATGAACAATGCCATGGAGACCTTTGTATCCATGGACAATGCACCTGTTCTCCCCCAGGAGTTCAAAAAAGACAAATCCTCCGAACGAAAAAAAGACCAACCCCGGTGGAAAGCCACCGACCTGAGTGATGCGGTGGACAACCTCTATTATTGGGTACTCGAACCCATGACAGGGGACAAAATACCTTCCAACGACATCCTGTTCCTTCCCGGGCGATAGGGGAGCAAACTGGCTCCCTTCCTGTTACATCTTGTTTTCGATATATGTATTATTGATTCATATATCCATGAACCGACAACCGGTGCAATTGCTTTTTTTCGATAGGGCGGGGCGTGCACTCCGTGAGGAATAAGTAAAATTTTGAGGGTATTCAAACGGCTAAACCGTTAATATTGAATACATGACAAAATTTTACAGGTAAAACCAAAATCGACTTCTTTTCTTTGGAAATGTGTCAAAGCAAAGAAGCAAAAGAAATCACCGGCAGGCTTGCATCCTGTTTGTCAGCGGTGTACTTTTTCTTTGTCGGCGATGGTCAAAGGAAAAAGTACCAAAAAGAAACCCTTTGGCCAGCGCACGGTTTAGCTCGAAATTTTCTGACAAAGTTACCTCCGAAGAATTCGCTTTAAAAGTACCATCATGCCTGGTACAGCTTAAAACTGTCAAGGGCGACCTTCTGATGGAACCGTCGATTTCATTGTGTTCAGATTTGCCTTTACGGATTTCTTACGCTTACAGCCAGAAATCCTGGAAAATCAGACATACACCCGTTGACATTATTTATTCTTCTCGGTAGATGCCTTTGGCGTAATAAAATTTCATTACTAACTTAAAAACAAAGCCTTATGAAAACTTACGCCGCTACCACAAAAGAACAGTCAATCGTTGAAATCTTCACCGAAATGATGGATCAGATTTACTACGAAGGCTATACGCAAGATCTCATTGAATCAGATCCCCTGAAGTTTGACTGGGAACTGAAAGAGTTCCAGGCGCTCTTCTCAAAGAAAAGAAAATAAAGAAATACAGGGCAGGCAGCGAAAGCTGCCTGTTTTTTTTATGCTCGCTGAGATTCAAGATGAGTGCTTCCCACGCAAGGTGATCAAATGAAATTCACAAAGTTATGCTCGTGAAAATATTTTGCACTAAACACGACCTCCTAAAGGAACTGTCGCCTTTCAAGTTCATTCATTCCGCCTTCAGCGGAAGTGACCTGAATGTTTGCTGAAAATGTTCACTACGCATCCTGCCCGGGTAAATTTCATTTACTCACCATCGGCCAGCCGGCTGATTAAAACCAATCATCCTATGAAAAAAGCTAACACAACTCCCGATTTCGCCATGGAGAACGGCGAAGGCTATGAAAACAGAATTCCCATGCGCCTTTGGGCAGCGGACGACCTTCCCAGCGAAAAGCTCCTGATGAAAGGTCCGGGTAGCCTCTCAGATGCAGAACTTTTGAGCATCATCATCGGTTCTGGCATTTCAGGCGAAAACTCACTTGAGATTGCCCGTAACCTGCTTTCACGTTGCGGGAACAGCCTTTGTGAGCTCTGGAAGGTCAACGTGTCCGACCTACAGAAGATCAAGGGCATCGGCCAGAAAAGGGCAGTGAAGATTTGTGCCATCTTTGCCCTAGCCCGTCGGCGGAATGAATCCGAAGTGATCCTTAAGGATAAAATCTCCAGAAGTAGCGATGCTTTTGAGATCCTCAAATCCCTGATTGGCGACCTTCCCTACGAAGAATTCTGGATTTTGATGCTCAGCAAGGCAAACAAGGTCATTGAGAAAGTTCGGATATCCGAAGGCGGCGTATCCGGGACTGTAGTTGACCCGAAAAAGATTTACAAGATCGCCCTTGATTATCATGCCACGAGCATCATTCTGGGGCATAATCACCCTTCTGGCAATATCCAACCCAGCGAAGCGGATCAGAAGATCACTAAAAAGATCAAAGAATGCGGCATTTTACTAGATATCGCTGTCTTGGATCACATCATTGTCGGGGATGACCGTTATTATTCCTTCGCTGATGAAGGAACCATTTAGTATTCATGGCGTGCCAGATACCACCATAAATCCCAAATGCATGGTTTATTTTAATACATTGAGATTACTATATGTACCAAGCAAATTGAGTTCAGAAATCAAATTTTTCTAACTTTACTTTTTCAATTCAATTGGTTTAAATTTGTCCTATCATTAATCCTGATTCCGGACGGGGGAATGAAATAGCTTATGTACGAGACTTCTGAATACAATATAACTTACCTTTTAGGTGCCGGTGCAAGCGCACAGGCTTTGCCAATTGTCAGGAAAAGTGAGGATAATTCAGGAATGTCTTCAGCCTTTATCAGTCTGCAATCGCAGCTGCACTCATTGCAGTATAATCCGCAAT
Source organism: uncultured Prolixibacteraceae bacterium (assembly GCA_964525995.1). Lineage (GTDB taxonomy): Bacteria > Bacteroidota > Bacteroidia > Bacteroidales > FEN-979 > CAIVAT01. The sequence goes on along the minus strand of CAZGIM010000027.1, from coordinate 16,137 downwards.
ACTCAGATTACATGAACCAGTTTTCTCAAAATCTGACGTGGTTGGCAAAAGGAACTGATGACTTTGGAACACCGGATACCTATGCGAAATTTCTTTTTCTGTCGGACCCGTCATCTTTGGTGCGACTTAAGAATACGTTGTCTGCATATTTCATGATTGAGCAGTTAATACTTGGTAAATTTGACAGACGGGCACTGATCTTTCTTACAACTATTGTGCAACAACGGCTAATATTTCCAACCAACATTAAAATTCTGAGCTGGAATTATGATTTTCAATTGCAATTAGCCGCAGAGAAATTTAGGGAAGAAAGGTTTAATCCGGGTTCTGTAAGTGTTCATTCTCCCGGATTGATGTATTATTATCCAGGCCTTGGAAAGAATGATTATCCCGCTTCTGATGAAACGTCGTTGATTCAACTTAATGGAATCGCTGGATCATACTATAATGCCGGATTTCACCAGCTTCAAAATGTTTTTGAACGTAAGGGAGAAAGGGCAATTGACAACCTTCTGAGCATGTTGAAGAATGATATATTCGATAAAGGAAATTTGTTAAGCTTTGCATGGGAATCGAATGAGATTACCTCGAAAAGAGGTGATTATATTAAGAAAATTGCAGAAGCTACGAATATCCTGGTGGTTGTTGGTTATTCTTTTCCCTTCTTTAATCGTGAAGTTGATAAGGAAATTTTTGCAAATCTGAAATCCGGCGGTCGTCTCAAGAAAATATATTATCAGGATCCTGTGAGGACGGGAGACTTTCTCCAAAGTCAGTTCGCCTTACCGGATTATATTGAAATAAAGTCATACAAGGAGAAGGATAGTTATTTCATTCCTTTGGAATTATAAATAGATAAGTTCGTCTCCGGCATAATCAGGTAATAATGATTTGTAATCCAATTACACCACGCAAATCCCTTAACAAATCCTATCTCAAGGTCAAGCCCACCCGAAGCGAGATAGAACGATTCAAGCAGAACCTTATTGGTTTACTTGGTGGTCTGGATGAAACTGAATCCGAAGAGCACAACAAGAATGACCTTGGAGATTTTCTTAAGAACACTTTTTATCAGCCCGGGTATTATATCAACACGAAGGATCGCGCAGACCTGGTGATCCATAACGGTGCCGATTCAAAAAGCAGCCTGAGTGTCCTGGTGGAAGTTAAAAAGCCGGGAAATAAGAATGAAATGGTCAGGAAGAATGACTTGAAAGCAAAAGCATTCTACGAACTCATTTTATATTACCTCCGGGAGAGGATCACGAATGGAAATCTGGAGATAAAACATCTTATCGCGACCAATGTCTTTGAGTGGTTCATTTTCGATGCCTCCTGGTTCGAAAAGACCTTTGCCCAGAACAAGGCATTCATCAAGCAATTCACCGATTTCGACCAGGGCCGCCTGTCGGGTACATCGACTGATTTTTTTTACAATTCCATTGCGCAACCATTGGTCCAAGGAATTGAAACAGAGATACCATTCACCTGGTTTGATTTCAGGGATTATGATAAACCCTTGCGAAATGCAGATAGGACGGATGATGCCAAATTAATTTCACTTTATAAGGTCCTTTCACCTGAGCATCTGTTAAAACTTCCGTTTGTCAATGACAGCAATACACTCGATAAATCCTTTTATTCCGAGCTACTGCATATCATTGGTTTGAGTGAGACCAAATCCGGAAGCAAGAAGATCATCGAACGAAAGAAAGAAGGAAAGCGTGATCCCGGTTCTTTGATCGAAAATACGATCGTTCAACTGGACACACGCGATAAGATTTCCAGGCTTTCTAAATCATCTGTCTATGGTGAATCGCATGAGGATAGACTGTTCAATGTATCTCTCGAGTTGGTAATTACCTGGTTGAACAGGATCTTATTTCTGAAGCTTCTGGAGGCTCAGTTGATCCGTTACCACAAGGGCGATCCTGAATACGGCTTTTTAAAATGTGACCGGGTGGATGGCTTTGATGATCTGGACAACCTTTTCTTTCGGGTCCTTGCCAAAAAATCGGACGACCGAGATCCCGAAATGGCAAAGCAGTTCGGCAGAATTCCGTACCTGAATTCTTCTCTTTTTGAACCCACGGAGCTTGAGCAGGTTACAATCTTCATCAGCAACCTGCAGGATCATGCGCTGATCCCGATCCTTTCATCGACGGTTTTGAAAGATAGCAGTGGAAAGAGAAGAACCGGCAAGCTCCCCGGACTTCAATACCTTTTCGAATTCCTCGATGCCTATGATTTCGCCGGAGAAGGCTCGGAGGATATTCAGGAAGACAACAAAACCCTTATCAATGCCTCAGTTCTGGGTCTGATCTTCGAAAAAATAAACGGTTACAAGGACGGATCCTTCTTCACGCCCGGCTTCATCACAATGTACATGTGCAGGGAGACGATCCGGAGGGCAGTGGTTCAGAAGTTCAATGAATCCAAAAAATGGAGCTGTGAAACGCTCGACCAGCTTTATGATAAGATTGAAGATCGACAGGAAGCGAACAAGATCATTAATTCACTGCGAATATGCGATCCGGCAGTCGGTTCGGGGCATTTCCTGGTATCGGCGCTGAATGAGATCATCGCCATAAAGAGCGATTTGAAAGTACTGTCGGACCGGAACGGAAAGAGATTGAAAGAGTATCGGGTGGAAGTTGCCAATGACGAATTGGTGGTGACGGACGAGGAGGGAGACCTGTTTGAATATTTACCCGCAAACAATGAAAGCCAGCGCATCCAGGAGGCTTTGTTCCATGAAAAGCAGACCCTGATTGAAAACTGCCTTTTCGGGGTTGATATCAATCCCAATTCTGTGAAGATCTGCCGGTTGCGTTTGTGGATTGAATTGCTGAAAAATGCCTATTACAAACCCGAAAGCAATTTCACGGAACTGGAGACCCTTCCCAATATCGACATCAACATCAAGTGCGGGAATTCCCTGATCTCCCGGTATTCACTGGATGCCGATATCCGGCAGTCTTTGAAGAAAAGCGAATGGAGCATCGACACCTATCGCATTGCGGTGATGACTTACCGGAATGCTACGACCAAGGAGGAAAAGCGGGCGATGGAAAAGCTGATCGAGTCGATCAAATCAGACTTTGAAACCGAAGTGGCCACAAATGACAAGCGTTTGATTCAACTCAGAAAACTGAATGGTGATCTTATGAATCTCACCCGGCAAACCACGCTATTTGATCAATCGAAGAAAGAGAAGGATGCATGGAATAAGAAAGTAAAAGATCTGACTGTAAAGATTAAGAATCTCGAAACGGAACTGGAAGAGATAAAAAGCAACAAGATCTACGAGAATGCTTTTGAATGGCGGTTCGAATTCCCGGAAGTGCTCAATGATAATGGGGATTTTGTGGGGTTTGATGTGGTGATTGGAAATCCGCCATATGGTGTAATAATCAATAAAAATGAATTTCAATTACTATCCTATATTGAAAACTCAGGAATATCAAAGGGTTTCTTTGATTCTTATGGGTTATTTATTGTCTTAAGTCTTAGGATGATATTGAAACTCAATGGATACCTATCCTTCATTATTCCAAATACATGGAGACTATTAGAGAGCGCCGAAGATTTTAGAAAACAGCTGATAATTCAGCATCAAATAATTGAAGTTGATCAATTTCTAGATAAAGTATTTCCTGATGCAGTAGTCGATTGTGATATAATCCTCATTAATAGAAGGTTAGTAGCTGTGTGTGATTTGTTTGTAAATATTTTTAATAACAAGTCTATTGTTGACTCTCACTACATTAGTACAAAATATTTACTGAGTCGGCATTCGATAAATCTTTATTTACATGATTATCACTATGATCTTTTAAATAAACTTGAAACTCGGTCTGAATTTCTTTCAAATAATTTCGAAGTTAAGAATGGAATAAAACCCTATGAAATTGGCAAGGGTATTCCTCCTCAAACAAAAGAAGTTTTAGAAAATAAGCCATTCACTTCATTTTTTAAAATAGATGAGGACTTTAGCCCATTAATTGGTGGTAGTTCTTTTAGTCGTTATTCTATTCTATGGAATAATGATTATTATGTGAAGTATGGAGAATGGCTTGCTGCACCGAGAGATCCACAGATATTTATGGAAAATGAAAAACTGATAATAAGGCAAACAAGTGATCGAATAATATGTGCATTAATTGGGAAAGATTTTATTATTCGCAATAATACCCATATTATTCTACGAAAAAAGGATTGCCAGGTACAGATAAAGTATTTACTTGGAGTCCTAAACTCAAGATTGCTTAATTTTTATTATTGGTGCATGAATCCTGAAAGAGGTGAAGCATTAGCAGAAGTAAAGGCTTTTCATGTCGAGAGATTCATTTATCCTCGAGTAAATAAAATGCTTGAAGATTCATTCGTGAGAATTGTTGATAATATTATGGGATTGAAAGTTGAGAACCCCAATGCTGATACAACAATACTTGAGTCCCAAATCGACCGTCTCGTCTATGAATTGTACGGTCTTACAGAAGAAGAGATCAGGATCGTGGAGGGAAAATAAAAATGTTCACAAAATGTGAACTCTTTGAATTTTATTGTATCTTTGCATGAAAGTTCATTTGATCAGAAGGGAATCTATCGAAAAGTATGTTGCTGATCATGCTTCGGGAAGGAGGTCGTTTGAAAATTGGCTGTCAGTTGTAAAATATGCCGATTGGGATGAACCGGATGATATTAAAAGAACCTTTGGAACGGCTGATTTATTAGGGAATGGCAGTGAAAGGGTCGTTTTTGACATCGGAGGAAACAATTACAGATTGATCGCAAAGTATTATTTCGGAGAAGAAATGGTACACCTTTTCATCATGTGGATAGGGAGCCATGCTGAGTACGATGAATTATGTATTAAGGGGAAACAATATACAGTGAGTGATTATTAGGAGCAATGATATGGAAACTTTGAAGTACAAGGTTATTAGATCTATCAGGCAGTATAAGCAATATTGCTCGGAGCTGGAGGTATTGGTCTCAATCAGGACAAAGAACCGGGAGATCAAAGATGAAATCGACCTTCTGACTCTATTAATCGAAAAATGGGATTCTGAACATTCTTCTTTCAGAGAAATAGACCCAATCGCTCTCCTTCATTCCCTGATGAGACAGCGAACTATGAGAGCGATACATTTGGCAGAATTACTGGGGGTTAGCAAAGGACTAATATCAGATATTCTGAATTACAAAAAAGGGTTGTCAAAAGAGATGATTCGCTTACTCTCCGCTGAATTCAAAGTTTCCCAGGAGGCATTCAACCGTCCTTATATTCTGAGGAATCCCCTTAACTCACATATCCGCAATGCAGGTGTGATGAATACACACAAAGAACTTGAACCGGCTTAGTCTGTTTGTATTGATAGAGGTTCACGCAATTTTTGGGAAAGGAGCAGGATCCTTTTACTTCCTAAAACAAATTGCACATCAATAGCACAAGTTGCACACTGATTGCACATTTTTTGAACTAACTGCACTTTATCTGACTTTTTCGGAGAATTTGATGAAAAAAGTCTTTGCTGTGTTCCTGATCCTTACAGCCTCAGACTGTTTTTTTTTCAGGAAAGCCGGAGGTTATCGACTAATTTGTAGCCTGAGGAAAAATCATTCAGCCGGAAAAATTATTTTCCAAAAATCTTCTCTTTAGCCAGCGGTTTGGTGCAAAAGAACCAGTCATAGCATTTCATGTCAGGGTCTTTGCTGTCCATCCTTTCCTTCGCGACACCGCAGGATCCGGCAGTCGGAACAATCACGTCATCACCGGGGTTCCAATCGGCCGGTGTTGCAATGCTGAATTTATCGGCAGTTTGCATTGCAATTAGTGCCCGCTTGAGTTCATCAAAGTTCCGTCCAAGAGAAAGGGGATAGTAAATGATCGCCCTGATAATCCCTTTCGGATCAATAAAAAATACTGCTCTGACTGCTTTAGTATTGCTTTCTCCGGGTTGGATCATCCCGTACTTTTTAGCGACTTCCATCGTGATATCTTCGATCAACGGGAAAGTCACTTCCACATTTTTCATTCCCTTGTATTCGATCTTATCCTTAATCGTTCGAAGCCATGCAATATGGCTGAAGAGCCCGTCGACCGACAAACCGACAAGCTGGCAATTCAACGCTTCAAATTCGTCCTGCATGCTGGCAAATGTCATAAACTCTGATGTACAAACCGGAGTGAAATCAGCAGGATGGCTGAAGAGGATCACCCATTTCCCTTTGTAATCAGCCGGGAAATTGATATTTCCCTGGGTGGTAACGGCTGAGAAATCAGGCGCAGGATCCCCGATCCTGGGCATGGCAATCATCTGATTTTGTTCCATTGTTTCTTGATTTAAATGTTCATAAGTCCATTGTTAAGATCAAAGATAATATCATTTACATTTTCAATTCCAACCGCAAGTCGGATGAGATCATCGGTAATTCCTGCCTTCACTTTTTCCTCAGTCGGAACTTTTGAATGAGTCATGGATGCCGGATGCTGGATCAGGGTTTCGACTCCGCCGAGTGAGACGGCAAGCAATGCCAGTTTAACATTATCCAATAATTTTCTGGCTGCATCAAATCCTCCTTTAAGACCGAAACTGATCATGGACCCGGGACCTTTCATCTGTTTCAGGGATAGTTGATATTGAGGATGAGATTGAAGTCCGGGGTATTTTACCCAGGCAACTTTGGGGTGTTGTTCAAGGAACTCTGCCACTTTGATGGCATTTTCCTGCGCTTTTTCAATTCTTACCGCAAGCGTTTTCAATCCCCTGATGACCATATATGCCTGGTGAGGATCCATATTACAACCCAAATTGATCATCATGTTCCTTAGCTTGTCATACAACGGTTTTTCTCTGGCAATGATTATTCCTGCCACGATATCCGCATGTCCATTGATGAATTTGGTCATGGAATGGAAAACTATATCTGCACCCAGATCCAAGGGATTCTGAAGATACGGACTACAGAAAGTGTTATCTACCACGAGAATGAGATGATGTTCACGGGCAATTGCAGCACAGGCCTCAATATCGGTGATGTCCATGGTGGGGTTTGCCGGGGTTTCAAGGTAAAGTAGTTTCGTGTTTGGACGGATTACTTTTCGTATCTGTTCCGGATCTGTCGTATTGATATAGGTTGATTCAAATCCAAACCGGACAAACTGCTTTTCCATGACATTTCTGGCAGGTCCGTAGATAGCGTCTGTACTGATAATATGATCCCCTTGGCTCATCAATGCCAGGTAGATCGTCGTTGCGGCAGCCATACCGGAACTGACTGCTATTCCTCCATAACCGTTCTCCAGGATGGCAAGCTGCCGTTCAAGAGCATTGATCGTGGGATTGCCTATCCGGGTATAGATGTAGCCGTCGCTTTCACCGGCAAAACAACGTGCTCCTTCATCAGCGCTATCAAATGAAAAAGTGGACGTCTGGTAAATGGGTACTGTGGCAGAGTGGTACTGATCCACCATGGCCCCGGCATGGATCAGTTTTGTCTCAAAATTGGAATGTTTTTCTTTCATCTTTTTATTTATAAGGTGTTTAATTTGCTGTTTCATTCCTAATGAAACGAACTTTTCAATCTGCAAATATAATGAACTAATGTTCATAATACAATTTTTTTTAACTTTGCATGATATAGTGATTGATTAAAAATCAGGAGATCATGCAGGACACAGTTCAAGTAAAACAGCATCGTATTGTAATGAGGGAGTATCTGAATGATCAGGGAAAACTTTTTGGCGGCAATGCTCTTAAATGGATGGATGAAGTAGCGTATATAACCGCGAGTAAATACACCCAACAAAAGATGGTGACCGTTTCTGTGGATAAAATCAGATTTCTGGAACCGATTACGGAAGGATCAATGCTTCAAATAACAGGGAAAGTTATATCTGCAGGTATTTTCAAATCAGTGATAAAAATCGAAGTGTGGATTGACGAGGAAAAGTCGCCTGATGGAATTAAGGCAGTAGAGGGCTTTTTTACTTTTGTAGCCGTGGATGATTTCGGGAAACCCGTCAGAAGATTAACCGGAGATGAAAATTAACTGCCGCTCCTGATCATGTATATGTCTTCGCAGCAGGCAGCTTCAAATGGAAACGTTGTTGGAGCATTAACCATAAAAAATCATCAGCCTGTGTTATCGCATTTTAAAAAATCCGGTCTGGCTGGCTGGCCCAGGTTTCGGCCGTTTAGTCCTTGGAATTTTTTCAGTGGATCGTATTCAACCCCCATTTTCTTTAACAGGGGCTCCGTATCCACCTGGTGGACCTGCAGTCCGAGATCCCACGGATCATAGCCCAGTACGATCCCTGCCAATTCTTCATAGGTCAGTACCGGAATTCCATATCCTTCCACGTCATACGTTTTGCCTTCCATTTCGCTGATCACGTACTGCCAACGGTCTAGGAAAAAAGTGCACCCCGGGCAGTTGGCTACGATAAAATCAGGTCGGTAAGGTTCCATTGATTCGAATTTCTTCTTTGAATTGGCAATGGAGTACCCCCTGTTTTCTTTCAGAAGATATTGCCTGAAACCAAAGCCACAACAATGTCTTCGTTCTGGATAATCTACCTGTTCACCTCCCCAGGAGTCAATTATTCCTGTAAGCACATAGGGGTATTCAGCGCCCCCGATCCCTTTCACAGGAAATATCTTTGCGTAATGGCAGCCAACATGATCTACGATCTTCAATGGTTGTTCCGATGGAAAATGCACCAGCTTCCGTTTTGCTTTTGCCGCGATCAAGTCCCTGAATTTGTATATGATGTCGCTGGTATGAACAAGGTTTTTCGGAATATTGAAGGTCTTTCCTGTCGTTTTAAACAAAGCTTCTCTCGCTTTGCTCTCTTCTTCAGGAAAATGTTTCCATGTTTCCAATACTTCGTTGTAGATTCCAAAGGAAGTAACGCAGGAACAAACAAAATTTTCAAATCCTGCTTTGGTCATAAGGGCGAATTGCCTTGCCACCACTGTCTGCGTGGTCTCAAAGGGAATGATCCCTGAATGATAGGCGATACCCGTACATGTGGTCTGTTCGGGATCGTCAAAGATGTCTTTTCCCAGCTCTTCACGTAGTATCCTCAGAAAGATGTTCTCGGAAGCCGGAAAAAAGTTCTGCCGGATGCAGGAGCGCGCAAAATAATAGTGATCGTCAGCAATCTCTTTCTGATAGGTTGACCAAAGTTGGTTTTTCTGTTTCATTTCTTTTCACCGGTTAAAGGCTCTTCGACCGATTTTTTGATCTGGTCAAACCTTTCAAGAGCCCCTGTTTCAGCAAATATGGCTCTCAACTCCCTTAGAGATTCCTCAGGTATTTTCCGTAAGGTACCGGCACCATACTTTCCATAGTTTGCCCCGAGCCGCTGCAATATCTCCTGCCTGTTCTCACGAATCCATTCCCAAACCGGCCCCTGCTCAGGAAAGTAATCAGTGTCTATTTCATCGATATGCACGCAGTACCCGTATTTCAAAATATGTTCCCCTACGCTTTGCGTTAACTTTTTCTGCAGTCTGCCCTGTTCCGACCGGTTGAATAATCCGGATTTAATGGATAATGCACGAAGTGCCTGGATCAGGTACCCGGGTATGTTTCCGCGGGGACATCGCGTTTTGCAGGAAAGGCACTCCCCGCATCGCCAGATCTGGTCACTGCTCAATAATTCAGTGAGAAGCAATTCATTTTTTTTCTGGACGATCTCGACGATCATCCGGGGATCGTAATCCGAAAACCTTGCCGCCGGACAGATTGCAGTACAGGTCCCGCAACTCATACAGGCTTTCAGCCCTTCCCGGCATCGTACATCAGACAATAATTGCTCAGTAAGCTTCTCCATCAGAAACCAAAAGTAAACAAAATCAAACCGATCAGAAGACCTGACCCTAAGTTGACTGCTTTGAGAAAAATTGAATCTTTCACCGAAAACGAAAGCAGCGGAAGCATGCCATGGCCATCCTGGACGAATGCACTTGTGAAGAGCACAGAAAAAGGTATCAACCCGCTGGCAAACAAAGTAATGAAAATCATATGCGGTCCCGACTCAGGTATCAAGCCCATGAGTCCGGCGATGATCAATAATATCAGCGGATATTGTGTTGAAAACGAATCCAGATGGAAACATTTTATTCCGAAACCAACCATCAGCATCGCTCCAAAAGTCCATAATGCAGTTTTCCACAAGTGTTTCCTGATGATATGCTGCCAGACATGCACTGCAACATAATGACGCAATCCGTGTGTTTGGGGATGTATTATCTGTTCTTTACAATCCTCACATGGTTTATACCTAATGCGCCTGATCAGTTTATCGGTGAACCAGCCAATGATCACGCCAAGGAAAAATAGGGCCAGGATAAGCAAAACAGCGGTCTTAGGGAACATGGCCAGCATGACAAAGGCTTCGTCTCCTGAAGCCGCGGCCATGGCTCCGGTAAGAGCCCCCAAACTAATGAGCCCATGCACATAGAGGGAAACATTGGTGAAAGCTCCGAAACATCCGGGTAATGCCCCGATAGAAGAGGCGGTAAGATACTGTGTAAACCGGGAACCACTTTGAAGAAAAAGTTTGATCCTGCCCCTTGTCCATATATTTAACAGATCCACGGCGACCATCATGACGAACACCAGGAGCGTGATCTTTATGGTTTCAGTGACGACATGTATAATTTCAGCTGAGAACGAGGCCATACCCTGTATTTTTACCTGTTAAAATTCAATCCCTTCTCTTGCCTGAATGCCTGCATGGTAATAATGTTTGACCTCTTTCATCTCTGTGACGAGATCAGCCAGCGAGATAAGCTCCGGCGAAGCGTATCTGCCGGTAATAATAATTTCCAGGGATGCCGGTCTGATAGCCAGAACACGAATAAATTCTTCCAGAGAGAACAAGTTATAATAAAGAGCAATACATGCTTCATCAAGTATTACCATGTCATATAAACCGGATTTAAGCATTTTTTCGACCTCAGCTAATCCATTTTTTGCTGCCTCAATATCCTGGAGGGTTGGGCTATTGATGATGAAACAATCGAGACCGTATTGCCTGACGGTAATCTGTGGCAGATGCCTTTTAATCGCCTTGATCTCAGAATAACACATTCCTTTGACAAACTGGGCTATGAAAACTTTTTTGCCTGCACCTGCAGCTCTCAGGGCTGCACCAAAAGCAGCTGTTGTCTTGCCTTTGCCGTCACCGGTATAAATATGTATGAATCCTTTCATTTTCTTCCAGGAATTGACATATTTAACAATCCATTATTTTCTAGATTCCCGTTCTTTTTTCTTAACCTCTCCATGGTTCGGGTCCGAATGTGATCATGACACAAAAGAAATCAACCAATTATTTTTCGGGCGATATCCTCAAAAGATGTCACTACATCTTTATTCGTCAGATTAAAAATGCTTTTTCCCAATTCAGCCGATTCTCCGACTTCAGCGACAAGGGGTATCTGTCCAAGAAGCTGTGTATTGAATTCTTCTGCTAATTTCTGACCCCCTCCCTGACCAAAGATGTAGTATCGTTCATCCGGATGCTGCTCTGGGGTAAACCAGGACATATTCTCGATGATGCCCAGTACGGGTATGTTCAGATCCTTGTTTGTAAACATGGAAGTAGCTCTACGAGCATCATTCAGTGCTATTTCCTGTGGAGTTGTCACAATGATCGCTCCCCTGATATTGAGCTTTTGAATAGTCGTCAATTGAATATCCCCGGTTCCCGGCGGGAAGTCGATGATCATATAATCCACATCTCCCCAAATGGTTTTTTCCAGCAGCTCGGTAATGGCTTTTGCAGCCATTGGGCCTCTCCAGATCAAAGATTGTCCACGGTCTATAAAAAAACCGACCGATATGATTTTCACTCCATATTTTTCGATTGGGAAGATCCTCTCTGTGTCACCAAAGGTTGTCATTTCAGGAGTAAATCCTTCAAGCCCGAACATCCTTGGTATTGAAGGCCCGTAAATATCTGCATCCACTAACGCAGTTGAATACCCGTTTCTTGCCAGGGCAATTGCAAGATTAACGGCAACGGTAGATTTTCCAACGCCACCCTTTCCGGATGCCACTAAAATTATGTCTTTCACCTCGGTCAGATGATCTGGCCCCAATGAACTTGTTTGATTAATTTCTGTCATAATTTTTTTTTACAAAGATATTGAACATTTGTTCATAATTTATATTTTTTATTTATCTTTGTTGCAGAAAATCAAATTATGGCACGGCCTAAAAATTCAAGGACTGTCTTTGATCCACCAAAATTTAAAGGATATCAGCCGTTTGGTTACTATTCTTATGGGAAAGAACCCGTTTTCCTGGCTTTTGAAGAATATACGGCATTAAGGCTCTGCGACTACGAGCTGCTTGCTCAGGCACAGGCCGCCCTTGCCATGAACATTTCCAGGCCTACCTTTACGCGTTTGTACGAGAGTGCCCGGCGTAAAATAGCGGAAGCTTTGACAGAAGCCAGGGCAATAAAGGTGGAAAAAGGCAATGCATGGTTCGATTCTGACTGGTTCCATTGTAAGGCATGCAATGTATTTTTTAATAACCCAGGAAACAAATTTAGTTCAGCTGAATGTCCGATTTGCCATTCCTTGGAATTAGAAACATTAGACAAAGATAAATAGCACAAGGTCGATATTAATCCGTAATACGCCGATCCTAAAAATTCTTTATAACTCAAGACTCAAACTGATGAAAATCGCAATTGCAATGCAGGATGGAAATATCAATTCAAGGATTGATAAGCATTTTGGTAAATGTGCCTTCTTCTTTATTCTTGATGATGAAAACGGAAAATTCGAAATTATTGAAAATCCTGGGAACACCATTAAAGGATGCAGGGCCGATGTCATTGTGAATGTTCTTGCAACAAAGAACGTTTCAAAAATCATCGCCGGCGATTTCGGGTCAAATGTGCAACAGATCATAAACAAAAGGCAAATACAGATGATCATCAACCCGGACGAGAGTGTCACGGTCTCAGATATCACATCATTATTAACCAGTAAAAGCAGATAAGATGCCACACATGGATCACACCGGTCCCGAAGGGAAAGGTTCCCGCACCGGAAGAGGATTGGGGCGCTGCAGGAAGCCCTCTGATAAATTATCTGAAGATGGTCAGTTTAAACTGGGTGAGGGAATTGGAGTAAGACGTAAATCAGGTGGCGGAAAAGGGAAAGGACGCCGCTTGCAGGAAGGCAAACAATGAGTATAATAAAAAAAAACTATGAAAATAGCTATTTCCGCCCAGGATGAATCTCTTTCATCCCCTGTTGCCTGTCACTTCGGACGCTGCTGTTTTTTTCACATCTATGATGACGAAACAGGACAGACCGAATTATTGGAAAATTGTGACAAAGGAAAAAGGGATTGCGCAGGCGAAGCAGTCTTGCACTGTTTAATCGAAAAGCATGTCGGACATATTGTTTCAGCCAATTTCGGAAAGAAAGTCCAGGAAGAGATGACTGAAAACAGCATACGGATGACTTTGCTGACCGATTGCAACAAATCGGTTGGTGATATCATTAAAATCATTAAACACAAACATCAACTAAAAACTATATAATATGAAGATTGCCGTTCCTGTCCGGGATAGCTTTGTAAATGAGCATTTCGGACATTCTGACATTTACACCGTGTACACAGTTTCGGAAGAGAAGAAGATACTTTCATCCGAGCAGGTGACTGCCTTCGAAGGATGCGGTTGCCGTTCTGGGATCGCGGATGTACTCGCAAAAAAAGGAGTCACCATCATGCTGGCCGGTAACATAGGAGCCGGAGCCATGCACCATTTAAACGTTAGTGGCATTGAGGTGGTAAGAGGTTGTACCGGAAAGGCTTCTGATGTGGTACTCGCTTTTCTTGATGGCAGAATTGAAGATAATAACCAGATCTGTCACCAGCATGAGAACTGTGATGATAAACACGGCCAGGGAAATGGTCATGGCCATCAGTACCACCATGGTCATGGGCAGGGCTTTGGCCATAATTTCAATAATTAATAAGTGCGTCAGGCATAGCCTTTTCTTTTATTTTTATTCTGTGCTTTTTGGGGTGTAAATTCTGTCTATTCCTGAGTTCCTACTCTTTTCGACACACTGCAGTTAAGCGAAATTGAAATATTCGCCAAAAAAGGTGCAGATCACTCCTATTAAAATCGTTAAACTGAATGATAACTCTGCTATTCCTGTGCGGGATATCGGAGAATTTCTCAAGCAGGAGCCGAACGTTCCTGGAATCCGAAAAGGAGATGCTGCATTAGACCCGGTTATCAGGGGATTCAGGTTCAGCCAGGTTTCCGTAATTCTGGATGATTGCATCAACAAAAAAGGCGGATGTCCCAACCGCATGGATATCCGGTGACCGCTCACGTTGAACCTGAAGAGGTCAATACCATTGATGTGGTTAAAGGGCCATATGGACTGAAATATGGCCCCGTGATGGAGGCATTGCTAAACTTAAAAAGAAACCAGCCAGAATTTTACTCAAAGCCTGAGATCCACGGAAAGTTACTTTCTGGTTTCGAAACAAACTGGAATGGTTAGAAGGAGCACGTTGAGATCAATGGAGGAAATAATTTCATCTCCATCAGGGCAAGTGGTGGATTCAAGGGCTATGGAAGTTTCACTTCCGGTTGCGAGGAACTTTTCAATACATCCTTCAGAAAGTCATACGTTACAGGTTCTCTGGCGACCAAGCCGTTCCGGCATCATAAGATCCTCTTGAGCTATGCATATGACCAGGGCAAGAATGTTCTATATCCGGCTTGGTTCATGGATGAAAGGCTTGATGCTGCTCACATAGTCTCACTGAACTACCAAGCATCAGAACTTAGAAAAACAATACACTCACTGGAAGTCCAGGGATATTTCACCTCCGTTCATCACATTATGGACAAATTTCAAAGGCCTTCCGCCACCACCATGCAGGCTGTCACGACAGTCGATGCCCTGACCGCCGGAGGCAAGGCTTTGGTTGTTCTATTCTGATGTCATGGGCAATTTTCTTCAGATTATCATTTTTATCTTCCCGGGTCTGACAATCTCAGGATGCAAGAAAGATTCCAACACTAATCCGGCACCGGCAGAAGGCAGAGTCTCCTTTCTGATCGATCATAAAATTGACGGGAGCCCTGTGGAAGAGAATAAAATGATCTGTACAAATGCTGCCGGGAATCAATATCTGGTTGCAGGACTCAAATATTTTATTTCAGATATCACATTTTATAAGCAGGACGGGACGAAAATTTTTATACATCAATGGAAGGACATATTTTATGTCGATGAGGACATTTCTTCCACAAAAAATATCTTTTTTTTTTTGATCCCATACCCTCCAGAAACTATGATTCAAAAAGATTTATCTTCGGTATCACGGCAGAAAAAACAAATCATTCATGTAGTAAACCCGCCGGAAGTGAACATGTTTTGGCCTGAAGTCCTGGACGGGGGGGGGTATCATTACATGATGCTGGACGGGAAGTGGAAAGATACTGTAGGAATGTTGTAACCCTCCGATTTTCATCTGGGTATCGGGAAATGGTACCAAGGAATGGGTTTTGACACTGACTCCATTTATGCTTATGTCCAGAATTTTTTTCGTGTCAGTCTTCGCGGATTATCATTTACGCTGAAAAATAGTTACACCCTTCAATTCAACCTTTGCATGAATATTGAAAGTTGGTTTAAGACCCCCTATGTATTTGATTTTAACCATTGGGGTGGAGCAATCATGCAAAATCAGGCAGCAATAGAGGTTGCCCGGGAAAATGGAAGGGATGTCTTTCTCATTAATCCCTGAATCAATAAGACAACCACCTTTTTCATAGGTTATCTGTTTTTGATCAAAAACAGGGAAAATTCAGCAGGAATAATTTACGTGTCAAAAAAATCTTCGGCTCACACTGGAATCAAAGGGCTCAACGTTGGCTCAAAAAAGGCTGAAGTTAACCTGAATTTTTCTTTTTCCAGGTTCCTGCTTCTGATTTATGATCATCAATTAGGACAATTTCCTCTGATCTTCCTACCATACCTTCAAATTTTCTTTCCCCGGATTTGTAATGCAAAGCTTCACGCCTTTGTTTCCCGGTCAATTCATCTGCTAAGCTAAAATCCCCTT
>CAZGIM010000026.1:0-45521 GCA_964525995.1 uncultured Prolixibacteraceae bacterium | reverse complement strand
TAACCATTATGTTTTTCGGATTAGCTAACGTTATAAATATACAGATGAAAATTGAAAATTGAAAATTCACTCATTCACTCACTCACTCATTCACTCAATCAATAAATCAGTCAATCAATCATTCATGAAACCCTTTTTCGTTAACATAGTATTCATCCTGCTGGCCTGCATTCCGACAGTGGCTCAGGAGCAGTCGCTTGACGATATTCTTGATAAATATTACAAGGCTATGGGCATCGACCATCTTAAAAAAGTTAATTCGATGGTCATGACAGGCCTGATGACTCAGAATGACGTCATGCCGGTAAAGGTATACAGGCTAAGGCCGGACAAGTACCTGATGGAATTCGACATTGCCGACCATACGGCTTACCAGGGTTACGACGGTACCACAGCCTGGATGACCACTCCCTGGACAGGGAATCCGAAGCCGCAGGTCATGCCGTCTGAAAGGGTTGGCGCCATGAAGATCACCGCCGAATTTGAAGGGATCCTGTTTGACTGGAAAGCCAAGGGACACCTGATTGAACTTGCGGGCAAGGACACCGTTGACCAGGTTATCATGAACAAACTGAAGATCACGAAGAACGACGGAGGGATCGAATACCTCTTCATCGACCCGGGCGATAACCTGATCAAAAAACGTCTGTACAACAGGACGGTCCGCGGAAGGGAGATCGTGATGGAGAATTACTACAGCGACTACCGGCCGGTGGAGGGCATCATGTTTGGATTCAAACAAGACACCCGGATCGACGGGCAACCTTATAATTCATTGCAGTATGAAACGATCGAACTCAACAAGGAGATCGATCCGGGGTTGTTCAGTATGCCGAAACCCTGATGAAAATTCATCACAGAAAATGGGCGAACTAAGAATTGAGTGACAGGCGGAGCAGAATAAACAAAACGCGAAACGCAAACCGTAAAGAACCGGTGCAGGATTCTGTCACCCACCGGTATTGATCTATTAACTTAAAATCAACAAAGATGGAGGCTGTTTTATCTTCCGGGAGGTTCAATTCCCTGCTCCTCGCTATCCTGTTTTACACCTTTTCAATGCCGGGCCTGATGGCCCAGGTAAACACCATCCCTTTCGATTCGGCCCACTGGGAATTTATGGATGCCGTTGCCGTTGAATACATGGGAAGGTCTGCACTCCAGGGCAGCGCCATCCTGAAAAACCGTACTCTCTCCGATGGCGTTGTGGAATTCGACATGGCAGTCACGGGTCAGCGCTCCTACCCGGGGATTCTGTTCAGGATAACAACGGACGACAGTTATGAAAGGATCTATATCCGTCCGCATCTGCCAGTCACGTTCCAGAATGTGATCCAGTATGTGTCGACTTTCAACGACATCGATTCATGGCAGTTGTACAACGGACAGGGTTACACAGCCAGCGCCGCCATTACAAGGAACGAATGGTTTCATGTGAAGCTGGAATTCAAAGGCGGGCAGGCACGGCTGTTCCTGAATAACGATCAACAGCCGGCTTTAGAGGTGCCCAACCTGTGTCACGGGGCCGGGAATGGAAAGATCGGCCTTTCGGGACCGGCCGATGGCAGCGCATTCTTCTCCAATTTCTCCTGCAGAGAAGACAAGTCACTGGTGTTTCAACCCCCGATAATGCAGGAAGTGCCATTCGGGATCGTGACGGAATGGGAGCTATCGTCCGTTATCAAAGCATCTTCCATTAACAACGAGATACACCCCGCGAAACAGGGGTTGACCGATCTGCAATGGAAGATGGCCACCTGCAGGCCCGATGGTATTGTTGATATCTCTCGCTATTATCCACGGTCAGGCATTTCACCCGATGTAATACTGGCCAGGACAACCCTTACTTCTGACCAGGAAGCGTCGAGATTGTTTTCATTCGGCTACAGCGATCTTATTTCGATATTCCTGAACGGCGAGTTGGTTTTCATCGGCAACAGCAGTTACATGAGTCGCGATCCCTCTTTCCAGGGAATTGTCGGGTTGAACGATTACATCAACCTGCCACTGAAGAAGGGGAAGAATGAACTGCTGCTGATGGTGACTGAATCGTTCGGCGGCTGGGGGTTCATATTCAGGGATTGCAGCGCCATCTACCTCGACAGCGGGGTGGCACGCGCCTGGGAAATACGGAACGGTTTCAGGTATCCCGAATCGGCTGAATATGATTCGAAACGGGGGGTCGTCTATGTTTCGAACTATTATCTCGACGCAGGTGGGTCCATTTCTAAGCTCAGGCCCGATGGAACCCTTGCAGAGGCCGAATGGGTTAAAGGCGTTTTCCAACCCTCGGGGTTATGCCTTTCGGGCGACCGTTTATATGCGGTGGGCAGGCAAAGCCTCGTGGAGATCGACTCTGACCGGGGCACCATCCTCAACCGTTATCCATTTCCCGGACCGGGTCTGCCCAATGATGTTTGTGCCTCAGACAACGGGGAACTCTACATCACCGACAGTTTTAAAGGCTGTATTTACCGCCTCAAAGAAGGAAAGATGGAAATCTGGCTTGAAAACCCGGAACTCGCAAGGGTGAACGCGATTCTTTATGACCATGGCCGGATACTGGTTGGAACATCTGCCGATGGCTGCGTCAGGATCATTGACCCGGAAACCAAAAACATCAGCCTGCTTGCCTGCATTGGCAGCGGAAGTATCATCGACGGTCTTGTCCCTGACGGTCAGGGTAACTACCTCGTGGGTGATTTTAACGGAAAGGTCTACAGGGTTACACCCGCCGGTGAAAAGAAATTGCTGATCAATACCACGGCTGCCGGTATTTCGCTGGCGGCATTCTGTTACATCCCCGAAACCGGATTGCTGATCGCCCCGACCCTTTACGACAACAGGGTCATCACCTTCCGGTTCAATCCAGCGGAACAAAAAACCGGCAAGTAGTATCGCCGACATCGTAAGCTTCTGCACATAATGCACTGTTTTTTTCTCGGACTTCCGATAAAAATCTCAAACTTTTGTGCATCTATTGAAAAAAATTCCGGAATTTTGAAGTATCTGTCAGGGGATCTGTCCGGTAGCGGGACAACCCCTGCAAAATCGGCAAAGTTATTCATGGTATCCATCCTTTAAATATCACTTATGCTTTCACCATTGACCAG
This sequence comes from uncultured Prolixibacteraceae bacterium, assembly GCA_964525995.1. Classification (GTDB taxonomy): domain Bacteria; phylum Bacteroidota; class Bacteroidia; order Bacteroidales; family FEN-979; genus CAIVAT01. The sequence goes on along the minus strand of CAZGIM010000026.1, from coordinate 42,408 downwards.
GGTCAGAGTTACGCTGACTGCAATGTTACTTATTGGATCGGTTTATCAGGCACACCCGCAGGTTCAGGCCCAATGGCGCGGGAATGACCGCCGGGGTGTTTACCCTGATAAACAGACACTTGAAGTGTGGCCGGCTACAGGTCCTGACCTCCTGTGGTCATCGTCGGAAATCGGTTCAGGATATGGTTCACCGGTTTGTCTTGACGGAAAGTTATACATCTGCGGTGCACTGGGTGAAGATGCCTGGCTTTTCGAATTCGACCGTCAGGGAAAACTGCTCCGCAAGGTATCTTTCGGCAAGGAGTGGGTAGTCAACTACCCGGGGTCGCGCATGTCGCCAACCATAGCTGGCGGCCTCATTTACGTCAGCACGGGACAGGGAGACCTGGTATGCATCGACCTGGACACATTCAAGGAGAAATGGAGGCTCGACAACCAGCCGGGGTCCCAGATCATGCCTCTGTACGGCCATTCCGAGTCGCCGGCGGTAGATGGCGACCTGGTATTTTTTACCCCGGGAGGCAAAGATACAGGAGTTGTCGCACTGAACCGTTTTACGGGTAAACGGGTCTGGGGTTGTCCTGGCGACGGAGAGCGGCAGGGCTACAACTCCCCGCTGATCATCAGGCTCCCGTCGCGGACGATCCTGGTAACCTTTTCGGCCTATTCCCTGCTGGGAATCGATGCAAAAACGGGCAAGCTGCTCTGGACCCATCCGCAGGACAACATTCCACCCGCCGAACGCAAATTGGGAAACGGTGATACACACAGTAACACCATATGGTATGAAAACGGAGCCATCTTTTACCTGGCCGGCGACGGGAACGGGGCGGTGCGGCTGATCCTTGGCCCTGATGGCGCCAGCATCAGGCAGGTATGGCGAAATCAGACCGTCGACAACTACATGAGCGGTTTTATCAAACAGGGAAACCTTATCTACACGGGTAGTGATTCGAGAAAGGCGCTGATCAGTGTTGATATAACCACCGGGGAGGTTAAAAGCGTGCTGAAATGTGGCATCGGAGCACTCATTTCAGACGGCAGGATGCTCTATTATTACACCCACCGGGGTGAGGTAAACCTGATACGGCCCTCATCAACCGGCCCCGAGCTGGTGAGCATGTTCAAGGTGACCATGGGGAAACAGGAACATTTCGCACACCCGGTGATCGATCGCGGGATTCTTTATATAAGGCATGGTAATGCGCTGATGGCCTATCAAATCAGGCAGTAGTCATCAGGGATCAGCGATCAGGCATTAGGGATTAGCGAATAATCGCTTCTGTGAATTTTAAACTCTTAACCATATGAAAACACCCCTTCGCCTACTTTTTGGAATCCTCTGTTTTCTTCCGGGGATTCTCTTTGCCCAGAGCTGGCAGAACGTTTGTTCGCCGGGAACCACTTTTTACAGCAATTCAGATACTGTGGAGAATATAAAAGCCTTCCGGCTCGATTCCACGCTGGTGCTGCCGGGCCAGGATACAGCCTATTATTCGTACCGTACGATCCGCGATTCTCTAAATATGTTTAATTGCCTCGATACAACTGGTGGATCGGTATTGGGTGAAAAGGTGATTCTCACCCACGACGGATGGTACTATCTTTTCAACCGGAACGACGACACCATCAGGATCAATACGGCTGCCACTACAGGTCAGTCGTGGCGGTTCAGCAACCTTTCAGGTGGCGGCTATGTTACGGCAACGGTCAATTCCCTCACGGTCGAACCGGTTTTAGGGCAATCGGACCAGGTAAAACTGATCACGCTGCAGGCGAAAAATCAGTCGGGCGCCAATATCAACCATCCGCTTAATGACCAGCCTTTCAAACTCAGCCAGCACTATGGACTGGTTACCTTCTTTGACGTCTATTTCCTCCCCGAACAGGTCAAATTCTATTCTCTCGAAGGAAAATCGACTCCTCCGATAGGCGCACAGGATTTCGGATGGCGCGACGTTTATGATTTCTCCGTGGGTGATCAGTTCCATTATGAGGGGCATATCAATAGTATGGGGGGTATGGCCGACACAAAAACGATCATGAATGTGATCGGGAAAACAGGCAACGGGACCGACTCGGTTGACTACATCTTCGAGCGATGCCGGAGGATGGAAGCCGCTCCGCCGCCGGGAGTCACCACCCTGCATGACACCATCCTGATCCGGTACAATTTCCTGGCGTTAGACACAACTACCCCATTCACGCCGCTTCCTGGGGAACTCAGCGTGAATTCTCCGATAATGCCCGGACAGATCGCAAACCGTTACTCCCGTCGCAGCCCTGATTTCAACAACCGCCAGGTCAAGGCCATTGAGTACGACAATTATAATTTCGGAATCACCCTCCCGACTTGTTGGAGTGTCTCTCTGTGGGAGTACTGGCGCCTGGAAGAATACGCTCCGGGGTTGGGATTGACCAATACCCAGACGCTGGAAATGTGGTCCGGATCGCAAGAGTCGTTGGTCTGGTTTAACCGCAGCGGGGAGACCTGGGGAACCCAGGTTGCACCGGATTGCCAAACCCTGGTTGGCATTGAAGACCACCCTGACGGGGTGCAACCTCTTGTAAACGTGTTTCCTAACCCGGCGTCGGATAAAATAACCGTCACCCCGTCGGGGTTGGCGATTGGGGAAGCAGCCGGATTCAGCCTGTACAATTTTCAGGGGAAACAGGTTTTGTATGTTAATCTAAATCATGACGTTACCAGCATCGCAACCGACTTACTGCCACGGGGGATTTACTTCTGGAAAGTAATCGGTGACAAATGGAATGAGGGCGGTAAACTGATTCTCAGATGATAATCGGGACAATTCTCTAAATTTGTCAGGTTATCCCTTTTCTTCTCAACTAAAATACCCGTCATCAAGAAATGACAACTGCTTCACTCAATTGCAGGTACAACCTAATTATTCTGATAATTTTTATTTTTACAGGGGCCTGTTCAACACGGAATGATACGATCCGCCAATCATCCTATGACGAAATGCTTTCGCTGGCCGACTCGCTCAGTCATTTCAATCCTGCCAGGGCCGATTCACTGTACCGGTCGATCCTTTCCGACAGCAACGACCTGGTACCCGCGTACTGTGCCAAAGCGCTGATCGGGCTTTCGGAGATTTACGTCACCCGTGGTGTGACCGATACGGCCGAAACATTAATTCGAAATGCCGTGTTCATCTCCCGAAAAAATCGCGATACGGTGATGCTCATGAACGCGATCCTTGGATTCGGGAATCTTAAACTGGATCAGGGAGATAATGAAAAAGCGCTGGGATATTATGAACAAGGCCTTACACTGGCCAAATCGGTGCGCGACACGATTTTCCAGAACCGTTTTTTACTGAACCTTGGAAATCTTCAGCTATCAAGTGGAAACTTTCCTGCAGCCGTAAAGACCTTTACGCAGGGGATACTGCTCGCCAGAGAAAAAAAAGATGAAATAACCCTTTCGGTGGCCCTCGATAACCTGGGACTGACCCTTTCCAGGACCGGCGAGACGGAGGAAGCGCTGAAAAAAATAAAAGAGTCGCTCGAGATCAAAAAACGGCTGAATCTTAAACGCGAGTATGCCCAGGGATTGCAGAATATGGGAATCATCAACCGGAAAGCGGGGAATAACGATTTAGCGCTGCAATGCTACCGGGAGGCCATTGTGATCCTGACCGACCTGCATGACTCACTGAATCTTGTCAGGGTAAAATACAATGCCGCCATTATTCTGAAGAACCAGAAAAAATATAATGAAGCCGAAACCGAGTTGTACCGGATCATAGCATTCTGCCGTCAGCACCGGATTTACGACGGGATCGGATTATCCTGGTCTGCTCTCGCTTCCATCTATTCACAAACAGGCAGGGGTACGGAAGGGATCCGGGCCATCGACAGCGCCATTGCAACTGCAGTCAGAACCAGGAACTTTTCTTACCTTCCGCTTCATCTCGATTCGAAACATGAAATCCTCACTTCACTCGGGCTTTATAAAGAGGCGTACCAGGCTCTGATTCAATCAAGAAAGATGTCGGACAGCCTGTTTTCGCTGGAAAAACAAAAGGAGATCGCCTCCATACTGGCAAAATCTGATGCAATTCAAAAGGAGGCGGAAAACAGGGTGTTGAAAAAAGACCTGGAAGTGAAAAATTTCAGGCTGCTGCTTTTGTGGGTTGGACTCAGCGCATTTCTGATCATTTTCGTTACGGTTGTAATAATGCTTAGAATCAGGCAAAAACAACTTAAGCAGGAAATGAAACTGGCAGCGGAACAATCAAAACTCGAGCAACAGGAACGCAAGAACAAAGAGGTAGAACTTGAAAAAGTGAAGGTTGAAAAATTGTTGCAGGATGAAGAACTGAAGACCATTCAACTGGAAGCCAGGTTAAATGAAGACAAGATTGAGCAACTGGAATTGCAGCGACAACTTCAGGAGCAAAAACTTGTTTACGATACGCTTGTGCAGGCCGACCTGGCCCAGATCAACCGTTCGGTTTCAGAGAAACTCAGTCCGTTCACCCTGAAACTCAGCAGAAAAAAAGACCAGGATGACTTTTCCCATACCTTGCACGATTTATCGAGGGAGGCATCGAAGGATCCCATGGCCGAATTCGAGATGTTGTTCAGACAAATCCATGGATCCTTTTATGAGAAACTGCTCCAGCTTTGTCCATCACTCACAAAAAGCGAACTCAACATCTGCGCCCTGATGCGGCTCAACCTTTCCTCCAAGGATATTTCACGGCTGACCAATCTTTCATTAGCCACCATTGAAACCACACGGCATCATATCCGAAAGAAATTGCTCCTCGAAACAGGCGACAACCTAACAACCTTTATGATCGGACTCTGACGGTTTGGGTAGCCGATAACCAACAATCGTCCCGTTACCGTAAGCCCTTAATGGATACCAACAAATCCCGGCCGGAACTTCCGGCAAGGATTGATCCGGCTCAAATTCAGGAAATCAAATCCCTGTGATCATTTTTTCATATCTATCTACCCTGCCTGTCTTTTATCCTCATTCCAAGTATAATATATTGATTTATTGTATATTACGATTACACACCAAGGTTTTACCGAGTTTATTCTGATCTAAAAATTTGGTTTCGCAGGTTCCATTGGTATACATTTGGCGCCTTTGAAAAAGCACTGAAATGACCTCCCCGCGTATTAATAAAATCCTCGTTGCGATACAGGAGAATTTGAATTCCACCGAACTCGATGCTGTTCTACGACAGGAGAATTGTGCGCCTTACCATACCGACTCTGCCGACGGGATCATTCACCACCTCGGGATGTTTCCGGATACAGGACTGATGATCATCTCGATTGACATTGCCCTTGAAAATAATGCGAGGGTATTTGAATATATTCAAGAAATGAGACTTACGCTCCCTGTAATTCTCATTTCCAGGTACCTGACGGTGGAAACAATACGAATTGCCCGTATGCTCAATTGTTCGGAGATACTTCAGGATGGAATGCAACCGGCTGTAATACGGGCTGTTTTAACGAAATATTTACAGAATCATTCCCCCTGAACCATTCATCAGACTATAAAAATTTGTCAGGTGAAAAACCTTTCCATTTACGATTGTAAATTTTAACCATCTCTCATCCATCGCAAAAAAAAATTTAACCCTCAATCCAACCATCTCATGAAACGATTAATATTGGGAATGCTCATATTTGGCCTGGCGCTTACGGGCTTTTCGCAGGAGGAAAAACAGAAGGTCGATATGACCGAACTGGCAAAAAAGACTCAAAACCCTGTGGAATCGATGATCCAGCTTCCGCTTGGCTATTATGGTAACATCAACTGGGGACCGGAAAAGCAGTTTTCGTCAACACTGGAACTCAAACCGGTTATTCCTGTTAAACTGTCGAAAGGGTTGAACCTGATCTTCAGGTCGATCATACCGGTAGTTTTTCTGCCGTCGCCTGTGAGTAAATCTGGACTCACCGATATTCAGTTACAACTCTATCTTGCCCCGTCGAAGACCAAAAAGTTTATCTGGGGTGTCGGTCCGATGATCTCCTTCCCCACCGGTGCGCCTTATGAACTCTGTTCGGGAAAATGGACGGCCGGTCCGATCGGCGTTGGATTGTTCATGCTCAAACACTGGGTGGTCGGAGCGCTTGTAAACCAGCGGTGGAGTTTTGCGGGTGATGGCTCCATGCCTGATATCAACCAGTTATATATCAATGCCTTTGCAAACTATAACTTCAAACATGGTTGGGCGATCTCCTACGCTCCGGAGATCTATGCCAACTGGAACCTTGCTTCAGACCAGGTATGGACTGTCCCGATCGGGCTGGCAGGGATCAAGGCCTTTCACATCGGCAAACAGATGATGAGCGCCAACCTGGGGTTTTATTACAATGTCGTCAGGCCGACTGATGCTACGGAGATGTATGTGAAAACCGCCGTCAGTCTGCTATTTCCCAAATAATCCATCGATCCCGTAAAAACCGGGACGGGTTATCGAAACCTGTTGCGAAAGATCAGGATCAAACCCAGAAACCCATTTTAACAGATTAATAACTAAGCGCTTATGAATAATAAACTGTTTTATCTGATTTTTGTACTGCTGATGATCCTGAGTCCGTTCGTTCAGTCACAGACCGTCGATCCGGACAAATACCCCTCGACCGATGTTAAAGAATGGGGTCAGCTATTATGGAACCTGAAACTGGCTGATCAGGATCCGGCTGATTTCACCAATTACAGCAAAGTCGACGACCAGGGAGTCAGCGCGTGCAGGTACACCATTGCCTTTTCTGCATATTTCCTGTCATTGGAACAGTACCATAAGTTTCCTGCCTGGCGCGAAGCGATCCAACCCGCCGTCGATCAACTGATCAGTCGCATGCTCCGTAAAGAGGTGTGGGGCTACTGGTCGCACGAAAGCATGGGGATCACCAAGTTCGAACCCAATATGGATCGCCCCTACCCGCAAAACAACGACCCGGTGTCGTTGGGGAATATCATGTACTCCGGTCATCTCGGCATGATGATTAACCTCTACCAGATGCTGTACCACGACATGAAATGGGACCGGCCCGGTTCCATCGTTTTTGAATATGATTCGGCAAACCGGTTTGTTTACGACAACAACAGTCTCCAGGAGGTGATGATATTGCAAATGCTGCACAATCCCATTCCCGGAATCGAATGCGAGCGGAATGCTGTCTTTCCTGCATGCAATACCCACCCGATGATCAGTTGGAAATTGTACGATCAGATGCATCAGACCCGCTATTTCGAGGCCGCGCATATGGTATTTGATCCCTGGTTCGAAAAGGTGTTCATCAATTCGAAGACCAAAGATCTGGCATCATTCTACCTGATCAAGCAGGGATGGGCCTTTTCAGGGTGGAATCCCAAATATGGCAATAAAATGGACGCCGTAATGGAAGGAATGGTAAAAAAGGGGGTCGATTTCAATTCCGGAGGCAACGACGGGTGGATCGGGACTTTCATGCATGCCTGGAACCCGAAGCTCATCGACGATCTCTATCCGTATTTGAAAAAGAAACATTTTAAGCTGAATGCCGGCGGCAGCGCCACGATGACCAAAGATGTCGTGGCTCCCGATTGCTATTATGGTTTTTTCGCTGCGCTTGCCGCGGAAACCGGAGATGAATCCGCCGTAAAAGCGCTTTTGAAGACTGTCGACAGCATCTATTCGCCGGTCTGGATCGACGGGACCTACCACTACCCCTTCATGGACAAAGTGCCGACGGTGAACCTGGCCGCCGCCGACGGGGAGAAAAAACCGCCTGCCGCAACAGAAGCAACGCCGCCACCCGTAAAGGCAGATCCACAGGTTATCGGTAAAACGCCCGGGGAAAAATCTTCTGGGCTTTGCTGCAAATCAACCCAGATCATGGGTCATGGCGATGCCTGTAACATGAAAAGCTTTCCTCCACATTCCGACCTGGCCGACCGGTTGATAGCCATGGCCCGCGCCCTGCCTGCAAAAGGACTGTACACGTTGATCAACCGGCCCTTCGATGATAAACACTTTTCCGAACCGGCCATCACCGGGGTCGATCTGAAACAGGTGATCCTGAAACGGGCCATTTATGACCGGGTGAAAAAAGCGCTGGTCATCTCCACTGTGGCAAAAGCCGGAGCAGGTAATGCGTCTATCTCCATTATCAATCTCGATCCGGCGAAAAACTACAATCCCATGCTCGACGGCTCCAGACTTCCAGCCATCACCGGCCAGAAAAGTTTTGAACTCACCCTTGATGGCGGAAAGTCACACGAAATACAAGTTGTTGAAAAATAGACCATTCAAATAAAAACCTGATAATTTTCAATTGTAATCCTTAATCTTTAATAAACAATTGTCATGAAAAAGAACATCAACCTTTTAAGCATGCTGGGCATATTGTGTCTCGCGCTCTTTGCCGGCTGTTCAAGCCAACCCACTTTAACCAGGGAAGCAGCCATAGCTAAAACCATAGAGCTCCAGGCTAAACTTGACATCTCGAAGACCCAATGGTACGACATCTATGCCAAAGGAGTACTGTTAAAAGCGCCACAAGCGGACTCAATGATCACAGAGGCAAAAACAGCCCTCGATGCAGGCGAATTGAAGAATGTGACCCAGCTGTTGAACGAAGCCGACACACTGTTAAAGCAGTACACTCCTGTTGATGTGCCTGATTACAAGGCATCCACACCGCTAATTAATCCCGACGATCCGGGAAATATTCATAAAGCGACCATCGATGACCTGAAACTGATGGAGGTTCACGGGGTTCCCCGCTGGAACTACTGGTATAATTTTGTCGGGAAGGGAGACGACGGAAACTTTTATATGGCTTACGTCTACATCAACCATCACGGTACAGGGAAACTGGTCCCTCCCACCGTATTTGCCTGGAGCAGCAGCGCCGATCCTATGAAAATCACCAAAATCAAATTCACCACGCTGCCGGTTCTGAAAACTGAAAAAGAACGGATCATCTGGTCGGTGGAAGAGAACGGACAATCATTAACTTACATTCTTGCCTTCGGAAAGGTAATCCTGAAATACAAGGATTCTAACTTTGAATGCGAGTCAGAGATGTTCAATAATTATTCTTTCTGGTACAACAAGAACGTGGATTTCGCGCTGATCCTGCCCGATTCGCCCAACACGGGATTTGAAGAGACCGGGAAGGCTGAGGCTGCGTTCGTGATCGGTGGAAAACAAGTTAAAGCAACCGGTTTCGGGGAACAGGAGAACCTCTTTTGTGGCGGGGCTAAAGGAGCCGACTACCGTACCGCGCTGATCAAATACGGGAACGAATGGTGGGCGCCGTTCCGTACCGATCAGGCCGAGGGTATATTTGTGATGACCGGTAAATACAAAGATGCCGGTCTGTATATCAATGGGCAGTATATCATACCCTCCGATTTTGAAGTAACTCCGATCGAAGCCAACAAATCGTTTACCATTAAAGCCAATACAAAGGATGGCGAGCTGGTGGTTAATTTCGATATGTGGGGCTGGGATCCTCCCCTTTACGAACATTGGGGTACCTGCACAGGAACATGGAAAGGTAAACAACTTACCAATGGTTATTGCTGGCTTGAACACATTCCGCAAGGCGGTGTGAACAACAGTCCCCCATCAGGCGGCCGAAAAGGAACTCCGGAAAATAAGTAAAAAATACAGGTGGAATGGAACCTGAAAGACAAGATAAAGCAATACCAAGTAAAAAGTCAACTATTTTATAAACACAGCCATGTCAAAAACAATGTTTTATGCAATTCTTTCGACTTCCCTGCTTTTAGTTACCCTGACGCAGGCACAGCCAACTGTTACCGGCAGTTCCAATGAAATTACAGCCCGGTACGAAACTTTAAGGAATCAGTTCGACATTGCCCGTTATCAATGGTACGACCTGTATGCCGAGGGAGTCATGGTAAAGGCGGGCGATGCAGGCAAATTACTGGACCAGGTAAAAATTCTGATAGATCAGAATAAGCCCGGTGATGCCGGCGCCCTGTTGGACGATGCTGAAAAACTTTTAAAGGTATACGATAAAAGCGTACTTCCGGTTTACAATGCTTCAAATACGATTAAAAATCCGGATCTTTCCCGGATTCGGCCTTCTACCATCAACGATTACAAAGCCAGAGATTATTACGGGCTTCTGAAAGGAGATATTGCAATCGGCTTTGTGGGAAAAGGCGACGACGGCCTGTTTTATGAGATTATGCCTTTGGTCAATTATCATGGGACCGGAGGCATCATCGAACCTGTTGCATTCGAGATCATGCGCAGCGATGAATTTGAAAACCTGCACATGGTATTGATTAAAAAGAAACCCGTCATCACGCTGGAGACTGACAGTTCCATGGTTTTCTATGCAGAGGAGGATGGTAATTATCAACTTTATTCCATTTCAAAGATCGGGGGTAAAACCTTGGTATGGATCGAAGGAGGAGGCAAGGACCTCGAGGGAGTTGATGTTTACTTCAACGTTTTAATGAAATCGGAGATGACATACTGGTACAATCAAAACCAGCCGGGAAATGTATTGTATCCGGGAACCTCTTTTTCGGGGATCGAAGAGATCGGAAGTGCAACAGGTGTCATCAGAATCGGTGGTAAAACAGCGTTTTTTAACAACGCATTAGGGGAGTCGGAGAACCTGTTCAACGGACCCGATCCTAAACTCACCACCAACATCATCGGTTACCGGAAACAAATGACAACTTATGGAAATGAATGGTGGATGCCGTTTCACGCCGACCAGTTAGACGGTCAGATGTGTATTATTGGCAATTCGCGCGACTTCGCCATTCAATACAAAGGCAAATACATCATTCCGACTGAAGTTAAGATCACGCCGCTGGTTGCAAACAAATCGTTCAGGGTACTTGCAAGGACGGGTGAAGGCGACCTTGACATAACCGTTGAGGTCAGGACGATGGAATTATTTTATTACGAATGCGGATGTACCGTTACCGGAACCTTTAACGGAATCACACTTACCAATGGATATGGTTGTTTGGAAAAGACGCCGATCGGTGGGATGGACGGAGTCGCTACCATCGATGCCATGGGTAAGGGTTTGGAAAAATCTTCGGATGTGATGGTACGGCTACGGGCTGCCTACCCTCCGCCTCCACCCGGTCCGGAAAAAATCGGTCCACAATAGATGTTTTGCATTATATTTGACGCAGGATAAAATTTCTAATTCAAGACACTAATTTATACTTTAAAAATCACCCATTATGAAAAAGATGCTGTACATCCTGTTAGGAATCTCAATGATGGCCATCGCGCCGTCATGCAAGAAAAAATCAACCGATCCCGAAACTGTCTACTATTACGCCAGCGCCCAGATCCGGGGTGCGGCTGTGAATTTCAAGACAACTGCAACCTTCTCGAAACTTTGTGTTTTGACAGGCGTATGCAATACTTTTTACACCGATCCTGCGGTTATCGACAAAAACTATATGATGATCGGCTTCCCGACCACCGCCAAGGCCGGGGTGACCTACACCAGTGATTCATCTTACACCAGGCTCATGTACGTCGACAACGCCGGGCGGAAATACTATTCCTCGTGGGGCGACAGTCTGAACATTACCATCACGAAATGGGAAGGACATGGCGGAACCGGTTCCGGTACCTTTTCAGGGAAGTTGCGGTATGAGGTGGTACCACCCAATAATCCCGATTCCATCTACATAAAAAACGGAACCTTCTCGGCAAAAATCTGGTTCGTGACCGGACAATGATAAATATCTATTCTATCCGACTGCAAAGTGAAATGAACTTTCAGAATTTCTATCTTTGTTAACAAAAATTATAACCCATGAAAAATTTTCTTCGTTTTTTTCAGATGACGGCGCTCCTGTGTGCCTTGATTTTCCTCTATTCCTGTGATGCGCCGGTCACTCTGACCTCGTGGAAAAACCCGGCCGACCATTCCAAAGTATCCAGAGTGGTTATCTTCCCGCTGTTCGAAAAACTTGAGTACACCAAGCCCTTTGAGCAATCAATGGTTGCCTATTTCCAGTCGCAGGGCCTCAAAGCCATTGGCTCGCTCGACTTTCTGAATCCGACCGTTAAGTACCCCATGGATGAAGTGCTGAAAAAGATCGACAGCCTCGGCGCCAACTGTGTTCTGGTCTTTAAATATACCGGCACCGATAAATCACAAAGTTACGTTCCCCCTGCCTATTACGGCGGATGGGGCGGCGGTTACTGGGGCGGCGGCTACTGGGGCGGCGGTTACTGGGGCGGCGGCGTTGCCACCGGCGGCTACTGGGTGACCACCTCGACCCTTAACCTGAAAGCATCACTTTATGTAAAAGAAAACAAAGAGGCCGTGTGGACCGGCGACATTACCATCACCGATCCCAACTATGTGGATCAGGCGGCCGACAACATCGCGAGGAACATCTATTCCGACTGGGTGAGAAATGGTTTGGTTAATACCGGCACAGCCAAATAGACAGCCAAATAGTTGGATAGTAATTAATCGTTTGTATGGGTTGTCTCCGCGCCATCCTTTGTATCATCTTTCCGCCGCTTGCGGTCCTTGACCGGGGTTGCGGGGCTATTTTGCTGGTCTTTCTGCTGACGCTTTGTGGTTGGATTCCCGGTGTAATCGCGGCTATTCTATTCAATACCCGGAATTAGCGGCAGAGAGATCGTAAAGCAACTGCCTTTGCCGGGTTCTGTTAGCACCGAAATAGCGCCGCCATGCTTTTCGACGAACTCCTTGCACAGGATTAGTCCCAGACCGGTTCCCCGTTCCTTTTCGGTTCCTTTCCGGGTATATTTGTTCTCGATCTGGAACATCTTATTCATGACCTCCGGAGTGATCCCGGTACCGGTATCCTTAACACTGATCTTGCAGAATGAGTCGGAAACGGCAGCCGAAATCACCACCTCCCCTTCCCTGCCCGTAAATTTGATTGCATTGGTAAGCAGATTCCTGAAAATGGTATTGACCATCTGGACGTCGCCCTGAACCACGATCAGATCGGTTACCTCCGAGCGCACGGTGATATTTTTACGGGTCGCCTGCCCCGAAACCAGATCAATGTTGTCCTGAATACGCTCGGCCAAATCAAAGGGTATGGGATTAAAGTCGAGGTTTCCGGTCTGCGACCGACCCCAGATTAACAGATTTTGCAACAAGTCGAAGGCATGCCGCGAAGCGTCGCGGATATCGCCCACCGACTTCCGGATTTTGGGAATATCAGGATTATCAAGATTCCCTACCACGATGTCGGTCAGGCCGATGATCGAATTGAAGGGATTTCGCAGGTCATGGGCGATGATTGAGAAGAATTTATCCTTAGTGGAATTAAGCGCCGTCAGCTCTGCGTTGAGGTTGTTGAGGGTTTCATTTTTCTGAAGGATTTCGAGGTTCTTCTTTTCGATCTGAAGGGTCCGTTCATGTACCTTTTTTTCCAGATGATCGCGCTCCTGCCGCAGTTTCCGTTCCCTAAGCCGGATGTACAGGATGATGCTCCCCACCAGAATCAGTCCGTAAATGGTCCACGCCCACCAGCTTCGCCACCAGGGCGGAAGGATGATGATACGGATCGACCGGCCGGCCTGGTTCCAAACCCCGTCGTTATTCGAACCTTTTACCCTAAAGGTGTACTCGCCCGGCGGAAGGTTCGAAAACGGAACAAACCTCCGGTTGCCAATCTGAATCCATCCATTCGACAATCCCTCGAGCGTATAGGCGTACAGGTTTTTTTCCGGATTCGTATACTCAAGCGCAACAAATTCGATGGTAAATGTCTGGTCGCGGTGTCGCAACACGACCGTTCCGTTTCGATCGGGTTCCACGTATTCCTTCCCCGTCCGGGTCGATTTGTACACCGCCGTGATCATTATTTCCGGGATATTCAGATTGTCGCAAAGCTGCTCCGGGTAAAAGGAGTTGAGTCCGTTCATACCGCCGAAAAAGACCTCCCCGTCGGGGCTGTTAAAGCAGGCCCTGATGTTGAATTCGGGGCTCTGCAATCCCTCGTCAACCGTGTAGGTGCGAAAGGATTCGGTAACTTTATCGAACCTCGACAATCCGCTGCCCGTGGCAAACCACATGGTATTCTGATGGTCCCGCAAAATTTCAAAAATGTTGTTGTTCGGCAGCCCGTCCTTTTTGGCATAGTAAAGAAAAGTTGAATCCTTTCTCACATACTTGTTTACATAGGATCCGGTGCCGATCCACATATCGCCGTTTTCATCCTCGCACAGGGAGATCACGAAATTATCGCACAACGAATTCTTCGATTCATTCTTCCTGAAATGGGTCATCTTCAAACTCACGGGATCGTAAACATCCAAACCATTGAGGGTCGCAATCCATATTTTTCCTTCATGATCCTCCCGGATGCAATAGATCAGGTTACCCCCGATGCGGTGATGTGGCGGTGAATCGGCCGTAAAAACTTCAGTTGCAGCCCATCCGGGCAGGATCCGGTATAGTCCCGACTGGGTTCCGATCCAGTACGACCCATCCCTGCCGGAAATGACCATACAAATCCGCATCCCTCTGAAATCGGGCACCATCGGCGCTTTGAAAAACTCCTTCAATCGGGCAAACCGCCGGTTCTTTGCATCAAAGACATGCAACCCGTCGCGTGTTCCGATCCAGATGTTCTTTTCCTTATCACGGAAGATCACGTGAACGAAATCGTTGGTAAGGTAATGGTTACCCGGCAACGACATGGAAAAGCGCTCCACGGCTCCTGTTTCCCTGTTATAGAGGTTCAATCCCTGCCCCCAGGTCCCGATCCACAACAAGCCACCTTCATCTTTATAGATCGATGCAATGACATTACCGCTCAGGTCGACCGAGGAGGAGGTGTTGTCGCGCCGGTACAATCTGAATTTAGTCGGTTTCAGGTCTGTTTTGCTGATCCCCTGCAGGGTGCCGGCCCAGAGGTTCCGGGAACGGTCGATGGCAAGCGTTAGCACAATGTCATGTCCCAGACCGTTCTGGGATGCGGTATACCGGTCGGCCATCCGGTACCGGTTCTGTTCCGTACTAATCCGGATCAAACCTGCTCCCTCGGTTCCGACCCAGATGGAACCATCCGGATCCTGGATCAGCGCCCGGATGAACCTGCTGTTGTTATCCGACGGTTCTGATCCCCAAAACGGCAGCCGGTAAATAATACCCCGTTTTTTGTCGATAATGTTAAGCCCGTCGGAAGTACCAACCCAGATCTTTCCGTAACGGTCCTGACACAGTGCGGTAATATTGTCGTTGCTGATGGAACCCGGCTGGGCAGGATCGTGAAGGAAATAGGTGAAGGTCCGGGTTTTTGGGTCAAAACAGGCCAGTCCCGAGGTGGAACCCATCCACACCGATCCGTCGGCATCCTCCATCAGCGGAATCCGGTTATCGTTAACGGCTCCGAGATACCGCAACTCGGTCTGGTAATGAACCATGGTCATTTTGACGGGATCGTGAACCGACACTACCGGAGGAGTATTAATGTAGATCAACCCCGAATGTGATACCATGACATCATAAGCACACCGGCTCACGTTCGAAATATAGCCAGTCGTGTAGGGAATTCTGACAAAGCGATTTTCGGCAGGAATGTATTTGTTGATCCCGTTCTTGGTTCCGATCCATAAATTGCCCTCCTTATCCCCGTCGATGGCATAGATCCAATTGTTGGAAATGGAGTTGGTATCGTCGGGATTGTAAAGGAACTGGGTGAAATCATACCCGTTGAAACGGTTCAGTCCGTTCTGGGTTCCGATCCATAAAAAGCCCCGGCTGTCCTGGTACATGCAATTGACCACGCTTTGCGAAAGCCCTTCCTCGATCGAATAATTGTGAAACAGGTATTGCCGTGCCTCAACGGCAACACCATAAATCAAGCACACGATGACCAGCGTAATCCTCCCCATTAAATATGAAGATGAGCCAGATGTAAAGATAAAAATTAAACTATTAAGTTGACGATTAATCTGAAGGAAAGTTACATCCTGATCCCTTGTATGTGGTATCTGAATCACGGTATCGACCACGGGGAAGACCGGTAACTGATTCCAATACAAGACCGGGTGAACCGCCGGCTTAATCTGTTTTCCTGAAAAGATCGAACGGCGGTTTCCACTGTGCCGCTTCGACTCCCGGCAACGATCTTCCCCAGGTATTCTTATACTGATCTCCCCGGCCGGTGAAATGGCGGACTATCAGTCGGTGAATGAGATTCATATTGGGAAGCAGTCCGTGAAATCCGGCAAGCTTCACGGTTGCCCGGTCCTGCAACTCCCAGTAACCAAAGTCGTCGGGTGACAAACAGACTATGTTGGCCAGTTCGAGAAAACCGGGAATGGCCGACCTTAACGGAACGGTCCCATCGCCGGTCAGTATTTTCTGATTGGGATCGGCATGCTCCCATTCATTCTTCCGGTCGTTTCGGTTAAAATCGAAAAACATTCCCTTCGGGTCAACGCCGATCTTCACCCCGACCCGGGTTGTTGCATTTACTCCCGCAATACAAAGCCAGTTGCTTGCATCCAGTCCGGTCGCTTTTAGCTTCAAACCGTGGATCCGATGCCGGTGCATCTTTGCAGATTGCAGGAAACCGGAAAAAAGAAGATTTGCCTTTTCTGCATCATCTCCTCCGGTCACGCTGTGTTTTTGAACATACTGCCGGATGGTCTCCACGATGCTGGGTTGCCAAACAGCGGGATCGAAGAGGTCAGAATGCACGCTGTCGGGTGTACGAAGCCCTTCGCAATCGGGTAACAGATAATAAAGCGAAGGCGTAACACGCGCTGCTTCCCGTTCGCGGCTGCTCGGCGCCGGTGTTCCCAGGTTCGCCGTGCCGGTTGCCAGTTTGATGACCGCTTCGAAGGAACCCCCGAAAGGCGTTGCCAAAGTGACGACTTTATCGACCCGGTGCTTCATCCCGTTTCGCTCTAAATAACCTGCAACGATCAGTCCTCCCATCGAATGGCCGATCAGATTGACCCTGGGATCTCCGAGAAACCAGTCCTCGTGGTAATGTCGCATCAGCTGGGTCCGCTCGATCACTTCGGTTATGAACGCTTCGAGCCGTGCTTCGGTATGTTCCAGCGGTTGCCGCCAGTCATAGGCAAAGGGATAGACCGGTACTGGGGCCTCTTCTGAATCGGACAGGTTGTGACGCAATTCATGGATGAGCTCCCGGTAGGCGATTTCAACGATCTGACCGGGAAGTACCCGCGCTGGTTCCAGGGCTTCGTAGCGAGTCTGATCGGGGTGCAAGGCGACCTGCTCAAATTTTTTCGTGAGTACCGACCAAACCGTTGCCGGAGGCAGAGCATAATGATCGTTTAAATAGGTTGCCGTGATCCCCGGCACGACAATCACCGGATAAACCTGTTCCATGGCTGAAGATTTTGAGTAAAGATAAAAAATAGGATCGTTTATATCGAAGTATTTGTTATTTATGAGTATTTTTGAGGGAAATGATCCTATGATCACCTTCATCGTAATATGGATTCTTTGGTTTCTTTCTGAAATCATGCTCAACCGGTTGCGCCGTGCGAACAACAGCGTTCAAAAAGATCATGACCGGGGGACGATGCGGCTGATCTGGCTGGCCATTACCCTGGCGATCGCGCTGAGCATTCTCGCCGCCAACTACTTCCCTGCAAGGATTCTCGCGTGGCCTTACGCCGGATATGCCGGACTGACCATCATCCTGGCCGGCATGGCCGTGCGGTTCCTCGCAGTTGGTTCGCTTGGGCAGCGTTTCACCGTAAACCTCGCTATCGGTGAAGAACACCGGATCAAGACCAACGGAATGTACCGGTGGATAAGGCATCCGTCCTACCTGGGTTCGATCATCTCGTTCATAGGCTTCTCCCTGTCATTGAACAACGCGATCAGCCTGGTAGTCATCCTGCTCCTTGTCGTTCCGTCATTCCTGTACCGCATCCATGTTGAGGAACGGTTGCTGATTAACGAATTCGGAACGGAATACCGGGAATACATGAAACAAACCCGCCGACTGATCCCATGGATTTACTGATCCGCCCAATTACAAACAGACTCTTAAACACTGTGGATACGAATTCTTGCTAAACATGACCGGGAAAACCGGTTACCAAAAAAAATGTATAACAGATATAATCTATGAGAACCAGGCACACAAAACTATTTCTTCTCTTTTCGATGAAGTCGCAACTGACCCTCTTATTCATCCTCTGTGCGTCGACTATTATGTATGCACAGCAATGGCGCTATCTGAATCAAAAACCTACGGGAAACCCGTTGTACGACGTAACATATGCCTTTTATAATACCTGGTTCGCCGTCGGAGAACGCGGGACCCTGTTGAAAACAACCGATGGCGGATCCTCCTGGACACAGGTTCAGTCGGGAACAACCCAAAACCTCTATGATATCCTCTTCCTCGATTCCCAAACCGGTTATGCCGCAGGTGACAACACCATCCTTAAAACGGTTGACGGAGGATCGACATGGACCAGTCAGGTAGTCCCGTTCAACCAGTTCAGCAGTATTGATTTCCCGACGACCAATATCGGGTACGCTGCAACCGGCTACGGACCCATCTATAAGACCATCGACGGGGGAATCGTTTGGAACCAGCTTCCGGGAACCGATCTGGTAACTCAGCATGCCATCACTTTCCTCAATCCCGATACCGGTTTTGTAGCCGGGCAGGATGACGGTTGGGGTATCGTTGGGGCCATCATGAGGACTACCGACGGTGGAAATACCTGGAATCTCTGCTATATCGACAATGGCGCCGGAAACTGGTATATTGCTTCGATATTCTTTACCAGCCCTGCTACAGGTTTCGCAACAGGCGGCAACGGAACGATTCTCCAGACCAACGACGGAGGAATCACCTGGGAGCCGTTGAACTCCGTGACTACCGCCGATCTGGAATGTATTTACTTCCCCGATTTTTACACCGGTTATGTGGTGGGAGCTGACAACATCATCCTGAAGACGACCAATGCAGGTAACACCTGGACTGTTCTTTCGACCAGCCATCCCGGCGGGCATTGTTGCTTCTCCAACGTGAACGTCGGTATGGTTGTAGGATCTGTTTACTACCCAACCGGCTACCTTCCCAGTATTTATAAGACTACCGACGGTGGGAGTACTTTCAGTTACGTAAGCTCCGGTTTCACGACCCACCTGAACGACATTGCCTTTCCTTCGTCCGGAACCGGATTCTGCGCCGGCGACTCGGGATTTATTGCAAAGACCATCGACAAAGGTGTGACCTGGAACCAACAGCCGACAGGAACTACCGTTCCGCTTCACGCAATCGGATTCACGACTCCTGACAAAGGTTATGCAGTCGGCGACTCCGGGGTCGTCCTGACTACCGATAACGGGGGCGGCAATTGGATTCCCAGACTTTCACCCTCGAATCAAAGGTTATGGTCCATCGCGTGCCCCGATGTTAACATTGCTTTTGCCGCAGGTGAATGGGGAACGATCATCAAAACTATTAACGGCGGAACTTCCTGGATATCCTTGGCGCCAGGAACCACCCGGTTTTTGTACGACGTCGATTTCAACGACGCAATGACCGGTCTGGCAGTCGGTTCGTGGGGGACCATCCTGCTTACGACCGACGGGGGGAGCACCTGGACAGAAAGGAATTCGGGAACCACCTCCGATCTGAAATCAGTCTGTTGGGTTAACGAAAGCTGTGCCTATATCGTTGCGTGGGATGGTATCGTACTGAAAACCACAACCGGGGGCGAATCCTGGTTTACGGTTCATTCAGGGACACTTGAATATTGCAGTTCGATCTTTTTCCGGGATCCGAATACCGGATATATTTGCACAGAATCAGGTTCTATATTCATTACAACCGATGGAGGCTATTCATGGACCTCCCAGGAATCAACCACCAATAAACCACTAAAAGCCATTTGCATCACGGCCGAAAATGAAGCCTTTGCAGCAGGCGGTCTGGGAACCATCATCGGAACCCATGAAACGGGAGTGTTCACGGCTACCGCCTTTGAAAAGGATGCAATTGAAATCTTTCCGAACCCCACGCACGATAAAGTTCTCCTGAAATTCAACGGAAATCCTGACGGTGTCGGTTTGCGTGTTCTGAACAACCTGGGACAAACGGTAATTCAGATAGATCTGTCTGAATCCTTTAAAGCCGTGGATGTTTCAGGACTGCCGGCTGGTATGTATTACCTGATCCTTGAATCCGGAACCGGAACACACACTGTAAAATTCATCAAAGATTAAGAGACTGGATAAAATTACGATTGACAAGATTTACGATTTACGATTGAACAATTCGATCAGGCAATAGGATTTAGGCATTAGGCATTGGGAATTGGGGAAAAACAATAATTCAAAATTCAAATGTCAAATATCAAAATTCGAATCAATCATTCAATCATTCAGTCATTCAGTCAATCCTTTATTCGTAAATCGTAAATCTTGGCAATTGTAAATCTTGTTCAATCGTAAATCATGTCAATCGTAAATAAAAAGTTTTTTCTCCTGAGAAAATAAAAAAGTCAGGCTCTGACAGATTTAAAAATAATGCATAACTTTATCTCCGTTTTGAACGCATCCTGAAGTTCTGATCCGATGAAAAAAGTTTTGACAATCTGCCTCCTGATCCTGATCTCGATGGCATGCAGTAAAAAAGAAACCGAGGAGCCGGGAAATGAGCTGGAGTCGTGCCAGGTCAAATACCTCTTCTTCCGCGACGATATATCCTTTACTGATTTCGGAACCATGAGCGGTATTTCGGGTCCCTATATCTGCTCCTACCGCTACAACCAGGGATCGGTGGACCGCATCACCGGGGGCTATTTCCCCGTTCCTGCAGGGACCAACCTGTTGAATTACGTTTTTTCATACTCCACGGTGTACGACTCCATTGCCGCCGGCAACAATACCTTTCAGCTCTTTGAAAAATACATCACCGACGACGGAAATATCTTCGAAAAAAGCACCAATCCCCTCATCTTTTATCTCGATGCACAGAACAGGCTGATGAAGGTTTTTAGAAAGGATGGTTTAAATCCGGATGGATATGACTTGAACTATACCTACACCAGCGACCAGATCACCGAAACTTATCAAACCAGTTATACCCGGAGAACATTCTTCATGGATAACAATAACCTCGTAAAAGTAACTGCCGAACATTACAACCCTCAGGGTAATTTATATTCAACCAAGGAGATTTTGTTCCTCGATTATGATGATCATCCCAACCCATTTAAAAACCGGTACTACATAACCGGAGCCTTCTTCAGGGCATTTTCTCAAAACAACTACCGGGCCTACACAATCAATCAGTATGGGAAAACGTCGGATTCCACATTTGGACTGATAACCACTTCCCATGTTGATTTACCCCTCACCTATCATTCCAATGGTTATCCCAATTTCGGTGAATAATCCGAATTTTCGATTTCAAAGGATCCATCCCGCTTGACGGGGTTTTTCGAATGTCTTCCATTCCATTTGCCAAAACCAAACGCACAATCTATGTCAACCTGCTCCATATGCCTGATCAATTCGAATTATCCCGGGATCTCATTCAACACGGCCGGCGAATGTTCTCTTTGCAACCGTTACGGAGGGTTCAAACCCATCGGTGAAGATAAGTTACGCGCGCTTTTTCAACAGGTACGGCAGAACCGGAAATCGGAATATGACGCCCTCGTCCCGCTGAGTGGCGGCAAGGACAGCACCTACATCCTCCATCTCGCAGTAAACGTTTACCATCTGAAGGTGCTCGCCATGACTTATGATAACGGGCTTTTCAGCCAGATCGCGCGCGACAACATCGACCGGGCCATCCGGAAAACAGGGGTGCCCCATATCATGTGCCGCCCCGATCCCGAGCTCCTCAAGAAAATCTACCGCGCCACCCTGACCGCTTCCGGCGATATCTGCGGAGCCTGTGACATCGGTACCAAAAGCAATATTTTTAAGGTTGCCTGCGACAACCGGGCACCCATGATCCTTTACGGCATCTCTCCCCTAGAGGAGGACTCTTTCGTTCCCGACTCCATACAGGATGTGTCCCGGATGAAGTATATCCTGAAACACTCTTCCAATCTGACAAAAAGGGAGATCGACGATTTTCTGATTTTCCCGCACCTGAACCATTTCAGGATCTTTTTTAACAAACGGACCGGCAAATTTCCGAAAGAGGTCTCCCCACTCTTCTACCTGGATAATCCGACAGATAAAGAGATGGGCGAAATTATTACCCGGGAGATGGATTGGGTGGAAGATACCTCCCGCGAATATTCAAAACACTTTGATTGCTTTGCCGAACCCCTGACCAATTACATCCGGAACAGGATATATGGATACGAACGTCATATTTGTCAGTACAGCAACATGATCCGCAGGGGCGAGATCACACGCGGGAAAGCGATGGAGTTGTATGCTGCCGACAACATCGCCGAAAAGCCCTACGGGTACCGTCGCACACTCGATTATCTCGGTCTCACGGATCAGGATCTGGAAGAGATCATCAGGATCAAACCCCTGAAATTTGAAGGACACACCTCCCGTATGAACAGAATTTTCACCAAATTGTTAACCGCGGGGAAAACCTTGCGTCTAACCGGCTTTTAAAGGATAAACATGACAGATAAAAGTAAACTGGCCTTCAGGGAGCTTGAGCGGAGCATCACCGCGGCCCTGGAGACCTATTCAAACGTGCATCGCGGAACCGGGCACCATTCAATGGTTTCGACCCGTCTTTACGAACAGTCACGCGAGCTGGTACTGGATTATCTTGACCTTCCTCCTGAAAAATACACGGTGATCTTCTGTTCGCCGCGCCGTACCGAGAAATTCACCGGAAATCTCAAACCTGGAAGCTTCAGGGTGATTACGAGCGAAGAAACGGGATTGCCGCTCGGGGTACAAGCTGTAGCGGTTCAAAAGAAGCATCTGCCCGAAGGGACGCCCTTCGAGAGCGGCGGTGGAACAGCAAGGCTTATGGCGTCCGGGTGGGTCATCTGGGACAAGGCTCCCGATAAGTTTGAAGCAGGAACGCCCGCTATCATCAATGTCATTGCCTTTGCCAAAGCATTGACCCTCCTGAAATCATCCGGTCCTGGCTTGTTTCACTTGGAGGATAAGGAGCAATGCGCTGTCGCGGATATTCTGTACCGGGATGAAACCGACGGGCTGACCGGCAAGGAACTCCTCGAAAAACTCCGCGCGACCCGGATTGGGATTGAAACACAGGTTCCGACAACAGCGGGTTGGAAGCGTTATGTGAACCTCGACAACAGCGCCAGCACCCCCACGTTCACACCGGTCTGGGATGCAGTGCGCCGTACCTGGCGTCTGGCGCCCGAAACGTACCGGGAGCTCGTTGCGGAAGTAAGAAAAATTTGTGCCGGTATGCTTCATGCGCCACAGGATACCTACGAGGTGATCTTCACCTCCAACACCACCGAGGCCATCAACTTGGCGGCCGACAACCTGAAGCGTGATCCCGATACCGGCGCCGAAACGGTGATCGTCAGCTCGTTGCTCGAACACTCCTCGAACGACCTTCCGTGGCGACAAGTCACCCCGCATCCGTTGATCCGTCTTAACATCGACAAAGAGGGATTTCCGGATCTGATCCAACTGGAGAAGGTTCTCGCGGAATACAACCGGGATGGGATCCACGGAAATCAAAGGATCAAACTCGTTGCCATCAGCGGGGCGTCGAATGTCCTCGGGGTGTGCAACGACCCGGAAGCGATCGGCAGGATCGTTCACCGGTATGGCGCACGGTTGCTGGTCGATGCCGCGCAACTCGTTGCCCACCGCAAAGTCGATATTTCGGGTTGTGACATCGACTATCTGGCGTTCTCGGCCCATAAGGTCTACGCACCTTTCGGCAGCGGCGCCCTCATCGTCCGTAAAGCGCTTCTCCATTTCAATCTGCAAGAAATGGAGGCAATCCGCAAATCGGGTGAAGAGAATCCGGGTGGCATTGCAGCACTGGGAAAGATCTTCCACCTGATGGGCCGCATCGGGATGGAGGTGATCATCCGCGAAGAACAGGTCCTGCATCACCATGCATTGTCGGAATTATCCAAAATAAAGGGTTTTAAAGGTTACGGGATCAAAGATCCCGACGCACCGTCGTTTTCCCGTAAAGCAGGAGTCATCGTGTTTGACTTTAAGAACATGTTCTCCAACAAACTGGCACGGGAGCTGGCAATCCGGGGCGGTATCGGGGTCAGGTTCGGCTGCCATTGCGCCCACATCCTCATCAAAAAACTGGTGGGCGTCGGCCCCTTCTTCGAACGATTCCAATGGTTGATCGCCACCCTTTTTACTTCGGTCCGGTTCCCCGGACTTACACGTGTCAGCCTCGGAATGGAAAACTGCCGGGAAGATGTTGATACGCTTGTTAGGGTGTTAAAACAGATCGGAAGTGGAAAACAGCCGGATAAAATCCGATCAGATACCCAAGGACAGAAGGATGAATTAACCCGGGAGAAGGTCGTTCAAAGTATGAATGAATACGTGGAGGAGGCAAGCCGACGAGTATTCACCGACATGCGGCAGGTTACCTGTTAAAGGCCTGAAAATCATTTCGATCCTATGAAACCCTAAAAGGCCTGATCCCGAGAATCAACATTCGAATGTCAGGCGATCCCGTGTGGATTTTTATCACTGAACCTTTACCTGCGCCCATACAAACCACCCGCCGCCGGGTACCGGAGAAAAGTCGTACGATTCGACCCGGACCTCCGCCCCCGCTTTCACTACTCCGACAATGGATGCAGAAACGTGAGCGCCCGCGGATTCTTCTGCCCGCAGGTACGCATCATCTGTGACATTCAATATCCTGTCAACCCTGAAAGGCAGCGTAAAAGAGGCTACGGTCACCGGTGAGCCCAACTCCCAGTTGCTTTTATCCTGATTGACCTTCCCAACGTAAAGCCATCCGCCAACGGAGGCCTGCGTGGGAGCGATCTCGGCGACGATCTGTTGTTGGGAGGCCAGGCTGCGTTTTACGGTCCGGTCGGCCGCATCCAGTTCACCTTGTGAAACCGTCACCAGGTCATTGATCTGCTTAACCTCCGACTTCAACCTGGGATCCTTCATTTTCAGCTCCAGCGCTTTCAAACGGCCGGCCAGGCTGTCATAATTCCTCCGGGCCAGGTCGACGCTCTGTCCAACCGACCTGGTCTCATCGGCCGCCGTCTTCAACTTCGCTTCCCACGAAAGTCCGCCAATCGTCCCTTTGGTGAACCCGGCCGACACCAGGATGCTGTTGATCCTGCCCGGCGTGATGATCAGGAGCAGAAACAGGATCAGGATGATCCCGTCGCGGAGTATTACCGTCAAATCTTTGAGAATTGACAGAATAACCTGAAATTTATTCGTCTTGGTTTGCATGGAGAAAAATTGTTATGACAAAGTTAATTTTCTAAATGGCGACTGTCAAGCACATCCTGAAGAAAATGCCTGGTAAACACCCTTGAAAAATTATAAATCTGATAAATGATTATATTTACCATCAGAAAATTTGTTTTCCGGGGTTCCGCTTTACGGGGAAAAGACTGTTAAGATATTCCCGCTGATGAAATATCCATCAGTACACTGTACATGCAGACCCCTGTCGGTAACAATGGATATTCAATGTGGCCCGAAAAAATAAATATGAGCACATTAAATATAAAATTATTTAAAAATGAAAAGAATAATCCTGATACTCTGCCTGTTCATCCTGTGGGATCATCTTTCGGCCCAGGAGTGGCGCTGGCTGAATCCCTGTCCCCCGGGATACCAGCTTCACTCCCTAAGTTTCACTGATTCCCTCGCAGGATACGCCGCCGGTGACCAGGGCACCCTCGTTAAAACCGAGGATGGCGGCGGAACCTGGAGATTGCTGAACACCGGAACCTCGGTTCCGTTGCTGTCGGTCTGTTTTACCAATGCCAGCGATGGCTGTGCCGTGGGCGAAAGCGGGATGATCCTGAACACTTCCGACGGGGGAGAGAACTGGTCTGTCCGTTCTTCAGGTACCGCGAACACCCTGACTTCCGTGACGTTTTTACCTGACCAGGGCTCGGGGACCGGAATTGCTGTCGGCTTTTATGGCGTCATCCTCAAAACCACCGACGTTGGCACAAGCTGGAGTCCGATTACTTCGGGGACCACAGCGACGCTGAATTCCGTATGTTTCCCCGATCGCGATACGGGATATGCCGTGGGAATGTACGGCGTCATCCTGAAGAGTGTCAATGGTGGAACAACCTGGATCTCACAGACCTCCGGCACCGAACATGAACTTACCGCCGTCTTTTTTACCAGTGTGAGAACCGGGTACGCGCTCGGTCATTACGAATATGCCAAATCAGATCCCCCGCACAGTGAAGCCGACACTACCTATCTTCTCAAAACCCTTGATGGTGGCGCTAACTGGAGTCTTCAGGCCAAAATCGGACCCAAAGATCACTTTTTTAACTCCATCTATTTTACCGCAGCCGATACCGGGTACCTGGCCGGAAACATGGGCAGGATCTGTAAGACCGTCGACGGTGGAATTACCTGGACCGAACAGGATGCCGGGATGCTGATCACGTTCAGCTCGATCGTGTTTCCTTCAAAAGATGCAAAAAATACAGGATTCAAGGCCGGTTCCGAGGGCGTTATCATGAAAACAACCGACGGCGGGGCAACCTGGGCCAGGCAGGTCACCGGAACTACCAATTGGCTAACTTCCGTCTATTTCGCGGATGAGCAAACGGGGTATGTTTCGGGTGAAGGCGGGCTGATCATGAAGACCGCCGACAAGGGAGAACATTGGGCCATTCAGAACACGGGAACGGATCAAACCATTTTTTCCCTGCAATTTACAGCCCGCGATACCGGGTTTGCCGTCGGATACGGTGGCACCGCACTGAAAACTTTCGATGGGGGCAGTACCTGGATTCCTTTGTCCACGGGTGCTTCCGCAATCCTAAAGTCCGTCGTATTCCCCGATTGTGATACCGGTTACATTGCAGGCGCCGAAGGAACCATGCTCCGTACTCTTAACGGGGGGACGACGTGGGAACCGCTGGCGACGGGAACCACACGCGATCTGACCTCCTTATGGTTTACCGATCCGCGTACGGGTTTCGCGGCAGGTTATAATGGAACCATCCTCAGAACGACCGATGGCGGTTTTTCGTGGGAGGCGCGACCTTCGGGGACCTCAACAGAGTTATATTCCGTCATGTTTCCCGAGCCGCTAACCGGGTACATTGCAGGGGATATCGGCACAATTCTGAAGACCACCGATGGCGGCACAACCTGGACTGCCTTACAGACCGGCGTCACGGATGGATTGTATTCGGTATTTTTCACCGATGCCTACCATGGGTATGTCGTCGGTGGGTTGAACCTGCTTCACGGCACGATATTGAAGACCTCCGACGGGGGTGAATCCTGGGTGGTTTCAACCTCCATCAAGGCCCAGTTAAATACGGTACACTTTACCTCTTCGGGAACGGGATATGCAGCGGGAGAAGATGGAGTCATCCTGAAAAAGACCTCCGGGGGAACCGGTTTCAGCCCGGTCGCGGATGATCCCGGCCGGATCATTATCTATCCGAATCCTGCCCGCGAAGCCCTTACCATCAGCCTCGAAGAGAACCCCGGCCGGGTTAACGGCAGCATCACGATTTTTAATATCAGGAGCGAAAAAGTGTACCAGCAACCTTTGGAAAGGAGTCAGACAGTCGTTGATATTCGCTCGCTTACGCCGGGATTGTATCTCATCCGGATCACCGAAACCGACCGGAACCGGTGGGGTAAATTTATAAGAGAATGAGTGTTATCTCATCTGTCAGCTCCCTGAAAATCATGGATTATCAAAAGAAATAAGAGAATAAAGGGAAGTAAGGAAACAAATAGTTTTATAAATTTCAAGGTAACCAATTAATGTAGATCAAATGACTGAAATGAACAAAAAACCCTGGTACGAAGCCTTGTTTGAAAATTACGGGCAGAAATATGATCGCGAGTGTTTTACACAGGGAACACAGGGCGAATGTGATTTCCTGGAACAGGAGCTCGGTCGCGATAAATCGCTCCGGATCCTCGACGTCGGATGTGGCACCGGGCGGCACACGATAGAACTGACCCTGCGCGGATACCATGTAACCGGGATTGACCTTTCGGAGGGGCAACTTTCGCATGCCCGTGAAAAGGCTGCACGGCAAGGGCTTTCCATCGACTTTCGCCGGCTCGATGCCCGGGAACTCCCGTTTGACGGGGAATTCGACGTGGCCATCATGCTCTGCGAAGGCGGATTCCCCCTGATGGAGACTGACGAGATGAATTTCAGCATCCTGCAAAGTGTAACAAAAGGTCTGAAAGATGGAGGAAAATTTATTTTTACTACGCTCAACGGGCTGTTCCCGCTTTATCATTCGGTCGAAAAATTCTGCGCCGAAGCAGGCGGGACGGATAACGCCACCTACCGCAGCAACACCTTCGATCTGATGACGTTTCGCGATCACAACATCACCGAATTGGAGGATGATTCCGGCAAAAAAATCTCCCTCGATTCCAATGAAAGGTATTATGTGCCCTCCGAGATCACATGGCTCCTGAAATCGCTCGGTTATATGAAAATTGACATCTTCGGCGCCAGACTCGGAGCGTTTTCCAGAAACGACAAACTGACCACCGAAGATTTTGAAATGCTGGTCATCGCTGAAAAATTTTGATTAATCTCGATTTAATAATAAAGTCATGAAAAAGGTTCATTCGGATAATCCGGGCATGCCGGTGGCCCATCGGAGGACCGGTGTTGCAATTTTTCTGTACCCGTTTCTGGTACTGTTGTTATCGGTTTCGTGCCGGTATAAACCAACCGACGAATTCTACCATGAACTGCACCCGGTTAAGCCCGAACTTACCATCACCGGAACCCTGGTAAACGACACCCTGTACCCGACATATAACGGGTATATTGATCTTTTCGCGCAGGCAAGCGGGAAACGACAATATTACCTGGAGATTGTTATTGATGGCGTTAAAAAATTCGGGCGACAGTCTGATAACGGCGGCTTTTATTTCAAGGCTTCTTCGTTCATTAATCCCGGAATTTATCATGCCCTGCTCCGGGTGTTTTGCAGCACGCTCTCCGGAAGCGTCGCGGATGCTGCGAACCTTGAGGCATTTCAATATGAAAGAGAGGTGACGCTGCTGAACAATGATTTTTCGGGATGTAATTTCATTCCATCCCTGTTGTTCAATCTGAATGCAGGCTCCCTGAAGTGCGAACTGCCCGCTCCGACCGACAGCACACCGATCAGAAAGATGGAGGTGGCAAAGGCATTGGACTATACATTAGGTTCTATCTTTTATGATCTGAACACCTCCGCCGGGATACCTCCCTACTCCTTTTTCGATCCAACCTATGTCGGAGAACAAGCATTTTACAGAACCACAACTTACACCGGACTTGACGGAAGCCCGGTTTTATATCCTTACCGGATCACGGTCACGGAGAAGAAGTGTGAATGGAGCAACCCCACTTTTACCATAACCGACCGCGGAGCCCCCGACTTCAGTTGGGAAAAATGTCATTATGCCGAAAATTTTGAAGGATACCGGATATATATTTTACCTTATCCGTACATCGAAGTCATTGAATCGGCTATGATTCCCGATATCAACCAAAACTCTTATGAAATCAATGATATCCCATTCCCGGGAACAAGCAAGGTTTATATATCCTATGTCCCTAAAACAACACTCCCCGATTATAGTAGCGTGATAGCGAGGCAAAAATATTCAGTTTCTTGCGAGGTCGAAGCCGGGAAACCCGGGATAAATTTTTATGAGTTCCTGGCCCCGGTCGGCAACGACATTTTCATCCCCGGATCGAATGAAATTATCAGGTATGATGCCGGCACATTGACTCCAGTAGATATAATTAAAACCGGGCAATCCATAAAATATTCGGCAGTCTCTCCCCGGAATCATTTTTTACTGGCAACCATGAACATATGGAACGGTGATTACCTGTTTTACAACGTTGAATCCAAAACCAAATACACGGTTCCCGGCAAGCAAATTTTCGGTTCTTCCTTCGCAGGAGATCGCGTGTCGATTTCCGATCAGGGACTCGCCGCTCTTGTGGGAGACCATAAAATCATTCTGTACGATTTCGTTAACGGTAAAAAACTGGGTGAACACACCTTTAGCGTAAAACCTTTTCCGGTACTGTCGTCATCGGGAACATACCTCTTCGTAAAGGCCGACCAACTCTACCTTTTCAGTGTTTCCGGCGGGACACTTTCTGAAAAATGGCGTTCGGTGAACGGCCCCTACGGCTACCTTTTTTATTCATTTTTTCCGGATGATGATAACCGGGCCGTGATCCTCGAAAACCAGGAGCTCGTTATCAGGAATTGCTCCGATTGGAGCCTGGTGCGAAGTTTCACCGTCGAAGGACCAGAGATCGGGAATGTAGATTTCAACACGGAACGACTCCTGGTATATGGTTATAGCAACTTCGCAATTTATGATCTGAATACCGGGATTAAAATAAAACAAATGAAAACAGGAATCAGTACTTCCCCTAATCTAAGAATTCGTGGAAATACCATTTTCTGGAATAAGGGTAAGGCCTTGGTAATTTTCTGAGGTCAGTTCCCCATTAATCGAAATCCCCTGCATTTTCATAAACATACCAACTAAAGCGAAAATGATGAGCAGGGATTATCCTGTAACCGAAAAAAAATAGCAGCATGAAGCAAATGATGTTTTCATTATCTCTGTTGATGGTGTGTACCTGGACCTATGCCCAGAAATGGGAAACCGGGGTCAAAGCAGGGTTCAGTACTTTTGCCATGAAGGATCTGAAATCAGATCTGGAACGCAGTATTCAGGATCTGCCCTTCGAAGCCCGCATTGTGACCGAATTTCCCTCCTGGTTCAGCTTCGGCGGATATCTCCGGTGCGGCTTCGGAATTTATTCCCTCGGGTTTGAATACGACTATAACTCCACCGCGAGCCGGATCTCCACGTCCGATTACTCCGGCTCCTACCATTTTGACGAACTCCTGAGCGGACACGCATTTGGAATGGTCAACGCCTTCCGGATCTTAAGGCTGGGACATTTCGACGCCGAACTCAGCCTGAACATCGGATATCTTTATACATCCATGAAGACTGAAGAATGTCTGGAAGCCTGGGGAACCGTGATTGAGTTTGACAATTCCTATTATTCCGACAGTTATTACATCAAACCCGGGCTGATAGTCTCCTATTCCTGGCGCTTTTTGAAATTCGGGGCCGAATTTGGCTACCTGTGGGACAAAAAGGGCGAGATCAAAAGTGACTCCGTGACCCTAATAAAACCTTATACGACCGACTGGACCGGTTTCCGTGCAGAGATCAGGATCGGAGTATGTCTTGATGAACTGATACATAAAAAAAAGTAATTTTACGGTAAACTCTTTTTGATTATTCCTCCCAAACTAATGACTCTGAACTATGATCTATCTCAGTGAAAAAGAATCCGGGGAATGGAAATCCCTCGCACAACGAATTGTATCAACCGGCGGAAATCCGACGAAGGTGAACGGCATGATCCGTCCCGGGTTGATACCCGCATTTCATTACTATACCGGGACCTGGTTGCTCTCGGAAAACATGAATTCACAAGGTCTCGAATGGATCCGCGCGGGTATGGAAGGCGAACAGGGCGCCCTGTTCTCGAATGCTTTTCTTGCAAGCTACCTGGGACGCAACGGGGGCAGGCTGGTGATTCCCGAAGCAATCTTCTCCGATCCGGAACCTTACATCCATTTCGCAAATACGCCGGTTATTGCAGATTCGAGGGTCCAATTCCGAATCCACTGCGTTCACACCCTTCCCTCGTTCACCAAACCCCTGCGGATCATGGATATAGGATGCGGTCATGGGAAAATTCTGGTAGATCTGCTGAAAGAACTTCAGCAGTCGGGCCGGATCGGTGCAGTTGGTGAAATTTTACTGATCGATCCATCGGAGGGAATGCTCCGGCTTGCGCGTGAAAACGCGGCTGCAGCCTTTCCCGAAGCTACCGTCAGGGTCATTCATTCCCGCATCGAAGATTTCACGGAACAAATGGAAGGAACCTATGATATTGCCCTTGCCTCGTTAGCCTATCATCACATGCCATATGAAACCAAACTCCTTCACCTGACACGGTTGGGCCGGCATATCGACTTTTTCATCCTTTACGAACTCGACGCCAACAACGATACGCCCGAACTGCACAGCCCCGAACTGGCGCTATCGGTGTACCAGTCGTACGGCAGTTTAATGGATGCCATCTTCGCATTTGACGCACCGGTACAGCTCGCCCTTGCCAGCATCGACCGGTTCCTGATGTCGGAAGCGGTCTATTTCTTTACGCAGCCTCGCGGAAAACGCAGCGATTACCACATGCTCAGATCCCAGTGGCATGATGTTTTCATCCAGGGCTTGGGAAAGGAATTTAATTGTCTTTGTGATTCGCTATGTTATGCCGACGAAAACATCGGGCTGTTTACCATGATCTATGGAAAATAGCCCGCGGCGAGCGCCATTTTAGCGAATGACCACCTTCCGGATTATCTGTTCACGCTCCGTCGTCAGTGAAACGATATAGATGCCGCCGGACAGGCTTGAAACGTCAAAACTTTGTTCATGACGGCCTGAAGGATAGTTCGCGGCATCATTGCTTTGCACCGTTTTCCCGAGCAGGTCGGTCAATGTAAGGCACACAGCCGTCGGCGCCGGCAGGTCGAAGAGGATTCGGATCCGATCGGTTGCCGGGTTCGGCAGGCACATGACTTCAACCCCATCCGATTCGGGTGTGGACGCCATTCCGACGGGGACGCACGGATGAAGCGGATCGGTTACGGTAATCGGTTCTGAGCTGATGAAACCGGTGCCATATGGCACAAAAACCCAATAGGTACCGGTATCGCTGATCTGGATCGAGGCCGTGGTATCACCTGTTGACCACTGATAGGAATCGTGACTGGAGACCACATCCAGAAAATAATTTTCGCCCGACTTTCTGCACTCGATGGCAGGACGGTGTAACTGCCATGGCAGTTCAGGGTAATTAAATGCGCGGTAACTGGAATAACCCGACGGATACCACATTTCGGCAATGGTCGACCGGTCGGGCTTCACCGCAACCATCCAGGGGTAGCCGCTGTTGGTAAATCCAAAATCGACGATCCGGTTTCCGTTTCCAAGGGTTTGAAAACTCCCGCATGCACCGCTGTACATCGAACTGTCGTAAACATAGTCCCAGACCAGGGTCACAGTCTTGGCACTTTCATCGAGCATATACTCCAGTGCCCTGCACATCCGCGGATTGGTGTACTGTCCGTTGTCGAACAGGGTGATGTTGGTCGGCGATACCCGCCTGATGTCATGTTGACCCGTGAACCGCACGGTATCATTTAAAAATGTGAACTGGTTCTGTTTCCCTCCAAACCTCCAGATAATATTCCCGCTGGAACGGTCGATCTTGGTGATCTCATTGAAATGACGCAACGATAAAAGGATGTTGCCATCCAGATCGCATTCTACGGCATTGGCATGGGTCCAATCGACTTTGTTGGGATTCATCAGCCAGGTTTGGTTCACATCGCCAAACTGGTAATGATCGTGACCTTTCCACTCCCAGACCAGGTTTTTATTTTCGTCAAACTCCTGGATCACCACACCCATCACCTGGGCTGAAGCGGATCCCGGCTGGGTATGATTAAAGCCAAACCAGTGATAAGAAGTGAGGTTCATGACGCGGGTCTCGGTGCCGAAAAGCAGGTAGTGTCCACCCGGTATGATCTGTAAATCGTGATGATCAGTAGGTAAGCCATGAATACATTCAATGGAATCCACAACCGTGAAGGTGCTATCCATGAGATAGAACCTCATGGTGGGAAGGTTACAATAACTCATCCGGCCATCGGGTTGTATCTTAAAGTCGATGATCTGGTAAGCGCCTGGATTATCCTGCACATAACGGTAAAATACCACGCGACCGAACCGGTCGAGGATCATCATGTTGTTGTTATAGGTATAAGGGGGTGAATTGGTATAAGAGATCAGGAAATAATAGCCCTGCGTTGCCGATGAATCCATGATGACCATGTTCAGGGGCGGGAGGTTTTGTGACCGGGCCATATCCGGAACAACTAGTTCGAAAGTCAGCAATATCAGTATAAAAGTTAAAATCCGGGCAGGAACTACAGTCATATTTCAAGGAATCGGTTGAGGTTGTAAAGATAACAGTTAATCCGAAATCGAAAGTAAAATCGTAAATCGTAAATCATGTTCAATCGTAAATTATAAACAGTCTCTTACTTTTCCGGAAAATAATAGGACAATCCGATACCATTAGCGCCCGACGTCAACTGAAGGTTTCCCGCCTTTTTCCCCTGAGTGGTCAGCGCGTTGGCGGTCAGGATGGTTCCTGCAACCGAGGCTGCCAGACCGGCTCCGACCAGAATCCATCCGGCAGTTTTCAGGGAAGGATTTTTTAAGGTGCGATGATAGGTATCATAAGTTGTACCTGCATCCATGTTTGTGGCGGCAACCGCCATCATGATTCCTCCGGAGAGACAGAGCACGGGAGCAACGATGGTCAGAGCCTGGGCTGCATCAAGTGTCCGGAAGAATTCGGCATATTCCGGCCTGGCTGAATTCCTTAAAGGACGAAGGATCGCTGAAGCCCTGCTGACCATGATCGGCGGGAATAAAGAAAAAGTGAGCCGGCTTGTAGCCAGAACGAGGTGCGATACATTAACTCCAGGGTTTAAACCATTCTCAAATTCCAGCGGAAACCCGCCGATAATAGCCATTTCCACGTTGCTTGCCACACCCATACCAATGGAGAGCCCATTCATAACATTGGCTTTCAGCAAAAGTCGCCGGGCTTTTAAAATCAGGACGCTATCAGGTACATTCTGGCCGAAACTCAGTGACCCGGTCATCATCAGGATGCCCAGGAATACGGATATTAATGTTTTTGTTTTCATAACGTTGCGGGTTTTGGATGGCTGCATTGACGAAACAAAATAACAACCGTGAAACCGGAAATTGAAACTGAAAATTGCCGGGAGCAATGCCAGAATTGCAGAAATTGCAATCCTTTGACGGTTTGACTGAGGTTTTTTCAGATCGGTCGCAAAAAATGCAAACCGACACAGGAAAAGATCCCGGTGTGGCAGAAAAACCGAAATTTTCCCTTCAGTATGGAACATTCGGCGAAAAGTCACATCCCGATTTTTCCTAATTTTGGCTTAAATCTCAAATCTGAATGAAAGATGACCTGAAGATCTATTTCGCCGGTTCCATACGCGGAGGACGGGACGATAGCGCGCGATACAGAGATATCATCAGGCATCTGCAGGAGTATGGACAGGTACTCACGGAACATATCGGGGATGCACAACTTACCCGTGAAGGCGAGTCAGCGATGACCGACCGGGATATCTTCGAACGCGACCTCGCCTGGCTTGAAATCGCCGACATCATCATTGCAGAGGTAACCAGCCCCAGCCTCGGTGTGGGATTCGAGATTGCTACCGCCCTGCGGCTTCATAAAAAGATCCTGTGTCTCTTCCATCCCCGGCCGGGTAAAAGACTTTCGGCCATGATCGCGGGATGCAACGAACTAACCGTGAAATCTTACCAGACCACCGGTGAAGCCGAAAAGCATATAGATTTGTTCCTGGGACAACTGCCGTAGAAGGGCGTCAACAATTAGCCTGAACTATTATTCCCGTTCCGGATTGACCCTGTAACGACACTCATCTCAATCACCTGGCCGGCTTTTATGCCCCTTTAAGCCGCAGGTTCACAACATTGCGTCCTTCGCGGTGCTGATAATCGACCTGGTCGCACCGGGCCCTGATCATCATTACCGCAAGGTCATCAGCATCGGCCTCAACTTCCAGGGGATTGAACGGCGGGCCGGAACTCTCACAGGTAAGGAGCAGAAACTCCTCCTTTTCCGACCAGGAAAGCCGGATATCAATATCGTGAAAATCATGCTGCAACAAGAGCGCCTCCTCGGCCATATGAACGGCATGGCCTGTCAGTTTGGTCCCCACCATATGCTTTTCGCAGAATAAGGCAATTTCACCCTGAAGGGCATAGAGATCAAAATCGCGACTTTGGATGTGGTAATTCAGGCTCCGGATGCGGTTGATAAACGCACGGGTCTTCTCCCGTTGCGGATTGTCGAAGATCTGCTGCGGAGCGCCCTCCTCATAAATAATCCCTTCATCCATGTAAAAAACCCGGCTCGAGATGGTACGGGCAAATTCCATCTCATGGGTGACGATAACCATGGTCATCCCTTCGCGCGACAAACGTCGGATTACAGCTAAAACCTCGCTCACCATGGTGGGATCAAGCGCCGAAGTAGGTTCATCAAACAGCAGGATCTCCGGATCCATGGCCATACAGCGGGCAATGGCGACACGTTGCTTTTGTCCGCCCGACAACTCATCGGGATATGCATCGGCCTTCTCGGCTAAGCCAACCAGCTTCAGGAGCTCAATCGCTCTTGCAGTAGCCTCCTCCTTCGACTTTCCAAGCAATTTCACCGGACCGATGGTCAGATTCCCGACGACCGTCAGGTGGACGAAGAGATTGAATGACTGAAATACCATTCCCATCCGCTGGCGAATCCTTGGGACATTGGTGTGCTTATCGAGGATCGGAATCCCGTCGATGAAAATGGCTCCACCGGTTGGAGTTTCTAACAAATTCAAACAACGCAGAAAGGTGCTCTTTCCTGTTCCTGAAGGACCGATCACCGCGATGATCTCTCCTTTTTGGATCACAGTACTGATATCGCGCAAAACGACCAGATCACCGAAATGCTTTGAAAGGTTTTCGACCCGTATCATATCTTTTCCTCCTTTCCTGTCTGAACGCGAACTCTTTTAGGCTTAACTGAAATTTCTATCCTGCCAAGCAGCCACGTCAGCAGCCACGCCAGTGCCAGGTAAATAACCGTCACCATGAATAGCGGGAAGAAGGCATCGAAGGTGCGGCTGCGTATGATATCGCTTGCCTTGGTCAGATCCTGTACCGCGATATAACCCACGATCGAAGTCATTTTCATCAGGGAGATAAATTCACCCTTGTAAACCGGTAAAATGGAGCGCAGGGCCTGGGGTAACAGAATGAAATAAAACGTTTGAATTTTGGTAAATCCTCCGGCA
This sequence comes from uncultured Prolixibacteraceae bacterium, assembly GCA_964525995.1. GTDB lineage: Bacteria > Bacteroidota > Bacteroidia > Bacteroidales > FEN-979 > CAIVAT01. Next base: position 5,188 of record CAZGIM010000026.1, on the reverse strand, counting down.
ATGGCTGCCTCCCGCTGCCCCTTGTCGATGCTTTCGAGCGAGGTCCGGAACATCTCTGAAACATAAGCCCCGAAATTCAACCCGAAGGCAATGACCGAAACAATAACCGGATCGATGTTCACCGAAGCAAAAACCACGTAATAGATGATCATCAGCAGAACCAGCACCGGCATTCCCCGCAGCAACATAATATAAATTCCGGCAAACCCCGACATCAGACGGTTCTTCGACATCCGCATGTAGCAGATCAGTCCGCCGATCAGTGTTCCTACTATCGCAGCCAGAATGCTGATGATGATGGTGACTTTCAAACCGTCGATTATGTGAAGATACCTTTTTTCAAGCAGGATGTTGCTGTAAAAGCTGTCACTGATCTTCGTCCATAACCGGCCAATTCCTGATCGTTGCCCCTTTACGGCATCACCAAGCTCTGCTGCAACCTGTCCCATCTTATCCTTCCGGGCAATGACGCTCACCCCCGATTCATAGTAGGGATCGGAGAAGTCGATCTGTTTTTTCCGCTCTTCAGTGATCATCAGCGAGCTGGTGATGATATCAATCTTATGGGTGGAAACCGAAGCTAAAAGACTGCCAAACTGGAGGTCAACCGGAACGAACTCCTTTCCCAACCAGGCGGCAAAGCGGGTGGAGAGTTCGATATCAAATCCGACCAACCTCCCCTCCTTCATCAGGCTGAATGGCATTCCCAGATCGCTTACAACGCCTGCCTTGAGCTGGCCATTCCGCCCGGCGGTCTTGATCTCAGGCATCTCGGTGATACCTTTCTTCATCCACCGGTCAACCATGTCATTATAAATCCCCTGTTCCCGGATCTCTTTTAAAAAAGTATTGAAGGATTCACGCAAGCGGTCGTTCTCCTGGTTAAAACCCGCGCCAATCGGTACGGTAAATACATTCTTGGCTAAAATGCCCAACGCATCATTTTTGTCGAACACATCCTTTAACGACTCCTGATCATAAAAAGCCACATCAGTCTTCTCAGAGTTCAGGGCAAAAATCATATCGGAGGTGTTCTGGTACTCTAAGATGGCAGCCTGGGGAAAATTTTTCGTGGCATAGGTGTCATGAACGCTGCCTAATAACACCCCGATTCGTTTGTTTTTAATATCCTGAAGCGATTTCAATGCCGGGGCAGCCGTGGTTGCGGTGGGATCTGCTGAACCGGCAACCATTACGGCAATACCACTCTTGTAATAACTTTGTGAAAACAGAACGGTTTTAGCCCGCTCCTTGGTTATGGAGAGTCCGGCCCCGATCATGTCAACCTTGCCTGCAATCAGGGCCGGGAGCATGGCGCCAAATTCCATATCTACAATTTCAAGTCTCCTCCCCAATTTTGCAGCGATATAGGTGGCGAATTCGACATCGAATCCTACGACGCGCCGGGCGCTGTCGTAAAACGACATCGGCTCGGTCACCGCGGCGGTACCGAAACGCAGCACTTCGTTCCCCCCTTCCAGATTGATGATGGGCATCGGAGCGGGTGTTCCCCGGGGAGGGAACCACCGACGCAACATGTCGTCGTATGTTCCATTCGTTCGAAGCTCAGCAAGCACTTCATCGATAACCACCTTAAGTTTACGGTTCTGAAGCTGCACGGCAAAGCCGTATTGATCGTCGAACAGCAATTCAGGCAGTACCCGCAATCCTTCGTTTTTGGCGGCAACATTTTTCAGCACCGGCAAGTCGTACACCGCGGCATCGGCCTTACCGTCTTTCACAGCAATAGCACAATCGAGTACGCTGTTGTAGTATTCGATCACGGCGTCGGGATACTTCTTAAGGACAAACTGGTCGGCGGCGGTACCGGTAGGGACAGCAAAGGTTTTACCGCCATGCAGCATTTTCAGGTTCATGATGTCATGACCCTTGTCGCCACATCCTCCTGTGAAAATCAGGATCAGGGCCAGGAAAAAGTTTAAAAGAGACCTCATTGCGACAGATAAGATTTAGAGATGGATAAGCAAAGCTATGAAATCAGGGTATATTAAAAGTTTTGCCGGCATAATCAGAGACGTATTAATTTACGATTGATATGATTTACGATTGACATGATTTAAAATTATCATGATTTGCGATTGAATGTTCGATTTCGGATTTATGGTAAACGCCTTATGATACGATCTTACACCATGAGGTTTGAAATTAACCTGTTACATCAAATTTGAAAATAACATTCATCAACCTGCAATTAATTCGTAAATCGTAAATCATGTTCAATCGTAAATAGAAAGTCTTTTCACCTGAAAAAATAAAGCTAACCCTATACTTAGTCAACCCTGAAAACGCCGCACGCTTCCGACCGCGAAGCCACCTCGATACGCACTCCGTTGGAATGACCAGAAAAAAGATCCCCGACAATCCGGGGATGGTTATTCTGGGCTGAAAGATGTGATAAAATGAGCAGTGATAACCATGGCGACCGGTGGTTCAGGAAAAGCTCCAGCGCCTGCATATTCGAAAGATGCCCCTGCGCCCCTTTGATCCGACGTTTCAGATACAAAGGATAGGGCCCCCGGTCGAGCATTCCTTCATCGTAGTTTGACTCTAAAAAGGCGGCATTACACCTTCCCATCTGATGAATGACCCGGTCGCAGGCCAGACCCAGATCGGTGAACACCCCGGCAGTGATCCCGTTACAGTGAATGGTGAAGCTATGCGGATCGGCAGCATCATGCGATTTCAAAAAAGGTTCAATGGTAAGCGCGCCGATTTTTATCATTTCTCCGCTGGTGAACGTCTGTACCAACCCCGTATCGAACCTGATCCCGCTGTACCAGCGGGTTTTCTCAGTGAGGTAAACCGGAATCCGGTGCCGTCGCGACAAAACCGCCACACCACGAGTATGGTCGGTGTGCTCATGGGAAATAAAGATCGCTTTCACCTTTTCGATCGACAATCCCAAACCATTCATCCGGCGGATGATTTCCCGGTTCGAGATTCCGGCATCAATAAGCACCGCCTCGGTTTCATTACCAACGTAATAACAATTTCCGTTACTTCCCGAATTGATTGAGGCTAAAAACAAAGGCATAGTGCAAAGAAAAGGAAAATTTTGTTTACCCGGCCAACCCATCCGGTTGTGGTCGTTGCAAACCGAAAAAAGATACATCTGCTGAACAGATTACGAAAAGCCATACCTTTGCCGATGGTACCAGGATTAAAGGGTTGCTGCTGAACTATCAACATAAAATAACGACCTTCAGCCTGCCATTCAAAGGAACCATGATGAAAGAAACAAGCGGGAATCGGATTAAACGACTGATCAAAATCAGAAACATACTGTTGGCCCTTTGTTTCCTGATTTTCATCCTGACGGCGCTGTTCCCTCCCTGGAACGCCGTGGTTGACCCGTTCGACCACCCGGAAAACGTTTCGATGGGGTACCATTTTTTCGCCACACCCCCACACAGTCCCTATGGTTTCGAATCCTATATTATCCTCAATTACACCCGTATCCTGATCCAATGGGGAGTTCTGTTTCTCATCTCCCTGGGAATTTACAAATTTCTCAACGCGAAAATCAGGAAGCTGAACTCCGAAAGTGAATAAGTGGACTAGTGGACAAGTGGACTGGTGGACAAGTTGAATGAGTGATTGAGTGAATGAGTGAATGAGTGAATTAAATAGCGAGGTAGCGGAAATGGTTACTATTTTTTCCCTAATGGCCAATGCCTAATGCCTGATTTGCATTTTGAAGTAATATTTCTTCCCTAATGGCTAATGGCCAATGCCTAATGCCTGGTTTTCATTTTGAAGTATTTTAACCAATCCGGTTTTCGATATTTCTACACATGTCGTTTTTCGAAACAGACCGAAATTTATTTTTCAACATTCTGAATATTAAGCTAAAAAACACATATATTTGGGCATAATATCAGAATTTGAATCATTCGATAAAATCTTCACCTCAAATTTTTCAGTCATGAAAAAATTTACCTTCCTTTTTCTATTATTGGCTCCGATTGCCGCCCTGGCGCAGATCGCTGACGGCAAGTCGCCGGGCGATACCATCGGTCCGTTTACCACCATCACCTTCGAAGAACCCTCGACCTACATTTCGGTTGTCGCTTCTCCTGAAAACATATGGCAAATCGGGGTCCCACAGAAAACCCTGTTCAACCAGGCCTGGTCTCTGCCAAAGGCAATCGTTACCGATACCCTGGGTAACTATCCTGATAATAACCACTCCATATTTGAATTCGGCTTCGGTCCATCGGCAATGGGTGGCTTTTATACAGGTTGGTTCTACTATAGTATATTCATCGATTTCAGACACCAGTACGACACCGATACCCTCCAGGATGGCGGCTATATATCCGTTTCATGGGATGCCGGACAAACCTTTATGAATATCCTGGATGATACCATCTCACAACAATATTATTATAGTATCTCGCCACTCCACCCGGAACCATCCTTGTGGGGAAACACCAATCTTTATCAGGAGAGCCAGACGCTCTGTAACGGGGAACATGGCTTTTCAGGCAAGTCCGACGGATGGGTTCAAAGCTGCATGGCATGGTATGCAATTATTACTGAAAAAAATCCATTTCTCGCCCTAAACCACGATACCCTCATTTTCCGGTTCAATTTTGTCTCCGACAACATCCCTTCTTCCCGCGAAGGCTGGATGATCGACCAGATCAGACTTTTCTCCATTGATATTGGCGGAGGGATCAGGGAGGTGATGCCGGGAACCCAACGAAGCTTCGTGACCCCAAACCCAGCCATCAATGATGCCCTGGTCACGCTTAACAAAATTTATCAGGATGTCGATTTTCAGCTTTATAACAACATCGGAAAATGTCTGGAGCGTCGATCTGTTACCAATAGCGACCAATTCACACTGGATGTCTCAACACTCCCATCCGGTACCTACTTCCTGAAGATACTCCTCGACCGGCAGTTTCCCGAAACCCGGAAAATCATGATCCTCCGCTGATCTGGACTGGTGGACTAGCGGACCAGCGGACAAGTGGACTGGTGGACCAGTTGAATGAGTGAATGAGTGAATTTAAATAGCGAGGTAGGGGAAATGATTACTATTTCTTCCCTAATGGCTAATGCCTTCTGTGAATTTTGAAGTACTATTTCTTCCCTAATGGCTAATTGTTGTATAGCACAACATATTTGACACTTTTTTGAGACTGTTAAGAACACTGGG
>CAZGIM010000025.1:0-45550 GCA_964525995.1 uncultured Prolixibacteraceae bacterium | reverse complement strand
AACTGGTTAACGCCGTTGACGAACCATTGAAACACGGGATTTGAGCCGCCATTGAAAGGAATGGCTGTGAAGGTGACCGGAGTACCGGAGCAAACGGGGTTGGCAGAAGCCGAAATGCTAACGCTAACCGGCAAAAGCGGGTTAACTTCCAGGGTGATGATGTTGGAGGTGGCCGGATTGCCAGAAATACAATTGACAATGGACGATTGACATTGGACAACGATTTGGTCGCCGTTGGAGGGGGTGTAGGTAAAAACGGGTGAACCGGTGAACTGGTAAGCGCCGTTGACGAACCATTGAAACACGGGATTTGAGCCGCCGTTTACCGCCACAGCCGTGAAGGTGACCGGCATACCGGAGCATACCGGGTTGGCCGATGCTGAAATGACCACACCCACGGCCTCTCCCGGGTTCACCGTGACGGGGAAACTGATGGTGGTACCGGTACAGCTTCCCGCCACCGGGGTGATCATATAGGTCACCACCCCCGCTGAAAGGCCCTGGTTGGTCAACACCTGGTCGATCGTCGTCCCCGCGCCGGGAGCAAAACCGCTGACCGTGCCCGAGGTAAGCGAAGCGGTCCAGTAACAGGTGGTACCAGTTACCGTCGCCGAGAGGGCAATGGCGGTCGATTCGCCCGAGCAGATGGTTTTTGCCGCGGGGTCGTTGGTGATAACGGGCGGGTCGGTTACCGACAGTTGAACCGTATCGCGGCCCGTGCAGCCTGATGGGCCGGTAACGGCCACTTCGTACACCCCCGCAACGGAGGTGGTCAGGGTTTGGGTGTTGCCCACAACAGTGCCCGGGGGAAGCACGCTCCAGAGGTAACTGCAACCCGTGCAGGCTCCCGCATCGAAGGTAACGCCGACGCCGGTACATACCGACCGGTCGGGACCCGCCGAGGGTTGCGGTGAAGCCAGGATGGTTACCGGCACGCGCGAGGTATCGGTACGGTTGTCGTTGTGCCGCACGTAAAGAGTAACGGTATAGGTTCCGGGGGTGGCATACAGGTGAAAGGGATTGGCAAGCGACGAGGTATCAGCCGTTCCCGAGGTCGGATCGCCGAAATTCCACAGGGTGGTGTCGGCCGGTGGCCAGATGTCGGCCGAGAACGCAACAGGCAACTGCTGGCACCGGCCGCTGTGATGAATGTAGGCCTTGTAACGCTGGAGAAACTGGGGGAGGGCTACATTGCATGATGCTGGACTGATAAGTTGAAAACCTGCACTATCAAAACCACAGGACGTTCCATAGGATGAAGGATTGTGGATGACACTCAAAGAATTTTTGTAATGCCTGCATACATAAATCTTATTATCCGAAGCTAAATGTAAACCACCATATACTATATCAGCTCCAATGATAACTTCACTTTGCATGAATTGTGTAGAATCTTCTTTAGAAGCGTCATATTGATATAAATGATATGAAATATCTGGCGGCACCGATACAGGGTTAACCGTTGTTCTTCCATAAATATATAAATATTTTGAGTCATTTGAAAATTCCGGATAACATGCATAATTATTTGTTCCGATCATTTCTTGTTTTGGAATAAATCTAAACAAGGGTGTTACCATACCCGTTGAACAGTCATACTTACAGAATTCGGCTAATGTATCTCCAGTAAATATTAATTTTGTGCCGTCTCTTGAAATCTTTATTTCACCTCTATGAAATCCCCCACTTGCAAGAAAATTACTCTGGCTGATTACTGGCATTGAAGAAATCCCAGAATTACTAACAAGAAAGGAACCATACTGATGTCCTCCATTAGAGGGAATATTCACTACAATCCAAACATCCTGATTATTTTTATGACGAATCCCGGTTAAATTATTACGAGCATTTTCACCTCCTGCAACGGGCAGGTTTTTCATCCCTGGTACAATATCTCCAAAACCATTATTCAATCGCATATCGAAAACAGAATAGTGTAATCCTTTGTTTGATATTTCGGTTCCCATAGAGAATATGAAATAAATGCTATCTTCATTATTTTTTTTAATTGTGAAAACTGGTTGTAAGGTATTAGGGTCACCCCAAAGTCCGCTACAATTCCAAATAGCATGTAAATCTCTATCATAAACCATATCACCGCGAGCGATAAACAATAGTTCACCTAAAGAATCTGAGACACAAAAAGAACAGGTTGCTATTAGAAAATACTGGGTAACGGGAAAAGTTGACGCGGGCACGGTATTAAAATTAACCGTTGCATAATTACCAAAGTACCATCTGTTATTTTCACCTTGAGAAAAGCAACCCAGAGGATGAAACGTCATCCATAAACTAATTCCAAGGATTATTGATATGTAGTATATTTTCATGTAATTTGACAGGTATTACAAGAAAGAATCCTCTGGGCTGCTGAAAAGAGGCTAAGAACAAATAAAGCTATTGTAAATCGCCATATCCAATGAAACCACCTGCGCTATAAAAATCTGAAGAATTAAGCAAAACAGAATAATCATCCCCTTCTGCAATATAAGGAATGGTAGGTGGATTGGAGCTATCCCTGCATATTCTGAATCTTACTCTGAAGATTTTCGCATCAATATCCATTGGAATACCGGCAGTAAAACTAACCGGCCATATATCGTTCGGATACATATTATAAGCCTGATTCGTATATTGATAGCCTCCCGAAGTTATGATATATTGGTCTGAATTCTGTATGTTCTCAACGTAAAGTATTTGAACATAATAATATTCACCTGGTTGTGCTGTGGGCCCCAGATCATTCAAATTAATATACATGGTTTGTGCTTGAATCGAAATGTAACATATTGAAAGTACAATAACTACGATTAACGATCCAAATTTATGTATTGCTTTCATAGGAATCATATTTTAATTGAGTTTTTTTACTATTATAAAGTGTATTTGTGAACAATGTTTTTGTCGGATTTCATTTTCTTGTACCCCTCACAGCCGGAAAGTAGCTGTAAGGGACATAAATATCCATGTTATTTTTCCCGATCTCTTCTAAACTTCGTGGTTGTCGGTAAAAAGAGTTGATGATACCCACTTCGTGGAAGCAGAGTTCATTAATAAATGTTGGTGATTCAGGTATGCAGAGAGAGAGAGAGAGAGAGAGAGAGAGAGAGAGAGAGAGAGAGACGGCTCTGATATACATGATAATAAATGTTTTACAAATGGGTTCAGGTCACATATTTGTAACACAGTCATGATTTTGTACCGAATAGAGTTACTGGTGACCATGATGAGCCGGCCGGGTACGACTGGGTTTAAAGTATGTTTCCGACCGGGCGTATAAATATACGAATAAATTAAACAATAACATTACAAAATATATAAAAAATAATTTGATATGTTTGATCAGATCTTCTTTTCCTCAATTTATTATTGATTGCTCCGGAATGAATTCTTCATGGTAATGGAAGAAGGAAGTTTATCTCTGACGAAGAATAATAGAAACTTTTCAAAACAAGGACGGGTAAGGGTTTGCCATGGCCGCCCAGGATACAGATTTGGTCTGGTAAGAGTCGGTGAATAAATAACGAACTTTTTTCGTAACTTCGTCTGAAATTTTCAGACATGGAAGGACAAAGTCCGGATTATGCCAACCTTTTGCATCCGCAGGAAGAGATGCTTGAAGTTGCACGGCAATCAAGTGCTTTGGTGATCGGCGTTCCCAGGGAGGTTTCGGGCCAGGAGAACAGGATTTCGCTGGTTCCCGACGGAGTTGCCCTGTTGTGCCGGAACGGGCATCAGGTCATGTTAGAACAGGGCGCCGGGATCACGGCGCATTTCACCGATCACGAATACAGCGAGGCCGGCGCCCGGATCATGAAATCATCAAAGGAAGTTTATCAGGCCGATATTGTACTGAAAGTCGCCCCGCCTTCGCCGGAGGAGATGGAACTGCTGCGCCCCAGGATGACCCTGATCTCATCGATCCAGATTGCGTTGCAATGCGAAGAATATTTCAAAACCCTGCTTTCGAAAAAGGTCACGGCCCTTGCCTTCGAATTTATCCGCGACCGCACCAAACAATTGTCCATCATCAGGGCCATGAGCGAGATTGCGGGCTCTACCTCCATCTTTGTCGCAGCCGAATACCTTGCAAATCCGGAATACGGCAGGGGAAAAATGTTCGGCGGGTTTACCGGCATCAACCCTTCGGAAGTGGTCATCATCGGCGCCGGTACCGTGGCTGAATTTGCCGCCCGTTCGGCCATCGGACTCGGAGCGCAGGTCAAGATTTTTGACAATTCCGTTTACCGGCTCCGTCGCATCCAGAATAACCTCGGAAGAAGGGTCTTCACCTCAATTCTTCATCCCAAGGTGCTGCTCGAATCGATGCGGACAGCCGACGTTCTGATAGGCGCCCTTCATACCCATGAGGGGAGAACCCCCTGTATTATCACCGAAGAGATGATCCGGCAGATGAAGGAGGGTTCGGTGGCGATCGATGTCAGCATCGACCAGGGAGGTTGTTTTGAAACGTCCCGCCCGACAACGCACAAATCGCCGGTTTACAAGGTTCACGGGGTAACCCATTACGCGGTGCCCAATATTCCTTCGAAAGTTCCGCATACGGCCTCTCAGGCGCTGAACAACATCATCGTGCCGATTCTGCTTCAGATGGGGTCGGAGGGCGGTATGGAAAATCTTCTGAAAAATGATGCCGGCGTGAGGCAGGGTGTTTACAGCTACAATGGCATCCTTACCAACCCGTTCATCAGCCGCCTCTATAACCTGCCTTTTCAGGATATCGGGCTGCTGATGGCGGCTTATCATTGATTGCTATCATCCGGGAGTATCTGTTATGAAGAAGAGTTGTCGCCTGGTTACGATCGATCGTCCGGTAGTTTTTTGCGGGAACGGCGCACTGAACCACCTCGACCGGTTTCTTGCTTCAAACCGGATAAACCGTGAACAAATCTTTATTCTTACCGACCGGGAAACCCACCGGCACTGTCTTCCCGTTTTGTCATCCGCCTCCCGGACTCTTGACCAGGCGAAACATCTGACGGTCGCGGGCGGAGAGGAGTCGAAGACGCTTGAAACAGCGACGGGGCTTTGGGAACAGATGCTCGCTGCCGGCGCCGGCCGGAACAGCCTGCTGATCAATTTGGGTGGCGGCGTTATCAGCGACCTGGGCGGTTTCGTAGCGGCCTGCTTTCACCGGGGAATCCGGTATGTCAACATAACCACTTCGCTGATCGGCCAGGCAGATGCCTCGATTGGCGGGAAAACGGGGATCAACCTGGGAAGGATCAAAAACCAGATTGGCGCTTTTTGCAACCCTGCCGCGATCTTCATCGATCCGGTATTTTTGTCCACCCTTCCCAAAAACCACCTGCGATCGGGATGGGCTGAGGCGCTCAAATGCGCGCTGACCGGCGATGAACGTCTGTGGAGCCGGCTCGCGAAACATCCGGTTGAAGCGCTGGTTGAGCTTCCGGTGAACGACCGGCTTATTGAACATGTTATCAGCAAAACAGTCGACTATAAGCTTATGCTGGTGAAAAAGGATTTCAGGGAGCGAAACCTGCGAAAAACGCTGAATTTCGGACATACACTCGGGCATGCTTTTGAAACCCTTTCGATGGAGCGGCAGGGTGAATCGCTGTTGCACGGCGAAGCGGTCGCGGCCGGGATGATATGCGCCGTCATGCTCTCCCGTTTAAAAGCAGGACTTGATCCTGCTGAAGGCGACAAAATTATCCGTTATCTTCAGGCAGGGTATGGAAAATTCTCTATCGGAACGACGGATGTGGAGCGGCTTCTTCAGATTGTGGCGCATGACAAGAAACGGCGGAACGGCGCCATCGAATTCACCCTTCTTACGCAGCCCGGCAAAGCGAGGATTCAGGTACCATGCCAGGAAGAGGAGATCGTACAGGCCGTTCGTTTTTATCAGGATTTGTAACAGGAACCCGGGTAAGGATCGGAATAAAGCGCTGTTCCCGGATATCATTTATGAAATAGCCAATGGCAACAGGCTTTTCAAACGGTGAATAATCATAAGGGCCATTTTAATATAACCTGAAAAATGAGGAGGAGATGAAAAGCATTACCCTGTCGAAAATGGACAGGTCGCTGCACGGAGTAATTCCCTTGCCGGCCTCCAAGAGCATCAGCAACCGGTTGCTGATCATCCAGGAGCTGTGCGGCAAGCCATTCGGGATCTCCAACCTGTCGGAGGCCGACGATACCCTGCTGTTGTCGGGGTTGTTGCGTGAAATGGAGCATACAAAGCCCGGTAAGCAGGTCCTTTCGCTCGACACCGCCAACGCGGGCACCGTGATGCGGTTTTTAACGGCCTTGCTGAGCAGCCGGCCCGGACTGTGGATGCTGACAGGTTCCGATCGCATGAAGCAGCGTCCGGTCGGGGGATTGGTCGATGCATTGATTTCGTTGGACGCTGCAATCGATTACCTCGGGAAACCGGGTTACCCGCCGTTGCTGGTGAAAGGAACAACGTTAAAGGGCGGTACGGTCACGATCGATGCGGGGGTGAGCAGCCAGTTCATCAGCGCCTTGCTAATGATTGCCCCGGGATTACCCGAAGGACTGATCATCAAACTGAAGGGGGATGTGGTCTCTTCGCCTTATCTGAAAATGACGATCGACCTGATGGAATATTTCGGCATCCGGATCAAATCACAACAAAACCAGATCCGGGTACATCCCGGATCTTACCGGCCGAAACCCTTTATAGTGCCGCCCGACTGGTCGGCAGCCGCTTTCTGGTATGAAGCGGTCGCTTTTTCTCTCAAAGCCGATCTGACGCTGCCGGGATTGAAACCGGAAGCCTTGCAGGGCGATGCCGTTTTAGCCGATATTTACTGCAATTTTGGCGTGCGCACGGAATTTTCCGATACTGGGGCCAGGCTTACCCGATTTCCGGTCAAGATCGATGGTTTTTATTTCGATTTTACCGACTATCCCGATATTGCCCAGGCGGTGATCGCGACGTGTGTAGGATTGGGCATCAGGGGGCGGTTCGAAGGGTTGAAAAGTTTGCAGATCAAAGAGACCGACCGCCTCCGGGCCATAAAAAGTGAAATCGAAAAGCTGGGATTTGAATGCACCATAACAGCCCGCGGTGAAGCGCTTACCGCGATGGAAATCAGCCCCTCCCGGCATAAAACGATTGCCCAGCCCGTTTTCGAAACGTTCGGCGATCACCGGATGGCCATGTCGCTCGCCCCCTTTGCGATAAACCTGGGTTCCGTCCGCATCCAGAATCCCGATGTGGTGGTGAAATCGTATCCCCGTTACTGGGACCATCTGAAAATGACCGGCTTCCAAATCACGTGATATTTCCAAAGTAATAAACAACACTGTTGTGGTATTTCCAAATTTTGCTAATTTTGAAAACCCTTCCGGGCATCGACGGGTGACAATTTATACCGGAATAAACCGTAATCAGTAGCGATCCGTGATTGTTGATATTTTCATACCCTGTTTCATCGACCAGATCTATCCCGATACCGGGATGAATATGGTTAAGATCCTTGAAAAACTGGATGTCGGGGTTCACTACAACGGAAATCAAACCTGTTGCGGCCAAATGGCCTTTAACAGCGGTTTTTGGGATGAAGCCAAGCGGATGGGGGAAAAGTTCATCAAGGATTTCTCCAATGACCGGCCGGTGGTCGGACCCTCCGCATCCTGTATCGGGTTTATAAAAAATTATTATAGCTGGCTCTTTCATAATACTGCTTATCACTTGGAATACAAGCAGTTAAAAAAGAATATTTACGAATTTACCGACTTCCTGGTGAATGTGCTTAAGGTTGAGGATATCGGCGCCTCCTTCCCACATGTAGTAACCTACCACGATTCGTGTGCAGCGCTCCGGGAGTATATTTTAAAGGATGAGCCCAGGCGGTTGCTTTCAAAGGTTCAGGGGCTTGAACTTCGTGAAATGCGCGACACGGAAGTGTGTTGCGGGTTCGGGGGCACCTTCTCTGCCAAGTTCGAACCCATCTCCTCAGCCATGGCCGAACAAAAGGTGCTCAATGCCCTGGAAACAGGGGCGGAATACATTGTTTCAACCGATTCATCCTGCCTGATGAATCTGCAATCGTACATCGAAAAACAGAACCTTCCCTTAAAGACTATCCATATTGTTGATCTCCTGGCCTCGGGTTGGTAATGCAGGATCGTATTTCCGGTCATCATTTTTTTGTTTAACTTTGCGGGCGTTATCATCCGCACTTGTTTATATATTTCATTATGAAGAGATTTTGTAACGTAACCTCGTTGTTGTTTCTCCTCTTTTCACTTCTCCACGGCACCTCTTTCACGCAAAATTTCATTGCTGTTGATGATCCCGGATTCCACGCTAAATATGCCTCGTTCGATTTCAATGAACGATTTGCAGTCAGGATACAGTCCGACAGGATCAACAACTATTACCTTATCAACATGGCATCGTTTTCAAACCGGTTTGAAAAGGTTTGGTTTATGAACCTGACCTTTTCGGAGCATCAGCTTGTGAATGTCGATCCGGATATCACGAAATCGTATGTTGTTTTTACATCACCGGTTACCTTTCAGGAAAAAGAGATTTTGAAACTGTTGGATGATCTGAAGGAAAGGACTGTGAAGAAGTCCGCGACGATGACGGATGAAGAAAGGGAGCGCTGGCTTGGTAAAAACGATAAATACCGGGAGGCATGAGAACGAAAGGTACGCGTTTACTGATTGCATTTGTTATGTTGTTCATCAGCCATGCTGCCTGGTCTCAGCAGGGCGGAGGATCGAATGATTCATGTGAAACTGCCGCCCCGTTCTGTACCGGAACGGTTTATTCATTCCCCGCAGGCGTGAATTCCGGAGCCGGCCAGTCGGGACCCTTTTACAGCTGCCTATTAACACGTCCCAATCCGGCGTGGTACTACATGAAGGTCGACAATCCCGGCAACATCATCATTCAGATGCACAGCGAACCAGGAAAAGACATCGATTTTTGCTGCTGGGGACCTTTTTCATCGCAGGATTGCTGCGGCCAACTGACCTCCCAGAAAATCGTCGACTGCAGCTATTCCCCGCTTGCCTATGAAACCTGCGATATTATGAATGCCCAGACCGGCCAGTATTACATGCTGATCATTACCAATTATTCAAATGATCCCTGTAACATCATTTTCCAGCAAACCGGCGGTACCGGGACCACCGATTGCACTATCCTTCCGCCGGCCTGTACCTCCAACGGACCGGTTTGTGTCGGACAAACCATCCAGCTATCCGCCCAAAGTGTTGCCAACGCTACCTATTTCTGGTGGGGTCCTGCCGGATTTGCCTCTTCCCTTCAAAATCCGGTCATCACTAATGCCACTCCGGCCAATTCGGGAGAATACTTTTTACGGATCGAAGTTAACGGACAGGGAAGTGTAGATACCTCCAACACGTATGTCAATGTTTATCAGCCTGCCGCCAACGCCGGCAATGATACTACCATCATGAATGGGGTTTATACCACCCTGCACGGGAGTTGTTCGGGCGGCAGCGGGAACTTTCGTTACAAATGGAGTCCGTCATCTTTGTTGCTGAACGACAGTATCCCAAATCCGCAAACTGTTAACCTTTATGCAGCGACTGTCTTTACCCTCACCATAACCGACGATTCAGCCAGTTGCCAGTCGACCGACCTCGTCACCGTCAACATTGCCGGAGGCGCCCTCGCGGTGAATGCCGTGGCAAATCCGCAATCCATCTGCAAAGGATCTTCCACTCAACTTATGGCTATCGGGTCGGGCGGAGCCGGAACCTATTCCTATCAATGGTCCGGTCCTGGCGGATTTTCATCAACGCTTTCCAGCCCGACTGTTGCTCCTGCTGAAACTTCAACCTACCATGTCAGCGCATTCGACGGTTATAATACCGTGCAATCGGATGTGACCGTGAATATAATTCCCTCACCTGTGCCCTCTGCCGGTCCCAACAAGTCGATTCCCAATGGAACCTATACCTACCTGTCGGGTTCGGTTGTGAACGGAAACAGCAACTATTACTACTCCTGGTCACCCGCATCCAAGCTGATCAACGCGGGAATCCAGAACCCGCAAACGGTAAATCTGAGCGATACCACGATCTATTCACTTACCGTAACCGATCTGGTCACCAACTGTGTCAGCGATCCTCCCTCAAATGTTACGGTGGAGGTGACCGGTGTAGCACTGAATACCCATCCAGTTGCGTTACCACCGGAGATATGCATCGGTGACTCCGCCCGGTTATATGCTGCTGCGGGAGGCGGAAACATTGGCCATTACACCTACTCCTGGACCTCCGATCCGCCGGGTTTTACCTCGGTTGAGGCGGAGCCTTATGTTAAGCCCATAACCAATACCACCTATCAGGTTGAGGTGTATGATGAATATAACTATATATCCGGCAGCACCGTCGTAGAACTTTTTCCGCAACCGGTGGTCGAACTGGGTGAAACAGATACCCTGACCGTTTGCATTTTTGATACGGTTACACTGGATGCAGGAAATGAAGGGGCAGCCTATCTATGGTCCAATGGTTCGACCGATCGCCGGATCCGCTTTGGAACCACCGGAATCGGATTCGATTCGCAGCATTACAGCGTCGCAGTAGCCAATCAGAACGGATGCCGTACAACCGGTGAGATTACGGTTAACTTTTCCTTCGATCTCTGTACCGGAGTCAATGATCCGGAATTTAAATGCCGGATAAGGATCTATCCCAATCCCGCCTCAGAAAAAGCGACAGTCGAAATCCCCGGAACTGAACCGGAAACCCGACTGGTTTTGATGAACCTTACCGGGATACCTCTTTATGCCTTGACCCTTACGAAATCGGGTGATATCCAAAGAGGACTTCTGGATGTTTCCCAACTCGCGCCGGGAATCTATCTGGTACACCTTTTCAATCAGAACCATACAGGAATGCTCAAACTGGTTGTTGAATAGTGCGGAACTCCTGGCGGAATATATGGTTTGGTAATCGGGCGGTCAGACTGCTGATATTATTCAATCTGTTCATGGCTTTCTTCACAACCCAGGCCCAGCAGGGATGGTATGTCACCGATTGTCAGCGTTCGATGAAACAATCAGAAATCTGGTATTTCGGCGAGTATGCCGGCATCGATTTCAGATCGGGTGCACCGGTGGCGTTAACGGATCAGAATGCGATGAAAGCCCTGAACTCGGGAGCTTCGATGTGTGACAGTCTGGGCAATCTCCAGTTTTTCACCAACGGAAAGATTTGCTGGGACCGGAACTTCAACCCGATGCCCAATGCCACCGGGTTGCTTGGAAACACAGGTATGACGCAGCCAGTATTGATCGTGCCCTGGCCGGGTGATCCTGCCCGATATCTTGTTTTTACCGCTGATATTCCCTCTTTCATGTCACCCTCAAAAGGATTTTACTGCACCCTGATCGACATGAACCAGCGGAGTGGTTTAGGTGATGCAGTTTCAAGCATGTTGAATAAGCCCCTTCTCGACCAGGTAAACCCAAGGATCACCGCGGTGCATCATGCCGACGGAACCGATTACTGGGTGATCGTTCATCACTGGGGTGACGCCGATTTTTATGCCTACCGGCTTACCCCGGGAGGTCTTGCTCCCCCGGTTATCAGTTCGGCCGGATCGATACACAGCGGAACCATCAACGATCAGGATTTTGTAGGCTACATGAAGACCTCGCCCGATGGAAGCAGGCTTGCGCTGGCTTTGAGCGGAAGCAGAAAAATAGAACTTTTTAACTTCAACACCCAGTCGGGGAACATCACCTTTGAAGACACCTATACGGTTGCCGATCCGCAAATGTATCCCTATGGCGTTGAATTTTCGCCCGATAACCGCCTCCTGTATGTTACCGTGATGCAAAAGCCGGGCCCGGGAATCACGCTTCCTTCGAGCCTTTTACAATTCGACCTCGCCTCAGGCCTTAGCAATCCGGTCGAAATTGCCGTCGTTCCCGATATCCGTCTTGCCGATCTCCAGCTTGCCACCGATGGTAAAATCTATATCTCCCCCTCCATTAGCGTCAATCCGGCAGATTATAAAGATTATGTAGAGGTGATTTACAATCCGAACCGTCCGGGAACTGCCTGCAATTTTAACAGTCTGGGTGATGATACTTCCGCTGTTTTCAGGCTTAATGGCCGCAAATCGGTTTTCGGATTGCCCAACTTTGTAAGGAGTTTCGTGAATATCCCGCATTTTAAAAGGGAACTTGTTTGTCATCAGGAAGCAACCCGCTTCCGGATTACCAATGAAGCCAATGTTGACAGCGTCACCTGGAATTTTGGCGACGGATCTGCCATTTCATCCGAACCAACGCCGGTACACCGCTATGACATACCCGGCGAATACCTGGTAACGCTTACCGAATTCTTCGACGGCGAATCCTGGCCCGTTTCAATACCAGTTACCATCTATCCCCTTCCTAAGGCCGGGCTTACCGATAGTGTCCTGATGTACAACGGATCGACCGTCAACCTGAAGGCCAACGAAGGGTTCAGGCGTTACCTGTGGTCACCGACCGGCGAAATAACCTCCATGATCACCGTCGGAGACGAGGGGCGGTACATCGTTGATGTTGAAGATCTGCATTGTTGCACGAATTCGGATACCACGCGGGTAAAGGTCTTCGAATACAATATTCCCAATGCATTTACACCCAATGGCGACGGATTGAATGATGTGTTCAAGGCCATCGGGTTGTATTCCGACATCACCTTCTCCATGAAGATCTTTGACCGTTGGGGACAACAGGTATTCGAGTCCGACGATATTGACGAAGGATGGAATGGGATATATGGCGGTAAATACTGCGCTTCAGGTACATACGCCTGGATTATCAGGATCGCATTCAGGGGCCAGGATATTATCAACCAGGGTGATCTGGAATTCAAGGGAACTGTAATACTGCTAAAATGACCCAGGAGGTTTATACACGGATCATAGCCGCAGCACTGGGATTACAGGAATCCGCAGTTCTGAATACCATCAACCTGCTCGAATCTGGCGCCACCATACCGTTTATTGCACGGTATCGGAAAGAGATGACCGGTTCGATGGATGAAACGGTCATCGCAGCCATCCGCGACCGGTTGTCGAAGCTAAAGGAACTGGATGCAAGGCGGGCCGCCATCATCAAATCACTGACAGAACAGGAAAAGCTCACACCCGAACTCCGGGATGCCGTTGAAAAAGCTGCAACGCTGGCCGATCTCGAGGATTTATATCTTCCTTACCGACCCAAACGCAGGACAAGGGCCGGAATCGCACGGGAAAAGGGGCTGGAACCTCTGGCTGAGATGATCCTCTCCCAGCAATTCGACGATATAGGGGCCAGGGCACAACGGTTCATCGATGAAAGCAAAGGTATCAGCACCGTCGAAGAGGCTGTCAGGGGCGCATGCGATATTATTGCCGAGATCATCAGTGAAGATGCGTTGACCCGAAAGCGGGTGCGGTCATTGTTTAACCGGGAATCGATGATCCTTGCAAAGGTTGTCAAGGGGAAAGAGCAGGAAGGGATCAACTTTGAGATGTATTTCGATTACCGCGAACCGTTGAACCGGGCGCCATCCCATCGGATTTTAGCCATGTTCAGGGGTGAGAACGAAGGATTTCTGCGGTTGTCGGTTGAAGTGGAAGAGACCCGAGGTTTCGAAGTTGTCGAAAAAATCTTTGTGAAAGGCAACAATACATCTTCGGAACTGGTTCGGGCTTCGGTGAGCGACAGTTGTAAACGCTTGCTTTTTCCCTCCATCGAAACAGAGATGCGGCAATGGGCGAAAGAAAAAGCCGACGCGGAGGCGATCCGGGTGTTTACCGGGAATCTGCGCCAGTTATTGCTGGCACCACCCCTCGGCCAAAAAAACGTGCTGGCAATCGACCCCGGTTTCCGTACCGGCTGTAAGGTGGTTTGCTTGGACCGCCAGGGAAAGTTGATGCACAACGAAACGATCTATCCTCATCCACCTCAAAATGAAGTCAAAGAGTCGATCCATAAGTTAAAGAGTCTCGTTAACGCGTATAAGATCGAAGCCATTGCCATCGGAAACGGAACAGCCGGAAGGGAGACGGAGCGACTCGTACGGTCGGTCGCATTCGACCGCGACATAATTGCCTTAGTAGTGAATGAAAGCGGCGCCTCGGTTTATTCCGCGTCGGCAGCAGCGCGCAGGGAGTTCCCCGATTATGACGTGACAGTCAGGGGATCGGTCTCAATCGGTCGCAGACTGATGGACCCGTTGGCCGAACTCGTGAAGATCGATCCGAAATCGATTGGCGTGGGGCAGTACCAGCATGACGTGGATCAAAACCTGTTGATGAAAAGTCTTGAGGATACCGTGATCAGTTGCGTAAACCGGGTTGGCGTGGAGGTTAACACTGCCAGCGAGGAGCTGCTGACCTACGTATCGGGAGTCGGGCCGGCATTGGCCAAAAATATCATCACCTACCGCAATGATACCGGACCTTTTCATACGAGAAAGGAATTCAGGAATGTGACACGGTTTGGTGATAAAGCCTTTGAACAATCAGCGGGATTTCTCCGGATACGCGACGCAGAAAATCCCCTGGACCGGAGCGCGGTTCACCCCGAAAGCTACGGCCTTGTTGACCGGATGGTACAGCATCTGGGTTGTACCCTGAACGATCTGGTCAACAATAACCAACTCAGGGAACAGATTCCGCTTGAGAAGTTTGTCGATGACCGGGTCGGGATGCCCACCCTGAACGATATCATGGCTGAGCTTGCAAAGCCGGGACGTGATCCGCGCCAGCAATTTGAGATTTTTGAATTCGATAAGACTGTGCATAGCATCAACGATCTGCAAAAAGGTATGCGATTGCCTGGAATTGTGACCAATATCACCAAATTTGGCGCTTTTGTCGATATCGGAGTTCACCAGGATGGCTTGGTCCATGTAAGCCAGCTTGCCGATCGCTTTGTCAGGGATCCCAATGAGATCGTGAGCCTGAACCAAAAAGTTATGGTCGAGATATTAGACGTGGATCCTGCACGCAAAAGAATTCAACTTTCCATGAAGGGACAACAAAATAAAACATCACCATCTACCGTTTAGATGCTACCTATGATGGCGGTTTTCAAAAATAACTTATTCTTTTTTCCCGTAGTAGTACTTCTGCTGCTCCTTCCAACGCCGGGTCACTCACAGAAGGTTCTTGGCGCCGTAAGCGTTGGTATCAACCTCACTCAGGTTGACGGGGATATATTTTATGGATTTCATAAGGTCGGACTCAATGTTGGTCCCCAGGTACTGATACCCTTCGGAAAAAATAAAAACTGGTCGGTCAGCATGGAATTATTGTACTCGCAAAAAGGCAGCTATCATAAAGGATCGGCCGATTCAACAACCTATAAACTCAAACAGGATTATGCCGAAATCCCGGTGTTGATCCGGTACACCGATAAAAAGATCATCTCGGCGGGAGTTGGTTTTTCGTACGGGCAACTTATCAACTACAAAGAGACAAAAAATGCAACCTTCGACAGCCTCTTCACTTACCAGACCGGTTTGTCGAACAACGACATCAGCGTGATCGCGGAGGTGAATTTCCGCCTATGGTATAAACTCTGGTTAGGCCTGCGTTATCAGTATTCGATGAAGAGCAACAGGACCGTTCTTGTCACCGACCCTAGTGATCCAAAAAATCCCTTTACCCGGTATCAGTACAACAATGTGATCAGCCTGCGGCTGACCTGGATCTTTAACCAGGAAAAGATTATGAAGCCCTCCAAAAGGGTTGATGGTGAGTGAAAAGATTTAATCAAACTTTTTTCAGATCAACCGGCGGATCATTCGTAATGAATGTGAATACCGTTGCGTTTCCCGGTTAAAAATGCCATAGTGATCAACCGGATCGATTCGAACCATTCCATAGCAATGAATGATCCGGTTTGAATCAAGCAGCATTCCGACATGGATGATCTTCCCTTCGCCGTTGTCGAAGAATAGTAAATCTCCGGCGCTGGCCTCGGCAAGCAGGGGTATCAGATTGCCCTCCGAGGCTTGGTGGGAGGCATCACGTCCTATCCTGATCCCGTTAATTTTGAAGATGATCTGCATGAATCCGGAGCAGTCTAAACCCGAAATGGATCGTCCTCCCCAGCAATAGGGCGCCCCGTTGAAGATCAGGGCGGTGGCACACAAAGTATCCTGAGGTTTTGTTTTAGATGCTTTCGCAGGGCTGTCAGGCGCCGGGACCTTGGTGAATGCGGGTTCCTCAAGGTGATAAGTCTCGCCCAGAATAGTCAGACAGTTCCCTTTCAAACCTGGAAGAGAGCTTCCGGCGACAATGGGAAATCCCGTTCCTGAATTTTCATGGATCAGAAACTGAACAGGTTCAGAAACAACGGGGGTATCGGCGTGAAGCAGTTTCGTAAATGAATCGTGATCAAGCGTTTGAGCCTGCACTGCAGTTATCCATCCTTCATATTGGTCCCATTCCATCCGGATCCGGATCCAATCGCCGTCGGCATCCAGTATGTAAAATAGTTCTCCAAAGAGAAGCTGGGTCACCATTTCGGCCCGGTGTGAAGGTGTTATCCGAACGGGTATCGCCCCTATGGTGCAAATTCCGTGTTCCATATTCAGGATTGTCAGCATGACGGAGCATCAAGAATCATGAAGGATCAGGATCTCCGGTTTCGTATAAAAGGCCAAAGATATAAAAAATCAATTCCTTGGTTTTATTTCCTCCCGGAGTTTCATCAGCGAACAGTTTTTCGCAGCACGGGCACACCCTGAACAATGGTCGGGCGGAGACTGGAAAAACCGTAGGGTTCTTCTGATTGTGATGGCCGCTGCCAGAGCGATGATGATCGATGTTATATACAGTTGCCAGTTCATATTCCGAGTATGAGTGATCCGGTTTGAAACACTGTGAAAGAGAGAAGCCAGGCCAGCGTGGTGGTGTATAAAATCAGAAACAAAGCCCACTTCCAGCTTCCTGATTCCCGTTTTACGGTTGCGATGACCGCGATACAGGGCATGTAAACCAGGATGAAGAGGAGAAAGGATATTCCGGTCAGCGGTGTAAAAAGGATCGCACCCTCCCGGGGACCCGACTGGTATTCCGCCATTTTTAGCTTGTCGCTCAGCGAGTGCTGCCCTTCATTGGTATGGAAGTGTTCGGCTGAGAACAGTACGCCCAGGCTGCTGACCACAACCTCTTTGGCGGCTGCTCCGGTAATGAGGCTAACGCCCATCCTCCAGTCAAATCCCAGGGGTGTGATCACCGGTTCGATCACCTTACCGATTTTTCCGATGTAGGAGTGTTCAAGTCTTTGTTCGGGGTTCGATTTATTGCCTTCGGGAAAATATTCAAGCGCCCAGATCAGGATCACCGCGATCAGGATGACTCCTCCCATTTTCCGGAGGTACTGCTGGCCGTTTTCCCACATATGCCTGAAAATCACCCTCACGGTGGGCATCCGATAGGGGGGGAGTTCCATCACAAATGGCGCCTGGCTGCTTTTGAAAAGGAGTTTCTTGAATACCAGAGAAATCAGAATTGCGATCAGAATTCCGGTAAGGTAGAGGCCGAAAATCACACTGCCTGCATGTTCAGGAAAAATGGAACCGGCAATCAGAATATACACCGGCAATCGGGCGCTGCACGACATAAACGGATTGATCAGCATGGTCAGCAGGCGGTCGTTCCGGTCCTTGATGGTCCGGGTCACCATGATGGCCGGCACATTGCATCCGAAACCCATGATAAGCGGGATGAACGATTGCCCGTGCAAGCCCATTTTATGCATGAGTTTATCCATGATGAAGGCTGCGCGCGCCATATATCCCGTATCCTCCATCAGGGATATAAACAGAAAGAGGATCAGGATGTTCGGGAGGAACACGATGACACTCCCTACTCCGTGAATGATCCCGTCAACCAGAAGATCCTTCAGGGGACCATCGGGGAACAACGAGCTTACCGACGATCCGAACCAGGCGACCAGCAGTTCGATCCACTCCTGGGGATACTGCCCTAACTTAAAAGTTGCCTGAAACATGGTCCAGAGAAAAAGAATGAAAACAGGGAATCCCAGCCATTTGTGCGTCAGCAACCGGTCAATGATCTCGCTCCGGTTTTTTACGGGGACTTTCGTGGTTCTGAATCTGACCGTTTCTTTGATCGCTCCGGCAATAAAACCGTACTTGGCATCTGCTACCAGGGTCGCTGAGTCATCCTGATAGCCGGTCTCCAGCCGGTGTATCTCCCGTTCAACCGTCTGCATCAGCAATTGAGCGGTTGCCGGAGATCCCGGCACAGGCAGCGCCCCTTTATCCTTTTCCAGGAGTTTGATACTCAGATACCGGGTAGATATTTGTCCTGCCAGCTCTTCGTCCTGCCTGATCACCGATTGGATCTTTTGGATAGACTGCTCCAGGTCGGCCCCGTAGTTGATATGGACATGCCGAACCACCGGGTCGCGGTCCTCGAAGACTTCGATCAGGCGGTCGAAGAGCGCTTCAATGCCGGTTCCCCGGGAACTGACCGTCGGGATTACCGGAATGCCAAGCAATTTCGATAATTCCTGATAATTGATACGATGTCCTTTCTTTTCAAATTCATCATACATATTCAGGGCGATGACCACCCGGAGGTCCATGTCGATCAGTTGGGTCGTAAGATAAAGGTTGCGCTCAAGGTTTGAGGCATCCACGACGTTTACGACGATATCCGGACTGTCCCCGATGAGGTGGTTCCTTACGAAAAGTTCTTCGGGGGAGTAAGTGGTAAGAGAATAGGTGCCGGGGAGATCAGTGATGTTGAACGTATATCCCTTTTGATGGAAGCGGGCCTCTTTTGAATCGACCGTCACTCCGCTGAAATTTCCAACCCGTTCGTGCGAACCGGATGCATAATTGAACAAGGTTGTTTTCCCGCAGTTGGGATTGCCTACCAGGGCAATATCGATCGATTGACCTCTATCGGCATGCTCTTCCGGCCGGGTTTCGGAGGTTTCGATGGTAGCGGTGAGGGGTTCGTTTGTAATGACATCCTGATTACGTTTCTGATATTCATGTTCCGGAACAACCTCGATAAGCTTTGATTCACGTTGCCTGAGTGAGAGGTAGTATCCCATGATCCGGTATTCGATGGGATCCTGCAACGGCGCTGCTTTTACAACGGTCACACGTTTTCCCCTCACGAATCCCATCTCAGTGATCCGCCTGCGGAATGAACCGCGTCCCCTGACTTTAACGATGACGCCCGATTCGCCTTGTTGTAAATCGTGAAGAGTAATCAATTAATTTAGATTAAATTAATGCAAAGATATAAAAATTAGTCCAAATTCTTCCGGAAATATTGTTTTTAGTGATCGTAAATAAAATGGCGGGACTTAGGGAACAATGAAAATTCTCCCTTTTTTCACGGTCACACTGAGTTTCAACATGGTATTGACCGGTTGGTTGTTTTGTGTGGCCGGGGTCCAGACGATATGGGTATTCAGTAATTTCAGGATTCTGTAACCCATACCCTGGGTTCCATCATAGGTGTCGAGGGTGGATGCCACAAATTTTCCCTGGCAGTCGATATAAAAATTGTAGTTGTAATAGGCAGTCACTTCGCGGTCTTCGGGTTGACGCTCGATAACTTTATTGATCAAAGAATCGAGTGATGGAATCTTGTTTTTTATCCTGGCGGGCTGGGTGGGATAGTTGAAGATCGCAAAAGAATCGCAGGGGGCAGAAAATACAACGGGCTGGTAAATCTGTCCGGCTGATTCGACCGAAGCGGCGACCAGGAGGAGTAACGCGGCCGTCATCCGGATACAAATTAAACTTGCAGTTTTCATCGGTAAAGTATGTTATTTCAATGTTTACATCCATCCTGAACAAGTTCATCCACTATGTGGACCGGGATCAGGTTGGATATTTAATAATCCTGATTTCAGGTTCTAAATTTATGAAAAAAGAGCAGTAAAATCAAGATGGAATGAAAAAACAGTCTTCGCCCAAGCCGGCTTCCGTCCGGGATCATGCTTCAGGGGCGGAAGTCATGCTTCCTGGCTGAAAAACATTCAGATTCATCAGATAGGGAGTGGCTTCAGGTCCCAGATTAAAGATCAGATCGACCACGCTCAGGTTCGACAGAAATCCATGGGCAGATTCAAAGACCTGATGGTAGAGGGGGATGTTAAAGGCGGAAGTGATATGTTTTGAGACGGCAGTTTGTCTGCAGTCGGTCACCCCGTCGGGGTGGATTTCAAATTTCGAAGTGAAGGAGACGTCAACCCTCGTGTTAAGCATTTGAAATATCGACTGAAGCAAGTCAAGGTTCAGGTCGACAAGGAAGTGGTGGGATTTGGAATAGATAGGTTCCAGATAATCGCGGTAATAGAGAAAAAACGGTGAATTGTTGTAGGCAGTTTCGATTGAGCGCCAGTGTTCCTGCTGCCAACGGCACTGACCTGAGATGCGGATGTCGCGCGTAAGGGTATGATTGCCATTGACCTTGCTGACCGGAACTGAAAGAACCTGCCGCCCATTGGGACCGTAAATGACACAGTGGTTGCGGCAGGTTTGTTTCTGGTATGTTTCGAAGTGTTCCATGACCACCGATCCTGCCTGAAGTACACCCCCCAGGTAACTTACCGGGGGAAGGTAGGCGGTCGGTATCAGTAGGGTCATCTCTAAAAATTTTTGACTTAATTGGCTTTTTCTTGAAGCAGCACATCACTGATTGCGCGTTTCAACGCGTCTTTCGGAAGCGCGCCAACCGACATTTGCGGCTGGTCCTTCATCGGAACAAACAGCATCGACGGAATGCTCCTGATCCCGAAAGCCCCTGCCAGTTCCTGCTCAGCCTCAGTGTCGATCTTATAAATATTCACCTTCCCGTCATATTCAATGGCAAGCTCCTCGAGGATCGGGGCAACCATTTTACAGGGGCCGCACCAATCGGCATAAAAATCGATGATACAGGGCAGATTTCCTTCAAATTTCCACTCCTGGTTTTTCTCATAATTGAAGACTTTATCGAGAAATGTTTGTTTTGTTAAATGTTCGACCATGATAAATTGAATTAAAAATAATTAAATTAATGAATGTGAATTGATTAAAATTTTACTTGCCAACGCTTGGCTTAAGCAGAATCGTGTTGATGGCTTCGATGTAATTGGCTTTTTGCATGGCGCCGACTGCCATCTGAGGCTTCCCGTTTTTCGGAACGAACAGGATGGCCGGGATGGAACTTACATTGAATAAGCCTGCCAGTTCCCGCTGCTCGTCGGTATTTACCTTATAAATTCTGATGCGACCTTTATATTCCTTCGAAAGCTCCTCCATGATCGGGGCAACCATCTTACAGGGACGGCACCAATCGGCATAAAAGTCGATGATAACCGGTTGATCTCCGGCAAAAACCCACTGCTGCGGGTTCTTCTTGTAATCCCAAACCAGTTTTTGGAAGGTGGCAGCCGTCAGTTTAACAACCTGGTCATCCGAATTCCCCGTAGTGCCAGTACCTTCGGCCGGACTGCCGGTACAGGATGAACCCATTAGAGTAGCAGCCAATAAAATAAGAAAGGTGAGTTTTTTCATGGTTTTCTGTTTTTAACAATGCAAAAATAAAAATAATTTTCTTATGAATCGCATAAATATCACTATTTATTTTAATTTTGCAATAAATTTTTCTTCCAGGTGAGCCCAATTTCATTCAAACAGCTTGATATTAAGGATCTTTCGAAATTTTTCGATACAGAGGCCTCTTGTCTTCAATTTCTTGCTTCTAAAAAATGGGAGCAGGGTTTTGTGTGCCGGAAATGCGGAAACACAAATTACTGTAAGGGGAAAACCCCATTTTCACGCAGGTGTACCCGGTGCAAGCATGAGGAATCGGCAACTGCCCACACGATTTTTCACCGATGTCATATTCCCATTACCGAAGCCTTCCGAATCGTTTATATGGTGTGTCACGATCCATCAGTTTCGACCTATGAGTTATCACGGCAGATCGAGTTACGGCAGATGACATGCTGGAAGTTGAAACATCGCCTTGTTGAATGCATTAAGAACAAAGGGGAGGTTGACTTTCTCTTTACCGGTGATCTATCTACCTGAACTTTATCTCACGATCAGTTTATGTACTGATGAAACGCCTTCACCCTCCACGGTTATCAGGTAGAATCCCTTCGGTAAATGGCTAATGTTGATCGGAATGATGTTTTTCCCGGCCTTACACGGGAACTGTTCCATTAAAACTTTAATTCCCTGCAAGTTTCTTATGGCGATCGCATGCGTCTCTTCTTTGTCAGCCATTAACGCTACTTTGATATCGGTTGAGGCGGGATTCGGGACAATTGAAAATTCGACGACACCATCAGGTGGTGGTAAACCGAGCGACGGTTTGGGGTAGTAGATTTCCCATCCTTTTGCGGTTATCGTGCTGTTGGTAAGAAAGATGAGCAGCGCTTTTCCGCTTTCGGCGGTAACAGGAACAGGTAACGTGGCTGAATCACAATGGCCGGATATGGTTGCCAGCAGGGTTCCGTTGGACTGATCATATATTTTCAACACGTCGTTCACCGGCTCGGTGTCGAACCGACGGAAATAAAGAGTCAGCGGATCGCCTCCCGGCTTTTCGACTTTCCACTTGCAAACGGTGTTGTTACGGTAGTTAAAACCGAAGCTTCCATCGGTAAAATCGGCAGTATCAGCTACAATCGATTGTGTGGCATTGCACCAGACAGGCATTTTACAGGTATAGGTTCCGGTAAATCCATGACCCATGTTGTTTGCCCCTGAGGTAAAATGGATGAACATTTTGTTGCTGGTCCCGGTCAGTGGAGCCGGGATCGTATCTCCCGAAAAAGTTCCCAGGACGGGGTACGATGGGTCGGGTCCGTTGTAAACAGTTACTTGATCGGCCTGCTCAATATTAATGTAATCCCATTTGAAGGTAATGGATGTTACCGAATCTTCCTCGGTCTGGGGATCGATGAGCCATGAGCAGTCGGATGCCGGTAGATACCGGTGAACCGGTCCGCTGCCGTCGGCCAGGCTTCCCGCCGGGTATGGAAGAATGCGCTGTCCGGCGCAATAGGCAGGGTAAGTATTGTTAACGGTATCGGGAAAAGCATTAATGATCATCTCCTGGGCAAGCTTAAAATTATTACCGCCTGGTGTCAGGTTAGTGGTGTAAAAATACCCGTTGTTCTGCCCGCTCCAGCCGAAGTTGAAATGAAAGTATGCGTTATCCTGGTACCCGTCGCAAACAAATGCATGGCCATCAACATTGGGAACCGACCAGCCTGCATAGTAGAGCGGCATTCTGCGGTCAAGGTGGGCGATCAGGACACTGTCCCAGTTCAGCGTGGTGCTGTCGCGGAACAGGTATCGTGTATCAGGCGAATACCTGAAAAAAGTCCGGAGTGCATAGGCTGCTTTGTGGTTATACATACCGGATCCGTCAGGACCATAATCGAGATCGCATGCAACACCCAGGTGAAAGAGCAATTGTGCGATGCCTGGATTGGATGTAATGGCAGAATTTGTCATATTGGACCAGTCGTAACTGGTACTTCCGAAATCAGCGGAGATGGTACCATAATCCGGATCCTCATATGAATAACTTCCCGTTCCGGTAACGGGCCACCGGTAATAGTACATCAGTTGTCCCATGCATACCGGTACACATCCGGCATAGGTGTGACCTCCCGGGCCGGCAGGATCAGCCGGACATTGCTCATTATATGGAAAATTCTGGTTCCAGTTGGAGCTGATCAGCGGTGCAACCGCCCCTCCTTCTCCCTTCTTCATCCTGTGAACGGTGGCAGGATCGTAATTCAGATAGCGTTGCCAGAGATCGCCTATTGATCTGTCGGGTTGAATGGGATGCTCGATGGCATCGGCAATCTGATCCTCGTACTGTTTCATCCAGGCCTTACACTGGGGCGGTGTCTCCCCGGTGCTGTAAGAACCCTCAAATGCGTAAGCCAGAACCGGGATCACTTCATCGATGGCCGAAACAATTACAAATCCTCCCGGCTCCATATTTAAGATATAGTAAACAATTTGGTTTTGCACTCGTACGATCTCAGATTCCCTGACCCTGACCGACGAAAGATCGGTATCGATGAAACGGTTAATCTTTTCGTGGTAAAAATGGATCCCTACCTGTTTGGCAACATTACAGGTTACTTCTGCGGCCGATGCTGTCAGCGCTGAAAAAAGAAAGAACAGCGCCACAAGAAAATATTTTTCCATAGGTGATGTTTTAATTGGAACCTGATAAATTCGTAAAAGATTCCGTATCCTGTTTGGCACAAATTCAGCCGGAATATTTCAGCGTCCGGCACGGGACAAGGCAATCTGTATGTTTTTCAGCCGGAATATATTATAGGTTAACGGATCACAATCTTTCGTGTGGCCATTGACCGGTCGGTTTTAACGTGCAATATGTACACCCCTTTCGGGAATCCTGACAGATCGATCGGTTTTTCATACGATCCGCTGTGATTCTCAACCTGGTCGCTGAATAGGGTCTGGCCCTGGGCCGAAAGAAGCTCCACTTTCAGGATTTTGGAGTCGGTCACATTTAACCGGATATTCAGCCAGTCGGTTGCCGGATTCGGATAGATTACCAAATCCTCAAGGCCTTCTTCACCAGGAGTCGCGGTCATAGGACTATAATCGATATCCCAGCCTTCGCCGCGGACGGAATTGTTGGAAATCCACATCATGAGGACGCCGCTGGTATTCGAAGTGATCGGCGCCGGGGGTGTGGGATAGCTGCCTGACAGGGAGGCCAGCAAAGCGCTGGTACCCATGTCATAGATCATCAGCTTGTCATTTTCCTCCTCGGTATCAAAACTGTTGACGGTCAACATGAGTTTTGTCGGCCCCGTCGGAGTGATAGTCCATTTGCAATTTGAAAGGTTCCGGTAATTGAAGCGGCCGCTTCCGTCGGTCAGGTGTCCCCACGAGGAGGTCATGAGGGTATTGGCATTACAGAACTTTTTCAGAGTCGTTGAATAATTTGCCCTCCACCCTTGGGCGGTCAGAGATCCATCGGAGGTGAATTTGACAAACATTTTCGGTCCGGTTGAAGTGACGGATGGCATCGTTGACAGCGAGCCGGAAAAACTTCCCAGCAGTGGTGCGGAGGCATTGTCGCCGTCATAGATTTGCACCAGGTCGCCCGATGCAGTGTTAAACCGGGCAAAAGTGAGGGTGATTTTATCGATGCTGTCGTCGGGAGCAATGAGCCAGCTGCAGTCGGTATTATTCTGATAGTCAAGGATGGGCCCCGAACCGTCTTCAAGGGATCCGAAGTTGGTGGTTACCAAGGTGTTTCCGGAACAATATATTGGATATTGGGCCGGATCGGGTTCGATGTGGACAACAGCGGTCTGGTTGTAGTTGAAATTGCTGCCTCCCGGGGTCAGGTTGTTGATGTTAAAATAGCCGTTATAGCTGCCGCCCCATCCCCAGTTAAAATGGAACATGTAATCGGTCCCGGCCTGTTGGTATCCGTCGAGAACGAAGGCATGCCCCGATGAATTGTCATCTCCTGTATATTGAATGGGCTTACCGGCATCCACATCCTCTTTGAGGAGGGTAACCCAGGAATCGTAATTTGGATAACGGTTGTACTTGATGGTGGTAGAGGCATATTTAAAATAGGCTTTCAGGGCATGAGCTGTCTTCGACGAGGTGGAACCTGATCCATCCGGGTGGAATTGCATATCAACCCCTATGGCGCAATGCCACGATAGCAGGGCGAGGACATCCGATTCGAGGATGGTTTGATCGGGCATACCGTTCCAGTCATACGTACTGGCCGAAAAATCGGCACATTGAGATCCGTAAACTGGTTGTAGCGGAGAAATGCAGTGAGATCCCACACCGGTAGCAGGATATCTCCAGTAATGCATGATCTGGCTCATCGAGGTAGCGATGCAGCCGACAGGAACACGGCCATAATAGCTGCCGGTGCTGGCTGCATCCTTAGGACACATACCATTGTAAGGAAAATCCTGATTCCAAAGACTGGTAATAAGCGGTTCCACATCGGTGGTGACCAGGGTATTATCGAGCAGTGATGGGTCGGTGACTCGCAACCGGCTCCATTCCTGACGGATTGACGCGTCGGGTTGAAGGTTTCTGGTCCTGACGTCGTTGATTTCGTACTGGTAATTATAAAGCCAATCGGTCACGCTTTCAGGTAAATTCTCAGGCGACCAGGATGATTCGAATGAATAAGCCAACACGGGCCGGCAGGCATCGTCGGCAGAGAGTATCAGATAACCAAATCCGGAAAAGTTGAAAATGTAGTAAACCGGAACTCCTTGCGACTGTTCAATGAATTCCTGCCCGATGACCAAATCCGCGTAGTTGATCTGCCTGTGCAGGTTGTTGGTCAGTCTTTCAAAATAGTAGTTTTTTGCCGCCACTCTTGCTTCCTCGATTTCGACGATTTTTGCATAAAGAGTGTTCCCGGCCAGGAAAGCCAGGATACTCAGGGAAAAGATGATTTTTTTCATGATGGGTGTTCTTTGTTTTAAGCCAGGGGCCGTGATTTATTTGTGATTTGGAAGATGATCCGGAAGAGTAGGATTTATAATGTTGGTACAAAGATATAAAATCCGTTGATATGATTCAAAAGCCGCTGGTTATAAATGTTCAGATTTGTTCGATTTTTGGTTATTTTCGTGATTTCAAATTGGTTTTATGGCTATATTGATTATTAATATCAAGGAACTGATCCAGGTTGAAGAGCAGTCGCGGGAGATGGTCGCAGGTAAGGCAATGTCGCAATTGAACACGATTCGCTGCGCCTGGTTATTTGTCGAAGGTGACCGGATCAGCGATTTCGGAAAGATGCCGCAGGGCAGGGAGGTACCGGTTGACGAGGTGAAGCGTGATACCTCCGGATTTTTTGATAGGATCACGGGTAAATCGGATGGTAACCAGCCCGATAGCATCGAAGTCATTGATGCTTCCGGCCGGATGGTGTTTCCCAGCTTCTGCGACAGCCATACCCACCTGGTTTATGCCGGCAGCCGAGAGATCGAGTACATCGACAAGATCAGAGGGCTTTCGTATGAGGAAATTGCCCGCAGGGGCGGCGGGATTCTCAACTCGGCCAAACGCCTGCATGAAGCAACGGAAGAGGAGCTGATCGAACAGGCGTTACCCCGTCTCAACGAGATCATGCGTTATGGCACCGGCGCCGTCGAGATCAAGAGCGGCTATGGATTAAACACCGATGATGAGATCAAGATGTTGCGGGTGATAAGGCGGCTGCAGGATCTGACTCCGTTGACCCTGGTGCCGACTTTTTTAGGCGCGCATGCAGTGCCTGCCGGATACAAGGGCCGACAGAGCGAATTTGTCGATCTGGTTATCAGCGAGATGATCCCGAGGGTTGCCGGGGAGAAGCTGGCTTCGTTCATCGATGTTTTTTGTGATCGCGGGTTTTTCACAGTCGAGGAGACCTCCCGCATGCTCGAAGCCGGAATCGCTCATGGGTTACGGCCGAAGATCCATGCCAACGAACTCGATTACTCCGGGGGTATTCAAGTCGGGGTGAAATATCATGCCTTGTCAGTCGATCATCTTGAATATACCGGAACGGATGAAATCAATTGTTTGAAGGACTCCGGCACCATGCCAACGGTGCTGCCGGGCGCCGCTTTTTTTCTCGATATGGTCTATGCCCCGGTTCGCGGGATGATCAACGCAGGATTACCGGTGGCGATGGCAAGCGATTTCAACCCGGGATCATCCCCATCAGGAAACATGCAGTTTATCCTATCGATGGCGTGCATAAAATACAAGATGCTTCCCGAAGAGGCGATCCATGCGGTTACCATCAACGGAGCATATGCCATGGGACTGAACCGCGACTATGGAAGCATTGCCCGCGGAAAGAAGGCCAACCTGTTCATTACGGTTCCCATCCCAACCTACTCGTTTATGCCTTATGCTTTCGGAAGCAATAAGGTAGCGACCGTTATACTTAACGGGAGGGTCGTTTTAATGAGTGAATGAGTGAATGAGTGAATTAATTATTCGATCACGAGTTTTCCCTTGAGATTGATCGATTTTCCGTCGATCACCCAGATATAAAGTCCCGAAGGAAGATCACGCTTCTGAAGGGTCATCGGATTGGATGTGATGGCAGATTGGTACACTTTTTTACCGACCGCGTTGAAAAGGGTAAATTGGAGGCCATCGGTGTTGCTCACGCCCTCAATCATGATCTCGGTACTGGTTTTCATGGGATTAGGAACCAGGCGGACCTGAGGTGTTATCAGTTGCGGCAGTTCGTTGGTGCTGAGATAAGGCGTACATTCGTATCCGACCGGCACGCCCCACGATTCAGAGCCTTTCTTAAAATAAACCAGTTTGTTGTACTCATTCGATTCACTGTCGTAACTGAAATACTCCGAAAGTCCGAGTCCTTCGGTATATCCGAGGGTCAGGCTTCCTCCTCCGAACGGAATGGTGAAGCAGTTGTTGATGAAACGGTACTTGTCGTCGGCAACTCTTTTGGTAACCCGGTTATTATAGGTTTTCATGTAACGGTCGTACTGGGATGCATTAATGTTCTGCCGGACGAACTGGTCGGAGTACCTCCAGATAGTAGAGTCGTTGGCCATGATGGCAAACCGGTACTTCACATTGAGGGTATCATGGATATAGACATGGTTGTTACCGGGCTGGGTCAGGGTACTTTTACAGCGATCGATCCGGTACAGAACCGAGTCGTTGTTGCTGCCATAAGTCGTTTTGCTGAATACCGTCTGGATCTCTTTCCAGGTCGTATTCTGGCCGGAGGTCACGGAGTTCAGGTATCCGCTATAATGAAACTGATCGCCGATGCTGAAATTGTAAACATCTTTCCACCCGAAGTCCTGGATTCCGATAACCGGTTTGATTTTCCCGACGAGGATGTACTTGGTGGTATCGTACGGAACATTGACCATATCGAAAGTTTCGGCCAGTCCGTATTTTTTGCTCATCTTGAAATATTTGCCATTCCATGGACTGGACAGCACGGAACCATCGTTACGCTTTGCTGTGATTTCGACTTTTTTAACCTCGTCGATCACATTGATTACGCTGTCGGAACCAACGGAGACCACTTTTGCCTCCAGAAAGGTGGTGGTCGAGATGTTCACCATCTTCCAGGTTTCGTTAAGCTGTGCTTTAGTTCGGAGGTAAACAGTATCATTCACTTTATTGAAGAAATAAAAGATTCCGTCCTGGGCAGCGTATATTTTTTTCCCAAAAATGGAACCTTTGGTAGTATCCATACATTCGGCTGCGGTATCGCGAATAGCGAGGAAGGTGTTGAAGATGGTATCGCCGACAGCCGGGATGGAGAAACTGGTTGCTTTGAACGCCTTTACAAGGGTCGTGTTACTTTTCTTGAAAAAGGTCGGTCCGGATGAACAGATGTTGTTGTAGTTCTGTGCAATGAGCAGAACAGGCATGGTGAGGAGCAGGGTAAACAGTATCTTTTTCATGGTATATGGAATAATGGGTTAATTTTTGACAAAGATAACAAAAATCACAGGGCATATAGTATAAATTACTACATATTTATCAGGAAGGAGGAATTTATTGCACGGAGGGTAATTCATACCCCATCCAGGGTGATGGGTATGAATTACTCCCCGGACTGAAGATATCGGTGTAGGAAGCATTGGATTCCCCGCGATCCTACCGGATCAGAGAATTATTCAGGGCCTGGCGGGTGGCTTCAATCATCGGCTGGATCGAAATCTCGGACCCGACTGCATTTTTCATCCACAACTGCGGAATCAGCCTTCCGGCCGAATAGATCCGGATCACCTCGTCGGCAAAATTCTTTCCTTTCAGGTATCCTGCCAATTGAAAATCGATCAGGTGTCCTACCGGATAATTCGAAAGATACAGCGGGTTGTCGATCATGTGGGAATAGATTGCTAATACCGGGCTGTCGCTGACTCCGAAGACTGGGGCATAATAGCGGTTCCAGATTTCCATGGCATTTTTCACCACTGTCTCTTTCAGCTGGTCCTTAGTGGCATCCGGATGTTCATACATCCATTTCCAGACGCTCATATCGAGCAGCGATACTCCCATGATCTCATAGCTTCCCCAGAAATTGTCAAGCGCCGACAGAGCTTCCTTGGCGGGATCGTTATTTTTAATGCCCAAAAGTTCCAGATCGCGTTGCTGGAAGGTAAAGGCCAGCGCTTCAGTGAACGCGGTGTTTGGAACCCCTTGCATCAGGTAGTTATCAACAAAATAGAGGGAGATGGTTTGTTCCACATTGTGTCCCATCTCATGAATGGCAATGTTGTATCCTTTATAATCCATGCCTCCGGCGCCGATTCGTGTACGCAGGTGGGCTTTGTCACCTTTCATCTGGGCGCCCCAGGCATGACCGCTGCCCCGGGCAGGATCAACGGTGATATGGCTTGCAATCTCTTTTGCCTTGTCGGGCTTGAATCCGAGTTTAATCAGCATATTGGGGATATCGGCTTCAAAAGCACGGGTATCGGGATATTTAGCGCGGGTGGTCTTATCCAGCAACTCCATGTTCATACTGCTACGCGCTTTGAATCCGTCATACCAGATATCGAAGGGCTGAAGCGGTCGCTGGAGTCTTTTGCTGATGAGTTCAGCTACCTTTTTAACCTCGGGCGAAGAGCAGAATTCAGTAAACAGTTTTTCGACCTCTTCCTGGGGGATCTCCATACCTCCGTCGAAAGCGCGCATGATGAAGTTCGGGTACATCGGGGTATAGGGATCCATGGCTTTCATGGCCTTGAAATTATTCAAGAGATGCTCATAACGGGTGTTGGGTTCCGGATCGCAAGCGATCTCCTTCCCGTCGCGGAAAACCTTGTTCGACATGGGATTCCATTGCAATTTCGGATTGTCGATCACACTGTCGGGAATGTCCTGATTGACAATATGCAGCATGACCTGGTAGATCATCTTTTGCTTGAGAAGTCCTTCGTCACCTTTGTTATAGTTGGCTTTAAGCTCATCGCGCAGGTTCCAATGGGAGATCAGCTTCATATCGGGCGTAAAATGAGTCTTTCCCTGATCGTCGAGGAGGCTTCCCATGTAAATATTGTAGTTTGAAATATAGTTATCGGCTGCTGTGAGAGATTCGGAAATTTTAACATTCACATCGGCAGGCACCCGCGAAGTGAAGAAGTCGCCCATCCTTGCGGCAGCCCATTGCTGGCGGGTCCAGCTGGCGCCCAACCCGGCCTTCTCCTTCAGGGTATAGGACGGAAAGTTAAGGGCCGTTACAAAGGCGAGTTTGTTGGCGAAGAAATCATCGTTAAAGTGTGATCCGGGCTCATAGGCCGCAAACATCTGGTCGATCTCGAGCATCGGTCCTATATCCAGGTGCATTCCCCGTTTCAGATCAAGGCTGATCATGTTGAAATGACCGAAAATGGATTCGAAATTTGCTGTAAGACGGTTGAACAACAGTTCCAGCTTAGCCGGATCCTGTACAAAATGCTGCAGACAAAATGCCTCAAAATCTTTATCTGTTCCGTCGCTCTTTTCCCAAAGAGTCGCGATCTGGTTGACCCCTTTTTCCATACGGGCTTTGTCGGATTCTCCATATTGTGCTACCAGCTTTTTCATGACGGTATCGATGGATGCCTTTTGAATGAAGTGTGAAGTTGCTTTATCGGTTCCGGTCGATTCCTGTTTACACTGGCTGAAAAGTAACGTAAGGGGCATGAGCGCCCAGATGATTTTTTTCATGGTCAAAATGTTTGGTGAATGAGCTAACAAAAATAAGGAATTGATCTCTTTTTCGGAACTGTACTGAAAAATAAACTGATGCCCTCCGGAAAGTTCAACTGCAAAAGTTTTATAATTTTGCACGCTGAAAAACCAATCAACCATCCCCGGTCCGCATGAAACATCCACGACAGTCAAGGCGCCTATCGCTTGTGAGAAACACTTTCTGGATATTTCAGGTGACCCTTAAAAACAAATTATTTACCAATGAAGCAGCTTATTGAATGTGTCCCGAATTTTTCTGAGGGGCGTGACATGACCGTTATCCGTACGATAACCGATGAAATTGAAAAAATTGAAGGAGTCAGGTTGTTAGATGTGGATCCGGGAAAGGCGACCAACCGCACGGTGGTGACTTTTGTCGGGACTCCGGAAGCTGTTTTGGAGGCTGCATTTCAGGCGATCAAGAAGGCATCGGAGGTGATCGATATGAGCAGGCATCAGGGAGCACATCCGCGGTTTGGCGGCACCGATGTTTGTCCGCTGGTACCTGTTGCCGGGATCACAATGGAGGAGACTGCTGTTTATGCACGCAGGCTGGCCGAACGGGTTGGCAAGGAACTGGAGATTCCGGTGTATTGTTATGAGTCGGCCGCATTTACCGAAGAGCGCCGTAACCTGGCAAATTGCAGGGCAGGCGAGTATGAGGGATTGCCTAAAAAGTTAGAGGATCCTCGCTGGAAACCCGATTTTGGTCCTGCCCGTTTCAATCCGCGAACCGGCGCCATTGCCATTGGGGCACGTGATTTCCTGGTAGCCTATAATATTAACCTGAATACTACTTCGACCCGCAGGGCCAATGCCGTTGCGTTTGATATCCGTGAGAAAGGGCGCCCGGTACGGGTGGGTAATCCGATTACGGGAAAAATAAAAAAGGATGAAAACGGTAATGAAATCTGGATCCCGGGTGTTCTGAAAGCCTGTAAGGCGATCGGATGGTATATTGAGGAGTACGGTATCGCCCAGGTCTCAATTAACCTGACCAATATCAGCATTACCTCTGTTCATGAAGCTTTTGAGGTCTCGTGCCAAAAGGCGACGGAACGGGGAATGCGCGTTTCGGGTTCGGAGTTGGTTGGTCTGATCCCTAAGAAAGCCCTCCTCGATGCCGGCACATACTTTCTGCGCAAACAGCAGCGCTCAGTGGGAGTATCGGAAGCGGAACTGATCAAAATTGCCGTGAAATCTCTCGGTCTTGATGACCTGAAACCTTTCAATCCCCGTGAAAAGGTCATTGAGTATCTTCTGGAAGATCCCCATGAAAAGAGGTTGATCTCTTTGACAGCCGAAGGATTTGCCGATGAAACTGCTTCCGAATCGCCCGCTCCCGGCGGCGGTTCCGTTTCGGCCTATATCGGCGCCCTGGGAGTATCGCTGGGAACCATGGTCGCCAACCTTTCATCGCATAAAGCGGGATGGGATGAACGATGGGAGGAGTTCTCCAACTGGGCTGAAAAGGGGCAGCGTCTGAAAGATGAGCTGCTTTACCTGGTCGATGAAGATACCCGCGCCTTCAACCGGATTATGGATGCCTTTGGGTTGCCAAAAGGATCGGATGAAGAAAAGGCTGTGCGCTCCCGGGCTATTCAGGATGCCACCCGCTACGCCATTGAAGTTCCGTTCCGTACGATGAAGAAGGCCCTCGAATGCTTTGATATTATTGAAGCAATGGTTGATACGGGGAATCCCAATTCAGTCACAGATGCCGGCGTGGGTGCACTTTGTGTCCGTTCGGCCGTGATCGGGGCTTACCTGAATGTAAAGGTCAACGGCGCGGGATTCAAGGATAAAGATTATCTGATCGCCCTGCTGAAAGAGGCCGATGCATTGGTGAACCACGCAAAAGAGCGCGAGGAAACGCTGTTGAAAAAGGTGTTGGAGAAGATCTCCGCGTAACCGTCAGTTCACCCAGATCCGGGGTGCAGTGTTGCCATGACACTGGTTGCAGTTCCCCGAATTGGTCGTGGTGAGCATATTTTGAATGTCACCCGACTTCCCCTTAATCTGCGGATAGGCTCCCCCGGCAGGCATCAATGATGCCGAGGTGAAAAAATTCCCTTTTTCATCCACTTCAATAGTCCCAATAAGATAAGCGGACCCGCCCGGACCTGAATAGAGAAATATAGTTCCGTCGGAACTAATTGAATCACTGTTTTTTTTATAAACGGATCCGGCCACTGCCCATGCAGGGGCCTCGGATCCATTGGTATGACACTGGATGCAGACCAATCCGTTGTGGTGGCTGGTCATTCCTCCATGATGGGAGGCAAGAACCTCATCCACAGTCAGGGTCTTTTTGCAGGACACTGCAGCTGTGAGAAGGGCGCCGCTGATTATCAGGCACAGGGGAATCTTCATGGGATTTTATGGCTGTCGGGTTATTTTTTAGGGACTTCATCACTATTGGCGGGTTTTGCCGGGGCCCTTTCAGCGTCGGACTTGGCAGGCGGTTTGGTTGCCGGTTTTGTCTCGGTGTTTACCGGCAGTTTTGCGCTGGGATCGGCTTTGGTTTTGGGCTCCTGGCCAGCCATCAGAAACAAAATCATTTTTTCATACTTGTAATTTCATTGAATGTTAGTTCGTTATAATTTCCAGCAAAAGTAAAAAAAAGCCTGATCTTTCGAGTCAGGCTTTCATGATTAGGATTAAGGTTTATTTCTTGGGTTTAGTCTCATCCTTTTTTTCAACAGGCTTGGTAGCTTCCTTCACAGGTTTTGCTGATTCCTTGGAGAGTTTTGTCGTTTCTTTTGCAGGCTGTGATGGCTTTGACATTTCAGTTTTTGCCGGTTCCTTTTTCTTTTCAACAGGTTTTGTTTTTTCCTGATTCTGGGCATACAGGGTCATTGAAAATAACCCGACCAATGCGATTAACATTACTTTTTTCATTTTTTCATCATTTTTTAATTGTGAAACATTTGTTGACTTAAAAGCTATTTCTTGAGTTTATCTTTACAACAATCACATGAACAGGGATGATTCCTAAGGAATTTTCCATCTTTATCGAAAGTGACTTTATAGTGATAGGATGCTTTGGTAAGGCAAACGGCGTACATGATATTCCCTTTGGAATCTGTTTTAAAGGCATGATCGATGTTATATCCCGGAAAATTCTTCGCCAAATACTCGGTAATGGGTTTCTGTAGATCTGAATTTTTTATTTCAGTATTGGTCTGTGCGGATAACCTGATTACGATAAGCAAGATGGTGATTAGAATCAGCAATTTTTTCATGGTTTTGGAAAAAGCTGATGCAAAATTGTATGATGATTCTGTGGGAATTCTGAAGAATCGTGGTTTTAGACGAAAAAATGTCGGCAGGAAATTGTCCGGCACCGTGCATCGGGATCTAAATGGTTAACGTTACTGGTCCATCGTCTGTTCCTGGCACGGTTATAAATGGGAGATTTTACTCAAAGAGAATCTGAATAGTATGCAGTTCGTGATCGTAAAGATATTCGATTCGGAATTGATATAGATCGGTGATCTTTTTTACAATGGAAAGTCCAAGGCCGATGGAGTCATTGTTTCTGGACCCAGACTTCCTGAACCTTTCAAACAACTCGGAAGGATTAACCGTCATGGATTGACCACTGTTTGATATCCGTAACATCTTGGAATTGGCAACTATGTCGATATGTCCGGATTCATAATTATGTTTAATGGCATTCGAAATCAGGTTTGTGATGAGAATTTCGGCAAGGATCCTGTTTAACCTGATGACGACCGGAGTTTCAAAGTGCCTGTTAACGGTTAACTTGCGGTACTCGATCATCTCACCGAAATTGGAAAGAGTTCGGTCGATCAGCCGGATCAGGTCATTTTCCTCAATTTCCGTAAACTGGTTGTTCCCGATTTTCGAAATCAGAAGCAACCCTTGGTTGAGCTTTGCCATCTTCGACGTGGCATCATAAACAGAACCAATTAAATGCAATTGTTCCTGTGTAAGGCTTTCGTTCTGGATCAGGAGGTCCATCTTCGTTTTAATGATTGCCAAGGGTGTTTGCAGTTCATGGGCTGCATTTTCGTTGAATTCTTTAAGATTGAAATAATCCTGTCTTATTTTATTGGACATTTTCTGAAGGGCCTGGTTCAGCAGGACAAATTCATGGATATCACTGTTGATGGGTTTAAGCGGTTTTTCTTCGAGTATGTTATATTCGCTCAGGTTATGCAGTATCCGGTAGAAAGGGATCCACACTCTTCGGGCAATAAAGTAGTTGACCAGGCCAAAGACTACCATCAGGCTGATAAAAACGGCTAATATGGCAAAAAGTATTTCGGCAATGAGGGATTCTGATTCCTGCAGAGGTTTATAAATATTGATTATATACCCCTGATTTCTGATGGAGGTATTTTCGATTGACAGATGGCGGTATGATATAAAAGAACCAATCCGGCTGTCGTACATAACCGTATCATGAATGATTTCATTTTTTTTATGGGGATGGTTCAAAATGGTTACTTCGATCATGTGACCAAAAACCGGACTAAAATCGGGTACACTGTCAGAATAGTTGATGGTCTCTTCTACCAGTAATTTTTCTTCATTCAGGGTCTCGTCGATCTGGCTGTAAAAGATATGATGAAGCAGGTGGCTGACAATCAATCCGCTGATCATGAATATTGCGACTGATGCAATCAGGTAATAGCGTGATGTTTTTGTCAGAAGTTTCATAGCCCCGGTTTTCAGGGTGCGGTGAATTTATATCCCATACCGTAAACATTCTGAATGTAATCCTGTCCGCCAGATTCCATGATCTTTTTTCGAAGGTTTTTGATATGCGTATAGATAAAATCAAAGGAGTCGGCCAAGTCCATTTCGTCTCCCCAAAGGTGTTCGGCGATGGATTCCTTTGTGAGCACCCGTTCTCTGTTCGACAGAAAATATATCAGGAGTTCATATTCTTTTTTCGTAAGAATTACCGGAGCATTGTTGACATATATCTCCGGATTGTCAGCCAATACCCTGATCTCGCCGAATGAGATCTCATTGGAACCGCTGAAATTCCGGCGCCGAATGATTGATTTAATCCTGGCATTAAGCTCAGGGAGATGAAATGGTTTGGTGAGGTAATCATCGGCGCCGATATCGAGACCGATCAATTTATCCTCCAGGGAATTCTTTGCCGAGATTATGATAATGCCGGTATCCGATTTGTTTCTTTTCAATTCGCGGATTACCTGAAGTCCGCTTCCGTCGGGTAAGGTAATATCAACTACGATGCAATCATACTGATATAGATTTATTTTCTCAATGGCTTCTTCAAATGTCCAGACTGCTTCGCAGATATAATTTTCTTTTTTCGCGTAGGCAAGGATTGACTCCGCCAATTCTTTTTCGTCTTCAATGAGTAAAATCTTCACGGCCTGTTGCTTACCATTATTTGATAAACGGTGAAAATTCTCATTAATTACGTACGCACCTTACCGGGAAAGCGTGGACTTTGCTGGAAGGGTAGTACGAAACGCTCAGGTTGAAATAATTTACTCCCCGGGCAACGGCTGTTACCGGCGACAGGGCAGAGGATGTCCAGAAGAGAGAACCCGTTGGTAATTCGGAGCCAAACGACCATTTTTGGTTTTGATAGAGAATTCCTTCGAGCAATCCATGGAATCCGGTTACCGGGTGTAGATCTTTCATGGGAGTACCGGCCATTCCACTGCCGGAATAAAATGTAATCAGCGATTCCCATTCTGCTGCTGATGGAACGTGCCAGCCCGGAGGACAAAGGTCCTGGTACAGGGCGTTGTCCTGGTACAGCATGAGTTCAGGCCATTGGTAATATCCGCCCGATTGGCTACAGTTAGCTTCTGTATTATCCTTACAATATTTTTCGGCAGTACAATTGTCATACTGGGATTGATAATAACTTGAAAACTCACCGTAGTTCAGGTTGACGGCCATCCAGCATCGGGCGCCGGAACCATTTCCGGCTAAAAAAGTCGCGTAAGTCTGTCCGTCGCGGTGATCGGTCAGGGTCCCCGGACAGGATTCCGTGGCATTGGAGGGGTAGACGGAAATAGTGAGGCTTTGTTCATCAAAGCAGCCCTGGGCGTTGGTATATTTGTAATTAACAAAATATTCGGAAGGATTGGAGGCTGTCCCGCCTGTGATCAGGCTGCTTGAAGGATCGAACAGATAAACTCCGGGTGATGCCATCATTACACCGGTACCGGAGTATTCACCACCGGAACCCAGCGGCGTACCTCCGGTAAGAAGGATTGGACGCCCGTTTTTCGTCGTTATCAGAGGGAAACAGGCTTGAAATCCGACTACAGGTTTGGGTCGTACCGTGATACTGAAGGAAGGAGAAAGAGAACCATTTCCACAGTTGTTGTTGCCGGTAACTGTAAGGATTCCAGAGGTTGCCGTAGCTGAAAAGTCAATCAGCAGATCCGGGCCATTATTATGCAGCGTCACACCCGTGCCGGAATAGGTCCAAATATAATTTTCGGCATGGATGATCGGATCTATAGAATAACTGACTCCATCCTGACGTTGACACACCACGGCACCCAAAGGACTGGTTATCATGCCGGCGGCTCCGGGTGTCGGATTGATGGTGACGGTTAGAGTGGCGGGCGATCCCGACAGGCATTCGGGATTGAAACCATTTACGGTCACTATTCCTGAAACAGCAGAAGGAGAAATCAGACAGGTGATCTGGTTGGTGCCATTTCCGCCTGTGATGACAACACCCGGAGGAACCGACCAGTTGTATTGTGTC
Source organism: uncultured Prolixibacteraceae bacterium (assembly GCA_964525995.1). Taxonomy (GTDB): domain Bacteria; phylum Bacteroidota; class Bacteroidia; order Bacteroidales; family FEN-979; genus CAIVAT01. The sequence goes on along the minus strand of CAZGIM010000025.1, from coordinate 7,044 downwards.
GTATAGTTCAGTGGTTGAATGGAATAGGATACGGCAGTAACGCCCTGACAGATGGTGCCCGGTCCGGTTATGGGACCTGAAGCCTGTGCCTTAGGGTGAATGTCGAGCGCCAGGGTGGTCGGCGTTCCATCGCCACAATAGACACTATGCCCGTAAACGCTAAGGTTTCCTGAAACGGCTGATACCGGGAAATCGACGGTGATTGAATGTGAATGTTCTCCTGCAGTAATCACAGCGCCGGGTGGCAGTGTCCAGATGTAATCTTCGGCGCCGGGAATCTCCGGAATAGTGAAGATGATGCCGTTGGCGGGGGTGCAAATTGTAATCGGCCCGGCGATGGCACCGGCCGGTCCGGGTGTGGTACCTACCTGGACCCAGGTGGTCACAGTGACCGACGCCCCACAGGCATCTGTTACCGATACGGTATAGGGGTTCTGTCCGGGGCCAGGGTTAACGGTAATGGTAGGAGAGGTTGAACCGGTATTCCAAAGATAATGGTAGGAGTTTGAGGGAATAAAAACCTGGCCCCCTGAAGCAGTAGCCGTAAGGGTTGCAGTACCCCCAGAGCAGATTGTAACGGGTGGTGCGGTGATGCTCAAAGCATCGTTGTATTTGATGGTAAAAGTGCTGGTGGCAACATTCGCAACAGCGCAGTTGGTTACCGTTGCCCTGATGATCAAGGTTTTGTCGGGCCCGGGGAAGGCGGCCGGTAATGCCACAATGTGAATGGCAGGCGTCTGGGTCATTCCGGCCGGGATGTATAGGTGTGCAGGGAATGGATTGGGTATAATATCGGCCTGCGTAGCTGTTCCCGATGGGTCGATGGTGAGATCGACCGTCACCATCTCGGTTTTAGGTTCCGGAATGGTATAAACAAGATCGGTCGTGCTGCACCCGGGAACAAGCAGTTCGCCGGTTTCGGGATTCGAAAAGGTGGTACTTGGAGTGGTGCTGGTACTTGAAAAACTGTTTTGTTCAAGAAAAATGCCGGAATCAAAAACTTTATCCGAAATATCGGAAATGGCAATTTTGATATGGTAAAGCTGTCCGCAATTCACATTAAAACTTGCCGTAAAAACGTAGGTAAACCGGTCGTAAGTGAATATCGTTCCGTTCCCTTGCACATAGGGCGGAACCTCTTTCCCGTCGCCATTCCACCACGAATAATCTCCCAGAAGGACATGTTCGTCTTTGGCACAAATGTTATTGATGGTCACCGGCGACATCGAATTGGGCAACAAGGCAATATTCACGGCGTCGTTCGTATAACCCATCCCTCCGCTGATATCACTGGAACTCAGAAAAAATCCGAAAGCATCATTGACCGTGGCGCCGCAATAATCATCGAATTCTTCCGAGCCAAAGGTGTACCTGAAGGAAAGATTATCGGTTTGGGGAATGAAATCAAATTCAAGGATTGCCTGATCCTGTGAGGTGGCGCCTCCAAGGATTGTAAGGTCTGGATCTGAGCCAGAGCACATGGCGGTGCTTGCATGAGCGTTTGGAACGTTTCTTAAATCCGCATCTTGGACTTTACCTGCAGAAAGAATAATGCCTCCCGCTAGTTTAAGTTGTCCGAAAGCCTCACCGGAAGCCGTGAAGATTCCGATCTGGTCGGCAATGTTCACGGTTTCCAGATCGCAAACGCGCGTACCCATTAAACTCAGCATTTCGCTTGATCCGTTGAAAGTGGCATTGGTCACGGTCACGCCCGCGCCAACCAGGTAATTCTGGATGAATTCAGTCGGCGTCATCGGGATGGTAGAGCCGGGCGTAACAATTACCTGGGCCTTGCTTGCGGAGGATATCCCGAGCATGATCAGAAGAGAAAAAAGGACGATCTTGCTATGTAATGTTGCCGACATCCAATATTTCATAAAAATATGAATTATACAAAGATATATAGAAAAAATGAAGGCAGTTGGTTATGGCAGATGAAAATTTTAATCCCTCCTTAAATTACAAGTCGGTTGATAATCCAAATTTGCTAATTCCTGTTACATTTTCAATCTTTCAGACATCTGACCGGATAAGCGTCGGCTTTGGATGCGTTGTAAAACGAAACGCTGGGCGAGATCGAATTGATTCCGCGTGCAACGGCCTTATCCGTTGATTGCGATGATGTGGTCCAGAACAAAGAGACCCGGACCTCACCGGTTGTAAAGGATTCGGGATTGTTCCGGTAAAATATTCCGGCAGGATATGCCTGGAACTGCCCAAGGGTGCCATGATCTCTCAGGTAGGAACCGGCTACGCCGCTGCCAGCCCCCAGTGAAATGTTGTCGATCAGCGTGTTCCATTCCGTTCCATTGGGGATATGCCAGCCTGGCGGACAGAATCCCTGGGCGCGATCGGCCGAAACATAGTGCATGATTTCATCCCATTGGTAGAGTCCTCCATACTGGGAACAATCGGGGTCAGAGCTGATACAATAGCGTTCCCAAACACAGTTATCGAACTGTGGTTGGATGAATGCGGTATTGTTGCCATATCTCAGATTCTCTTTCAGCCAGCATTGAGCGCCGATCTGGGTGGTGGAGTATATTTGCCCGTCGCGGGGATCGGTAAATGCTGTACCACATTGGAAAGAGGCGTTTGAAGCCAGAACCGAAATGGTTTGCTGGGCAGTGGCGACACAATTGTGGATGTTGGTATAAGAAAAAAAGATAGTATGTTGGCCGACAGTGATTCCCGGATCGGCAGGATTAAAGATATTACCGGTAACAGGTGGAGCAGTCATGTTATCGATCCTGTACACTCCGCCCGCTCCGAGGGGAGTTCCTCCCTTCAGAAGGAAGGGTTTTGCATTTTTTGTTGTGACCGGATCGTTGCAGGCGGTAAGGTTTACGATGGGTTGCGTGTTTACTGTGATCGGGAAAGAGGGAGAAGCCGGCCCCTCGCCGCAATCATTCACTCCCTTTACTATGAGAACCCCGGAAGTGGCCGTTGATGAAAAGTCGATCGTGATTGTATTCCCGTTATTGAAGATGGTAATTCCGGATCCGGAATAACTCCAGTTGTATTGGTTGGCATTTGTAACCGGTGGAACCGAATAAACCTGTCCCTGCCAGGTATTGCAAACCTCCGAAGGGCCTGATATGGATGTGGGCTCGCCGGGCCAGGGTTTCATGGTGATCGGAAAGGATGGCGCCTGGCTGGAACAGGAGACCCCGGGATAGGCGATGGTCTCAACCAGTTGGATCCCGACGGGAAGTGCATTTCCCCAGGTCACACCGGCAAAGGAATTTGTCGGGCCTCCTCCCGTGGTGATGACTCCGCCGGTCACACTCCAGGCATAGGTATGACCGGTTCCCCCGGCAGTGGAGTAAGTATGGGTCGAGTACCCGCAGATATTTCCCCCGGTAGTGCTGGTGATCAGAGGCGAAGGATTTTGGTTGACTGCAACGGGGTAGGTGGTAGGATTTGGTGCCGTACATCCGATACCGATCGAATAATTGATGGAGATGATGTAGGAATTCGGATCGTCCCACCGGATGGTGATGACAGGATCGCCGGTGCCGCCACCGTTCAGGATGGTTCTGCCACTGGCAGGCTGAATGTCCCAACTGTACGTGGATGCCCCGGTCTGGGTGGTATAGGTAACGGTCTGACCGGCACAGACAGCTGCAAGCCCGCTGGTGATCGAAGGTGTAGGTAACGATTGAACCGCGACGGTTACTGCTGTTGGGTTAAGTGCAGTACAGCCATGTTCATCGGTATAAGAGACACTGATCTGCGGATTTCCAAAGGTGGTCCAGGTAACATCTACCTGGTCGGGTAAACCCGGCACCGGGGTGATTGACCCGTACCCCGATGGATCAAGACTCCATTGGTAGTTCGACATCGCGGAGGCAGTGAAATACCGGTTGGTCGAGTTTTTACAAACCGATGTAGGGCCTGTGATGATGGGTACCGGTAATGGGTTGACCGTCACTGTCAGTGTAGATGTCAGCGACTGGCAATTTGTGGAGGGGTCGGTATAATGAACCGACAGGGTCTTGGCTCCGGACGTCGGAAAGGAAACAGATATGGAACTGGATCCGTTCCCTGTGATGGTTCCGTCGGGTAAGGCTTGCCAGGTGTAACCGTTTTTCCCGGCCTCAGTGGTGAAGATCACAGGGCTGTTCGGACAAAGCGAACCTGTTCCCTGCGAAATGACCGGGATCTGAGGTGTGCTCACCGTGATGGTATAACTTGATGGGGTGGCTGATGAACACCCGTTGGCGTCGGTGTATGACAAATACACATATTGCTGCCCCGGGGCATTAAACATTACGGTGATCTGACTGGTACCGGCGCCACCGGTGATCGTTCCTCCCGACGAGACCGACCAGACAAAATTGCTTACTCCGTTGAGGGCGGTATAGGTATTTCCGTCGATTCCGGGACAAACGGTAATCGGTCCGTTGATCTGAGGAACCGGAAGTGGTAAAACCGTTACGTTATAAATTCCGGGACTCCCGGATGAACAACCATTGCCGTCGGTATAGCCCACACCGACCCACTGGGATCCGGCACTGCTCCACTGTACCGTGCACGAAGCGGTACCCTGTCCTCCCAGGATCGAACCGCCCGGTGATACCGTCCACAGGTAATTGGTCATCAACGATTCCGTTGAATAGATGACGGTTGAATTCAGACATGCCTGATGTACATTTCCGTTATTATCACTGATGGTAGGATTGGGCAGGGGATTCACGGTGATCACGATGGTCTGAGTCGATCCGGTACAACTTGCCAGGAAGGGGGCAATATGGTAGGTGACGGTCCCGGGCAGGTTATCGGTCAGGGTCAGCACATCGGAAATGACCGTGACATTGTTGTTGCTGCCGGGGCAGGATTGAATGTTTGGTGAACATGTTGGTGTCGTCCAGCCAAACAAACCGCCGGGCGGACTGGAAGATAAAGGCATGTTGGTATTTTGTCCGGAACAAATATTCTTTGTCCAGGGTGGATTTGTAACAGGAAGCGGCTTGATGAGCACCTGTTTTACGGTTGGGGGATCGCCGATGCATCCGCCGGGATCGGTATAATTGACCGAAACCGTTTTGGTTCCCGGCGTTGCCCATCTAACTGACAGGAAGTTATCGGTTGTTGAGCCGCCGGCGACCAATGTCGCACCCGATGGCAGATATTCCCACAAGTAATTGGTCTTTCCTGGCTGGGTCGTGAAGGTCGCCACAGCATCGGCACAATACTCATCCGAAAGAGTAGTGATGACCGGGAAGTCAAAGGTTGTGACGGTAACCGTGAAGGTCGTTGGAGTGACAGCGACACATCCAAAGGAGTTTTTGTAATTAACAGATATATAGTGGGTCCCTGCGGTCACCCATTTCAGCGTAACCCAGGGATCTCCCGACCCACCACCGCCGACCAGTGAAGCGCCGGGATAGGTCCAGGTAAACTGTGTTCCGGTATTCTCGGTCGTGTAAGTCTTGATATCATTCTGACAGACGGTTGAAGAACCAGTTATGGTCGGAACAGGCCGCGGATCGACCGTTACGGTACACGATCCGGACTGAAGGGTTCCGTCGCAGGCGCCAACCACCGCGTAATACACGGTAGTTGTGGCCGGAGAAGCCTCAAGCGTGGAACCATAACTAACAAAAGTTCCAACAGGGGGAGGGGCATCCTTATACCAGTTGACACCGCTCGGGTTGAACCTGGTACCCTCACTGGAAGCGGTCCAAACACCAAGATTCCGGTTAGTTGCCGTGTATGCTATGGTTCCGTCGATGTTGTGAACTCCCTGGGTTGCACCTTCATTGCTGCTGGGACAATTGGGTTTTATCTGGATGAAATTTTCAATGATGCTGCTTTGTTCATTTAAAACGATCATGAAGGTACCCCTGTCCTCTGTGGAGGTTTGACACCCAAACAGGGGGCAATCGCGCCAATAGACTACCAGTTTTCGATCGGGTGCAACGCCGGTGTTATAATAGTAAACGCTGTTGGGAGCCCCTCCAGCTCCAGGATACCAGTCCTGCCAGGGTGCAAAGATGCAGTTTTTGGGAACGTTTGAATTAAGATTAGGAATAGAGGTGGCGGTGAAGGTGGTCCAATTTTGTCCGGTCGGGTTGGAAAAACCGATCCATCCGTTGGAACCTACCCAGAAATGGTCGTATTGCTGGTTGAAAAAGCAAAAGGAAAACCCGATGGGATAACCGTTCGGCGGGGTAGAATTATTCGGCGGTGCGAAACAGTCATCGTGGCCGCTGGCAGTACATCCGGTGAAATCGGGATCAATAACGGTACCTCCTGTGAAGGGTGGATGGGCGCTGTAATCGATAATTTCGAAGATATAATTGGTTGTTCCATAACTGCCACTGACTGTGGTAGCTTTCAGTGAGGTCGATTCCCCCAGGCAGATTCTGGTCTTTCCCGTAATGACGATCTGTGACCTCACCGGGGTGGTAAATGCAGAAAGAATCAGCGCAATACGTAAAAACCTCGAGAAACCATTCGTTAACATGCTATTCCGTTTATCCGCGATAATCAACCGTTGTGTCTGCCCAAAAACAACATTTTCACGTAAAACCCGACACTGATCGTCGAAGTGTTTATACAAGGGTATGGGATTAGGCTCATGCTTAATAGTTGGTTAGGGCAGGCAACACATGTAATACGATGATTTACCGATAGGGGTTGTAAAAGTACGAACTTTTTCCGACCTAACACATTATCAGAAGGACAAAACAACGGTGAAATGGTTGCCTGAAAACCCTTTCTATTTACGATTGAACAAGATTTACGATTTACGAATGAGTGAATGAGTGATTTGAATTTTAATTTTTTCCCCTAATTCCTAATTTCTATTGCCTATTGCATACTGCCTATTGCCTACTGGCCAATGCTTAATCCCTGATTTGATCCTTGATCCATAAGATGATAACTGCAAATCCGAAATCGAACTTACAATCGTAAATCGTAAATCTTGTTCAATCGTAAATTTTATCCGGTTCTAGTCTTTCACGCATCTGACGTGGAGTGCGTCGGCTTTGGAGGCTTCGTAGCGTGAGATGCTTGGGGCGAGGGTGTTAAGTC
>CAZGIM010000024.1:0-47813 GCA_964525995.1 uncultured Prolixibacteraceae bacterium | reverse complement strand
ATTTTATCAACAACCCATTGTTGATTCAATTGAAAACCCGTTCAGCATTGGTATATATAACCCGGAAATTATAACCTGAAGGTGTGTTTGCGTAAGGTAGGTTATGATGTTGCCTATAAAGCTTCTTAATTCCGGGGTTTTGTTTACTTCAAGTATCTCGGGAACATATTCAATATTTCTCCATGAAAAACCATTATGATGAAATTTGAGCAGATGGTCAAAGATGTAGGTGGCAGAAACAAGGATTTTGTCGTCAAAGTTTTTTATGTGATTGTTAATGGAAAGTACCACTGGTAGCGTGATATAGTTGATCAAACCTATCTCATACTGCTGTTTGAAATCAAATACAAGATATATGTCTTTGCGGCTCTTCACAGAATTGAGGTCCCTGTTTGATACATAAATGATATTGTGAGTCTTAGGGAACTTTGTGGTACATACGAAATTTTCAAAATAGTTTGTAATCTTTTTGGGTGCACCGTTCGAAGCATGGGTAAGATAAATAATAAATTTCTGAAGCAGGTTGATGATCTTCTCACGTTGTTGACGGTTCAGGATACGCTTATAAACCGGCAATTGATCATCATCATAGAGGCCTGCAATCTTCTCATCAATTAAGTATCGGTTGAAGGTTTCCAGTGAACAATTTTTCAACATTTCTTTTTCAGCATCGACATTTCGTATAGAGTTTTGCTCCCGTTCCTTTTTCTTTAAATTTTCAGCAAGTTTTTTGTAGAGATAATTTTCCGGTATAATACACTTACAAATGTATTTTTCAATCATGGAAGTTATATCTGATGGATTCTCTTCCTTGTCTTCAGAAAGGAAGGATTCAACGTATATCACATCATGGAAAATGCTTCCCATAAAGTAGTTCCTGTCTGAAATATCTGCCAGAGAGGCGTCAAACATTTCACGTCCGGCAATAAAAATGAACTTTGCTCTGGCATCACTTAAAAAATACTTCAGGTTTGACAACAGCACCTGTAGGGTTTGCTGGCGTTCCCTTGTACCATCAATCGTAAATGAAGGATTGGGATATTTGATAAAGTGACTATTATTCAGATCCAACTCTTTTCGCTCCGAAACAGCTCCAAATGGACCCGGGGTATGTGCTTCGATTTTATCAAGTTCATCAAGAACGATGATGGTTCTGGGGTGAGAATAGGGGAATCGCACCTGATCAAGATCATCTAAAATATCGATAAGGCCCTTTTCAATTTCTCTGACATCCGCGATGGCGCGTTTTCTGGTTTTTGGCGAAAAAAATGAGAAAAAGTTAATAGCTGATTTCTCAAAAGCCATCTTTTCAGTGGTAATTTCTGTTACAATTATCTCATTAAGACTATTGATATTTTTCAAGATATTTTTTGGTGTTTTTCCCCTGAAGGTGACTTTTAAAAAGATGAATTTTGTAATGAAAAGAGTTAAAAGGAAATAAGAAAAAAAGAAATAATCGAGATGAAACGGTATGATTGTTAATCTGAAGCCAGGCTCCAGTCCGGGGATTTTGCCGATATCGCTGAGAAAGGGAGTGTAACCCCAGATAAAACCATTAAAAAAAATGAGTCTGACTTTTGAATAGATTGTATAGACATACATATCAGTGAAGGCGAGTATGGTCCAGAATAATGATTTGATTTCTTCGCAAACATATTCCACAACCGTTTTATGTTCAAAACTATTTTTACTTGAAATTACGCCATATTTTGTCGAGTTCTCAATTATGTTTTTATGAAATTCCGATTGTACATTATGATCTGATCCAAGGGTTTGTTCACAATGCGAACGATTGCTAAAGTCCTTGTAAAGTTCGTCCACACGTCCGGTTGTGTCTGCTTTTAAATAAAAATCGGTTTGTGAAGGAAAATATTTGTTAAAGTGAATTGCAGTCCTGAATTTTGAGTGTGCCTTGTAAACCTCCTGATTATAGTAAAAAAGATACGTGATGAAGTAAATAACCAAAATATACAGAATCCTGAATGCTGTGCGCGCAAGTATAAATTTTTTATGGTAATAATGCTTTAGACTTGTTTGAAGATTTCGAGCAAGAAGACGAAGGATATCTATTTCGCTAAGTTTGCTGTGGCCCAGGTTAAGATAAATAAATACATAGCGATCCATGTTTACAATGTCTCGCAAAAACTTCAATAATTTTGTATATAATCCTCCATCCTCATTTTCATACTTTTTTATTGCATTTTTAATGACGTTAATCAATAATAAAATAATGAAGAAATCTATACTGAAATTGAGAAAAATATAATGAATATGACCTGAAGGATAGTACCCTAAACTATGACCAATCAACACAATAAGAGATGAAAAAAACAGTGGTACTATCAGAACATTTAAATAAATTAAATATCCGTACTTATTTTTCTCCTCTTTAAATACATTCTCCTTTATGATGAACAGATTTACAATGTCTGTAAATGTTAATCGGGTTTTAATTTTTCTTCTTGATCTTTCTCTGCTGATCAATCGAAACGACATATAAAAGCCTACGATACTTATAACCTGAATGATGATGAATATCCAATAATTAGTAAAACTGGTCGGTGAATTTGAAAAAAACTCATTTAAATGTTTGATAAGAAGGCAAGAGATTACAACATATACACAAATTATAATGAACAACACAAGGTAGTTGCCTTTCAGAAACTTGGTTTCCTGATTAAATTTACTTATCACCGAATTGACTATACTTGTTTTCCCTGAGCCCCTGAAGCCACTTACGAGATAAACTCCAGTTGCAACTTCAGAAGAAGAAATAAGAGAAGCAAGTTTGTCAATCAATTTTCTCCTGCCAATAAGCCGACGATCAGTATGACTTGCATCAGAGGGGCCATGATAATAGAGATATTCATTTAATTGTATGGCGACTTTTTTATTTCTTGCAGAGTAATTGTTACTAAAATCCTCACTATCCAGCAGTTCTGATTGAGGCAACTCACTATCTTTCATAATCTAATATTTAACGATTTTTCTGTAATTTGATAGGTATTGAAACAGCTTATATGGTAGAGGAATTACCAATACAAGAAAGCTGCATTTTCAATTATACGGTAAGCCTTAATAATGATTGATGTGGATCAAAGCGCCTGACTTATAAACATTGATCAGTAGAAAGGTTATGTCATTCTAATAGCCTTTTTCATTTTGGTTCAAGAGCCTTCTCTGCATCCTGATTCGCTTCATCGTTATTGTTCTTTGAAAGAACCCCATCCAGGATATCACTGGCCCACACACTAACCTCCACATCACAATCGGTCTGCACCCATACACCCCATTCACGTTCATCAATATCTACTGTCAATAGTTCTCCGCAAGCCGGATTGTAAGGGCCGAGTATATCAAGACCATCAAGGCTATAAAGCATTACCTGGATATAACAAGGAAAAAGTGTCAAGCGGTGGCAAATGACGATGACATTCATTCTGCGCTTGGCTTCAGTATTTGTAACCGTGGTTGGCAGTTGCTCCTCGAATATTGCATTGCCGTTCGTGTTAACGTTATAAGACGGAATCGGAAAAGGAGTCAGGTGTTGCCCAAATAGTCCATTGATCATTAGGCAGAAAATACCCACTAAGGTCAGAATAACATACTTTTTCATAGCAGTTTTTATCCCAAAGGTCACAGACAGCTACGAGTAAGTCAATTGCAGGAACTTGCTTTTTATTAACAGTAGTTTTTCTGAATGATTCGATGAATAAAAATTCATTCTCCAGAAATACAGCAAGTTAAAAAAATACTTGGTGACGAGATCCGTCACCGGTCACTATAGTAAAATTTTTTCAGACCGGTTTCAATCTTGTTTTAACCTTTAATAAATCCAATCATGAGAATTGCACTAACTGATATCACAAGAATACTCCTCCCCAATTACGGCCTGAATCAGAATTCCGGCAATAGCAGCAGTGTTCCGGAAGGCCGGGATCGTAAAAAAAAAGGCCGCCCCGTATTTTCGGAGCGGCTGCTTCAGAATTTGAATTTCAGTAGTCTTATCTGACGATCAGCACAATTCCGACTTTAACATTCAGCATCTGCAGGTCCCTCGACTCCTCTTCATAGAGATCGATGCGGTTGGTGGTCCATTTGTAATTAAAGGCCAACAGGGCTCCCCAGTTTGAAAAGGTTCCGAACCGGGCCAGGATACCGACTTCGGGAGTGAGTGAAAAGTCCCAGCAGGTTTTGTAAATATCATATTCCTGAACCATCAGGTGATGCTCCATGTAATCGCCGCCAATACCCAGTCCGACATACGGTGAAACGATCTTTTGAGGAACAAAATGATAGGCTATGACTGCCTGGAACGGAACCATCCAGGTGAAACGGTAATTCCGCGCGGTAATGGCAATTCCTTTGTCGGGAATGGTAAACGTCTGATCATCGTAGATCTTGGCAACCCGCTGCCAGGCAATGTTGAATCCGGCAGTCAGCCCGTTATGGATCAGGTACCGGCCACCGAAATCAAAACCGGCCGGTCCGGGCTGGCTTACCCAGTCGTGGAAATTTCCCAGGGGGAATGCGGTATTCCAGGAGAAGGTATAATAGGAGGAGGGGGTAAAACCCACCGATGACGTTTCCTGCGCCCTGACAACTCCCAGGGTGATAAATGCCAGTAATATAATGGAAATGAACTTTTTCATGGCAAAGAACTTTAATGGTTATTAATTGGCTGTTGTTTTTAACTGGGGCGTTTGTACGAACGCCTGATCCACACAGTGCAGCATGTCGGCAGTGGTGTGATCGCCCGTCAGTAATCCCCTGATATAGGCATTCCATCTCAGGGAGAGCTGTTGCTTGGTGGTATCCACCACCTTTAAATCGACCAGCTCGATGTTCCCCAATCCGGTTGTGTAAGAGCCGTAATATACCGGGTAATAGGGATAGTAGTAATACCAGAATGGATAATATCCCCACCAGTCGTAATAGTATGCGTAAACTGTCGTATTCTGAAAATATACCACCTGGATGCCAAAGTCGGGAACCACCGGGGTGATGGCCTTCACGAAACCCCTTGCTTCCATGTTCTTCGAAATCTGATCGAGAATGGCTGTGGCAGTGCCATCGGTCAATTCCGTCGTATCGCGGTTTGTGATCTTAACGATGGAGGTGGCGATGGTAAACGTATGGTAAATGTTGAAATCGGTCTTCGTATCGTATTGCGTTATGACCGCAAGATCCTCAAGCAACCGTTCGGAGGCAGGAGGATACTTTGAACAGGCAAGGGTAAAGATCAGACCCGCGCCCAGGATGAAAAGTCCAAATTTTGTTTTCATAGGTTGTGAAATTAAAATGGTTTATGGTGAAACTCTATTAGAATTAAAAGTTGAAGGTGATCCCGATGTTTGCCCCGGCATTGCTGAAGGGAATACTTTTACGGAGTTGTTTGTCGGGACTGGTGTCGGGGATCTCTTCATCGGGGTCGATGTTGGAATAGTACTCTGTTTTTTTCTGCTTCAGCGTCAGCGAAGAAAGCTGATCGACCCCATTGTACTCATAATAGGTGATCTCGCTGTATCTGGGCGAATAATTGAGAGCGCTGAAGGCAAATTCGGCGAAGAGTCCGATAGTTTTGTTTACTTTCCAGGAAACTCCCAGCGCAGCATTCAGTCCGGCGGCAACCCCACCGTAAAAGTGGCGGATCGCTTTGGAGTCCTCGGTAGGATAGGTGCTCGCATTATACGATTCGCCGGTGGCGTTGATGGTCGGACGGATCCCCAGGATGAATCCGATGCGCGCGTATGGATTGATATATCGGAATCCGGGACTCAGCACGATGGCCGGGTTGAGCGCCAGCATGGTTCCTGTAACGGTGGCCTCCGTTGCCCAGGAACCGGGCATACTTATTACCGAATCGGCCTCCTTGGGAAATCCTAAAAACTGACTGATCCCCAATTCAAAGGCGACATACTTCGATGGCCGGTAACCAAAAGCGGCAACCCCGGTGAATCCACGGCCCAGACTCAGCGGAACCACCGACACCATCCGATGCGAAGCGTCGCCTGAATAAGAATAGAGCAGGTCGAGGTTTGAGGAGATCCCACCCGATACTCCTACACCTAAACGGACATAAAAATTCTGCGCACGGGTTGCCCCGCACAGAACCAAAAACAACAACGCCAGGTATATCTGCTTTTTCATAGGGATGTAGTTAGTTTTTGAATATTGAATTGGAAATCCGCTGAAAATTCTTGCATCTGCGCATGATGAAGAATTGGTCATCGATACTTACCAGATTTTATATTTACCGGCAAAAATACAATCCCTTAATATTAAATACCAACAATTATGCGATAATTTTAAATATTTTTACAAAACCTTCCGAAAAGGTCGGAATTAAACCCATACATTTGCGTTAAAAAATAAAACTGGCACGATGAAACGATTCATTTTAACCCTTTTGACCGGATTTTCAATGCTGTGTCTGGCTCAGGCACAAACTGTCGAAATCACCCCGTTCGGTGGTTATGTTTTTCCCGCCCGGTGGAATGCTTCGAACGGAAGTCTTTACTTTTTCGGGAATGCTCAGTACGGAGGAATTCTTGGCGTTAGTATGAGCCGCGTAGTGGATATCGAATTCATGTACAACCGCATCGATACCAAGGCAAGCCCGGAGGCGATCGGGTACTCCAATGATGACGTCCCGCTGAGTGAGAACTATTACATGATAGGCGCCACAAAGAATTTTCGGGTCAGTAACACGGTTTCGCCCTTTTTGGGGATGAGCCTGGGGGGACTTTACCTCGCACCAAAAACTTCGGCCTATTACAGCTACTGGTTCTTTGCGATGGGGGTAAATGGCGGCGCTAAAATTTATTTCAACAAATTCATTGGCATCAGGCTACAGGCCCAGCTTCTGATGCCTGTTCAAAGCGGCGGTTTCAGCTTTTATTACGGTACCGGGGGTGGAGGAAGCACCGTGTATCTCAATTCGACGCTCTTCGATTTTGGATTCACCGGGGGACTGATCTTCAGGATCGGTAAATAAACAGGGATTTTTTTTCGTCGATAGTCCCTGTTTATAAGGACTGCTAACCGGCACCAAACTTCCGGGAGGCAGGAGGATAAAAGCCTGTTGCCTGATCCCGACGCTTGCCAGGCAACAGGTATCAGGGATCATAAGGATATCAACCTATCCATAATCGTAATCCCATGCAACAACTCTTCAAAATTTCGCGGTTCGGTTGTAAGGAGGTACAGGAGCGCTCCTCAAACAACAACGAACCGCATATACACGACTATGAAGAGCTGATGATCGGACAGGGTGGGGCAATTGAACATGTTATCGACTTCCGGTCGAAAGTACTGCCGGCTCCCTTTATCAGCTTTATCGCCCAGGGCAAGACCCACCTGGTGAAACCCATGATCAGGGAAGGTTTGTGCGATATCTGGGTGGTGCTCTTCAGGAGTGAATTCATTCCTGAGACCACATTTCAGCTTTACTCTTTTTACCACGATCATGCCGATATGGCTTTGGAGCCCGGACCTGCATTTACCCGCATGGCAGCCCTCTGCCAGATGATGTACGAGGAGATGCAGCAACCTGTCCCCGATTTCCCGGTCATCAAAAACATTCTGAATACCCTCTTCGCCATGATCGAATCGGAACGCCGGAAACGTTCTCACGATGAAACCGTGACACGGAATACGCAGAATATCACCTTCAAAAACTTCCTGAAGATATTGGAGGATAACTATCGCCGGCCGGAAGGGGTCGAATTTTATGCTTCCAAACTGTTTATGACCTCCCGCAACCTGAACCTGATCTGCCGGAATGTTTTTCAGAAAAGCGTCAGCGAGATCATCGAGACCCGCAAACTCATCGAGGCGAAAAATCTGCTTATGCATACCGGTAAAACCGTCTCCGAAATCGGATATGAACTGGGTTACAACGAAAAAGCCTATTTCACCTCGGTCTTTAAAAAGAAGACAGGACAAACGCCCACCGAGTTCCGAAAAGAAATGGCGAAACTCATTTCCTGATTTCACAACACTTTTACCGGTTTTTGTTACGCACAGGAGTCGCTGCGGCGGTAATTTTGTTCCGGAATGAGACTCTTCAGTATAATCCTTGTTGCCCAAGTTCAAATCGATATAAACGCCAGGGATGGTAATCCCGGACAGGTTCAGGTAACCAACCTGACCCATTCAGTCCCATCCACAGTAATTTTCGAATGATCATGAATGAAATAAAAATATCCGACCCTGCTGGTTCCTTAAACCCTGAAAGCAGAATGCCTGTGCTGTTCGTCGGGCATGGATCACCGATGAACGCCATCGAAGATAATGAGTTTACCAGTGAATGGATTACGACGGCCGGAAATCTGCCAAAACCTAAAGCCATTCTTTGTATCTCGGCCCACTGGGAAACGAGGGGAACTTTTGTGACCGCGATGGAGCAACCGGCAACCCTTCACGACTTCGGGGGATTCCCCCGCGAATTGTTTGAAGTGAGGTATCCCGCGCCTGGAAGTCCTGGATTTGCCGATGAAACCCGTAGGATGGTTGTGAAGACCGCCGTTGGAGCTGATCATGACTGGGGACTCGATCACGGATGCTGGAGTGTGCTGTGCCGGATGTATCCCGCTGCCGACATCCCGGTATTCCAGCTTAGTCTCGATTATACCCAATCCGTAAAATATCATTATGAACTGGCTAAAGAACTGTCGAACCTAAGGAACAAGGGAGTGCTAATCCTTGGCAGCGGCAATATGGTCCATAATCTGAAACTGATAGCCTGGAATAAGATACATCAGCCCGGATTCGGTTTTGACTGGGCTGTCGAGGCCAGTGAACAAATAAAAAAGTGTATCCTCGATGGGAATCATGATGCCCTCATCCACTATTCCACCCTGAGAAAAGCCATCGAATTGGCCATCCCGTCGCCCGAACATTTCCTTCCGTTGCTTTACGCCCTGGCGCTCCGCGACGGGCATGATTCCGTACGACTGTTCAACGATAAACCGGTAATGGGTTCTCTCACTATGACTTCGGTCATCATCGGCTGATGTTTCGTTATGAAACATGGATCCGGAACACTCCCCGTTTGAGGTACATCATGAAATTACCGACCGAAGTACCTCTATATTATACTTGTTTCCCAGAAGTCGCTACTGTATTACGATCTTTTTTACCGTTCGTTCTCCATTTACGCTGATTTCAGCGAAATAGAGTCCAGGTTCGAGGCTGGCTCCGGTAAATGAGAAGGGGATTACCTGATTTTTAGTTCCCGTCAGCGTCAGCCGGTAAACTTCGATACCGTCCAGATTCCTCAGGACCAGACTGATCGGACCATCGGCTGGCGGATCGACAAGAATCCGTACCTGTGATTTGGTTCCCGGGTTGGAACAGACCACCGTCTTGATTGCGTTGGTTACTTCCGTTCCGGGCTCATCGGACGCTTTGGGCGTGCTGAATTTCCAGATGGGCGACCAGATCAACTCATGGTTTGCATCGTACGCCCTGACCGACCAGTAATAGGTGACGCCTGGTTCCGGCTTGAAGTCGTTCACGCTGATCTCCATTGCCTTCCCCAACTTTTTATGGTAAACAGAATTGTATCCCTCAACCCAGGCGTTTTTCGAGATAAAGAGCTCATAATCGTAAAGTTCTCCTTCGCTCGGCCGCCATGAAAAGATGGTGCCCGTGGTGTCAAAAAGAGATTGGTCGGCCGGTGAAACGTTGTCGAGCGACTGATAGGCAGTATTCACCACCCAGGCCAGATACCACGGGGTTTGGCCGGCACAGCTGTCGAGATACCACCAGTGGTGTTTCTCCGGCGCCAGGAAGAACGCATCCATGCTGAGAGAAGTCAGCTTGATCCCTTCGGCGCTGGAGTATAGGTTCACAATCGATGCCGAAATACAGTGGTTGTATTTTGTTGTGGTTGTGGTCTCGTTCTTCAGGGTACCACTGTAACCGGTCGACAAATAGACTTCCATCTCGCATACCTTGGGGATCTTGATCGTTGCAACGCCTGCCTCAACCTCGAAATCCCAGTGGTTGGTCATGGAGTTAACGGTCACCGTGTCCTGTGAAACGGAAATATCGCCATGATTTCCGCAATTACCATTATACCAGGCCAGATGCAGGCACGACCGCAGACCGTACACCGTGATGGCTGAATCCAACTGGGGTCGTGCATCGAGTTTCCAGGAGTTGAGATTCGACCCGTTTGGTTCCGCAACGTTGAAAGGGAAACTGTTCAGGGGTTTGTTCACCAGTTTCGGGAACATGTTATAGGTATGAAAAAGATACTGGAAGGAACCCGGAATCGGGTACTGCTGCGTGTTAAAATCCCACCAGGGATACAGGGAGTAGGAAAACCGTTTCATTTGCGGAACGAGGTATAAAAGCTTTCCATAATCCTGGAAATCTTCGTAAAGCTCAATGGGTTGCTCATAGGTAACGGTGGTATCGTTTGATGTGGTCGTTGAAGATTCCCAGGCCGCGGAATATTTGAATGATTCGCTGTTCCCTTTATATTCATGGTCCCGGATGGAGGTCATTTTAATTTTTTCGCCAATGCTCCATTCATTTTCGGAGGAATTCATGAATTCGGTTCCCACCGATTTTTCTGATGAAAGCGTGATTTCGGTAGGAGGATGAGGCACTACGTAGATCCTGTCCCATGTTTCCCAGTCCATCGATACGGGAGGCGGACCATCGAGAATGGCGCTCAGGGTCCACAGACTGCTGATACCCTTGTAACCGTTGACCGGATCATCGTTATCCAGATCAGGACTATCGACTGTTTCTTCATCCAGCATCTGCCATTTATCCGATTCAAACATACAGCCGTGAAAATGGCGGTTCTCGTCGGGGTAAACGATCCAAACGTATTGATCGAACCCGTCGACGCCATCGAGGTAGGTGGTGTTGTCTTTCGGGAACAACTGGTAGGAGGCGTACAGGTGATAATTATTGGAGACGAGGTGCGGCCCGTTGTTGGTGGGTACAGCGATATTTCCCGAAGCCTGCTGAATGAACTGATCGTTCTCAACCCGGTACTCAATATACCAGACATGATAGGTGCCATCGCTGTATTTGTCCTTGCTTTCGCCCCATAGGATCACCCGGTCGCCGGAGCTCTTGTTGGTCATATCGCTGGCGCCGCGTTTGGCACGGATAGTCCCCGCCGAAAGCGCTGATGCACCCGTCGGAGTATTGGTGAAAGGCGAAGTGGCACTGCCGATAAGCGACGACCAGGTGAAGGTCCTTTTATTGCTGGTGGAGAGACCGGGCAAAAATTTTCCAAACTGGACATTCCCAAGCTGATCGTAGAAAGTGGCCACGACATAGTTATTCCCGCTGGTATCGGTTCTGACCAGCAAGCCGCCCAGATAGGGAAGCTGCGCCGGCAGAGTGGGCACGATATCGTTGCCAGTCCTTCCGAATTTACCGGTTGTCGTGCTGTACGAATATTCCTGGATCACCCAGTGCGGCGTTGAAGTCGATTTATCCCAGGCGAAGAAATACATCAGACTGTCAAACTGAAATCCGCCCTGCTTCAGTACTGTTGATACAGGCTTGATGGTACTGTAGTAAGTAAAACACTTTTTGTTTACATCAGCGGGCAGTTCGGCGTAACACTCATAGCTTTCGTTTGCCGGATCGGGATCATGTTCTCCCTGATCGGCCGACCGGATGTGCATGAAAAACCATGCGGTGCCGGCGTACGTAAAGGTGAATGCCCTGCCGAGAACGGCGCCCTCGTCGTACGAACTGCCTTCGCCGGGGAAGTTGAATTCGATCCGGTTGTCATGGTCCGACGACGGGCCTACCTTATAATCGTCGAGGTTTACATCGGCCAGGTTTGTCGTGCAATGTTCGTTAATCTGGTACATGTAGGCATGACCGCCTTTCCGGGTTCCGTTACCCTGGTAATTAAAAACATTGAGATACCCGTTATAGCCCAGGAATGCTGTCCCGATTCCCTTGTCGCACCAGTCGCGGTGGTTATCGTCGGCCCAGGTATAATCGGGGACCAGATCGGTCGAAGTTGTGGTTGATTGTGCACCTGCACAGGCTGCCATCAGCGTGAAGAGAATGCAGAATATCTTTTTCATAGATGCTCGAATTATAATTTGAGTGGATTAAAAATTAAAATGAATGCCTCCGGTAACAGAGAGATCGTTGCCGATCTCCGATTGGGCAAAGAGGGTCAATTGTGGGATGATAACCCATGATGCACCTATGGCGCCGGCAAATAATGACCGGGTGACTGCTCCTGTCTGAATCTCCTCAATGATCTCCTCGCCCGGCTGACCTTCATAGTAGTGCCGGGTATAGTCGTGCCATGACCAGAAGGCATAGAAGCCGGGACCGGCGTAAATGGTGACGGGGCCTGTCACAAACCGCGCCAGCAGATTTACTTTTCCATACAGATTCCTGTACTTGTGCTCCCTGGTTGATGTGAAATTAACAGGGTCGGGATAGATGGCGTCGCTAACAGAGGTCGACTTCCCCATCGACCCAACGATGTTTGGCTGCAGGGAAATGCCCCAGTGAGATGTGATCCGGTATCCGAGGTCGAATGCAAGTCCCAGGCAGGGTTTCGACAGGCCGGAATTGAATTTGAACTCCTGGGTTCCCGTGTTTTTGTTTTCGATGGTCGACAGATTATCCGAGATGCCTGCCAGGATCGAAGCGGTAAAGTTCC
This sequence comes from uncultured Prolixibacteraceae bacterium, assembly GCA_964525995.1. GTDB lineage: Bacteria > Bacteroidota > Bacteroidia > Bacteroidales > FEN-979 > CAIVAT01. The sequence continues at coordinate 35,143 of CAZGIM010000024.1, read as the reverse complement.
ATTTTACATCCGGCTTGTTAACGATCCGCCAGCCGAATTCAGCCAGCAAAGCATTGATATTCGAATGACGTTTAAAATTATCGTTTAGTTCATCAAGCTCTTCGCTGGAAACCTTGGTTTCGCCAAGATCCTGTCCAAACCAGACAGAATGCAGCGTCATGGAGGCCAGTTTCATGTCGGCCGACAGATAAGTATAGGAAACACCGGCGAAGAATTTTTTATTCTTCGCCGCTTCTCCGGTCTGTTCCTGGGCATGGGCGCAGACAAACCAGAAGATAAAAAACATCAATGATACATACTGTTTCATAATTTCCTGAAATAAAGATTTAATGAAAAGGATTAAAAGAAAGGAAGATGGAAAAGTTCCAGTTCAGCAACAGCAACTTCTGAAACTCCGGCATAGGAGGGTTTCATCAAATAGAATCAAGGCTGTAAAAGTAAGCTGAACTTATGTACAAACAAAATATATCAAAAAATTTTTATTCCGATGAACTGTCGGTATCCTTCATAAGGTCGATGATATCATTGGTGACATCGTCCGATGTACTATTCTTGGAATAAAGGTTCTGACCTGAAATTTGCTCAGGGTAAACCCCTATTCAGCAAATCCGAACATTTTGTCTTTATCAAAGCGCCTTCTTCAGGATTTCGCGGCTGATGTCGGGAGTCTGGTCACCTGTCTCAGAAAGAGCGATCAATCCATGTGTTTCCATTTGTCCGACGATCACATCGACCTGATCAGCCCCGATGCCGTACTGCGAAAGACGGGTCCGGACACCAAGGCTTTCAAAAAAGGAACGTGTCTTTTGAATGGCCCGGTCGATTTTCTCCTCTTCATTGCCATCCCGGATTTGCCAAACATTTTCGGCATACTGCAAAAGTTTCGCCCGCTTTTTATCACGCCTGACTTCCAACAAGGCTGGAAGTATAATGGCCAGGGTTTGTGCGTGGTCGATCCCGTACAAGGCCGTCAGTTCATGTCCCATCATGTGGGTGGCCCAGTCCTGGGGAATTCCTGTGCCGATCAGCCCGTTCAGCGCCAGCGTTGCACTCCAGTACAGATTTGCACGGGCATCATAGTTATCGGTTCCCTTCACATTGATTTCACCGATCTCGATCAGCGTCTGCAGGATTCCTTCCGCCATGCGATCCTGAATCCTGGCATCAACCGGAAAGGTGAGATATTGTTCGGTGGTGTGCACAAAGGCATCTACCACGCCATTGGCAACCTGAATGGCAGGAAGGGTAAAGCTAAGCGAAGGATCCAGAACCGAAAACCGGGGAAAGGTCAACTCGCTCTTGATTGGGAATTTTCCGTGTTCGTAGCTTACCACCGCCCCGTTGTTCATCTCAGAGCCTGTGGCGGGCAGGGTCAGCACCGTCCCGAAAGGAACCGTAGCGCCTACCATTTCAAAAGGGATCAGTCTGAACCCGTAGAACAATAGATCCCGTGCATCACCGCTGTAACCTGCCGCGAGGGTAATGAATTTCGTGCCGTCAAGGACCGATCCCCCGCCTACCGCCAACAAAAAATCGATCGATTCGCTGCGTACGACGTCAACGGCCTTCATCAGGGTCTCGAACCGGGGATTGGGTTCTATGCCGCCGAATTCCAGCACGGTGCGACTCCCCAGGATGGCCCTGACCCGATCGATCAGTCCATTTCTTTTAGCGCTTCCTCGACCATAGGTGATCATCACTTTTGCCTGTGTCGGTATCAATGAGTCAATGCACGCCAGCTTATCCCTGCCAAAAATAATTCTTGTCGGATTGTAATATTCAAAATTATACATATATGTTCCTCCTGATTTTTACAGTAATGATTTGTTTTATTATTTCAAGGTAATCACGGCTGAATTCATTTCAGCCTTCCTTTATACCGCGAATTTACGAAGTCGTGGCAATGGTTGTTCATTTCGGATATGTGTAAATTTGTTTCTTAAGAGCAATGGAAATCCAGAGCCGGTTTGTTTATATAGAGATGCTGTTTACCTTTACAGAAAAACAAGAAAGGGAAAAAATATGACGCAGAAAAAGTGGAATCATCCATCGCCCCGGAACACCGGTGACGAAGAGGCTCTGCCCATCTGTGAAAAGTCCGGGACGGAGATTGTCAGCGCCGCGCTGATCCTTGCTGCAGGTTTTTCTGAACGGATGGGTTCGCCCAAAGCCCTGCTGATGTGGAATCATTCAACTACCTTTCTCGAAAAGATCATCCGCGAATACCTGAATGCCGGCTGCGAACCGGTTATCTGCATTGTAAACCAGCAGGTATTACCATCCTGTAAATCGGTGCAAGCTATTCCCGGCGTAAAGATCATCCTCAACCGCCACCCCGAACGGGGACGGATGCACTCGGTTAAGTTGGGGCTGGAATATGCTGTAAAGCGACCTTATTGTTTCGTACAAAATGTCGATAATCCGTTTATCCGGGAACAAGTGATCCGGACGCTCCTTGCATTTGCCGATCCCGGCAGTTGGTGTTCTCCGGTGTACCAACAAACAAGCGGCCATCCCGTCCTGCTTCCGAAAAAAATAATGGAACAGATCATTCAGCGGAGCGGCGACAACACAACCCTGCGCGAAATTCTCCGGTCATTTCCCGAAAAGGCAGTGCCGATCAACGATGATTCCGTCTTAAGAAATATCAACACACCGGAAGATTATCGAACGCTGATCAAATAAGACAGATCCCGCTTCATGTTCAGGAACGCTCATTTTCGATACCAAGAAATTTATAAAACTGATTGATTGCCTCGGGATTGTCAGCCAAGACCGTCAGCCGGTCGCCTTTTTCAAGTTTTGTGGCTCCGTCGGGGGTAAAGTATTTGCCCGACCGTTCGATGGATGTTACGGTAATCATCCCTCCGAATGAGAGGGCAACCATCGATTTTCCTAAATAGGGGCAGGTTGGGTCGATGGTTGTCTGAACCATGATGGATTTCCCCTTTAGGGTCAGTTCTTTTTCGAAGGTTGAATTTTTTCTGATCTGCGCGGGCAGCGACAATTTCAGCCATCTGGCAACGGTTGTCAGGGTGGTTCCCTGCAACAGGATGGAGGAGATGGAAATAAAAAATACCAGGTTAAAGATGATATTTGACTTTTCGACACCGGCGGTCAGGGGATAAGTGGCCAGGACAATGGGAACCGCTCCCCTTAACCCCACCCAGGAAATGAAGATCTTTTTCCGGTTCGTAATCTTAAAGGGTAAAAGGCAAAGATAGACGCTCAGTGGACGCGCTATCAAAATCAACATCAGCGATATTAACATTCCGATACCGATGAAAGGGATCAACTGTCGCGGAGAGACCAGCAATCCGAGTGTAATGAACATGATACCCTGCATGAGCCAGGCCTGACCATCGAAATGTTTGATCAGGCTCTTCTTATGGATAAAATTCCGGTTGCCTAAAACGCAGGCGGCAATATATACTGAAAGAAATGCATTTCCACCAATGAAGTCGGTAAATGCAAAGGTGAAAATCATCAGCGTGATCAGCAATACAGCGTAAAGGCCATCGTAATCGAGTTTGATCCAGTTCATGATCTTACACATGATCCGTCCCATGGCGTAACCGATTACCGCACCCAAAGCCATTTGCCTGATAAAAAACAGGATCAGGGTGGAGAAGTTGACCTGATCATGCGTCAATAAAAAGGTGAAACAGATTGTGAGGAAATAGGCCATCGGGTCGTTACTTCCGCTTTCCAGCTCGAGAAGCGGCCTCAGATTTCCTTTTAATGCCACACTTTTAGAACGCAGTATCGAAAACACGGCAGCCGCATCTGTCGAAGAGACAATCGACCCTAAAAGTAATCCTTCAAGCAGGGTGAGCCGGGTTACCAGTGATGCAAAGATTCCCAAAACCAACGCAGTCATTATGACGCCGATGGTTGAAAGAACCGTCCCCTGCCAAAGCACAGGCTTCACGTCGTTCCAGCGGGTTTCAAGTCCGCCGGAAAAAAGAATAAACGATAACGCTACTCCTCCGATGAACTTTGTGATTCCCGGATCATTAAAAATGATTCCCCCGAAACCATCCGAACCAGCCAACATCCCTACCAGTATAAACAACAGCAGGACGGGTATTCCGAATCGTGTAGTTCTGCTGCCCAACAATCCTAAAAAAAGCAGGATGGAGCCTAAAAGCAGGATGTTGTCCAATGAAATATTCATAGGAAACGGGTTAATGCAAACCGTGAATGATCATAATGGATATTCCATGTGAAACTTGAAAAATAAATTTATTTACAAGTGAAATATCCATCACAGAATTGTTGACATTCAAATGTACAAAAATTCCCGACTTCTGCTCATGGCACAGCAAACGAATGGGCATCGGAAAGATTTTCTGCTGGTCGGAAGAACATTTTTTCACGGTATTTCGTATCTTACTACTGACGAATTGAGGGATCCGGGAGAGATCTCAAACTCTAAAAAATCAGGACCCATGAAAGCAAATCAGATTATTCGTCACACCTGCGCAATGTTCATCGCAAGCGCTTTCATTACATGCATGCTGGTACATGTATCCATACTGGCCCGGGCACAGCACGATTCCCTCGTATTCAAAAAGTTTCACCACATCTGGGTGGTCCCGGTCCACGGCCGGTCGGTGAAACACGGCGTTTTACTGGGAGTGGGCGATTCTTCCCTGCTGGTAACAAGCACCGTCAGAAAAAAGATGCTCAATAACAGTAACTTTTTGGTATCTGAAATCGATTCCCGAAAGATCAAACTATTATCGGTTCAATCATCAAAGATCTATGGAATGGGAAAGATCATCGGGGCCTCAACGGGATTTGCGGCGGGTGTCACCTTCGGAGCCATTCAGTTATCCAGATGGAACGATCATTACACTTGCGAGACCGAAGAGGGAAGATCACTGGAAGATGCCACCGAGGGTTTTGGGTTTATCATGATCGTCCTGGCCTCCACCGCATCGGGTGTACTGGTAGGCATGTTGGCGGACCAGATCGCAAAAAAAATGATTCGCATTGATGGAGATCAGCAACGTTTTGCAGCGGTAAAACAGGAACTGGCCTCCAAAAGCCTGTTACACGCCTTCGGAGATTCCAGTACATGGTTGAAATATGTAAAACTACTCCGTGACACCATTGCCGATTTTGACGGAAATTTGTACAGCCTGCAGGCAATCGGAGGCATGGTATGGATGGCAGAGAACCTTCGGACCACCCATTATTCGAACGGGGAGCCGATCCCCCTGGTGGCAGGAAAGGAAGAATGGCAAAAACAAACTACGGGAGCTTATTGCAACAATGCGGACAATACCGCACAGATCAGGAAGTTCGGGCGGCTGTACAACCGGAAAGCCATGCTGGATGCGCGAAATGTTTGTCCGAAAGGCTGGCATATTCCCACCTTCAGGGAATGGCATTCGGTGATCGATTTTTTTGGCGGCGAGGAAAATGCCGCGAAAGGATTAAAAGGTTATGGAACCCGGGTTGAGTTCACAAATCTCGCGGGATACCGGGAGGGCGACGGTAGCCTGGTCCGGCCTGGAATAAAAGGAACCTACTGGTGGTCGGATCATTCGGATGAAGAAATGATACTCGGGTTGATGGTGGAAAAAAGCAACGCTGCTGTAAACTATATTGATAAAGAAAGCGGAAGCAATATGGGAATGTCGGTTCGTTGCCTCCGGGATTATTAATAAAGTGTAATCGCCGTCCGAAACGGAACATGCAATTTACGAAGTGAGCGCCGTTATCCTCCTTTGTAAAGATTATGTCAGTTGGTACCTAGTCACCTGAGAACTACCTCCGGAGATCTTCCAAATTTTTATTTCAACTTTTTTGTTTTTCGGATAAACATATATTATATTTGCGTATAATATATATCATTATGAGAAAGTATCTTACATTGATTTTTTGGGTGTTGATCACCTTGAGCATAAAAGCACAAAGTACGACAGATCCTTCCAAGGTCACCACTTCCGGTAAACCGGAAAAGTTTCACATCGGCCTGGCTTATTCTTATGTCAGTACTGATCTTACGTTGACATACATGAACCTTCAGTCCCGCATTGCGGATACGGATCTCGAAGACAACACCTTAACCGGTGAAGAAATCGATGATCTTAATTCCTTTATGAAGTGGAATGAAAAAACACAGAATCTTTGCATTGTTCTCGGGATGTTCCTGCTGAATAAGCCGGACCGCCGATGGCAAATCCAGGCGAATATTTTCGCCGGACTTTCCAAATTAAAATATGAGATTCAGGATACCCGTTTTGATACCGCCAAGCTGGTATCTACCTCATCGATGCAGAAACCATCAATAGGCTTGCAGTTCGGGGTGAAATATGCCGCGAATCAGCATTGGGCCATTCTGCTTGAACCCTACTTCGTCTATTCCTGGGGGAAGCTGACTTCAATTAATGACGCTCTGAATTCCAAACTGGATTTTGCCACGGAGACCCGGGAACATGATTTCCATTATATCTACGCACGTATTAACGTCATGGCGGCTTATACATACAAACGGTTTTCTTTTTCTCTGGGCCCGGGTTTGTATTATATCTACTTTACAAACAGATACAGTATCACGAGAGAGAATGCGCAAACGGGTTTTACAACCAGGGATGAAATGCGGTCAAGGCTGCGGTCCAAATTTCCCCTGGACGGAGTGGCCAATGTGACCTGGAGGATCATAGATCCACTTACCTTTCGTATCGAATGTGCCGTTGGCAGTGATTTTCTGATTCAACCCGGGTTGTATTTTAACTTTTAATTCATTTTTAAAAGAACGATCATGAAAAGATTACTCCTTATATGGTTGCTGGCGCTGCCGCTGGTGATGCGTGCCCAGAATATCAATATCCAATACGATTATTTCTGGCAGGATCAGAATTTTGACTGGGTAGCCGAGGGAACTTCCTTCATGAATTTCCAGGGAACCCTGTTCTCCTTCGTCTATCAGAAATATACCGTAAAGTATGGCTGTCCGAATACGATAGCCGGATGGCCTACCGTGTACATCCAGGATCTTAACACGGGGAAACTGGTCCCCTATTTGTTCGGCACCTACCACAGCAATTCCTTTGCCTTCGGTTACAGCGGCGAATCAACTTCCACGGATGCCCCGCAATTGCTGGGTAATGTGATTCTCTTCCAGTTCAACGCGCGGTTGTGGTATTTTCAGCAAGTAAATCCTAAACTCTACCCTGCCGTGGGTCCACGGATTAAAGATAATTACGAATGTTTTCAGCAAATGCCAACTAACACTGCATCCGATGGATTGAGGTATTATTCTCATTATCCCGACTGGCCCGATATCGTTAAATGCGGAGCATTCCAGGCCGATTCGAACACCCTGGTTTTCATTGGCCATAACACCAATGAGTCCAGCGCTTACTACCTTAAATGGTACCTCTGGGTTTATTCCTATAATCCAAAGAACGGCATTTTCACCCGTGGAAATTACTATATTCTGGAGGGAGCGATGGGTGCGAAATATGGCGGGGTCGTCAAACATATGGATAAATCCGGTAAAGCCTGGTACGTGCTCAATACATGTTTTCCTGACACTTATCTCGGCTACCTGAGGCCGAATCCGAATCCGGGTTGTCCTTATACTTATCAGCCTGAACCACGGATTCCCATCCTTCAGAACTATGGGACCACTACCATTATAGCCGGAAGTCTTAAAGGTGGAAGATCAATTTCTTCCGTGATGAGTCCGCAGAACCCCTGTCGTTTTGCATTGTTCGGCATCAGTAATTCCAAATCAAGCGACGGAAATTATCACATGTCTTACCGGGATCTTTACATCAAATCGGGAAGCATGTACCTGGGTTCCCAGGGAGATGTGGTACTTCCCGCTGCATCGTATCCAAACCAGGTGGACAAGAATTTCTACCTGCAGGGAGCCTATGAACTCGATGTAGCAGATTTTTCGAATGTTATTTATGGGCCGGACGGTCTGCAACAGAATATTTGGATTTTTTATCCCGATAAAAAACAACAACTTAACGGGGCCCGGTTTGTTTCTGATAAGTGGAGACCGGTGGATCCGGATGTTATTTCATCCTTCGACCTTATGGACACCACCTATCCCGGTATCCGGAACCTCTGGTCGCTTACCGGGATTGTCGACGGTGCACCTCCCTGCTCTGTCAACTGGCCCTTGTGGATCGAATCGCACTCGGCTGAAACGGAACCCACGGAATTGAATTTCACTACCGAACAGGAGTCGGAAACCGAGATCACATCATCGTATGAAGATAAATATACGTTAGGAGAAGAGATTAATCTGGGATATGAAGGAGAAGAATTCGGAGCGTCGATGAATGAAGAATTCCAGTACTCCAACTCCTTTAAACAATTACACAGCTCCGGCACAACCGTTTCAACTTCGTATTCAAATGCTTTTGGCCTTGACGAAGAATTTCAGGAAAACGGATTTTTCATCTGGTCGGTTCCCCAGATCAAACGTTTTACCTACGTGAAATATCCATGGTGGGACGATCATTGTGTCTATCCGGATTCATCCTCACTCCAATTTCTTTTCCGGGTCCTCGGAATGACGATCGTTACGGAAAAGAGAAAATTGTCGGATTTCCCTTTTTACGTGGAAAATCCAAACGATTCCACACTGATCAACTGGACTGCCGGGAAACGTGTTGCTTTGGCCACCAGCGTAACAGGCTATGGTATGAGCCCAATCCTGAATCTTCAATGGACTGACGGAGCACACGGGTCCAAAGGCACCTATGCCATTGCCGGCGATTCTGTCACCACTTATGAGTCAGCGAACTCCTACGAAGCAAAAGTTGGCGTAACCGTTAAGATTCCGGAGATTTTCGAAGCCACCCTCACTTATGGTCAGGAAGTTAATTATTCAAATGAGACTACGGTAAAGACCCGGTTTGGGCAGGAGATCGAGGCGTCGCTGTCGAACCTGACCTCAAAGTCAAAAGGACCCAACATAAGTCAACTGCAAATCAGCACCTATTGGCTCAGGAATGAGGACCGGGTAAAATGGTGGTTTTATGACGAATTGGGGGATCAGCGCCCATGGTACATTGCTTACCTTGTGGATTATGTGAGTGAAGGAAAAATCATCCCCCTTACTCCTGAAAATGGACAGAACCTGAAAGCCTCCGCAATGCTTTTTGCCTGGCAGGCTGAAAAGATCGAACCAGATAAGTACACATTTTTCATCACCACACTCGCGCGGGTGACCCCTTCTTCGGTAGTTTACCAGCGCGAAACGGGGAACAATACCGGGATTAGTATCACGGATTTTACACCGGTTCCGGGAACCACCTATTACTGGATAGTGAAAGCCACTCTGGGTAATGATATCTTTTGGTCTCAACCACGGTCATTCACCATTCCTTTTGAAAATCCTGCACTGAACGAATCGGGCGACCTGAAGGTAAATCTGTATCCCAATCCGGCGTTTGGATCGGATGTCCACGTAGTTCTGGCGCTGGAAGAAACGGCGCGTGTCCGGATTTCGCTTTATGAAATTTCCGGGAGCATCATTTTTCAGAAAGAGATGGACTATTCTTCTCCGGTTCCTGCAACATTTTCAATTCCAGCCAGGGGTCTGAAACCGGGAATGTATTTTGTGGGTATTCAGTCGCAATCCGGTTCCACCCTCCGAAAACTGATCATCGGAGACCGGTAAATCTATCTCCGACTTCAGGATGCCTGAAAAGGCGAGCACTTCAGAACAACGAGGCTGATACTCGTTATGGTTATTGAGCCAAAACTCCGTGTACGATAGGTCTCCCTATTGGCAGGCTTACCAAAGCAATAGCATTGATCGTAATGCTTTGTCAGAATTTTGTCGGATGGTATATTTGTATTTTTTATTATACAGGTTCTCCTTTCTGTTCATCATTTGGATGGAAAGAAATCAATAATATAGAACCAAATGAGATTGACATCAAAAACTGGTCAAGCACAAAACGCTGTCGCAAAGAATTAGAAAACCTCACTTCAGAAGCACGTGCATGAAACTTTACGCTCTTTGCCATTGTTTTTCTGATTAACTATTTTTTTAAAAATATACCCATGAAACCCCGCATCATCCCATCGATATTCCAGAGTGAGAAGGTATTCTCAGCCCGCTGGTTCAAATCCTATCTGCAAATTGCCATCGGGACTTTCCTGGTTTCCGTCGGTTACGTGATGTTCATCAGCCCCGATAAGATTGTCCCGGGCGGTATCTATGGGATATCCATCATGTTGCACTACCTTTTTGGAACTCCAATCGGCTTAACCGCACTGGCCTTCAACATCCCGCTCACCCTGATCGGGACAAAGCTGCTGGGGCCAAGGTTTGGCGTAAAAACGGTGGTAGCATTTGTTCTCACCTCCATTTACGTCGACGGTCTTTATTATTTCTATGGATCAAAACCGCTGGTGGAGGGTGAAACGCTGGTCTCTTCCATCTTTGGCGGACTTTTCGTAGGGGTTGGCGTGGCGCTGACCTTCAAGGCCAAGGCGACCAGCGGAGGCAGCGACGTGATCGCGATGATCCTCCAGAAGTACACCCACCTGCCGTCGGGCCAGCTCATGATGATGGTCGACGGAGTCATCGTGTTGGGCAGTCTCCTGGTATTCGGCGACTGGCGGATTCCCCTCTTCAGCTTCATCACGATCTTCGTCATCGGCAAAGTCATCGACTTAACCCTCCACGGTTTCAATTACGACAAGACCCTCTTCATCATCTCCGACAAACACGAGGAGATCCGCGACAGCATTATCAACGATCTCAAGCGCGGCGGCACCTTCCTGAATGGCGAAGGAATGTATAACCATGCCGAAAAACAGATCATCTTCACCGTCTTAAGTCCCCGCGAAATGTATCTGCTCGAAGAGTATGTAAACCGCATCGACCCCAACGCCTTCATCGCCGTGCTCGAAGCCTACGAGATTTTAGGCAAAGGCTTTAAATCGCTGAGCGAAAAAATTGAAGATAAATAGTTCTGTTCAAGCGGTATCGGTCAGACAAAGACCAAGACCCGGTTTCTCATACCTATTCCGCCCTGATCTCGAACATGTAATCGATCGTTTCAAGTCCGACGGCACCGAGGATCGTCTCGATCTGGTCGGTTTGCACGGCATCAGGCCCCATGAGTGCATCCTTGATCAGGAAAGCCTTGTAATCATAATTGGCGGCATCCGTGTAAGTAGCCAGTACGCAACCCACCGAGCTTAGTCCGCAAAGGTATAGGGTATTGATCCCCTTCTCTTTGAGCAGTTTGTCAAGCCCGGTCTTGTTAAACGCGCTGCCGTAAGTCTTTATGATCTTCGGGTCGGTATCCAGGATCTTCAGGGTATCGGCAAACTGAAAGCCAGGGTCATCAGGTTTGGGCCCCCACTTGTCGCTGGTGTGGTAAACCCTGATGACCGGGAAACCGTACTGCCGAAACATCCAGATCGACCAGTTCATCATCATCAATGCCTTGTCCTGGTCCTCTTTCGACATCATCGGGAGGAACTGTTTCTGGACATCAATGACCAGCAATGCCGGTTTCATCACGGTCTTTTCCGGCTTCCCGGATTGTGCAAACAATGTCGTCGCACAGAAGGCCAAAATAACGGAAATCAGAATCTTTTTCATAATGCGGATTTTTGGTTTTTTTGATTGGTTTTATAGCTCCCTTTAAGGTCAAATCAATGTCGGAATTGGGTGTGTGGTTTCCTTTTGCCCCGTTTTTTCACCATGCTTACATTCAAGATTCATTCGACACCAAAAATAATTAAATGTTACATATTTTTAAGTTTGATGCATATGGTTTATGAAGTTTTGACAGCGAAAAACCACGGGTGATTCCCTGTGTTTTCTTACTTTTGACCTTTAAACAACCCGCTATGTTCAAAACAAACGAGTATTTCGAAGGAAAAGTTAAATCAATTGCTTTCGACACAACAGAAGGACCGGCTACATTGGGCGTAATGGCCCCCGGAGAATATGAATTCGGAACCTCCACCGTCGAGTATATGACTGTTGTCTCAGGAATAATGACCGTACTGCTTCCGGGCGAATCAAACTGGAAAGATTATAAACCCTATGACACGTTCGTTGTAGCCAAAGATCAAAAATTCAGGCTCAGGATCAACGCCGACGCTGCTTACCTGTGTAGGTACAAGTAGCGCCGGACGGACCGTCATCCATCAACTTTTACTTGTATACTGGGTCTTTACGATTGTGCGAAATACACATCGCTCAGATTCAGCCATACGGAGCGATTGAGGTACGATCATTCGCAAATTCATCGTGCCGAAGCATAACTATCAGATGGTCTGTAACGGTAGGTAAAAGGATCCGGTTCCGATAATCCAAAAAAAAAATTAAAAAATGTTGCACGTATATAATTTTATATTACTTTTGACCACTTGGTTAAACTATTTACTTAATTTAAATGGTTAAACTGATTTGTTAAACCAATTGAATAAAACCCATGTCTGAGCATGATAAACTGACCGAAGACAAGATCTTTGAAGCGGCCACCGAAGTCTTCATCGAGAAGGGGATGGACGGCGCCCGGATGCAGGATATTGCCGACCGCGCCGGTATGAATAAATCCCTGCTGCACTATTACTACCGGTCAAAAGATCGCCTGTTCGATGCTGTATTCGAGATGATCGCGTCGAAAATGCTGAAGAAATTTGCTCCCGTTTTTGAAGACAATCTGACCTTCGAAGAAAAGATCAGGTTCTTTTTCAGGGAACATATCTCCTTTATGCAAAAGAACCCGCGGCTTCCCGCCTTCCTGCTGAACGAGATCAACAGGCACCCCGACAGGATCCGGAAATTCCTTGCCAACGTAAATATCGGAAACGTGTGGGATATACTCTATAGCCAACACAAGGAAGATCTCGACAAATACCACATCACCCGCGAGAAAATACCCCAGATCATGACTACCATGGCCTCGCTCAGCGTATTTCCTTTTGCCGCGAAAAAACTTCTCGAGGAAATATTTGGCAAAGTCGGACTGAAGTTCAACGATTACATTGAAGAACGTAAAACCTTTGCCGCCGATTTCGTGATCAGCGCCCTGGAAAACATGAACCGGTACAATGTTAAAGATGAATCCAAAACCCAACCACATGATAAGAAGAAGAAAAAGTGACCCGCAACGGCTCACATGCTGGCTAAGCCTGGTCCTGTTCGGTGTTTTACTGTTCCAGGGGCCGGGAGTTCACGCCCAGCCGGCGTCGGTGCTTACCATCGACAGCTGCTATGCCAGAGCTCAACGAAATTACCCGCTGATCAAACAGTACAACCTGATCGAAAAGTCGAAGGAGTATACGATATCGAATGCTAACAAAGCCTACTTGCCTAACATCAGCATCACCGGCATCGGCGCCTACATCATCAGCGGACTGCCCACCATTTCGATGCCCAACACTCCCCCTGCCGAGAAAAAAGATTTTCAGTTCATCGGCATCGGACAGCTCAATCAGACCATCTGGGACGGGGGAGCTACCCACACCCAGAAGGAGGTCGCGAAAGCCGGCGCCATTGCCGACAAGGCTTCAATCGACGTAGCGATGTACGAGATCCGCGAGCGGATCAACCAGCTTTTCTTCGGGATCCTGGTGATTGACGCCCAGATGGAACAACTCGACATCCTCGTTTCAAACCTCACCCGAAGCCTCAACAGCGTCAAACTGACTTCCGAAAACGGATTGGCCTACCAGTCGGATGTGGATGAGGTAAAGGCAGAACTGTTGAACGTAAAGCAGCGAAAAATAGAGTTTCTCTATACCCGGAAAGGATTTGTTGACATGCTGTCGTTCATGACCGGAACCGCCCTGAACGAAACCACCAAGATGGAACAGCCGGTGGTGGTCGAAAATTACCTGTCGCTGACCAACCGCCGGCCTGAACTTGATCTGTATGCCAGTCAGCTCCGGCTCACCGATGTCTCCGGATCGTTCGATAAAGTAGCCGTGATGCCCAAGTTCGGGGTGATGGCTGCCGGGATCCTGATTGAACCGGGAATCGCATTCGGCACCGCAACCATGAACTCGCTGGCCGTGGCCGGTCTCAGCCTTTCATGGAACACGTCGGGACTCTACCGCCTTTCGAAAAACAACAAGCTCAACAAGATCCGACAGGATAAGATCACCAACCAGCAGGAGACCTTTTTGTTCAATAACGCGTTACAATTGAAACAGGGATCCAATGAAATCGAAAAACAACAGGAGATCATTAAAAACGATGATGAAATTGTCCAGCTGAAAAGCAGGATCAAAAATGCCTACCAGTTGAAGTACGACAACGGGATCTGTTCGATGAACGATCTGATCAATTCCATCAACAAAGAGAGTGAAGCAAAGCGAAACCAGGCGTTGCACCGGGTGCAACTGCTCATGAGCATGTACAGTTACAAGTCAAAAACAGGAAATTAGTTCAAACCATGTAATATTCAGCGTATGAAATTCAGGTTCATTTTATTTTCAGCCATCAGCCTCCTGTTGTTCTCATGCAATAACGGTAAACTGACATCCGACGCGGCAGGTAACTTTGAAGCAGTGGAGACGGTGGTTTCGGCCGAAGCAAACGGGAAGATCCTTTTATTTGCCGTTACGGAAGGCGAAATATTGACGCCCGGCCAGGTAATAGGCTACATCGACAGCACCCAACTCTACCTGACCAAACTGCAACTGATGCAAAGCCGCAAGGCGATTCTCACTGGTCGTCCGGATATCAAGACCCAGCTCGAATCACTGGAAAAGGAGCTGGCCAACGCGATCTCCGACCGGAACCGCATCCAAAACCTGGTGAAAGGTGAAGTAGCCTCACAGAAACAGCTCGACGACGCCAACACGCGGGTCGAAGTGCTGAAGGCCCGGATCGATGCCCAGAAGAGCGTACTGAGCACCAGCACCAACACGCTGACCGAGCAGGGCGGGACCGTTGAGGTTCAGCTTGCCCAGGTCGAAGATCAGTTGCGCAAGTGCAGGATCGTCAACCCGGTGGCCGGCACCGTGATTTCAAAATATGTCGAACCTTTCGAGATGACCGTTCAGGGCCGGCCGTTATACAAGATCGCCGATCTCGAAAACCTCTATATCCGGATTTATGTCAGCGAAACACAACTTTCGCACATAAAGGTCGGGCAAAAGGCGGAGGTACTCATCGACAGCGACAAAAAGGATTTCAAAAAATACGAGGGAACCATCAGTTGGATCTCTTCCAAGGCCGAATTCACCCCGAAGATCATCCAGACCAAGGAAGAGCGGGTAACCCTCGTGTATGCCGTGAAGGTGCTGGTTAAAAACGATGGCTACCTCAAAATCGGGATGCCGGGAGAGGTAAATTTTG
Organism: uncultured Prolixibacteraceae bacterium; assembly: GCA_964525995.1. Lineage (GTDB taxonomy): Bacteria > Bacteroidota > Bacteroidia > Bacteroidales > FEN-979 > CAIVAT01. Next base: position 19,824 of record CAZGIM010000024.1, on the reverse strand, counting down.
TAAAATAGTTCCATGACAGCGAAAACCATCATATCGGCCGATCGTTTATCCAAGTCATTTGGCGCGGTAAAAGCCCTGCATGATATCTCCTTTGAGGTGGCCGAAGGCGAGATCTTCGGTTTTATCGGTCCCGACGGGGCAGGCAAGACGACGCTCTTCAGGATCATTACCACCCTGATGCTTCCCGACGAGGGGAAGGTGACCGTTCTCGGGCTTGACTGCGTGAAAGGATTCCGGGAGCTGCGGAAGAACATCGGGTATATGCCCGGACGGTTCAGTCTTTATATGGACCTGACGGTGGAAGAGAATCTGAACTTTTACGCCACGGTTTTCGGGACAACGGTCAAAGAAAATTACGATCTGATCGCCGACATCTATTCACACATCGAACCATTCAGGAAGCGGCCGGCCGGCAAGCTTTCGGGAGGAATGAAACAAAAGCTGGCCCTCTCCTGCGCCCTCATCCACAAACCGGCCCTGCTGGTGCTCGATGAACCCACCACCGGCGTCGATGCCGTGTCGCGTGCCGAATTCTGGGAGATGCTGAAAAAACTGCGGAAATACAACATCACCATCCTTGTTTCAACACCTTACATGGATGAGGCGATGCAGTGCGACCGGGTAGCCCTGATCCAGGAAGGAAAAATCCTGTCGGTCGATCAACCCGGAAAGATCACAGCGGGGTTCAGCCGGAAACTCTTCAGCATAAAAGCCCCGGAAAAATATCAACTGATCACGGCCCTGCGTGAATTTCCGCTGGTAAACACTGCATACCCTTTTGGTGACTCGGTGCATGTAACCTTCCGGGATGATGTGTATGATAATTCCCTGATCGGATTTCTTGAAGCCAAAGGAGTTACCGGGGTCATCATCGCTGAAACCCGGGCGGGAATTGAAGACCGGTTTTTAGAATTGATGGAAAAGAAATAACCCCACCCATGAACGAAAAAGTAATATCGGTACATAACCTGGTGAAGAAGTTCGGGAGTTTCGTTGCAAACGATCACCTCAGTTTTGATGTGTACAAAGGGGAGATTTTCGGTTTCCTGGGAGCCAACGGGGCCGGAAAAACCACCGCAATCCGGATCCTTTCGGGGCTTTCCAGACCTACCTCGGGCGAAGTGATCGTGGCCGGGTACGATGCCCATAAACAGCCGGAACTGATCAAAAAGAACATCGGGTACATGTGCCAGAAGTTCTCGCTATATGAAGACCTGACGGTTAAGGAAAACATCATGCTCTACGGCGGCATCTACGGCATGAAAAAGCAACTGATCCGCGACCGGACTAAAAACCTCCTCGAACGGCTCCGGTTTGAGGAATACGGCGACCGGCTGATTGCCTCCCTCCCGCTGGGGCTGAAACAAAAACTGGCCTTCTCGGTTGCGGTCCTGCACGAACCGAAGATCGTCTTCCTCGATGAACCCACCGGGGGGGTCGATCCCATCACCCGGCGCCAGTTCTGGGAGATGATCTACGAAACGGCCGCCCTGGGCATCACGGTTTTTGTTACCACGCATTATATGGATGAGGCGGAGTACTGCGACCGGGTCTCCATCATGAACGAAGGGAAGATCGAAGCCCTTGACACTCCTGCCGGACTGAAACAGAAATACCAGGCCGGATCCATCGAAGAAGTATTCATCCGCATCGCACGTCCCGGAAAAAATTAGCCTATGAAACGTTTACTTGTTTTCGTAAAAAAAGAATTCCTGCACATCTTCAGGGATTTCCGGACGATGGTCATCCTCTTCCTGATCCCCGGGGCGCTAATCCTGCTGTTCGGATTTGTCGTCAGCACCGACCTGAAAAATGCGACGGTTTCCTTCCTCGATCTTTCCAATGATGAGATGACCCAAAAATTGTCAAATAAAATCTGCTCCTCCGGATTTTTTAAAAGGGGCGAGAACCTGAAAAGTTACCAGGATATCGACCCCGCTCTCAGGGGCAACAAGATCAAGGCAGTCATCATCTTTGAAAAGGATTTCAGCGCGAAACTGATCAGCGAGGGCAAGGCAACGGTGAACATCATCACCGACGGCTCAGAACCAAACATGGCCACCATGGCCACCAACTACATCTCAGCGATCGTCGCCGATTTCAACAGTGAACTGGCAGGTGACAAAACGGCAGCGACCCTGCTGGTTCATCCCGAAGTACGTATGTTCTATAACCCGTCGCTGAAAAGCCAGCACATGTTCGTCCCGGGCGTCATCACCCTCATCATGATCCTGATCTGCGCCCTGATGACCTCTATCACCATCACCCGCGAAAAAGAGTTCGGGACCATGGAGGCGTTGCTGGTCTCCCCCCTGAAACCGATCCAGATCATACTGGGCAAGATCGTCCCCTATTTCATCCTTTCCCTGGTCGATGTGATCATCATTTTACTGCTGTCGCGTTATGTCTTCGATCTGCCCGTGAAAGGAAGTGTCGTCCTGCTGCTTGCTGAAGCAATGCTTTACATTCTCATGAGCCTTTCATTGGGAATTCTGATCTCCACGGTATCCAAAACCATGCAGCAGGCCATCTTTATATCGCTGGTGGGAATGATGTTGCCGACGGTCCTGTTATCCGGGTTCATCTACCCGATCGAAAACATGCCAAAAGCCTACGACTGGGTCAGCGCCATCATGCCGCCGCGTTATTTCATCATCATTATCAAAAATGTGATGATCAAAGGAACGGGATTTCTTTATGTCTGGAAAGAGACCCTGATCCTCACGCTCTTTACGCTTGGGGCCATCGGACTGAGCATGCGGAAATTCAACATCAGACTTCAGTAATACAGGAGGAAACACGCGATGCGGACGATCTTATACCTTATACGAAAAGAGTTCATTCAGATCTTCAGGGATAAATTCCTTGGAAGGGCGATTTTTGCCATACCCATCGTCCAGATGCTGATCCTGGTACCGGCGGTGACCTTCGAGATCAAGGAGGTAAATCTTTGTGTCGTCGACAAGGACCTGTCGACCGAATCGAGAGAACTGGTCAGCAAACTGGTAGGTTCGACCTTTTTCAAGGTCCGGCATGCAACCTTTTCGGAGCGCGAAGCCAACGACCTGCTCCACCGGAATAAATGTGACCTGATCCTCCAGATACCGGCAGGCTTCGGAAAGGATATCGGCAAAGGGACACCCACAAAACTGATGGCCTCGGCCAACGCCATAAACGCCATGAATGCCCAGCTTTCATGGGCTTATCTCAATGGTGTGATCATGGATTATAACATGAACCTTCTGGCCCGTGAAATCGGCAGCCGCACCTTTACCGCCATCCCGCAGATCGAGGTGACAAACCGCTACTGGTACAACGAGATGCTCAACTACAACTTTTACATGCAGCCGGGAATTTTAGGGGTCCTGGTGCTCGCCATCGGATTTATCCTGGCGGGTCTGAACCTGGTGAAGGAAAAGGAGATCGGTACCATCGAACAGATGAACGTGACGCCTGTGAAGAAGTACCAATTCATCCTCTCCAAGATCATTCCTTTCCTGATCATCGGGCTGATCGACCTGGCACTGGGGATAATCATCGGAAAGCTGGTATTCAACGTTCCTTTTGTAGGCAGCATGGGACTGCTTTTCCTGTGCTCGACCGTATTCCTGATTGCCGTGCTCGGACTGGCGCTGCTCATCTCGACCTTCTCGGGCACTCAGCAGCAGTTCATGTTCACCGGTTTCTTTTTTATGATCATCTTTATCCTGATGAGCGGCATCTTCACCCCGCTCGAAAGCATGCCCGACTGGGCGCAGAAGATCGACCTGCTGAACCCGGTGGTCTATATCATGCGCATCAACCGGATGGTCATGCTGAAAGGATCGACGTTGTATGATATCCGGACCGAATTCCTGGCCCTGGTCCTCTTTGCCATTGCCACTACAACCCTGGCGGTGAACCGGTACCGGAAGACGGCGTAGAACTTATCCGGAGTCATTCAGATTAAAATGAAATTCCTGCAGAAAGCAGTGTGAGTTCAAGGGTCAATGCCCTGTCAGGACCAATTCCGACGCCCAGTTCAAGAGCAGAAAAGAAACCCTTCGCAGTTCGGAATTTTAAGGGTGCAACTCTGACACCAAACGACCATGCGGGCACAGGCGGTTTGGCCCCGGTTTCACTAAGTAACTGTGTGCGTTGTCCCACAATTGCATCAACAGTAAGATAGGCTGCCGGTGTCCATTTGCCGGATCGTTGATAACCAATGGCAACCCGGATAGGGACGGAATTTCCGTTCAGCCAGAGCAGGTTGACATCAGCCTGGGCCGCCAGGCCGGTACGGTGAAGAAGATGCAGGCCCAATCCAAGTCCCACACCATCGGCTGTAATACGATCTGAGCTGTAATACATGCCACATTGTTGAATCAGGGGAGAAAATGTTAAGTTCTTCTGCGCGCCGGATGGCAGGGTGCACAAGAACAGCAAAATCAACGTAAGAATTTTGTTTTTCATTTTTGAACCTCCGCCATTAGGGCAATTGCTGCCGTAAGTAACCGGGTGTTATTTACCAGAAAATCCTTGTTGACGGTCGAAGGAAGGTCGGAAGGCAGATGGTAATTCGGATTCCTGAAATTTGCGCCATCTGTGAAAAAGACTGCCGGGATCCCTTTGTACCACATAAGTCCGTGATCGCTTCGCATGAACACTGATGAAAGGAAATAAGTACCGTCGCCCGGAGCAAGGATTCCCACCGTTTTGGTCAATCCGCAAGAATGACTCATATCAGTGATCTGCCGGGTCAGGGATTCAGAATCTTTATTTCCACAGACCATCAGGTAATTGCCGACATCGGGAAATCTGATTCCCTTAATATTTTTCTGACTTCCCGGTTCCTCCGAAGCGTAACCGACCAGGTCAAGCACAATGGCAGCCTTCACATCATCAGCCAGTCCCTGCTCCAGATAACGGGTACTGCCAATTGAACCCAACTCCTCCAGGTCGAAAGCGACAAATCGGATCGTGCGCGCGAAACTGTGCTTTCGTACAGCCCGTGCCGCCTCAAGAATAGCAGCGATGGCGGTGGTATTGTCATCAGATCCTCCATAAAAAGCATCAATGTGTCCGGCGACCAGGATCACCTCTCCGGCTTTGGTCGTACCGGGCCATTCAGCAAAAACATTGTAGGTGGTATTGACGTCATCACTGAGAACCGCGGTATCGGGTTCGTAACCCATTGATTCCAGAACCGTACTGAACATTCCCACCGCAGCATCCCGGGTCAGATGGTCGGAAGGGAAAAGATCTGCGGGAGGGAACCCGGTATTGTCAACCGGGGTATCATTGAGGTGAGCCAGGGTGAACCGTTCCACCCAGGGCATGAGGCTGTCGATCGTTAGATCGGCTGCAACGGTCGTCGCTGTAAGATACCCTGAACGATCCGGATCCTCCTTGCTGCAGGATGACACCGCGAAGGTTATCAAAATTAATGATATCAGGATGATTGTTCTCATGGTTTAAAATTTTCTGCTGATGGAAAAAAAGGTCAGTTGTCCTCTGAGTGTTCGGCCAAAGTCGACAAAATGGGTTCCTAAATCCAGCTCCAGGAAACTCAGCCGCCACTTTTCCCAAACCCGGAATGCCAGCGGCGCTGCATGAATTGAAACATAGGCAATGCCTGTCGACTGGTTCATTGCAAAACTTGTTTCCTTTAGCATTCCGGTTCCCTCCTGAAACTGAGCCCTTGCGGTGATGCCCATCTCGAGACCAATGTCGGGATTCCAATGACCGAACTCCTGTTGCAGGACAACCCTTCCGAATAGTTCTGGTCGTACGGGGCCAAACCCGAGCCTGACACCGGCCTGCCAGTCGGCCGGACCTGCCAGCCGGCTCCTGACGGCCGCTTCGACTCCAAAGCTGTTCTCCAGCGTGTAAACAGTCTGATAGATCAACATGCCGAATCCGGCATTTACCTCGAAAGCCGGCCGTTTCCTGACTTCCTGGGCATTTGTAGCCGCAATCAGGGATAGTGACATAAAAAGCAGAAGGAACCTCCTCATAAAATCGTTGTTGGAAATAAGATTTATCTGATTTTATTTAAATGTTCATATACCGTATTGGAAATAGTTGATACAAAACTAAGTAAATACCCCAATGGTTTCTTACTCCCTAATAAAATGGCCCAGGTATGTATGATCTGATGCTGAATGGCTATTTTCTTACCCAGGATTCATTCACGAACATGTTATTTTTCAGATCAACGGTTCCCGTCCACTTATAGGTGGTTGGCCAGGTTCGGAACGACCGGATAAAAATGGTCAACAATCTGAAAGTGAAAGGAAGCTTGCCGGGTTTCCACGGTTGAGTCACATCCAGTTCAACATTAACTTTATCCTTTTCTCGCTGAAGGGTGTAAGTTCCACCAAAAAGTACCTTCGACGAAACGGTATAATGCCATAGACCTTTTATTTTTTTATCCTGGGGTACAGCGAGCAGGTTTGGGAAACCAGGTTCAAATTTCAATCCGATGGGATCATTTCCCTGATCAACCCAGCATTCCTTTACGCTGGAATCAGCATCAATAGCCAGGTTTAAATCTCCGACCTTATTGATCCCCAGCTCGACATTTTCGATAATCACCGGGTTCGAAGGCAGTGAATTGATCTCTCCGATCACCAGGTTTGTTGCATACCGGATGAAATAAACCCTCTGTCCGTTCATTGGAAGCGGAAACGTTGCCGGTGTCAATACCCGGTTGCCAATCTGAAGGTTTATTTCTGTTCCCTGCCGTTTAACAAAATCGAACTCCTTCATGTAGACGGCGAACAATTTGTTTGGCGACGTTACATTGCTCCCCACTGGCGCCAGAAAGGGAACAGGATGAAAGTCACTATTGTTTTCCCGGATATATATCCTGACCTGGCGTCCCAGTTTATCGGTAAAGGCAATGTCGAGGTAAACTCCGGCACCGGTCATCTCAAAGCGCGAAGGCGACATCATGCTTTCGGCGGTGTCACCAATGCCATCTCCGACCGAAAGATTCTGAAGATCGGGACGAACGCCTGGTTGCCAGTACACATCAACCTTTTTGTCTTTCCGGTACATCAGGATTCTGAGTCCCTTTCCGCTTTCCCCGTTGTCGAACAACTGAGGTTCTATCCCCTCATATTCGGCATCATCCTTTACATCAGCCACGAGTAACCGTTTAATGGGTTCATTGTTTAACCGAAATGGAAAAAGAAATGGAGTGGCAATCAATGCAATTAGGGGCTCTGATTGGATGGTCTCCCCTTTGATTTTTTGTGAAAGTACGATCACAAGAATGAACGGGAAGGCAGATGCAACAAGCGACATCCAACCTTTGTATGGAAGTTTGAAAAAATAGTCCTGAGCGAATTTAAAGACGGCATCTTTCGTTCGTTTTAACAGATTCACGAGGTTGGAGACGGTCCCGAACAACCCCAATGCGATGAGAAAATTGATTAAGTATGACATGTTGGTATTTGTTTTTAAGTGGTGAATAAATATGTTGACGGCTTAAATATACTAGTTGGCTGATATCTCCCTGACAAATTCATCAATGGTTTCGTATTTAATACTCGAAACGCTTTCCATGACTCATGAAGGTGTTGAGAGAGAAAATCAGGAAAAAAGACGACAACCAAAAGTCGGAAACGGACTTTCGCCGCTTCAGGATGATCAGCAGGAACATAATCAGTCCCTCAAGAACTCCAAACAGAATGATGGTTTCCATCGAAGGCAGGAAGCAGTTTTATTCAAAGGCGAAAGTACAAATTTGCCGGGATAATCAAGTATTCAAAACCTCTTCATTACCAAAAACCTCAATACGGTTTTTTATACATCGGATGGAGACTTACCGGTATCACTCAATTATCTCCTTGTGAGCCTTCGAGATCCAGAAGTACTGTTCTTGTTTCGCAAATGACCATATCAACTGCTCAATGCTTTAAAACCGGATTATTGTTGGTAAAGCGCTGCTAATTTTATTGATAATGAACAAAATATCGAAAAAACAATTAATTTTGTTGATTATGATCCTGTTTTGCATTCGATAGTACAAAATACTGACTGGAAGACTTTACAAATTCGATTCTGATCCTTCTTCATTTCATCGTCATGATACGTTTCAGATCACTTAAAACAAAGGGCATCACGCTGTTGCTATTCTCGGCACTGATTCCCGGAGTTGCCGGTTTTACACAACAAACATCTTTATTCACCAGGAGCTTTGAATCAGGTTCATGGAATATTCTTCCTGCCGGATGGGAAGCGGAGTTGGTTCCCGTGACTCAGTGCGGCCTTACCATGGAATCTGGAAGCTCCTCCCCCGGAATCTCCGTGGTCTTTGATAACCTTAAGTTCAGCATGTATGGCTCCGGTGGTATGGTAACGAGTTCCACACCATTGAATCGAACGCTGCCCATGGTCACAAAAAAAACGCCTTTTCCTTTGGCCAACGTTGCATTGTATAAAGACCCGGATTCCCCGTCAAATCCGAATAACCAGGTCGGAGGGGTTGTTACGGATGCCTCGACAGGCCTTCCGGTTATCGGCGCCACCATCACCATCGCCGGTACCACATATACCATGTCAGTTTTCGGGGGTGTCTACCTTACCCCGCAGCTCCTGATTGTCGGTTCACAACCAATCGAAATCGAGAAAACGGGTTATGATCCTTACTGGACAACGATTATCCTCATTCCGGGAACAACTAAAACCGTGAATGCCGCGCTCGTGCCGACAGCTTATCCGCCCGGCCCACTGGTCGCTACTTTGAACGGAACGCCGGCAACCGCCGTAAACCTCTCGTGGAGCAAGCCGGTAGGGATGTACCAACTTATTTATGATGACGGCATCCAGGATACCCTTGCGGTCTGCGATTCAGCCGGCAACCTGAATGCTTTGAAATTCACGCCGATAGAGTGGCCTGTCCGGGTAACCGGCGGAAAAGTAAACCTCGGCCTGGCTGCCAACTATCCTTCGAACGCCCCTCCGCTTACTCCTTTCACCATGGTGGTTTACCTTGCAGATGGTCCCGGTGGCTTGCCGGGTACACCGGTTGACAGTACAACCGTTACTCCAACCGGATTTGGATGGGCCAGCTTCGCCTTTTCAAACCCCGTTACCATCAACTCAGGTGATTTTTACCTTGCCATGAAACAGGGTGGCATTCCTCCGCATGCCGCCGGGACCGGGATTGATACAACGGTGAACCAGCTACGCAGTTTTTCAAGAGACGTTGCAGCCGGAGGTTCCTGGATTCCCTATCCGGGAAATTTTATGATCCGTGCAATTGTGGAAGGTTCAGGCGGACCGTCGCAATCCGTCAATTACTCCTTCGGCCGGGAAACCCGGCTGACCAATGAACCTTCAGGCGATCAGTCGCAGGGAATTTCTTACCAGGTGTGGCGACTGCATCAGGGCCAGGAAAGCAATCCCAACCTCTGGATAGCAATTGCAACGACCGGAACGACAGGCACCGTCGACAATGCCTGGCCTTCATTGTATCCCGGCCCCTATCGCTGGGCAGTTAAAGCCGTCTATTCATCTCCGTGGTATCGTTCCTCCACCCCCATATTCTCCAATGTCATTGGCAACAACTGGACCTCCCATGTGACGGTTTGTGTTGATCTGAGCTGTTCATTCGATTCAAAGGCAGGAGTTATCGTGAAATTGAATAACACGGCTTACCCGGATACAAACTACACCTTGATCACCGACACATCAGGCTGTGTTCATTTTCCCGGTATCTGGAACGGTACCTACACCATACAGGTAACAATGTTTTCATACCAAACCGCTAATCTGATCTTTATGATTACCGGTGATACAACCCTTCAGGTTTCATTGCTCCATACTGCCATGCCCCCGACAAACTTTACAGTCAACAACCAAACCCTTCAGGCAACCTGGAAATTCCCTTCCAACATCAGTTACCAGTTCCAGGAAAACTGGGCCAGCGGCAGTTTCGCCACCAACCAGTGGAACATCTCGGGCGGAACTAACTGGCAGATATCCTCCGGGATTGGTAATCCAGCTCCTTCGGCCATGTTCAACTGGTCGCCCGTCGGCACCAACTACAATCAATACCTGACCAGCAAACCTATTGCAGGCATTAATGCCCCGATCATGAGACTTAAATACGACATTTTCCTCGACAACTACGATACAGGCAACCTGAACACCATGGCGGTTGAGATCTGGGATGGGACCTCCTGGTCAGTACTGAAAAACCATGACAATTCTGATGGAGGTATTCCCTGGACTACCGAGAACCTGAATATCACTTCTCAAACTGACAACCCGGCATTCAGGATCAGGTTCCATGCAGCAGGTACGAATTCGTATAATATCAACAATTGGAATATTGACAACATCGCGATTTACAGCCGACCCGATTGGTACAGATATGATCCTTGCATCAACGGGTTTAATTTTTACCTGAACGATTCCCTGATCGGTTTTACTACCGATACAACCTTTCAGATTCCCCCCGAACTTGTGATCTATGGTCAGACCTACACGATCTGTGTCAGAACACTTTACGGATCGATATTAAGCACTCCGGCCTGCGTAACTTTTACATCTCATTTTTTATATCCCCCGCGCAATCTCACGGCATCGTATGTCCCTGAAACGGTGACCCTTGCCTGGGATGCCCCGATACCAAGTTCGACCCCGGTACTTACAGGTTACGATATCTACCGGGATTGGGAAAAAATCAATACGGCACCTGTCCCTGAACTTACCTATACCGACGTGTCGGTCCCAATGGGCCTGAATTCTTACAGGGTCACGGCGATATATAGCTCAGATGAATCACTGCCTGCCGGTCCCGTTGTTATCAACGCCGTGCCCCTGATCCGCAATATAACGAATGATACAATCACGAACGGGCAGGTCAATTGCTACAATGCAATCAACACCGTCATGGTTGCCGGAAACGGATCGACTTTCCTGGTTGAGAGTGGTGGAAGCGCCACCATGATCGCCGGACAGAACATTCTCTATTACCCCGAAACAAAGGTTCAAAATGGCGGCTTCATGTGGGGGTATATCTCTCCCGGTGGTCCATGGTGTGCCAGTCCAACCCTTCCGTCGACTGGACCGAAAGAAAACCATGAATCCGGAGAAACCGAAATAACAAGCGTCGCTGTTCTCCCCTCATTTCAGATCTATCCAAATCCCACGAGCGGGGACTTCGCTTTGGTTTGGGTACCGCAGTCATCACCCGGCGATATAGTTATTGAGATTTATGGTATGTCAGGTGAAAGAATCTTAAGACGGATCCTGCATGGCGAACGCAAACACATATTTTCCTTATCCGACAAGCCTTCCGGCATTTATTTTATCCGGATGATAACCAGTGAAACGATCGAAACGGCCAAGATCATCAAACAATAAATCACGTTGTCTGAGACCAGTAAGAAAAAAAGGAAATGCTTATTGATAAAAATACTCTCTTTAACCAGGGCCCCCGAATCTGTAACCAATTCCTGATTCCGTTATAAGCAAATTCGGCTTTAGTGGATTATCTTCAATCTTTTTCCTTAATTGCGCTACAAATACCCGGAGACACTGCGTTTGCTCGAGATAACCCATCCCCCATATTTCTTTCAGGATGAACTGATGAGTTAAGACCCTGTCCTCATATTTTACAAACAAAGCGAGGAGTGAAAACTCTGTGGGCGTCAATTTGATGATCTGGTCATTTTTATGTACGATGTGATTTTCCAGGTCGATGGTAAGAGAACCTATATTTATCACGGTAGCTACAGAAAGTCCCTGGCTTTGCCTGATTGCCAACCGGATCCGGGCGAGTAATTCACCTGTACGGAATGGCTTGGTCAGGTAATCGTTGGCTCCGTTATCAAGGGCTTTGACAATATCATCTTCTGCATTCCTCACAGAAAGAATGATAATTGGTTTAAAATACCATTCCCTGAGCCTCTTCAGAACATCAAGACCATCGGTATCAGGAAGGCCCAAATCCAGAATAATGCATGCAGGCAATACGGATGCCGCTAATGACAGTCCCTCTTTACCCGTTGATGCTTCAACAATTTTATAACCCCTTGCCGACAGTGTGATCTCAAGCAAAAGCCTGATCTGGTTCTCGTCATCAATGATTAGTATGGTTTCCAGCATCATCTTCTTACAATTTAAGCTCTGGTTCTAAGGGCGATATTTCTACAGGTATTCTGATGGTGAATTTAGCACCTCCATTTTCGCGGTTTTCGGCTATAACCGTTCCCTTTTCTGCCTCAATGAATCCTTTGACTATGGAAAGTCCTAACCCCGTTCCACCAGCGAGCGCATCTTTCCCCCGGTAAAATTTATTGAAAATCGTGGATAGATCAGACTCCGGAAAACCTCTTCCTCTATCCATAACCTGAATAACCAAAAATCCATTATCATAAAACATTTTAAGCCTGATCCTGGTTCCGGCGGGAGCATATTGGGTTGAATTAAGGATCAGATTGTAAATCGCCTGTTCTGTAAGACCATAATCAAATCGAACCATCGGCATATCTGACGGAATGATAACAGCCAGTTTAAATGGTTTTAGCTCCTGTTCAAGTGATTGTGCAACTTTATTTGCCAGATCGCGAACATCACACCAATCGGGATTAGGAGAAATAAGGCCTGATTCCAGACGGGACATATTTAGAAGATTTTCAATCAATCTATTGAGCCTGACAGATGCAAGATTAATCTGTTGGTAAAGCTTTTTTTGTATATCCTCAGGGTATTCCTGGGTCAATAAAGTGTCTGATGCCCCCATGATGGTTGTGACGGGTATTCTTAATTCATGGGAGATGGAGTTAAACAGGGTTTTGTAAAGCTTATCCGATTCATTCAGAATATAGGCTTTTTTTGCTGCATCTCTTAAAACTTCCCGTTCATATTTTCCGGAAATCTGGGAGAGACATGCTTCCCAGAACTGTTCTTCTCCCTGTGTGAAAACTTGGGCATGTTCTACTGCTATCACTCCCATATTACCACTATTACCTACCAATGGATAAAATGTGTAGGGTCCCGAAGGTAATGTTTCCGTATATTTCCCGGCTTTTACGGAGTGTCTAAAAACCCAGGCGGCAATACCCAAATCATTTTCAGAAATAACGATTTCCTTGTCATCTTTTACAGGACTGTCGAGCAGACCGTTTTCGTTTTTAATTAAAATTGTGCACTTCAGTCTGAAATATTTTCTGATATATTTCATGGAAATCCTGGTTACCTCATCCAACCCTGAAGCCATCGTAATATCTTTTGTCAGCTGATACAGCGCGTGGGTTCTTTCTTCACGGATCCTGGTTTTCTGTTCCTGCCGTCTGACTCTCGAGGTCAGGATACCATTTAACAGGGCAATGATGAAAAACATCGTAAGCATTAAAATATCAACGGGCTGTTCAATATGCAGGGTGTATTGGGGAGGGATAAAAAAATAATCCCAAATCAGAGAACTTTCGATGGCGGCAAGCAGGATAGGCCCGGTACCAAAAAACAGGGCAAGTATAGATACGAGGAATAATAATCCAAAGGAAACAACCTGATATCCAATATAATCTTTCAGGATGTAGAAAATGATGGAGGTTAAAACAACCCAGAAGGATGTAATAAAATATTGAGCAAGATTCGATGTAAAAGGAGGGATTGATACTTTTTCCTTATAATAATCTTTCGCATTTTTATCGGCTCCAAGAATATAGACATCGATATTTCCGCTGTACTTGATCAGACGGTTAACGAAATTTCCAAGCTTAAACAGGGAACGACTGTTCCGGATCCTTGGCTTTCCAACAATGATGTGTGTTACGTTTTCTTTTTGGGCAAAGTCAACGATTGCCTTTACGATATCACGATTTGTAATGATCCTGAATGGTATTCCAAGTTGTTTTGCAAGATGGAAATTTTTATCAAGCTGCTCTTTTTCTTTTTGGGAGAGTTTAAATAAGGTTTCAACATAAATCGCCTGAATTGGTGCTCCCATGGAATAAGAAAGATTCTTTGCCCATCTCAGAAGGCGCATCGACTGCAACTTGTAATCAATGGCAACCAATAGTGAAAGGCCTGATTTCCAAGGTCCCTTAATCCTGTTTTGTTGCATGTAATCATGTAACTGCTTGTCAACCCTTTCAGCCACTATTCGAAGGGCCATCTCCCGTAAAGCCGTGAGATTACCTTTGCGGAAAAAATTCTCAATGGCTCCTTTTGATTGATCAGTAGTGTAAACTTTACCTTCCTTCAATCTTTGTAACAGATCATCCGGAGGAAGATCAACGAGCTCAACTTCATCGGCAGTTTCGAAAATTTCGTCAGGAACCGTTTCTCTTACAATGATCCCGGTTACCTGAGCGACGGTTTCTGACCTGCTTTCAAGATGCTGTACATTTAAAGTCGTATAAACATTGATTCCGTTGTCCAAAAGCTCCATAACATCCTGATATCGCTTGGAATGACGGCAACCAGAGGCATTGGTGTGGGCAAGTTCATCAACCAGGACTGTTCCCGGCCTGCGTAACAGAATGGCATCAATATCCATTTCCTCCAATAATGCCGACCGGTAATCAATAACCTTCCTTGGGATCAGTTCAAACCCTTCGGCAAGTTCGCTGGTTTCTTTACGGTTATGCGTTTCAACATAACCAATGATGATATCAGCCCCTTTTAACCTGTCTTCTCTGGCAACTTTGAGCATGGTGTAGGTTTTACCTACTCCGGCACACATACCGAAGAAAATATGCAATTTTCCCCTTTGGCCTTTTTCCTCATCCCGAATCAGCGAAGCCAATAATTGATCCGGATTGGGCCTGCTGTCTGCTATCTCATTCATTTGATCTTATCGGTCTCTAAATTTAATAACAAAACATTGATCCGCTCCTCTCCCAAACATAAAAACTGCGGGGGTTCTGTCAATCGTGTGATAATGCCCTTCAGATTTATTCTTTCAGAAGGCGAAAAGTGTCTTGCTTTGCAAATTCTATCAACCTGAAGCATAGCTGCCTCTGGTGTTATATGCGGATCAAGACCACTGGCCGATGCGAATAACATTTCTGAAGGAACCCTCATCAAAGAATCGACCATGTTGTACGTAACGAAATGCCGTTTACGCTGCTCAAATATTTCTTTTTGTTTGTTACTGGTAAGGCAATAATTTGATCCTCCTGAAGGCATTGGATTATAGGAGATTGCAGAAGGACGAGAGACAAAGTAAATCGGAGTGGAATCAAAATCCTGACCGAGAAGCATATTTCCGACGGGCCTGCCTTCTTTGAAAATTATACTGCCATTGGCTTTTGCGGGAAACAGCAATTGAGCAATACCAGTTATTGATAAAGGATAGATCAAACCGGTTAGAATGGTGAAAAACAAGAATATCCGGAGGGCTTGCAGCAATGATTTCATGTTGAAAGAATTCGTTTTTGATGATCAGACAGAATATCCAGGATGATTGTTTTCATTTGTGGTCTGTACCGGAATAGTTATGAATACTTCAATTCTATGATACAAGATTGATTAACAGATCAATAATTTTTATACCCGCGAAGGGTGCAACAATTCCCCCCAACCCGTAAACCAACAAATTCTTCGTCAGGGCTGAATTTGCAGTAACCGGCCGGTATTTCACACCCTTGAGTGCCAGGGGAATCAGCAGAATGATAATAACTGCATTAAAAATGACCGCACTGAGAATGGCGCTTTGAGGAGATTCAAGATTCATTATATTCAGCATGGAAAGTGGGCCCGTTCCTGCTTGTCCTGCATAGAGTCCTGCCGTAAGAGCCGGGATTATAGCAAAATATTTGGCAACATCATTGGCAATGCTGAAAGTGGTCAGGGCACCTCTCGTCATCAAACATTGTTTTCCAACTTCAACCACCTCAATAAGCTTAGTCGGATTACTGTCGAGATCGACCATATTACCTGCTTCACGTGCTGCCTGGGTGCCCGAATTCATCGCAATCCCCACATCCGCCTGAGCAAGTGCAGGGGCATCGTTGGTCCCATCGCCGATCATTCCAACCAGATGACCCTTGGCCTGCTCATCCCTGATCCTTGTCAGTTTATCTTCTGGCCTTGCCTCTGCCATAAAATCATCAACACCTGCTTCTGCCGCAATGGCTGCTGCTGTCAGTGAATTATCGCCTGTTACCATGATGGTCCTGATTCCCATATTTCTCAATTCAGAAAACCGCTGTTTTATACCTCCCTTGACGATATCTTTCAGATAGATCACGCCCATTACTTTTGCATCAATGGCAACCACCAGCGGGGTTCCTCCATGCCTCGAAATATCGGCGACAACATCCTGCGTTTTTTGTGGATAATAACCATTATTATTCTGAATGAAACTGCGTATGGCATCAGCAGAACCTTTCCTTATCTGATGAACAATTTCTCCTTCGTTCCTGATATCAATACCACTCATTCTGGTTTGGGCTGTAAATGGAATGAAGGTGGCATTCATCTGATTTACCTGGCGTCCTCTAAAATTGAATTTTTCCTTGGCAAAGACCACGATTGATCTTCCTTCCGGTGTTTCATCCGAAAGCGAAGAAAGCTGTGCCGCATCAGCAAGCTCCTCCATCGTAATCCCGTCAGCCGGGATAAAATCAGTTGCCATTCGGCTTCCCAGCGTAATGGTACCGGTTTTATCCAGGAGCAAAACATCCACATCGCCGGCCGCCTCAATCGCTCTTCCACTGGTTGCAATGACATTTCGCTGCATGAGCCGGTCCATACCACTGATACCAATAGCGCTGAGCAAACCACCGATCGTTGTAGGGATAAGACATACAAGAAGGGCAATGAGTACGGGCAATGTTAAATTTTGTGACGAAGGTTGACCAGAGGCATTCAGATTGTAGCCAAAAAAGGCGGGTAAGGTTGCTACAGCAAACAAGAAAACAATTGACAATCCTGCCAGGAGAATTGAAAGCGCTATCTCATTGGGTGTCTTCTGTCGTTTTGCACCTTCCACAAGGGCGATCATCCGGTCAATAAAGGTATCACCGGGTTCTGAAATAATCCGGATAAATATGCAGTCGCTGATGACCTTGGTACCTCCTGTAACTGCTGACCTGTCGCCACCGCTCTCCCGGATTACCGGCGCTGATTCGCCGGTAATTGCCGACTCGTCCACACTTGCAATTCCATCGATTACTTCCCCATCAGATGGGATGATGTCACCTGCAGCGCAACAAACAACATCACCCTTGTGCAGTTCCGTTGCATAAACCAATACCTCTTTTTTCCCGGTTACCTTCCTTGCCCTGGTTTGCGTTCGATTTTTTCTAAGACTATCGGCCTGAGCTTTCCCCCGCCCTTCTGCAACAGCCTCAGAAAAGTTGGCAAAAAGCGCCGTAACCCACAACCAAATTCCAATTTGAAGATTGAATGATGAATTGACACCCGTAAAAAAATCCTTCAACACAATGACAGTCGTTAACAAAGCCCCCAATTCGACGATGAAAATCACAGGATTGTTAATCATCTTTATAGGATTCAATTTGATCAAACTATCCCGCACGGCTTGCAGTAAAATTGTTTTATTGAACAAACTGATAGATCGTTTTACACCCATATCTGAAAACTTAAAAGGTTATCCCCTTGCCTAATAGAAGGTGCTCCATGATGGGCCCTAATGATAAAGCCGGGAAAAATGTTAATCCTCCGATGATCAGAATTATTCCGATTAATAAAATAATGAAAAGCCAGTTATCTGTGCGGAAAGTACCTAAGGAAGTCGGGGTTACTTTTTTTCTGCCCAGGCTTCCTGCAACAGCCATAACAGGCACAATAACCCCATACCGTCCAATCAGCATTACGATACCCAGCGTTAAATTATAAAATACCGAATTGGTATTAAGTCCTGCGAAAGCACTTCCATTATTGCCAGCAGCAGAGCTGAATGCATAGAGTATTTCTGAAAATCCATGAGGTCCGCTGTTATTGATACCTTGCAGGCCCATTGGAGTCACCGACGCCCACGCCGAAAAGATCAGGATAGCAATACTGGGAGCAAGAATGGCTACCAGGGTCATCTTGACTTCGTAGGCTTCAATTTTCTTTCCCAGGTATTCCGGTGTTCTTCCAACCATAAGCCCGGCAATAAAAACTGTCAGGATGATAAAAACAAACATCCCGTAAAGCCCGGCTCCTACCCCGCCAAATACCACCTCTCCAAGCATAATATTCAACATGGCTGCCATTCCGGCTAATGGTGAGAGACTGTCATGCATGGCATTTACTGAACCATTGGATGCAGCAGTCGTTGAGGTTGACCAAAGAACACTGTTAGCAATGCCAAACCTCGTCTCTTTTCCCTCCATCAGGGCATGGGATCCAAACAATGGATTCCCATGATATTCGGCATATAGTGAGATACTGAGAGCAGCCAGCAATAAAAGGATCATTGCGGTGAAAAGGGTCCAGCCGTGACGTACTGAACCGGTCATTTTGCCATAGGTAAAGGTCAGCGCTGATGGGATTAACAAAATTGCCAACATCTCAAGGAAATTGCTGAGAGGGGTTGGATTTTCAAAAGGATGAGCGCTGTTGGCATTAAAAAAACCACCGCCATTGGTCCCCAGTTGCTTTATGGCGACCTGAGAAGCTACAGGCCCCATAGGGATTATTTGTGTTCCCCCGGTCAAAGTCTGCACAGATTGGTACGGACTAAAATTCTGAATCACCCCCTGACCAACCAGGACAATTGAAAGTAGTATTGCCAGCGGTAATAAAACATAGACCGTTGAACGGGTTAGATCAACCCAGAAATTTCCTATTTTCTCTGTTGTCCTTCTTGACAACCCTCTGATCAATGCAAGTAACACCGCAATCCCGGTGGCAGCGCTGACAAAATTTTGAACGGTAAGACCTGTCATCTGAACGAGAAAACTCATCGTGGTCTCTCCCGCATATCCCTGCCAGTTGGTGTTCGTGATAAAACTTATTGCCGTATTTAATGCAGAGTGCCACGTAACATCAGGAAATTTTGAAGGATTCAGCGGAAGACGTGATTGCCAGAACTGTAAAACGAATAGAAATATAAAACCGATAAAATTGAAAAGCAGTAAATTAAATGTATACGATTTCCAGTTGCGCTCTTCCTCCGGATTGATACCACAGGCTTTGTAAGTCAACCGTTCAAGCCACCTTAAAGCGGGATCCAAAAAGTGTTTTTGAGCTGTGAACACCTTGTACATGTAAGTCCCTAATAAGGGGGTCAAAGCAGCCAAAAGGACAAAAAATAAGATTATCTGGATCAATTCAAGCGTTTTCATCCCTGCAGATCATTTAGAATGCAAAACTGCATTTGAAATCATAAACGTTTTATATGGAATTTTAATCATGAGATAAAGATTTTATAAAGATACACATCCGTGCCTGTTTTTCTGCCCGGAGAAACGTTGGCTCCCTATGAGCTGTGCATCACTTTACCGGGCCCCTCCTGTATCCCCCGGATTGCACAGGAATGCAACAGCGAAATTTGTTGAAACAGGCAGCGGCGCAGCAGCATGTATCATCCGCAACCAAATTGGAAAAAACAGTATTGTTACACGAAAACGTACTACAATAATTCAGATTAACCGTTATTTTGTGCAAAAACGCGGATCACAAATCCGATAACAAATGGACCAATTGCTTCTGGAAATTCGACCTGAACCGTTGATCTTGCACTCTATACCCAACGACCCCAATCTCTAAATTTGACATTCGATATTTGAATTTTTAATTTTGAATTTAATTCGGCTTTTTCAGTTAAAAAATCCAGGATAAATCACTCTTTTAATTAGATGAAAAAATAGGTTCTTTATAAAAGTAAGTGGGTAAATTTACAGAAACAATCATAAGAGATCG
>CAZGIM010000023.1:0-60930 GCA_964525995.1 uncultured Prolixibacteraceae bacterium | reverse complement strand
CAAAAAGATATTGACCGTTATTATTATGAATTCAATTTACCAAAGTAAAATTAATCATTATGGCATTTTCTACAACAGTAATTCAGCAGGCCTGGAATAGATCAGGCGGTCGTTGCGAATGCAGAAGAACGACGCACAATCACCCTTATGGGAGATGTAATAAGCAACTGGTCTGGGAAAACCGGGGCGCGACCGGTCAGCGTGGCTGCTGGGAAGCACACCATATTACCGCAGGAGGCCCTGATATCGCTTCTAACTGCGAGATTCTTTGCTGCGAATGCCACGCCGGAACCGGAACATACGGAAGACCGTAAGAGAGAAAAAAACTATTGAAGATATCTTCACCTCAGGGAAGATTCATCAACGCCTTGCCTGAGGTGGCCGAGTGGTCGATGGCGCCCGCCTGAAAACCGGGTATACCCGAAAGGGTATCACGGGTTCGAATCCCGTCCTCTCCGCACTCACAGGGGGCTTCGGCCCCCTCACGGAAAAACAACAACGCCAGGTTTTTTGCCTGGCGTTGCTGCTAAAAACTCCTCGATGCCTTTATTACCAAAGGGAAATTGAAGCAGTTGGCGTTGTAAAAAAACCTATTTGGCACACTTATTTTTAATTTATCTCAAAAGTTCCCAAATAAAAGTGGATTTCTAACTTTTCTGTGGCTTAATCTTTAATGGTTTAGTTTTTAAAACTGTATTCCTATACTTGATACCTTTATTTGGATTTTACCCGGGTCTGCAGTTGCTAGCAAATATATTCCAGAAATTATAAAATATTATAATTCATTTTTATTACCCTCCTTTCTCCGTTATTGTAATTTGCTTTAATAGTAACAGTTAACTCCTTAGAATCATAGTAAAATATTCTTTGAAGTGTTCCATCTTCAAATACATACCGTTCTGTTAAGAGTTTGTCACCCTGTATTTGCAGTTTAAAAGAATGTAAGATTTGATCATAAAAAAAACTTTCTATTTCCTGAGATAACCCTCTAAATCTAGCATCGATTTTTTCAGCATAGATATTGATGGTATCCCCATCGATTGAGCTTTTAATTTTATTAGCAACGATACCTCCTTCTGGTAGAGTAGCGGATGCAATAATGCATATATCAGACAAATCTCTTAGATAGAATTGAGGCTTGGTAACTCTGGATAAAATATCGCATTTTACCTCGCTGAAAGGACCAGAGCCAAGTACCTGTTTCTCATAAACTCCATTCTTGTATTGATACACATCTTTGGCTATAATTTTTTCGGTTTTATCCCTAATAAATTGAATCGAATCCAAAGTATGGTTTGTACCATTCAAATGGACTTTACTTATTATTTGTTTTTTTTCATTAAGCCCTTGGTAATAAATACGCTGAACTAATAGTGTATCCTGAGTCACTCTAATAACTTTCGCTTGCTCTTCATTCTGACATGAAGTAACAATTGATATAGATAAAAACAATACTGTTAGAATATCTCTCATAATCATTTAGTTGTTTTCCAAAAGATAGTTAAGCCATATTGGGCGGTGGAATTTAATCTAGTTAATCCTTTATTTTTCATTCCACCATAGTCATGTAATGCAGCCTTATTTTGTGGTGTGGTAAATTTGCCGGTTCCAAACTTATCTTCAATAGCTGTTTTCCAAGATTTGTAATGGTCATCCGAAATTGACCAACCCATTACGTTCATTTTATACATATAAGTACCATTGGAAGCTAAATCTTTATTTGCATCTGAAACCATGGCTTGTTCTGCACCATCCCATTGATCAGCTCCATTACTATAATCAGTCCCTCCAGTTAAAGCGTTAATGATTGCAGCATTAGCAGTAGCCATTCCGCCAGATCGTTCTCCTAAACTTGTACCTAGGAAAGATTTAGCGTTGGCATTATCAACACCATAAGCAATTTTATTTCTTTGATGAGTAGATCCAATGGCGAAAATTTCTTCTTTACTAGTAATACCGTATCCAATAGAACTTTCCCCATAAACTGCTGCTGCCTGTTTTTGAAACTCTGTATGTGTTATACTTAGCTTTTGAGAATTTTCCGCACTAGTAACAATACCCTTTTCATCTTTAGTTACATTATCGGCTGTATAAACTATATCATCAGTTTTACCATCAGATCCCAACCATTTGCCTTCCTTATTATAAAAATCGCCATAATCCATCCCCGTTAAATCAAGGAACTTAATCGGATTGTTACCTGAGAAGTGATATGGACTTAAGTTGGAATAAGATTCAGCCAGTGGATCCACGCAATGCCACCTTCCCAGTTGCGGGTCATAGAACCTGGCGCCGTAATCATACCATTGTAAATCATAATCAGGTTGTAGTTCTTTGCTGTTGAAGAGGTAATTATTTGGAAGATCGGCTCCGGATGTGTAGCAAAGATTTTCGAGTTGCATGCCGAAGGGATAATAATGCAGGTATTCCGAAACCTGTGGAACACCCGGGGCTGCCTGTGCATAAGTTGCGCGGGTATTGCCCAAGTGATCTTTCATGAAGTACTCGAAGCGGAAATGATCATCGCAGGCAACCAGCCGGCCTTCATCGGTAATGATATATTGCAGGTCTCCGTTCAGATTGTAAACAAAATTGCCGGCATAAAGGAGTGAACTTTCAGGAAGGGCATCGTTATCCTTGACAATCTTTGCAAGCTTATTCCCAACTCCGTCGTAAAAATAATTTATTTTTTCACCTGTTCCGAAATCGATCTCAACCGGTTTATTGAAAAGGGAGTACTTTATAGGTTCATTTATTCCTTTATCGACCATTAAAATCATATTGCCGTTTTTATCATACCAAAAACCCTGGGATGTTGCAATAACTCCCGGATAATCATTGATATCTGCCACATCAAGCATCGGGTCGGTAATATAACTTATTTGGTTTGCATTATTCAGATAATGATACGTAAGCTGATCAATTTGCTGATTTCCGGCGCCAACCCTGTTTAATGACAGAATATTGCCATTCGCATCGTAGGTGATGCTTTTTTCATCGAATGAGCCGTCGTGAGAATATCCCCCGCCATTCCAATCGTAAAAATATCCAGCGGTGATCCTGTTCATGACATCATAATCGTACCGATATGCATTTTTCCTGTTCAATTTATTGGTGGTCCATTCAGCAGCCGAAATATTCCCATTATATTGCACCTGTCCGGTAACATTATTTACTGCATCATGATAATGCAATTTAAGGGCAAAGATATCGTTTTCGGCTCCGATTTCATCGGGATTATTTATCGCCGAAAGCCATCCCCTGATGTTATAGGTGAAATTGATCTTTTGCAAAAAAGGAGCGTGACTGGTCCCCGATACGGGTGAATGTACCTGTGTGGTCGATAGTTGTCCGGCAGGATTATAGTGCATCGACGTAACCATCACCTTTTGTTGCTCGGGTAAACCATCAATAGTGTGTTCTTGTAATCTGCCTCGGTGATCATAAACAAAGTCCTCGGTATATTCGAAAGTTTGCAAGAAAGCTGAATGTTTGGTTTTCTTTGTTTGCAGTTTACCATCAAATGTGTATCGGTTTGAAATAATATCCATTCCGTTGGGAAGCTGGTTATCGGAAACCGTTTGAACAATACGATATTTATTGTCGTAGTACGTGGCACGTATCATCCATGATTTAAAATAAGACCCATCTTCAATTACCCTTACTTTTGTGCCTGTGACGATACCTTTGGGAATAATCACCTCGTTTATACCGACAATGCCGTTTGTTTCGTCAAATCCATATCCTGTTGCAAAAGAATAATTATCATACCATGAAACCGATAATACCTCATAAAAATTACCTGAAGCGCTTAACGCAGAAATCACATTTCGGGAATATCCATGATCTGTGTTGTTAAAGTTGCCGGTTATTTCTTCATTGAGAATGGTCACGTTACTATCGTAATGATCCTGCATTTGAACACGCGACAGGGATGTATTATGAATATAAACCCCCGACATAACTGGCCGGTCGTACGCATCGTAGCAAGTCAGTATCCATTGACGCGCATTTGTGTTTAGCATATTACCATCCTGGCTCATAACAAGGCGGTCACGTTTATCATAAACCATCAGCACAGAATCGGCGCCGGGTACTTTTTTTGCAACTATCCTGTGCTTTTTATCATATGTGTAATAAAAACATAATTCGTTATCCGAGGGTCCTGATGCTTTCGGAGGAACCACACACCGCAGTAAATCAAATTCGTCATAAATATAATATGTTTTTAACGAAGTTCCCCCCGTGATTTGTTCCTTTAAAACAAGCTGGTCATTCTTGTTTTTATACTCTTTTATCTCGGTCCGGTTTATCCCCTTATTTTCATTTTTTGTAACAACAACAAATAATTGTCCGGGGGCATATGTTATCGAGGCAAAGGAATTATTTCCAGTTTTCCAACCGGCAACATCAGTTTCATTTACGGTATGTTCATACTCAACTACATGTTCATCATTGGGGGCATTAGGTTTAAAAGCCCAGTCGGATCCGGGCGCTGATTGTTTCAAAATCCTGTTCAGTGGTGAGGGTTCATAAAACGGGAGCGAAAAACCATAGTTTTTATTTGA
This sequence comes from uncultured Prolixibacteraceae bacterium, assembly GCA_964525995.1. GTDB lineage: Bacteria > Bacteroidota > Bacteroidia > Bacteroidales > FEN-979 > CAIVAT01. The sequence goes on along the minus strand of CAZGIM010000023.1, from coordinate 56,362 downwards.
ATTTCCATAATTTGATTCAATAAAGGCTTTCTGATCTGTTGCATAGGAACTATCAAACTGTCCTGATTGTCTTGCCAGCTCAAAAGTTAGGAATGAGGTATCGGACCTTCCGGCAAAATCATATGAAAAAGGCGTAATCATATCATTCTGGCCAGGGCTTGCCATCACAGCGACATTTTGAATCTGTCGCCCGAGTCCGTCATAATATGTAATATCTGTATTAATCTGGTTGCAGTAATAAGTATTTCCGGGTACATAACCAGCCACAAGCGGAGTTGTTGTAATAATGTAATTCATGTCAGAAGCAGATACATTCTGAATGGATGGTGTTATGGGCGGTTCATACATCGAGCCACTGCCCGAGAAATTGGGGTCAATACTTGCTGAATACTCTAATCCTGCTTTTGCTTCAAATCCGGGCAGGTGTACTACTTCCTGTTTTGCAATAATGGCGGCGTTGCCTATCATGTAATCCGACATTTCAATAATGTAGGGATATTGTGCATGCAGGTTTATGTTTGAAATGATGATCATAAAAATATTTACAACCATGCATAGGATGAAATTGCGGGATAGGTATTTGTTGTTCCTGATATGTTGATCTCGAGAAGACATTAAATGTGCTTTTTATTGGATAATAATCTTTTTCGTGGCAGTTCCCAGTTCAGTTTCAAGTTGTAAAAGGTATAAACCGGGGGAGATAGTGTTGGTATTGAAATCAATCGGTTTATTTTCAACACACCCTGAATAAGACTTTGTTATCAATTCTGTTCCCAGCGTGTTGGTAAGAGTCAGCTTCAATGATTCTAAAGGCATTGTAAAAGACACTTTAATCAGGTCATGTGCAGGATTCGGATATATAATGCACTTGCCTGAAACCAATTCAGTTAGCTTGGTCGAATGAGCTCTTTTCATCATTATAACGATTTCGTCATCGCCCGTACAACCCTGATCATCAATAATACTTAATTTAATTTGGTTAGGTCCCTCTGTTAATGTAGCGCCTTTGATCACGATTTCCGGAGCAGTTGAACCATTATTCCATAAGTATTGTTTAAATTGATTGTCAGGGTGTAAGACAATTCTGGAAGTGTCAGAAATAATGGTATCATTCCCGAGATTAACCTGAGGTTTTTTGCTTTGCACAACTGAGATGGTATCGCTAATACGGCATCCATTTTTTGCAATCAGTTCCAGGAAGATGGCTCCCGGTTCATTCGTTTCAAAGATACGCTCCGAACTTTCCCCGTTGTTCCAATTGTAGGATGTATAACCGCCTCCCGGATCCAGGCGCAGAAAATTCCCTTCACAGATCGATTCGGGATGGTTAAATTTTGGCAGTAAGGGTTTGCAATTTTCCAACCTGGCGATAACAATATCCTCATTGCCGGCTGATTGAATGTTTTTACCGTTAAGGTTAAAAGCTGACTTAAATGAGCCTGCAATGTATATATACCCTTTATTAGGCGTATAGTCCAGGCATGTTAGGAAATCGTCACCTTTGCCGCCAGTGGTCATAACCCAATTGATGTCACCCTCCAAATTAAGAGAAAAGATAAAAATATCGCTGCCATTGCCTTTGGAGGTCAGGGTTTGCTTGTCAAAAATAACGGAGGAGCAAAAGGATCCGGTAAAAATGATTTCATCTTTGATGTTCATAGCACGGGAGATGTGGTCCTTTTTATTGCCGCCAATTTTCTTACTCCATTTTTCTTTCATGTTCGCATCTAGACATAAAAGAAAAATATCTTCACCTCCCTGTGATCGGAGTATCTGATTTTCAGTGCTCAGATTATCACTAAAATTCCCTGAGATCAAAAAATTATCGTCAAAGATCAAACAGGAAACGGGTTTTATTTTTGTTCCTGTTGCCAGATTTTTTGCTGTAATCAGTTTACCTTCATGATTGTACTTAACAAGAAAAAGACCACAATCTTTGTTGCTATTCAATGAAAGTGTGTTGTTTTGATTTAAATTGATTCTTTTATGGAAAGTACCAAGGGCATAATGATTACCAAGTTTATCAACAGTTAAACATGTGATCCTGTTGTACCCTCCTTCTCCCAGAACCTGCGCCTTGTTCAGCGCTCCCTGCATATTAAGCTGTAAAATGATCCCATCAGAATTTCCTTTTGAAACAAATGTTTTCTCTTGAATCTTAAGGGTATCATGGAAATATCCGGCGATAAGGATTTCTTCATTAACTGTATCTAATGCAATTGAAGTCAAATAGTCGAGTCTGGTACCAATAAAGCTTTTTTTCCAGTTCTCGATGCCATCCTTATTCAGCGAAGATATAAAGAGACCACTTTTTGTAATCTGTTTGTTAAGGTCTTTTTCAGATTCAGCGTCCTCAAATCCTCCGGCAAGTATTATTTTTTCACCCGACATCGCTAATAAATTACCAAATCCCCATGATGAATTCGTTATACATTTCTTCCATAACAGATTACCTGCCGAATCAAATTTTGCGATGTACATCAACCGGCGGGTGTGGTTATTTGGAATGGATGTTCTTGTATTAACTGTTGTATCAGAAGAACTGCCGGTAATATAGATATTGCCTGAACTATCGCTAAGCATATAGTTTACGATATCCCAACCTTTTGTACTCAATGTGGCAGCCCAGTCGGAGAAAATCCATTGACCTGCTCCGTTAAGGTGGAATATTACTGCCAATATCAGGGTGATCAGCGTTTTTCTCAGATTTTTGTTAATCATATTTTCACTTCGTTTAATTCTTGATGGAGTCCGAACTCCTTTTTAGTTGTTCAACCTTTTTTTCAAGAGCTATAACATATAAGGTAAGTTCTTCGATCTTTTTCAACAGGAGTGCGTTCATCTCCCCGTTGTTAATGCCATTCTCAGCCACCTCTTCGGCGCCGGGCATTTCAGGAAGATGTTTGTTTGCTTTTATGAACTTTTCAACTTCCTTTATTGGAAGCAGCGCATAATCCCTGTCAAACACATGATCGGGCCATTGACTTCTGAGTCTCACTTTCATCTCTTCACAAATGATTTTCCCGTTTACTGCCAGCTTATAGTTAGAACAACGGTTTACAGTTCCTATGCCCACACGTCCTTCATTGATCGATATAACGGAGGTATCGGTCCAGGCTCCATTACCATAACTGTTGTTACACATAAAAAGTGATCCGGTAAATGGATTGCTTTTTATCTTCAGGCTGTTGGTAATGATCTGTGAAGTGCTTTCGAGATAATTCTGAACTTTTACTCCCCATGAATAAATTGTCAACGGAGTTGTAACAACTGTATCCTCTTCCTCCTGTTCCCCTCCATCAGTAAACCCATCGGGTATGGCTCCTCCCGTTCCGATGGTCGTGTATTGAAAAACAAAGGGTTGGTTTGCATTGCAGATATTCATTCCGGTTGCATTGTTTCCGCTGCAACCGATAATGCCGTTTATATCCAGTTGATACGAGGGTGTTAAAATATTAAGTCCAAGGTTATTTTGAAAGTAATTGTTTATTGTTTTTGGATTTTGAATAACACTCGATTTATAAGATTGAAAAAATCCATAGTATCTAGTCCCATCACATCTCCAGTTTTCGCAGGTTCCAATGGTGTCGTTTGAATTTGTTAAAACATCAACTTTAACAGCCGGTCGTGATAATACTGGTGTCCACAACAAATGTAATTTGGCTTTCACGTTTGAATTTGTAACTCCCATTCCAATCATATACCTTGACCCATTAACTGTCTCGAAAACACTGCAAGGATTATAAGATGATCCATCCTCTTTTAACAGGGCCTGAGAATAAAGATAATTTGATAGAACAAGAAGAAAAATTCCCGGTAAAAAAAAGACAGCTATTGTTCTCATGTGATATTTTATTAAATCTGATAACTTGATTATTTTGCAACAAAAAACTTCCCGTTTTGACAGGTATCACCACAGCGGAAGGTATAAAAACAGGCGCCTGGCTGTATGCCCGATAGGTCGAATTGAACCGTATGGAGACCCGGAAGGAAATAGCGATCCATGAGAATTTTGGCCGACTGTCCAAGGACATTGGTAACCGATACGGTAACCCGGCCTGCCGTTTTTTGTTCGAATGATAAATTCATGGTTGTGTTACAGGGATTCGGCCATATAATGATCTTTAGTTCCGGCTTTGAATTCTCAGGATCCAAAATTCCGCTGGGAGGGAAATAGGGTGCATCGATTGTGGCTGCGCCCTTACCCGATTCACTTTTCGATGTCCAGGTGGTTATCACACTTTTCTGAGAGGTATTTAACGCTATTTTCGGATTTGGGGGTGAAAACAGCTCACCATCGTTGTACGCGGCCGTTATGCATTCCCAATTATCAGGATTTTTCAGGTTGAAATCGTTCCGGTACAGCGGAAGTTTCTTATGGGTTGAGTCAAAACAGGTGACGACGAAACTGCTATCGTATGGATTGTAAATGATATCGGGTTGAACTTCCTGAGCCTGCGTGTTTGCAATATCGAGCCTGGTAAAAATGGTTCCGGTGGCTGCTTTTTTATTGTAAAAACCCGCGATATCATAATTTTCCGAAACCGAATCGTATTTTTCAAAAAGGATCACCTCCGTCAGGTTGGCACTGTCGTTGTCGAAATCGCCTGACTGGCAGGCAATGACCGGGTTCCTGCATAAATTGGCTAATGAGGGATCCGTTGCAGTAAGATTGATGGGTTTTGTGAATTTACTATTGTAGTCGGATTCAGAATGCGCAGTAAAAATATTTCCTGAAACTGCTTTCTGATCAGCATATTCTTCCCAAACTGCAAAATATTTCCCTTTGTCTTGGGTTGCTGACCGGCCATATGCCAACCCCACTTTATTTATTCTTTTTTTCGACGTAGCAATAACCTGCCGGCTCTTAGCCTCCAGGCCATTACCGGCAATAGAATAGATTATCAGTGAATCCCTTACCCCTGTTGTTGAATATAATACACCGATACTTTTAGGGTCGGGAAGATTGGTTGAAGTGTCACAGGCAATTGCAAAGTCATGGAACGGAGTGTCACAGTACCAAACGACAGGACCTAAATATTGAAAAGGGGTTTCCTGGTATCTGCGAATGAGGATACAATAACGGTTAAGAATCTTTTCGTAGTAATCCACGCCAACATAAATAAGCGAACCGCATGTACTATCATATATGGCAGCTATTTGTATGTTTTGAAAAACAAGGTCAGGATCTGCGACATACGAATAATACAATTTGATCCAGGTCAAACCGTTATCAGTGGAGTGTAATATTGCATAACCGTTGCAATCATTGGTATCGTATACAATAGCCGCATACAATGAACCATTCGACGCACTGCATACTGCCTCGCTTCTCTGATTCTGTTCAGGTAGATTATAAATCGGGATATCTTTCCCGAACTGTGGCGACCTGCCGGGGTTGACCGGAGCCATGGGGCCGGGGCACGATAAATCCTGTGCCAGAAAGGTTACCGGCAGGAACAAAAAATATAATGATAATACGGGGATTGAAATTTTCTTCATGAGGACGGTAATGTTAAATGAATAATATGATATGTGCATTACAAACATAGAAAAACATTTCCGCTATTTTGGGGTAAACTTTCCGTAATTGGATGATTGATCCTGATATTCAGTGTGTTTCAGATCAGGATCTGTTTCAATTTTAGTAAATAGGCTGTAACTTTCTGCCCGGGGAGTAAGCAAATTATACTATTCAGAGACGAATTCATGGATCAGCAGCAGCGGAATTCCGGTAAGGACCCGACAGGCTGAGGGAGGGTGAGTCTTATCCGGTGATTTTCAGGTACCGGCGGTCAAAGACATTATATTTAAGCAGGCACCATATGGCGCGGAACGCATCCTTCATCCCGATCTTTTTTCCCTCTTCGTAAGTGCGTCCGTAATAGGAGATGCCCACTTCATAGATCCTGATTTTCGAGAACCGGGCGATCTTGGAGGTCACTTCCGGCTCGAATCCGAACCGGTTTTCCTTGAACCTGATCTGCTTGATGTACTCCGACCGGAAGAGTTTGTAACAGGTTTCCATGTCGGTGAGGTTCAGGTTGGTGAAGATGTTGGAAATCATGGTGAGCACCTTATTCCCGATGGAATGCCAGAAAAAGAGTATCCGGTGCGGTTTCCCGCCCATGAACCGGGAGCCGTAAACCACATCGGCGAATCCGTCCAACACAGGTTTCAGCAACACATTGTACTCGGCGGGATCGTACTCGAGATCGGCATCCTGGATGATGATAAATTCGCCTGTTGCTTCATCCACCCCCCGGTGAAGGGCAGCCCCTTTCCCTTTGTTCTTCGGCTGATTCAACAACCGGATGGTCGAATCGGAATGGGCTCTGATATAGTTCTCAACCACTTCAACTGTATGGTCGGTACTCGCATCATTGATAATGATGATCTCCTTCGACACGTTCCCGATAAGCTGAATAGCGAGAATCCGGTCAAGTATCAGGTGAATGGTACCGGATTCGTTGTATGCGGGAATTAAAACAGAGAGGACTTGACCAGCCATAACAGGTATCGAACGGCAAACTTAGTGATAAATTGTTATTCGTAAAAGTATATCCGCTTCACTCTGCGCGATATCCCGGTCAAAACCTCATATGGGATGGTTCCCAGTTGTGTCGCAATTTCTGATACGGGATGCGTATCATTGAACAAGATGGCCTCATCGCCCTCTTTGATTTGCAATGCTTCCCGCTGCGGATCCAATTCATTCCGGTTCCATAAATCAGTCACATCGACCATCGTAAGATCCATACAGATATTTCCGATAATCGGGGCCGGTTTACCGTGAATATAGATCACCCCGGTTGCATTGCCGAGTTTCCGGTTTAGTCCGTCGGCATACCCGACCGGAATCAGGGCTATGACACTGTCGCGGGTCACGATTCCTTTGCGGTTATATCCCACCGTTTCACCCCCCGGAATGAATTTCAATTGGGTGATGACCGTCTTCAGCGTGCTGACGTTCCGGAGCATCGATTGTTCCGATGGATCACTCCCCACTCCGTACAATCCAATTCCTAACCGGACCATGTCGAACTGAGCCTCGGGAAACCTGCTGATACCGGCCGAATTGAGAACATGGCGCAACACGGGGTAAGACAGCGCGCTGCGTATCCGGTCGCTTACCGACCGGAAGAGGTCGATCTGTTTCAGGGTAAACGCGTCTTCCGAGGGATCTTCACTGGCGGCCAGGTGGGTGAACACCGACTGAACACGCAAGCCCGGGTTTTGAAGGAGCAGGTCGATCAGTGCATCCGTTTCGCCGGGTAAAAAACCCAGCCGGTGCATCCCGGTGTCGAGCTTCAGATGGATCCGGACTTCATCCTGTACCGAGGACTGGTTGTGCTCTATCGCTTCAATGAGCAGCCTGAGTATCCTGAAATGATAAATTTCCGGCTCCAGGTTATATTTCAACAGCAGATCGAGGCTGTACTCCTCCGGACTCATAACCAGAATCGGCAGTCTGATTCCCGCCTTGCGCAGCTCAACCCCTTCGTCGGCATAAGCTACGGCAAGATAGTCGACGTGGTGAAACTGCAACACGTTCGCAATCTCATAGCTTCCGCTGCCGTAGGAGAAGGCCTTTACCATCGCCATGATCCGGGTTCCGGGCCGGAGTTGCGACCGGTAATAATTCAGGTTATGGATCAACGCGTCAAGATTGATCTCCATCACGGTTTCGTGGGCCTTTTGCTGAAGCTGACGGCTGATCTTCTCAAACTCAAAGATACGGGCTCCCTTCAGGAGAATAGTCTCATGCTGGAACGAGGAGAGCGGGAACTGTTGCAGAAACTCGTCGGTGGTGGTGAAAAACCGTCCCTCCATCCCGAAAAACCCCGAGTACCTTACCATGTCGCGGCCGATGCCGATCACCCTCGTGATGTTCCTGGCTTCAAGCATGGAGGCGATCTCCCGGTACAGTTCCTCCCTGACGCGTCCCGACTGCAGTATATCGGAAAGGATAACGCTTTTGTTCTGATGCTGGTTTTGTTGATTTAAAAAATCAAGGGCAATGATCAGGGAGTTTATATCGGAATTGTAATAGTCGTTGATGAGGGAGCAATGATTAACGGCTTCTTTCAGTTCGAGGCGGAAGGCAACCGGCGCCAGGTGCGCGAAACGGGGAAGAACGGTATCAATTGAAAATTGAACATTGAACATTGAAAACGAAGTATTCACTCCTTCACGCTCAATCGGATGGTTCAAAGAGTTCTGACCTGCACCGGTGGCCATGTGCTCCAGAACTACTCCTGTTGCCAGACAGTGAATGGCATTTTCGATGGAGGCATCATCAGTAAACGGGATGGCAATGGTAAATTCATCTCCTTCAAATTGAACCGTGATCCGTGCACAGTCAGGTTCTTTATCAACCCGGGCCATCCTCATATCCGATCCTTCACGCCGTCCCCAGGTAAATGTCTTCAGCGACCGGTAAGCGGGATCCGTTGCAAGGATTTGCCCGATCAGTTCCTGATCAGAGCAGTAGATCAGTGTTCCAGCATGACGGAAGAGCATCAGCTTTTCCTTCACCTTTTGTTCCAATCCCTGAAAATGCTCATCGTGGGCATGGCCGATATTGGTGAAGATGCCGATGGCAGGGCGGATGATCGGTTCCAGGCGTTCCATCTCGCCGGTCCGGGATATACCGGCTTCAAAAATGGCCAGCTCATGTATTGGCTCCATTTTCCAAACCGACAACGGTACCCCGATCTGTGAATTATAACTTTTCGGACTGCGGATGATCCTGAAATCAGGGCTGAGCAATTGGTATAGCCACTCTTTAACGATGGTTTTGCCGTTGCTTCCCGTGATCCCGATGACCGGAATATTGAACCGGTTCCGGTGAAAGGCGCCTAAAGCCTGTAAAGCGCGGAGCGTATCATCGACCAGGATGAAAGTGCCGTCACCCGGCTTTTCAGGTGATTCGGAGACCAAAAAGCATCTGACACCCTTTTCATACAGTTCATTGATGTATTTGTGTCCGTCGTTCCGTTCGGATCTGAGGGCCACAAACAGGCACTGTTCCGGATGAACCAGTCGCCGGCTGTCGATAAGCAGATCGCGGATCACGGCGGCCGCATCGCCGTTGTAAAGAATGTTCCCGCCGCAAATGGCAGAAATCTGTTCGACCGTGTAGGCCGGAAAGGTCACGGGCGTGGGTTTTCGGGTTGAACGCCGGGGGTTTTGAGTGGATTGGCATGCAATTCATCATATTCCAACCGGTTCATAAAGATGTCGCAAGCCAGATAGAGTGCATTCCGGAAGGCTTCGGGCGAGGCCTCCCCTTTCCCGGCCAGGTCGTACGCTGTGCCATGCGCAGGCGAGGTACGGATTATCGGCAGGCCGGCAGTAAAGTTGACCCCTTCTTCAAACGACATTAGTTTGAAGGGAACCATCCCCTGGTCGTGATACATGGCCAGGATGGCATCGAACTGCTTAAAATTGGAGGATCCGAAAAATCCATCCGAGGGATAGGGACCGAAAGCCAGAATATTCCCCGCGTAAGCCTTTTCAATGGCAGGTTGGATGATGGTCTTCTCCTCCAGCCCTAATAACCCGTCGTCGCCGGCATGCGGATTGAGCGAAAGCAAAGCGATCTTGGGTTTCTGAATTCCGAAATCGCGCATCAGCGAATGGTTCAGCACCTGCAGTTTCCTCAGGATCAAATCCTCGGTAAGTAACTCCGGAACCTTCCCCAGGGGGACATGACCCGTGACAACCCCGATCCGCAACACATTGTTGATCATCAGCATCAGATAGTCGTCAACATTGAACTTCCGGGCAAAATACTCGGTGTGCCCTGGAAAAGTAAAGTCGGGCGACTGGATATTCTTCTTATTGATAGGGGCGGTAACTACCACATCGATCAGATCTTTCTGAAGATCGTTCACAGCCGCCTCCAGGGATAGAAATGACAGTTCACCGGCAACGGGTGTCGATTTTCCTAAATCGATCTTGATCTCTTCATCGTGTACGTTAACGATGTTTGGACGGCGGGGATGCGCCTGGTCGGCCCTCCTGACAAGGTTAAAATTGAAATCATTGATATTTAAGGTTTTCCTGTGATATGAGGCCACTTTAGAGGATCCATAAACCACGATGGTGTAAAGCTCCATCAATCGCTGGTCCTGTAAGGTTTTGATGATGATCTCGTAGCTGATACCGTTCACATCTCCATGAGTGATTCCTACCCTGATCCGACGTTCTTTTTCAGCAGATTGTTCCATAAAGATTTTTTAGAGTCAACAAAGGTATTGTAAAATGATGAATTGGGCAGCATTCGCTAACATCCCTGATATTAAAATTGATCTGATCCGGGAATATCAATGGGATGGTTGGTTTGCCAGGTTAGAGAGAAAATCGAAAAGCAGTCTCACCCCGAATCCGGTTCCCCCTATACCCCGGTAGGAGTCCTGCTTGTCTAAAAACGCAGGCCCGGCAATATCCAGATGAATATAGGGATACCGGGTGAAATGTTCCAGGAATTTGGCCGCGATGATCAATCCTGCCTCGGGAGTGCCCAGATTTTTCAGATCGGCAATTTCCGATTTCAACGACTCCCCGTACTCCTCCCACAGGGGGAATTCGGCCACTCTTTCATGAACCCGTTGTCCTGATTTTTTAAGCAACTCCAGCTCCGGGGCGGCATCCTTTTGCATTGCTGCGGCTCCGTAAGGTCCCAAAGCCCGTACAGCCGAACCGGTAAGGGTTGCCAGATCAATCACCAGCGCGGGATCGTATCGTCGGGCATAGCAGAGGGCATCGGCAAGCAAAAGGCGTCCTTCGGCGTCGGTGTCAACGACCTCTACCGTCGTTCCATCCTGGAATGTGATCACATCACCCGAAACCATTGCCTGTGGTCCGGGCCTGTTATCGGTTGCCGGCATCAGCCCGACCAGGTGAACCGGCAACTTTGCCCGAGCCGTGGCAACAATCGTGGCTGCCACCGCGGCAGCCCCTGACATGTCGTTTTTCATGTTCAGCATGCCGGAACCCGGCTTGAGATTCATCCCTCCGGTATCGTATATGATTCCCTTCCCGACCAGGACAATGGGCTTTGAATTCACGGGGTTATCAGGATGCCATTCAACGACAGTGAACACCGGCGGTTCCTGACTTCCTTTGTTGACAGCCAAAATGCCGCCCATCTTCAGGGCTTCCAGTTTCAGCTTGTTCAGAATCTCGACCGAAGCGCCCGGCTGCAATGCCCGCTGTTCAACCTCCACTGCAAAGGTGGCAGCCGTTTGGTGGGAGTTCGGCGTGTTGATCAGATCACGGCACCAGGCAACCATTTCGAGAAGGATGTTCAAATGTGGCAGGGGTATGGTTTCAGATGCGTGGCGTTTATCCTTTGGTGCATCAGAAGCAGAAAGAGATGAGGAATAGATCTCGACTTCACGAAGGGTATTCTCAGCTTTGGCATCCGATTTAAACCGCCGGTACTGGTATCCGGCCAGGGCCAATCCTTCGGCCAGGGCCAGAGTCTCTGGTCCGTTCCCCTGGGCATCGAAAAGAGCTACCCGTTGTGCTTTGTTTTCGTTCATTATATGAGCGATTTCGCTGCCGGCCTTCCGGCAACGTTCGAGCACACCCGCAGTATCATTGCCCTTCCGGATGAAAAAAAGGAAAACCTGGTAGGTCATACGATGAAGCATCACCACCTCTTTTTCTGCCTTTTCGACCTGTAGTTTCAAATAATTCTTTTCAGCCTGGCTGAAAATTCCTCCCGGAAGCCCACTCCAATTCGAAATAATAACCACCAGGTTATCGAGCTCTTGTTCCCTCGAGGTGATCTTGATTTCAGGTATCATGATTTTCGTACTTTTGTAACGGAATCCGGCAAAATTAGCAAAATTCTGCATCACGGGCGATTCCCGGAAAGCGTAACCAGGAACGACTGCTCCGGCATTGAGTCGCCTAATCCGAAAAGCTCGTTTGAACGCCAACAATAGTATGAACCGAGAGCGTCTGATCGAAAAAGCACTGAGACTGGACCCATTGACCGTCGAAGAGGGTGCATACCTGTACCATGAAAGTCCGCTTCCCCTACTGATGTGGCTGGGTCATGAATTAAGGAGCCGACATCATCCCGATAACACCGTGACCTGGATCATCGACCGGAATGTGAATATCACCAATGTCTGTATTTCGGGATGCAAATTCTGCAATTTTTACAGGCCATTGAACAGTGGGGAGGCTTACATAACCTCTATTCCCGAATACTGCGAAAAAATTGAAGAGATGATGCAACTGGGAGGCAACCAGTTGCTGCTCCAGGGAGGTATGCACCCTCATCTCCGGCTTGAATTCTACGAAAACCTCTTCCGCGAGCTGAAACTACGTTATCCCGGCCTCAGGCTTCACGCGTTAGGGCCGCCCGAGATCGTACATCTCTCCAGGCTCGAAAACCTTCCCTATCAGACCATTCTCGAACGGTTGGTGGCATCCGGATTGAGCAGCCTCCCGGGAGCCGGGGCCGAGATCCTTTCCGACCGGGTCAGGAAACTTATTTCGCCGGTCAAATGTACTGCCGGCGAGTGGCTGGATGTCATGCGGGCTGCACACCGGCTCAATCTGACTACATCTGCCACTATGATGTTCGGTCACATCGAAACCCTGGAGGAACGGCTCGGACACCTTGTGATGTTACGAACGCTCCAATATGAAAAACCGGCGGGAAGCAAGGGTTTTCTTTCGTTTATTCCCTGGCCGTTCCAGGATGACCAAACGGTTCTGAAAATGAAATCAGGAGTCCAAAACAAGGTAAGCCCCGAGGAGTATATCCGGATGATCGCCCTCAGCAGGATCATGCTTCCCAACATTCCCAACATTCAGGCATCCTGGCTTACGGTAGGAAAAGAGACCGGACAACTCTGCCTTCATGCTGGGGCTAACGATTTCGGGAGCATCATGATTGAGGAAAATGTCGTTCGGGTAGCCGGCGCCCGTCACTGGTTCGATGCCACAGGGATGCAGGATGCGATCCGGGAAGCCGGATTTGAACCGGTACGACGGGATCAGGATTTTCAGGTCATCTTTTAATTACCGGAAAGAACAGGAAATCATTGTTGTAAACCTGCTCCCATCAGTCATATAAAATGCCCGGACAGAAACCGGTAAAAACCGCTTCCACTCCGGGCAAGTTCAATGCAGACCGTTCGGGATCCCGTCAGGAAACCTACTTCCCTGCAAACTTCAGCAATCCCTGCTGCTGCCAGTCGGCATACATCTTACCGGCAACCTTGTAGGCTACCTCGTCGATGTATTGGGGGTCGTCGATAGATATTTCCGCGGTCCAGATCAAACCATTGTTACTGTTCGCGTAAAGATTTGCGTGGAGGTTCACTGTAGAGGTGGTGACCCAGTAACCACCGGTGGTCACTACATTGGTGCCGAATCCATACACAGGGTATCCCCAGTTATAATAGTTGTAATAGTTATAGTAATAGTCGGGATAAACCGTGGTGGTAGGAGGCACATAGTTTTGCGACTTGTCGGTTCCTTTGTAAGTAATGACAAGGATCCCATCGACACCCAGGCTGTCGAACTTCTTCTCAAGCTGTGTCAGATCGTATTTGACGCCAGGTTGGATAAAGTTGAGTGATTCCGTGGCTTTAAATCCTTTGTTGTTGAAGTAGTTCACGGCATACTGCTCAAAGGGTTTCTGGTATTCCAGTTTATTAAACATCGCCCAGACAACTACATTTCCCATCTTCTGGGTTTCCTTGGGATTGGTCCATGTAGTCATAGTAACCGGACTGCACGAGGTGAAGAAATAAGTGGCCAGGATCACCAGGATTCCCGACAAGAGTAAATTTTTTTTCATGTTACATGATTTAAGGTTCGATATATCTGATATGCCAAAAATAAATAAAAACAATGTTTCAAAACGAAAAAACCTTTTGATCAGCGATCCTGCCGAAACCACTGCATGATCTTTTCAGTTGCTCCCCGGTTCTCATCCACATAATTGCGACAACAGGCACTTGCCCTGCTGTGAAGTTCCGGATCGCCGGTCAGCTTTTCAACTGTATGTCTTAGTTCGGAAGTAGTGCTGAGTGTGAAAGCCCCGCCAAGTCTGACCAAATCGGTAGCCTCCCTGAATTTTTGATAACCGGGACCAAAAAGCACCGGAACTCCGAAGGTCACAGGCTCCTGGATATTATGCAATCCGCTGCCGAATCCGCCGCCGATAAAGGCTAACCAGGCATACTGATACAATTGCGACAGGATCCCGATGACATCGATGATCAGGATACCGGCCGTTTTATTGTTTTCAACGGTGAGTTCTGAATAACGAATACAGGGCAGGTTCAGTCCTTCCGAAATTTCACGGATACGCTGTTCACCGGTGTCATGAGGAGCGATGATGAACTTCAGTCCCGGGCCGGGTTGTCGGTCGCCTGTTGAAGATCCGGTAGTTTGGTTGTGCTGCCTTTCTCCGATCACCTCCCTGATCCAGGGGAACAGTATTTTTTCATCGGCCGGCCAAGTGCTCCCGCAGATAAAAACCGGTTGGTTGCCCATGAAATGTTCGATAAGGGGAAAGGTCTTTTTTTGCTTTGCGATGGCAAAAACCCTGTCGAAACGGGTATCACCGGTCACGGTAACATTATCGAAACCCGCGTTGTTCATGAGCTTACGCGATTCATGATCCTGAACAAAAAACCGGGTAACCCCCCGGAGTTGTTTTCGGGGCCAGGAACCGTACCATTTAAAAAAATAGTGAGCGGGTCTGAACATTGCTGAAACATAGAAGACCGGGATGCGGCGCATCGCTAATTCCGACAAGAAGTTGAACCAGAAATCATATTTTATGAAGACTGCCATGGAAGGGTTGACCAGTTCAACAAAGCGCCGGGCATTGCGGGGCAGATCCAGCGGCAGATAGATTACCAGGTCGGCCTGGTCATAATTTTTTCTGATCTCATAACCCGAAGGGGAGAAAAATGTAAGCACAATCTTGCTCTCAGGCCGGGTTTCCTTGAAGGCCTCGATGACCGGCCGTCCCTGCTCAAATTCACCAAGCGAAGAGGCATGAAACCAGATGACAGGCGTTCGCTCCCGGTCAATACTCTGAATCCACTGTTCTAATTTGCCGAAAAGGTTTCTGCGACCAGCAACCCATGTTCGGGCTTTATCACTGAACAGAGCGGCTATGTTCAGGATCAGTCCGTAACAGCAAATAACCAACGTGTAGAGTGCTTTCATCCCTCCCGACAGCTCCCCGGTCAAGCTTAATAATAGTAGAATTCCTTGGGCGTCCTCCGGTACAGCGGGATCATCCAGACAGCCCTGATCGTGTAAAACTGACTGCTCAGGTTCTTTGTGTCCTTCAGCCCTGTATCAAAGTCCCGTTCACGGTAAGGCTTGGTCCAGGCTTGCATGAATTCGAAATGGACCGAAAAATTAAGCAGTCGCATGTTGCTCAGATACATGTACCCTACCGACCCGGTCACGGCAAGTCCGCCATTCAACCGGTCATACCCCTTTTTATAATCCCCTAACAATTGGGGAGCCGTATTGCCCGGATTATGGATCCTGATCTTGTCCTGAATATAACCGACCCCTGCAATGAAAACCAGTCCCGAGTTCGGATTGGGCGACAAAACCGGTATAACCTTGCCGGTCTTGAAAAAGAAATTATATCCTCTTTCATAATAAACCAGATCTGCGTAAAATCCGTTGGCATCGATGATAAATCCCTGACTGGTCGAGATGTTTCTCAACATGGTATCGTTTCCCCAGACTTGTTGACCGAACATAAAATTTCCTTCGACTCCAAAGAGCCAGTTATGCTTTGTCTTGATCATAAATCCCCCGCCAATGCTCGAATTCGATCCAAACCGCTTAGCCAGGTCGCCTCCGGGGAACTGGTAACCATAGGTGGCATAAATGATGGGGGTAAAGATCACCGAATCGCGGATGCTTACCTGTGCCATCAAGGAAGATGAGGTGATCAGGATAACGAGGATAAGAAGGGGAAGCCGGCCTGATTTCATTGGAACTGTTTTGATTCAGGGTCAGAATTTGAACACAACTCCAACCGAAGGGTTCAGTGTAGTAACGACTTTTTTGATCACATATTCTACCGGAGCCGAATAAACCGGTTCATAAACAACCTGACCGGTCTTGGGATCGATATGTTCATCCCAGCGAAGGAACTGGGAAGCGTATTGCCGCTCCTTGCCCGGCCAACCGGCAATAAAATCAAGGTTGAACCGGAGGGTGACAACTTTCGACACAACATATCCAACCCCTGCACCTAACTGCATGGCAAAACCGGCTCCCTGGTTGTGGTTATTATTCCCTGAGTAAGGATCGGTGGTATTGAAATGGGAACTGAATGAATAGATGATCCCGCCCAATAGCCGTGCATGGATACGGAGCCTGTTGAAGTCGGTCATGAAAACCGGACCGATAAGCAGGTAATGGTTGTTCCAGCTTCCTGATCCCAGCGTATAGCTTTGTCCGGAGGGATACACTTTTTCGGCAGAGTCTTTCAGCGGATTTTGTTGAAAAATATATTGCAGCTCCAGACCGAACCGGTTCTTTCCCATCCAGTCGAAAGCAACCTGGGCCAACCATCCCCCCGAGGCAAATCCCGAATTTTTATCCTGGGGATCGACCGCTCCATACTTACCGAAAACCATCGAATATCCTGCAGAAAAACCCAATGACATATTCCGGGCTTTTTTTGCGGTTGCCTTTACTGGTGAAGTTGTGGGCCGGGCCGTGTCCGACACAGCCTGTGCTGCACCATTCAAGGTGAAGGAAAATATTATGAG
This sequence comes from uncultured Prolixibacteraceae bacterium, assembly GCA_964525995.1. GTDB lineage: Bacteria > Bacteroidota > Bacteroidia > Bacteroidales > FEN-979 > CAIVAT01. The sequence continues at coordinate 39,566 of CAZGIM010000023.1, read as the reverse complement.
GATCAGCAGAATTTTTTTCATGCCTAATCAGGATCAGTCAACAAATGTAGTGAATTTTTTAACCGGAGCATCAATTTTCAGGCTATCTGCGGGAGATAAGTCGTTAATGATTCCGATGAATTTCATATTGTAGCACCGATTACACCCGTCGGGTTCTCCGGTTTCAGAAATATTTTGTAGCTTTGATGCCCGATTCATCTATTAATCTTTCTAAGCAATTATCTATCTATGCGTAAATCCATCTCTCTCTTCCTGTTCTTATTGATCTTTGCCGGCTTTCAGATGAAAGCCCCGGCCTGTACCAATTTCATTTTTACCAAAGGATCCACCACCGACGGTTCGGTCATGATAACTTATTCGGCTGATTCGCACACCCTGTTTGGCGAACTGTACCACTGGCCTGCCCGCGACTGGACTGCCGGAAGCATGTTTGAAGTGGTCGAATGGGATACTGGAAAACCGCTGGGCAAGATCCCCCAGGTAAAACATACCTATAATGTTATCGGCAACATGAACGAACATCAGGTTGCCATCGGAGAGACCACCTTTGGCGGTCGGGAAGAGTTGGCCGAACAACCCGGGGCCATCTGCGATTACGGGGCGCTGATCTATGTCTCACTCATGCGTGCAAAGACCGCCCGCGAAGCCATCCACATCATGGGTGAACTTGTTGCCAATTACGGATATGCCAGCAGCGGCGAATCGTTTTCCGTTTCCGATGCCAATGAAGCGTGGATCGTGGAATTGATCGGCAAAGGAAAAGTGGAAAAAGGCGCCGTATGGGTTGCCATGCGCATTCCCGACGGATATGTCAGCGGCCACGCCAACCATCCCCGGATAACCCAGTTCCCGATGAATGATCCCGAAAACTGCCTGTATGCTCCCGATGTGATCTCTTTTGCGCGTAAAATGGGATGGTTCACCGGCGAGGATAAGGAATTCAGCTTTTCTGATACCTATGCCCCGGTCGATTTCAGCGGAACCAGAGCTTGCGAAGCGCGGGTTTGGGCTATGTTCAACCGGGTCAATTCAAACATGGGAATGTATCAGGATTATGCCATGGGCCATATTGTGAAAGGCAAATATGGATATGCCACGAACCGGATGCCACTCTGGATCAAACCCGATAAGAAGATCAGCGCACATGATGTGATGAACCTCATGCGCGACCACTATGAAGGCACTAAAATGGATATGAACAATGACCTCGGCGCCGGCCCGTTCCATTGTCCCTACCGCTGGCGTCCGATGACCTGGGATGTTGACAGTGTCGCCTATATTCATGAACGCGCCACCTCGACCCAGCAAACCGGTTTCGTCTTCGTGGCCCAGTCGCGCAACTGGTTACCCGATCCCATCGGCGGAATTTTCTGGTTTGGACTCGACGACACTTACACCATGGTCTATTCCCCCATGTATTGCGGCATGACCCGCGTTCCGGAAGCCTACCGCGTAGGGAACGGAGATTTGTACCACTTCAGCAACACCTCCGCGTTCTGGACCTTTAACCTGGTCTCCAACTGGGCTTACACCAAATATGATTACATGATCAAAGACATTCAGCCGGTACAGCAGGAACTTGAGAAAAAGTATGTCGAAGAAACCACTACCGTGATCGACAAAAAAGCCATGGAACTGTATAAAAAAGACAAGGCTTCGGGAATCAAATACATCACCGACTACTCCGTAAAAACCGGACAGGCCACGGTGAAGCGGTGGCAGGAGCTTTTCCAGTATCTCTTCGTGAAATATATGGACGGCAACGTGAAAAAGGAAAAAGATGGCAAATTTGAAACCAATCCTTATGGCGTTCCGGTGATGCCTTCACAACCGGGCTATCCGAAATGGTGGCTGAAAGAGATCGTGGATGATCACGGGAGCGTAATCCTTCAAACAGGCCCGTCGGCTCATTGATGGAATTGGAATTTTGATTTGAAAAAAAGAGACCATGGAAGAATCAAACGCATCCTCAAGAAAGTATAAAATTTTCGTGGCAATTCTGGCACTGGTCATCCTCGTCATGCTGTTTTGGCTTTTCATCCAGCGGTCCCAGCTCATGAAAATGATTAAAGCCAAGGAAGCCGAGAAAGTCGAACTGCAACACGATCTCGATTCGCTGATGACCGAGCATAACACCATTAAAATTTCGTATGGAGCCCTTTCGGATTCGCTCCGGTCGAAGGATAGCCTCATCCAGCAAAATGCCCTCGAGATCAGGCGACTGCTCGACACCGAATATGAATACAACATCATCCGCAAAAAACTTGCCCGGCTCCAGAAGGTCGCCCAGGGATATGTGCATCAGATGGATTCGCTTTACACCGTGAACCGAGAACTGACGGCCGAAAATGAACGGATCCGCCAGGTGGTGAAGACCGAACAGAACCGGAACCAAAGCCTGATGAAAGACAAGGAAGAACTGCGTGAAAAAATGAACCAGGCCACCTTTTTAAAGGCATACGATGTCACGGCAACTCCCTACAAGCTTAAATCGGGCGGTTCCAAAGAGCAGAAAACCGACAAAGCCAGCCGCACCGACCGGATCAGGATCTGCTTTACCATCGGTGAAAATCCCCTGGTTACTTCCGGTAAAAAGATCATCTATATCAGGATCCAACGCCCCGACAATGTGGTGGTCATCAAGAGCAAGTACGACACCTTCGTTTTTAACGGACAAACGCTCCCCTATTCGCTCCGGGAAGACATTTCCTATGATGGAAAAGCCATGAACATTTGTGTTGCATGGACCAAGAAGGATACCGACAAACCGGCGATGAAAGGACGGTACATTGTTTCGGTCTTCGCCGACGACAAAGCAATTGGCGAAGGAACGTTCGAACTCAAGTGACCGGACGAAGAATTGACAATGGACAATGGATAATTGAAAATTGAAAACGGAAAACGATTTGAGGATTTGAGAATGTGAGAATGTGAAAATTTTTAATTATTGCTTTTTTCTCTATTGCCTATTGCCTATTGCCTATTGCCTGATGCCTAATTTGATTTTTTATTTATGCGTATCGGAATCCTGACCGCCGGAGGTGATTGTCCGGGAATCAATGCCGCCATCCGTGGAGTCGGGAAGACCGCCATCCTGGAATATGGCATGGAGGTTATCGGTATCTCTTCGGGTTTTTTAGGGTTGATCAATGAAGAGTATATCAACCTCGACGAAAATCTTCTTTCGGGCATTCTCACCCTCGGTGGAACCATCCTGGGAACCTCGCGTGAAAATCCCTTCAAAAAAGGCAGTGTTTTCAATGCCATCGATAAACCCAAACTGATAAAAAAGCATTACCAGGAGTTAGGGCTCGATGCCCTGGTCTGTATCGGCGGCAACGGAACCCAGCGAACCGCTGCCCAGCTTTCGGAAGCAGGGTTGAATATAATCGGCATTCCCAAGACCATCGACAATGATGTATGGGGGACCGATGTAACCTTTGGCTTTGACTCCGCCCTCTGGATCGCCACCGAAGCCATCGACCGGCTGCACACCACCGCCAACAGCCACAAGCGGATCATGGTTATCGAAGTGATGGGCCACCACGCAGGATGGCTTGCGTTATATTCAGGGATGGCCAGCGGTGGAGATGTCATCCTCATTCCCGAAATTGAATTTGATATCGATACCGTTGCGCGTTGTCTGAAAAAAAGGGCAATCAATAAAAAACCTTACTCCATCGTTGTCGTGGCCGAAGGTATCCCCGTGCCCAAGGGTGAATCGGCAGGTCGCTACGTTGCCGGCAACATCATGCAGATGACGGGCCTCGAGACCCGCGAAACCATTTTGGGCTATATCCAGCGCGGTGGAAGCCCGTCGCCGATGGACCGGGTGCTGGCAACCCGTTTCGGGGCCCAAGCCGTTGAACTTATTGCCCAGAAAAAGTTTGGACAAATGGTGTCGCAGAAAGGATTGGAGATAACCTCAGTGCCGCTTTCGGAAGTCGGTGGTAATCTTCGTCAGGTGCCAGTCGACCATCCGCTCATCGAGAAAGCGATCATGATGGGTGTTTGCTTTGGCAGTGAACGCTGCTAATCGGCGAATTTGATATCCTTGATGTTCAGTTGAAGATTAACTGACCCGTTCCATTCATTCTCCTCTACATGATAACAGATGTTGAAGGGAATCTGCTTTTCGATCAGATTGAAATGTTCGCCCTGTTGAAAGGCAATTGCAGAAAATGGTCCTCCCGCAATTTCGGGGTGGACGACCGATAGTTTCAGGTGGTTTTTACCGACAATGCGCGATCCTCCGGCATCCATTACGCCGCGGGTGATGAAAACCGGCGCCATATTTCCCGGGCCAAATGGGGCAAATTGTTTGAGTACAGCGTAGAACCTTGAATTGATCGCGTTCAACGAGAGGGGGGCGTCGATTTCCAGAACCGGGACCAGCTCAATTCCCTCCAACCTGCTGCTCACCGTCGCTTCAAACCGTTGGCTGAATGCTTCCAGGTTGCAGGGTTGCAACGACAGGCCGGCCGCGAACTTATGTCCTCCGAAATGCTCAAGCAGATCGCTGCATGCATCTACGGCTTCATAGATGTCAAAGTCCCTGACACTTCGTGCCGATCCGGTGATCAATCCGTTCGAAAGGGTTAAAACCACCGTGGGCCGGTAAAAGTTTTCGGTAAGCCGGGATGCTACAATCCCGATTACTCCCTTATGCCATTCCGGATGGTATATCACCGTCGAACGGGCATTTCTGAGCCGCTCATCGGCTTCGATCATCGCCATCGCCTGTTGCGTGGCCAGCGAATCGAGAGTCTTCCGTTCGGTATTGTAAGCGTTGATCTGTTCGGCAAGCAGATTGGCCTCACCGGGATCCTGCGTGATCAGCAGCCTGACCGAATTCTTTCCACTCTCAATCCGGCCTGCGGCATTGATCCTTGGACCGATCATAAAGACCAGATCGGTAATGGTAAGCTCCCGGTTAAAGACATACCTGCCGTTGCCGTCATCATTTTTAAGAACGCTCGAATATCGGAGCAAGGCCTCCAGCCCCGGCCGGGGCTTCGTATTGATGAGCTTCAGCCCATAAAAGGCAAGTACCCTGTTCTCACCTGTAATGTCAACAATATCGGATGCAATGGCGATGACGACGAGGTCAAGATACTGGATCAGTTTCTCAAATTCGATATTGTGAACCTGGGCATAAGCCTGAACCAGTTTGAATCCGATTCCGCAACCCGACAGTTCTTTATAAGGATAGAGACAATCCGACCGTTTGGGGTCGAGAATAGCGCTGGCAGGAGGAAGTTCAGCCCCGGGCCGGTGGTGATCACAGATGATGAAATCGATCCCTTTGCTTCCTGCATAGGCCACTTTTTCGACAGCCTTGATGCCACAATCGAGGGCAATGATCAGACTGATCCCTGCATCAAAGGCAAAATCAATCCCTTTGACCGAGATGCCGTATCCCTCATCATACCGGTCGGGAATATAAAAATCAACGTCGGGGTAAAAGCTTTGAAGAAAAGTATAAACGAGCGCCACGGCCGAAGTGCCATCCACATCGTAATCGCCGTAAACCAGAATTTTTTCATGATTTGCGACGGCTCTGCTGATCCGTGCCACCGCCCGGTCCATATCCTTCATCAGGAAAGGATCATGAAGATCGGAAAAGGAGGGTCGGAAAAAGGTCTTTGCCCCCTCAACAGTGGTAATTCCCCGCTGAACAAGGAGATTGGTAAGCGACATGTCGATACCCAGCGATTGCGATAACTCCTTGGTAATTACCGAATCCCCCTGCGCTTTTAAGACCCAACTTTTCTCCATTGTAAATTTCCTACTGCTAAATTACAAAAAAAAATGACCGAAATCATTTTTCGGCCATATTAAACTTCGACTATTTGAATATGCAAAAGAATGCAAACTCAAACGCTCTTGATACTAAAGTCAATCCGGGCCAGGCTGCCGGTGATTACATGTATTAAAAAACTCAACCGATGACTAAAATTCAGCGTTTTTCGGGGTACGCGGAAAAGGGATGACATCGCGGATGTTCGACATTCCGGTGACAAACAGGATCAGCCGCTCAAAACCAAGGCCGAATCCCGAATGGGGGGCGCTTCCGAAGCGTCGTGTGTCAAGATACCACCAAACATCCTTTTCAGGGATATTCAACTCATGGATCCGTTTGAGCAACAAGTCATAGTTCTCCTCGCGCTGGCTGCCTCCGATGATCTCGCCGATCTTTGGAAACAGCACATCCATTGCCCTTACCGTCTTCCCGTCGTCATTCTGCTTCATGTAAAACGCCTTGATCTCCCTGGGATATCCGGTCAGAATGACCGGCTTGCCAAAATGCTTCTCCACCAGGTAGCGTTCATGCTCCGCCTGAAGGTCGGTTCCCCAGTCAACCGGAAACTCCCAACGCTGACCCGATGCCTTGAGTATTTCAATCGCCTCCGAGTACTGCAATCTTTCGAATCTGGTGTCAACGATCCCTTTTAACCGGTCGATCAACTCCGGATCATACATTTTGTTGAGGAATTCCAGATCATCGGAACAGTGGTCCAGGGCATACTGCATGAGGAACTTCAGAAAATCTTCGGCCAGATCCATGTTGTCGTCGATGTCGTAAAAGGCCATCTCGGGTTCAATCATCCAGAATTCGGCTAAATGCCGCGGAGTATTCGAGTTTTCGGCTCTGAAGGTCGGAGAAAAGGTATAAACCAGCGATAACGCCATCGCTCCCAACTCGGCTTCGAGCTGACCGCTGACGGTCAGATTGGTCTCCTTGCCAAAAAAATCCTGCGAAAAATCTGTCCGGCCATCGGGCAACCGTGGCGGATTCCGGTCATCCAGTGTGGTGACCCTGAACATCGCGCCTGCACCCTCAGCATCTGAACCGGTGATGATCGGAGTATGCATATAAAAGAACCCGTGATCGTTGAAATACTTGTGAATGGCAAAAGCCATCGCGTGCCGGATTCGCAGAATTGCGCCGAACGTGTTGGTACGCGGTCGCAGATGCGCAATCTCACGCAAAAACTCCAGACTGTGCCCCTTCTTCTGCAAGGGATATGTTTCGGGATCCGCTGTTCCGAAAACCTCAATCCCGTGAGCCTGGATTTCGACCGGCTGTCCGGCAGCAGGTGATTCGACCAGCTTCCCGGTAATGCAGACAGCGGCGCCGGTGGTGATCTCTTTCCAGTTGGTAAAAGTATTCTGATCCTGTAAATTATTCAGGGTATCTCCATAAACGGTTGTAAAGTCAACAAAAATCTGAATGTTCCTGATAGTCGAGCCGTCGTTCAATTCGATGAATCCAAAAGTTTTTTTATCCCTTTTGGTTCTGACCCAGCCCTTCACGGTCACTTCCCGGTCGTACTCCTTTGATTTCAACAGATCGCAGATCTTGTTTCTTCTCGTGTGTTCCATTTGATTTTAGAAATTGAAGCCGCAAATTTACTGAATTGTCCCGAAAAATTAATCCGGATGATATTATAACGCACCGGATCACATCTGCAGGAAGCGATTAGGGTCGCCTAACTCCTCATTGCCATGTTTGTGGTGCGGTCAAGTCTGGTACGACAGGGAAGGTGACGACTCCCGAACCTGTAACCTGTTGCGGTTAACGACGTCAAAGAACCAAAATCTTCATATGAACACCAGTACCAATGAACATATTCCCCGGTGGGCCCGGAACTGCGATAACTTCGGGAGACGCCGTTGCGAAGAAAAACCTTATGCCAAACGCAAAGGTGAATATATCGGGAACATTGTCTTTAACCTGATCTTCCTCTGGATCGTCAATAAAATCCCCGATTGGAATCCCGGATTTATCGCCAGTAATTATGGCGCGGTTCTCTGGATCCTGAATGTCAATATCCTGATTCAGATTGGCGGAAACGCCCTGATGTGGATGTTCGATGTCAGGATGCTCAGGTATCTCTCGCGGATCATTATGGAAGTATCGTCATTTTTAACAGTGATGACACTCTTTTTCATCTATCCGTTCGATTTCAGCCATTACCTCAACCTGTCGTGGATCGATCGCGTCCTCCCCATCCTCTTCATCATTTCAATGGTGGTATCGGCATTAAAAGTGATCGGTAACATCTGGAAAGTTATCTTTTGGCGTTGATGACCAGGTTGTAAAATCATCAGCCTGAGATTATGTACCTTTGTGGGCTGTGACCTCTGATATCCATATTACACCCTTGCGCGACTGGCTTCCGGTGCCGGCCGTACCGTTGGTTATTGCCGGGCCGTGCAGCGCCGAAAGCGAAAGCCAGGTCATGGAGACGGCTGCCAGCCTGGCACAGACTCCGGGAGTGGGTGTATTCCGCGCCGGTATCTGGAAACCCCGAACCCGCCCCGGTTCTTTCGAAGGAGTCGGAACCCGCGGACTGAAATGGCTGTGTAAAGCCAGGGAGGAGACCGGACTGCTGCTTACCGTCGAGGTAGCCAACCCCGGTCACGTCCGTGAAGCGCTCGATCACGGAATCGATCTGTTATGGATTGGCGCCCGTACCGTTGTCAATCCATTTGCGGTTCAGGAAATCGGTGAAGCCATCGGCAATCCTGACATCCCGGTGATGATCAAAAATCCTCTCAATCCCGACCTGAAAACCTGGGTGGGGGCAATCGAACGACTGAACCGGATGGGATTTCATAAACTGATCGCCATCCACCGCGGATTCTCCTTCTTCAACCGGTCGATGTACCGGAACGCCCCCATGTGGGAAATCCCGATCGAACTAAAACGACTTTGTCCCACTCTTCCTCTGTTGGTCGATCCAAGCCATATCTGCGGCAACCGGGAACTGATCCCCGCAACTATCCAAAAAGCCCTCGACCTGGAGATGAACGGCCTGATGATTGAGGTCCATCCCCACCCGTCGAAAGCCCTGACCGATAAAAACCAACAGGTCACTCCCGATCAGCTTAACATTATCCTCGGTTCGCTCATCATCCGAAATGAATCGGGAACTCCCGAATTCGAGAACAAACTGGAAGCGCTTCGATCTGAAATCGACAAGCTCGATGTCGAACTGTTGGAGATTTTAGCCCGAAGGATGAACATTGTGGAGGAGATCGGGGAATACAAAAAGGCGAACGGAATCACCATCCTGCAGATACGGAGATGGAACCAACTGATCCGTGAAAGGATTGAAAACGGGATCAACCTCGGCCTGAGCCGTGACTTCATCATGCGACTGCTGCAGGCCGTCCACGAGGAGGGTATTCAGCGTCAGCTCGATGTCATGAACCGGAATGGTGATGCCTCCTGATCACATCCACTTTTTGATCTTAAAGAAAATCACCATAAGCAGTGCGAGAAGCGCCATGGATCCCGATACAATGTAAAACGAGAACGGGTGATCCTGTACCGGCAATTTGATATTCATACCATACATACTGGCAATGAAGGTAAGTGGAAGCAGGATCGATGAAACCAGGGTGAGGATTTTCATCACTTCGTTGGTTTTGTTGACCTGCAGCGAATCAAACGTCATGGAATATCCCTTGATCAGCTCCTCGTCGTCTTCGACCATATCCCAAATCTTCTGGTAAGAGTCCATGATGCTTCCCCAGTAATCCTCCATATCGTCGGCAAAGCCTTTTATGGCGCCGCTTTGAAGTTTATTGAACAGGACGATCTGGGGTTTGAACATGGTGTTGAGGAGGATTACATTTTTCCGGGTTTTTGAGATTTTCTCGATTAACGGTTCCGCTTTTTTACCGAAGATCGCCTTGCCGCAGTCATCCACATTTTTATCAACCTGCTCCACCAGCCGTTGTGTATCCTTGGTGAGATGCCCCAAAATCTGGTAAAACAGAGCGTCGCTACTACCCACCTCCATCCTGCCTGAGGCCGGTGATTTGGCCTTTTCCCGGTTGAACAATTCCTTGAGCAACCATTGTGATTTTGCAAGACTGATCAGATAATCCTTCCCCCAGAAAAACTTCAATTCGCGGGTCTCAATGAACTGCTCCGTCACGCCAAAAGCCGGGAAATGGAGTATTACGAAATAATAATCATCGTAAATATCGATTTTGGGACGGAGGTTCACTTCAGCCCGGCAGTCTTCCAGATCAAGGGGGTGAAAATGGTACCGCTCCCTGAGCGCCTCCAAATCCTCTTCCGTGGGACGGGTGATATGAGACCACCGGAGGGTGCCGAATTTAATGGTTTCGATCATAACGGGATTGGTTTTTCCATCTGAAGGTATTGATCATATGCTCCAGGTCAACGCTGAGAAAGTCGATGACCGGCGCCAGCGAATCATTGTTCGGAACCATGTTGAAATAAAGCGCTCCCCGCACAAAATGCTGCGTACTGTCGGTCAGGTAGAACTGCACCGCCGATGCGGCGTCGGCTCCCCTGATGTTATAGATCAGTCCGAAAACATGCCTTTCAGGATCCGCATATTCGCGCTGAGTGATGGCATTGGCCTTGGGAATATGCTTATTCACAAGGGTATGGGCATCGTCAAGCAACCTGGCAAGATTGCTATGGACTGGCTTATAACTCATGTGCAAGGTGGCGTGGAACCCCGGATAGTTGATGTTGATCCAGTAAGGTTCGGCAAGTCTGCTGGTGTCGGGGGTAATGGAAGCATACACCGGGAATTGAAAGGCAAAGGGGAACGCCGTGTCAAACAACTGGTAGTTTCTTACCGGAAAATCGATCCGGTAATATCCCCGCGGTCTGGGAGTGTACGATTCGGAACATGAAAGAATTAAAAATAATAATAAAAGAAGAACAACCGGAAGGGTGAAAGGGTGAATGCGGATAACGCTTGTTACAACCGGCCTGAGAGGATTGCGTTCAGCTGAACCGGAAAAATTCCGATGCCTGTTTTCGAAAAAACCATGTAAACGTCCGATTCTGTTGAGCATTCCGAAACTCAGATTATATCAGTATTTGTAACCGGATCAGTCAGCCACCCTTTCATCCTGCAATTTCAGAAGGGCAGATCATCTTCGACCCCGCCATTGACTGAAGGAAAATCATCCTTGACCACCTCGCCTGCCGGTGGGGCGCTCTGAACCTCTTCACCACGCCGCTGGCCTCCGCCAAGCATCTGCATGGAGTCGCCCAAGATCTCGAAAATGAACTTTTTCTGTCCGTCTTTGTCCTCATAATCCCTCCTTCGTATCTTTCCCTCAAGGTAAATCGTCTGTCCTTTTTTCAGCCACTTCTCGGCAATATCGGCTAACCCCCTCCACAAAACGATATTGTGCCACTCGGTGTGACTCGTTTTTTCTCCATCTTTCCCTTTGTACGTCTCTGTCGTGGCCAGCGTGAATGCAGCCTTTTTAACGCCGTTCTCAAAATTCTGAATTTCCGGATCTTTCCCCAGATTCCCGATCAGAATCACTTTATTGACTCCAGTTGCCATAATAATTTAATTTTTTGGTTAAAAACTCCGTGAACAAATGTAGTTAATTTTTGAGGTTAATCGGGATGGGTCTCAAAAGGTAATACCGATTTTCGTTTTTTTTCGAAACTGCCCGGGAATTATTTCGTTTTGCGGTGGCTCAACAGGTCGTCAACGATATCATCCACCACGACTACCCCCTCAGTCATCCTGTTCATGTTGATGACCGGCACGGCAAGGAGGTTGTACCGCGAAACGATTCCGGCCAGGGAATCTACTTTATCACTGTCGAAAACCGTCACCGGATTCTTCTTCATGATGTCGTGCAGCTTCTTGTCGGGGTCGGCCAGAATGAGTTCGCCCAACGTGATGACGGAAACAAAACGCTCCTTATGGTCGGTGATGATCAGGGTGTTTATGTGGGCCGGTTCGGGCTGCTGTCGCCTTAATTCATCAAGAGTTTGGGCCACCGTCGTATCCTCATGGAACGAGTAAAAATCAGTGGTCATCAGCGAACCCACATCGTTGTCCTGGTATTCTAAAAGCTCCCTCACCTCCTCCGACGACTCCTTTTCCATCTCTTCCAAAAGCTTCTCGGCCCGTTCCTCGTTGAGCGCGTCTAAAAGGTCTGCGACCTCATCGGCAGGCATCTTTTCAAGCACGTCGGCTACCTTCTCGACCGGGAGACTCTCGACCAGGTGTTTCTGGGCATGTGGTTCCAGCTCCTCCAGCACATCGGCAGCCTGGTCTTCATCGAGCGACGCAAAGAGGTAAGTCCGGGTCGTTTTGTCCAGCTCTTCAATAATATCCGCCAGATCGGAAGGGTGAAGCGTATTCAGCTTGGATGACGGCCTGGATAGCTTCAGCATCGAATTCGACAATCCCACTGCCTCGATATCGTCCCACAGGATAAATTTTCCGGGAATGTTGATCCTGAGAGGTCCCAACAGGATCTGAAAAGGCTTGTCAATTCCGATCCTCCGCAGCAAACCGTCAAATCCCACATCAACGGCGATCACATAGGTCCCGGCGGGAATGATCACCATTCTGATATCGTTGACCCGCACCAGTTTCCGGCCATGAATATCAACGATCTGTTTATCAAGCACATTTTTAGCAAGCCATAAACTGTTGTGGAACTGTTCAGGCGAAATATCATGGATCTCCAGACAGGTAATCCGCAGCTGTCTTTTAAATTTCCTGATTTCAAAAGAGGAAAAATCAAGCACCCGGGTCTGCGCTCCCTTTCTTACCTTGATGGCAACCACTCTGGGCCGTACCGGCTCGTTTTCTTGCCCGGGTATCGTTGACTGGTCAATTAAAAAGTCCTTGATCTTCCCGAGAATGGTTCCGTCGTCGGAGATGTAATTTTTCCCTAAAATCTGGCTTAAATAGAAGGTGATTTGCGATGTCATGAGTGCCTCCTTCTCTCTGATTATCCGCTGTAAAGAAGGATGCAACACGTCGGGTCATTCCCGGCGCGACACCTTTCAATGCAGAGGTGGATTGATCTTTTTGCTTAGCGCAGGTCCGTCGTCCATTTCAAAATTTAAAAAACCGGGGGCAAAGATAAATAAATCCCTGATATAACGGTCGATTAATCTTGGTACGGGAAGGAATTTTAATTCGTGAAAGGGTACTGCCTGATAGGGCAACCGGGGCTTACCGGTAATATGAAAACGATAAAACCATACCGATAAATTTTGGTGGGTCAGCTTGTGTTTCACCGGACCGGTGACACCATGGAACTCAGGATGATGCGGGGAGAACCATCGCTTGAGCTTTTTCACAGGTATGGGACTACCAGGATGCCTTTCCCGTTCCTCCTGATATTGAGGAAAATCAAAGAGATGGCGCCAAATGTCTTTTTCTTCGCGTTGATTCATGAACAATCCCGATTCCTGTCCCTGTTGGTAGGAGATGACCAGGTAGTGGATCGTCCGGTCGGGGACGATTTGTTTCTCCGATCTTTTAGGAAGCAGGTGCACCATCCCGGTTTTGTAAGCCCGGCAAGATTCGCTGAGGCAACAAGCGTTGCAATCAGGATTGGACGGGATACAAACCCGGGCGCCGAATTCCATAACGGCCTGGTTGAAATCGCCCGGATTTTCGGGATCGATCAGGGACTGTGCCAGGTCATGAATCTCTTTTTTGACAGAGCTGCGGTCGATAGGTATGTCGATTCCGAAAAACCTCGAAAACAGACGTAACACATTGCCGTCGACCACCGGATGGGGTAACTTAAAGGCGATGGAGGCGATGGCCGCAGCGGTATAATCACCAATCCCTTTTAGTGCTCTGATGGAGGCATAATCGCCCGGGAATACACCGTGGTATCGATCCACTATCACCCGCGATGCAGCGAGCATGTTCCGGGCTCTGGAGTAATAACCCAATCCCTGCCATAGTTTCAATAATTCCTGCTCCTTCGCCCCGGCCAATGACCTGATATCGGGGTAAGCACGGGTGATATTTATAAAATATGGCAACCCCTGTTCGACCCGGGTTTGTTGCAGGATAATTTCAGAAACCCAGATGAGATACGGATCCCGGGTTCTCCGCCAGGGGAGATCCCGCTTGTTCTGCAGATACCAGTCGATAATCGTTGTGGTGAAATCCATGAAAAATCAATAACGAAAATAAATTGCATAGTAGCGAGGGAGCGAAAATAAATAATTCGTCAATCGTAAATCCTGTCAATCGTAAATTGAACACTCTTTCTTCCGCCTTCATTCCGAAGCCTGGTTTATTTTTTCCTTGTTTTTGAAAAAAAGTCCTATATTTGCAACCCGTTTCCCTTTTTTAAAAACCATTCATTAACAACATATTATAATTATCTAATTTTTTTAACATGACAAAAGCAGAAATTGTAGCAGAAATTGCTAATAAGACTGGTATTGAAAAAGTTGCCGTTCAGGCCACCGTCGAAGCTTTCATGGACTCCATCAAAAACTCCATGACCACAGGTCAAAACGTTTACCTCAGAGGCTTTGGTAGTTTTATCATCAAGAAAAGAGCTGAAAAGACAGGGAGAAACATTTCAAAGAACACCACCCTTATCATTCCCGCCCACAACATCCCGTCGTTCAAGCCTGCAAAGACCTTCGTTAATAAAGTAAAATCACACGTTAAAGTGAAGTAAAAACTTCAAAGGAGATTTATTATGCCAAGTGGTAAAAAAAGAAAGAGACACAAGATGGCAACGCACAAGCGGAAAAAACGCTTGCGCAAGAACAGACACAAGAAGAAATAACCTGCCTGCTGCTGCAATTCCTTAGGTCATGTCGGGTCGCCGGCTTAGCCCTGCGATATCGTAAACATAAAACGCACCGTGAATAAGGAATTAATCATCAACTCAACCTCCACCGAGGTTGAAATTGCCTTACTGGAAGACAAACTTCTCGTAGAACTAAACAAGGAGAAAACCAACAATGAATTCGCTGTTGGCGACATTTACCTTGGCAGGATCAAAAAGATCATGCCGGGATTAAATGCCGCTTTCGTTGATGTCGGATACGACAAAGATGCGTTTCTCCACTACCTCGACTTAGGCCCCCAGGTTCAATCGTTGCTGAAGTACATCCGGCTGAGTCAGTCGAATAATGGCAACGCCGTTTCTATCAGCGACTTTGAACTGGAAGAGGATATTCAGAAGACCGGGAAGATAACCCAGGTGCTCAAACCCAATATGAACATCCTGGTCCAGATCGCCAAGGAACCCATTTCAACCAAAGGACCCAGGGTTACCTCTGAGATCGCATTTGCCGGCCGTTACCTGGTGCTGATCCCCTTCTCCGATAAAATTTCGATTTCGCAGAAGATCAAAAGCGCCGACGAACGGAACCGGCTCAAACGACTGATCACCAGTATTAAACCTAAAAACTGCGGGATCATCATCCGTACCGTGGCAGAAAATAAACTGGTTGCCGATCTCGATTCTGACCTCCGGAACCTCTTTAAAAAATGGGAACTCATCACCACCAAGCTGTCAACGGCCCGTCCTCCCCAGAAAATCGTCGGCGAAATCGACCGTACTTCGGCCATCCTCCGCGATGCACTTAACGAGTCATTTAACAACATCATCGTCAACGATTCTGTGATCTATGAAGATATCCGGAGCTACATTCAGCGTATCTCTCCGGATAAGGTCCATATCGTGAAACTCCATACCGGTAAAGTTCCCATCTTCGATCAATACGGTGTGGATAAACAGATTAAAAACTCGTTCGGCAAAATTGTCACCATCAAAAGCGGAACCTACCTCGTCATCGAACACACCGAAGCGCTGCATGTAATTGATATCAACAGCGGCCACCGGGTGAATCAGGACCAGAACCAGGAGACCAACGCGCTTGAAGTCAACCTCGAAGCCGCTACCGAAGTGGCCCGCCAACTGAGGCTACGCGATATGGGAGGCATCATCGTGATCGACTTTATCGACATGACCCAAGGGATGAACCGTCGAAAACTTTTTGAGAAACTGCGCGATGAAATGAAACGCGACCGTGCCAAACACTCCATCCTCCCCCCCAGCAAGTTCGGACTGGTCCAGATCACCCGCCAACGGGTCCGGCCCGAGATGAATGTTCAGATCCTCGAAAAATGCCCTGTCTGCGACGGTTCCGGCGAAATCAGACCCACCGTCCTGCT
Organism: uncultured Prolixibacteraceae bacterium; assembly: GCA_964525995.1. Classification (GTDB taxonomy): domain Bacteria; phylum Bacteroidota; class Bacteroidia; order Bacteroidales; family FEN-979; genus CAIVAT01. The sequence goes on along the minus strand of CAZGIM010000023.1, from coordinate 23,580 downwards.
CACCGATGACATCGAAAATAACCTCAGCTTCCTGATCCGTGAACAAAACGAAAAAAATCTTTCACTGGTAGTACATCCCTATGTGTATGCCTTCCTGACCCGCGGACTGTTTAACTACCGCTGGAAGTGGTGGCGAAAATTCGGACAATTCATCACCATCAGTAAGAAGAACTCATACCACTTTCTCGAATACCACCTTTATAATAAGAACGGAGATGAGATAAAAATTTAGCGAACAGCGATCAGGGATTAGCGAATAGGGAAAAAGGGGATTCATTTTCCGTTTTCAATTTTCAATTTTCAATTTTCAATTGTCATTCACTCATTCACTCATTCACTCATTCACTCATTCACTCAATCACTCAATCACTCAATCAAAAAATCAGTCAATCAATCATTCAGTCAATCAATCATTCAGTCAATGAACATCGTAGTCAGCGGTATCCGTCCCACAGGGAATCTTCACCTGGGTAGTTATTTCGGAGCCCTTAAAAGTTTTGTGAAGATGCAGGAGGAGAACCAGTGCTTTTTTTTCATTGCCGACTATCACTCCCTTACCACCCACCCTACGCCTTCCGATCTGCATGGAAATGTGAAAACCGTCCTGGCTGGATTCCTGGCATGCGGACTCGACCCCGACAAAGTAACCCTTTATATCCAAAGCGACGTTCCGGAGACCGCCGAGCTCTATCTGCTCCTCAACATGAATGCCTATATCGGTGAACTGGAACGATGTACCTCTTTTAAGGAAAAGATCCGCACCCAACCGCAGAATGTCAATGCCGGACTGCTGACCTATCCGACGCTGATGGCCGCCGATATCATTATTCACAAAGCACATAAGGTTCCGGTCGGTAAGGACCAGGAACAACATCTCGAGATGACCCGCACCTTTGCCAACCGGTTCAACAGACTGTACAAGGTTGATTATTTCCCCGAACCATCGGCATTTACCTTTGAAGAAACCCTGGTCAAAATTCCCGGCCTTGACGGAAGCCTGAAAATGTCGAAATCCGACAACGAAAACAGCGCCATCTACCTGTCCGACCCTCCCGAACAGATCCGTAAAAAGGTGATGCGCGCCGTCACCGATACGGGTCAGCCTGATCCCGAAAAACCCCGTTCGCAGGGAGTTGAAAACCTCTTTACCCTGATGGGATATTTTTCGTCACCTGCGACGCTTGCGTTTTTCGAGCAACAATATACCGCTGCCACCATCCGGTACGGTGACATGAAAAAACAGTTAGCCGAAGATATCATCCTGTTTGTTAACCCCATCCGTGAACGGATCCTGTCGGTTACATCGGATGACGCGTATCTGAAAAAAGCAGCCAGAACAGGCGCCGACAAAGCGCGCGCTTCGGCTTCGAAAACCATCCGCGAAGTTCGTGAAATCATCGGCTTCCGACATTTTTAACCACGGATGATCGACACGGCACCCATTCCCGAAAAGGCCCTTCTGGTCGGAATCGCAACCCCGAAACAACCTTACGAGCGTACCCTCGAATACCTCGAAGAACTCGCCTTTCTCGTCGAAACCGCCGGCGGGATCCCCGTCAGGAATTTTATTCAAAAACTCGAGTATGCCGATCCCCGGACCTACGTTGGCAAAGGCAAGTTGATCGAAATCAATGACTGGCTGGCATCCAATCCGGTTGATGTGGTGATTTTCGATGATGAACTTTCGCCCGGCCAGCTCCGTAATATCGAACGCGTTCTGAATCACCGAATCCTTGATCGGAACAATCTTATCCTCGATATTTTTGCCCGACGTGCCCGTACCTCCTACGCTCGCACACAGGTCGAACTGGCTCAGAACGAATACCTGCTTCCCCGGCTTACCCGCATGTGGACCCATCTTGAAAAACAACGCGGGGGAATTGGTCTTCGCGGCCCCGGCGAACAGGAAATCGAGACCGACCGCCGTATTTTACGTTACCGCATCTCCTTGCTTAAAAAGAAACTGGAAGAGATCGACAAACAAAAGGCAACCCAGCGGAAATCACGGCGCAACTTGGTCCGGGTGGCTCTGGTCGGATATACCAATGTGGGGAAATCGACCATCATGAACCTCCTCAGCAAGTCGGACATTTTCGCCGAGAATAAGCTCTTCGCCACCCTTGATACCACCGTCAGAAAGGTGGTCGTTCAAGGCCAGCCTTTTCTTCTCTCCGACACCGTCGGATTTATCCGTAAACTGCCCCATACGCTGATCGAATCCTTCAAATCGACCCTCGATGAGGTGCGCGAAGCCGACATCCTCCTGCATGTTGCCGATATCAGCCACCCCGGACTGGAAGAACAACTCCTGGTCGTCAAGCAAACCCTTACCGATATCCGGGCATCCGACAAACCTACCGTCATGATCTTCAATAAAATAGATGCCTACCAACCTATTTACAAAGATGCGGATGATCTTACTCCCCCATCACATGAAAATCTGACCCTGGAAGAGCTCAAAAAAACATGGATCGCACGCGAAAACGCACCCTCGGTCTTCATCTCCGCCGCGACCGGTGAAAATCTTGATGCCCTGCGCGACCTGATCCACTCAGAGGTACGCCGGATCCTCGTTACCCGGTATCCTGAAGCACAAAACCAGGCCAACTCCCTATAATCAGTGAGATCTTACCCTCCGATATATTGCTTATTTGTTTATCTTTGTGATCCCTTACAGCGATTGTCAACTTGAAATTCAAGAAATTACACCTTCTGTTGCTCAGCCTGGCCAGTGGATTACTCCTCTCCCTGGCATGGCCTGAGAGAGGATTCCCGGGACTTCTTTTTATCGGTTTTTTACCACTGCTCCTGGTTGAGGAACAACTCTTCCAAAACCGGGATAAAACCCTGAAATTTTCTGCACTGCTTTACTCCTATCCGGGATTTTTGCTGTGGAACCTCCTGACAACCTGGTGGATCGTAAATTCGACGATGATTGGAGCCTTGCTGGCAGTCGTATTGAATTCCCTGTTTATGTCGATCGTTTTCCAGGCTTTTCACTGGACACGGAAGAAATTATCGAACACTACAGCCGGTTATTCAGCCCTCATCTCCTATTGGATCGCCCTTGAATACCTTCATCTCAACTGGGATCTGAACTGGCCCTGGCTGAACCTGGGCAACGGATTTGCGACCTGGTACAAATGGGTTCAATGGTACGAATATACGGGAACCTTCGGCGGAACGCTGTGGGTGCTCATGGCAAACATCCTTATCTTTATCTTGATCCGGAATCCGTTAATTCAAAAGTTAGCTCGGGTCCGTAAAGACGGACCGTCGTCGGGGATCCCGGTCATTCGTTCCGGATATTCACAGACCGGACGCTATCTGTTGATCCTGTTCATCTGTATCTGGATCGCTGTACCGGCTGTAATTTCCCGCTATCTTTACGCTTCCTACAAAGAAAAACCGGATCCGGTGCGCATCGTGGTGGTGCAACCCAATATCGATCCCTATTCCGAACAATATGTACTGCCTCCCGCTGAAGTAATCGGTAAGATCATGTCGCTGGCAACCGGGAAACTCGACAGCGCCACCAACTTCCTGATCGCTCCTGAATCGGCCATCCAGGAACGTATGTGGGAAAATGACCTCGCTTCGTTTGAAAGCATCGGACTTCTTCGAAACACGCTGACCCGGTGGCCCGGCCTGAACATGCTGATCGGCGGTTCTACATTCTATCAGATTCCACCCGGCGCTCCGCTTCCGCGCTGGGCACGGAAGTTCACCGACTCGCCGGAACATTATGTTGCGTACAATGCGGCCATATTGATTAACAACCGCGACTCCCTGCAGTTATACCATAAATCGAAACTGACACCCGGCGTCGAAATCCTCCCGTCATTTAAAGGATTCAAATGGCTCGAAAAATATGCCATCGATTTAGGTGGTACCGTCGGCAGTCTTGGGATGGATTCTGTACGGAAAGTCTATTCTACAGTAAAAACTGTTGGGGCGGCGCCCGCCATCTGCTACGAATCCATTTTCGGGGAATTCTTTGCTCAATTCGTCAGCAACGGAGCCCGGATCATGTTCATCATCACCAACGACGGGTGGTGGGGCAACACGCCCGGCCACCGCCAGCACTTTAGCTTTGCACACCTGCGCGCCATCGAAACCCGCCGAAGCATTGCCCGGTCGGCTAACACCGGTATCTCCGCCCTGATCGATCAACGCGGCGATGCCCGCCAGGTAACCGGATACTGGGAACCTGCCGTCATCAAAGGAACATTGAACGCCAACGACAAGATAACCTTCTATGTCAGACATGGAGACTATATTGCCCGGTTCTTCACCTGGGCCGGAGGGATCCTGTTTCTCTCAGCCATTGGCTGGTTGGTGCGAAAACGGATACGTTTTAAATGAAATTTGAGTTGAAAAAAAAGGCAATCACAACTGTTCCCATTAACCGGCTTGCTGCAAGCCGATGGAGCCCGCGTGCTTTTTCAACCCGGCCAGTAGAGCGCGAAAAACTTATTGCACTTTTCGAGGCAGCCCGCTGGTCGGCTTCCGGAGGCAACGAACAACCCTGGAGGTTCATCGTAGGTCAACAGCCCGGTTCATGCTGGAAGAAGATTTTTGAAACCCTCGATGAAGGAAACAGGATTTGGAATGTAACGGTGCCCGTCCTGATCCTAACTGTCGGGAACCGGATATCATCATACGACGGCAACGAAAGCGACTATTACCGGTACGATACCGGCCAGGCCGTGGCGCACCTCAGCCTCGAGGCAATGCACCAGGGTCTCTATGTTCACCAAATGGCAGGATTTTCGGTCGAAAAAGCCGTTAACAACTTTAAGATTCCGGAAGATTATATTCCACTCGTCGTAATTGCCGTGGGATACCGGGACGACCCGGCTATTCTTCCCGAAAAACTCCGGCTGCGCGAAATCCAGCAACGAAAACGAAAAGAGTTGCAGGAACTTGTTTTTGAAGATTCTTTCGGGATTCCCTCCCCATTGTTGAAGGAATTTTAAATTTATTCACGACCACGACTATGATGATGATCAAAAAAGGATTCGCAATAGGCTTCGGTACCTTCCTGATTCTGATTGCTTTATTATTGGGCGCATGCGGAGGACCGGACCGGACCAAAGAACCTCCGGCACAAACGGAAGCAAAACCCCGCGTGACCGTTCCCGATTTCAATCCCGACTCGGCTTACCAATATGTCAAAACCCAGGTGGATTTCGGTCCGCGGGTACCCAATACCCCAGCCCATTCAAAATGTTCCGCTTACCTGATCTCTCTATTGAAAAGGTTTACACCGGAGGTGACCGTCCAACAAGGCCGGGTTTACGCCTACAACAAAAATCTGCTGAATTTCAAAAACATTATCGCCTCCTGGAACCCGGATAACCCCGACCGGATTCTCTTGTGCGCACACTGGGATTCACGGCCCTATGCCGATTTCGATCCTGATCCTGCAAATCATAAAAAACCCATCGACGGGGCAAACGACGGCGCAAGCGGGGTGGGCGTCCTCCTTGAAATCGCCCGTACCCTGTCGCTGAAAAATCCCAACATTGGCGTCGATCTGATCTTGTTTGATGCCGAAGATTACGGCCCCCCGCAGGACCATACCTTGTCAGGTTCAACAGATGCCTACTGGGGACTCGGCTCCCAATACTGGGCAAACAATCCCCATAAACCCGATTACAAAGCCAAATACGGAATATTGTTAGACATGGTCGGAGCTAAAAATGCAACTTTTCTCATGGAGGGCGTCTCTGTACAGTTTGCGGGCGATATCGTCCGACAGGTTTGGAATACCGGAAACCGGTTAGGGTATTCTTCGTATTTTCTTTATGAACAGGGAGGCAATATCACCGATGATCACATTCCCATTAACACCATCCGGAATATCCCCACCATCGATATCATCCACCTCGATAAAAACAGCGAAACCGGATTCTATCCTTACTGGCATACCATCCGCGACAACCTCGAATCGATCGATAAAAATACCCTCAAAGCCGTTGGACAGACCCTGCTGACGGTCATCTTCGAAGAGGGCTGATTCCTTCCTGCAGCCCGTTCCGACTGATCCGAATCCCTACACTGTGTTGTCACCGGATGATCACCGCCTTTTCTGCATCAGAGCATCTCGTTGGCCAGATTGGCTAATTCCGACCGTTCCCCCTTCTCAAGCCTGATATGCGCATAAATCTCATGCTGCTTTACACGATCGATCAGGGTTGACAGACCGTTTGACTGGGCATCGAGGTATGGCGTGTCGATCTGATAAATATCACCGGTAAAAATAATCTTCGTGTTCTCTCCCGCCCTGGTAATGATGGTTTTAACCTCATGGGGAGTCAGGTTCTGCGCTTCATCGACAATAAAACAAACATTCGAAATACTGCGTCCCCTGATATAAGCCAGTGGGGTTATGACCAGCTTTTCATTCTCAACGGCCTCGGTCAGTACCTTGTACTCTTTATCCCTTTCACTGTACTGATTCTGAATGAACTTTAGGTTGTCCCACAATGGCTGCATATAAGGATCCAGCTTTGATTTGATATCGCCGGGCAGAAATCCGATGTCCTTATTGCTGAGCGGAACGATGGGCCGTGCTAAGTAAATCTGCTTGAAATTTCTTTTCTGTTCGAGCGCTCCGGCTAATGCGAGCAAGGTCTTCCCGGTCCCGGCAATACCCTGAAGGGTTACCAGCTTCACCTCGGGATTCAGAATGGCGTGCAAAGCAAACACCTGTTCGGCATTTCGGGGAATGATCTTATAACAACTCCGTTTCTCCAGCTTCTCAATTCGCCCGGAAACGGGATTGAAAAATGAAAGCACCGAACTTTTCCCATTTTTTAAAATGAAATAATGATTCGGAACCGGATTCTTGATTCCAAGATCCTCGGGCCAACACCAGCCGGCTTCATAAATAATGTCGATGAGTGTTTTGTCCAACCCCTCCACCAGGGTCTTTCCGGAGTATAAGCCCTCCACATCCTTGATCTTGCCGGTTTCAAAGTCCTCGGCTGCAATGTTAAGTGATTTGGCTTTCAGACGGAGATTGACATCTTTCGAAACCAGGATCACTTTTTTGGTCGGGTTTTCCGACATCATTACCAGGGCCGCGTTCAGAATTCGATGATCGGGTTTGTTCTCCCCGAAAACCTTCACCGCATCCAACTCGCTCTGTTCATTCATCACCACCTTGAATTTACCCCCCTTGGGCATGCCCAACGATATCCATCGGGTCAGGGTGGCTTTGTTCGACAACCGGTCGATGATCCGGATAAACTCACGCGCCTCGAAATTGATGGTATCATTCCCCTTTTTGAAATTGTCAAGCTCCTCTAATACAGTGATCGGAATTGCTACATCATTGTCGTCAAAGCTCTTGATGGCGTGATGATTATAAAGGATGACCGAGGTGTCAAGGACAAAGATTTTCTTCTCTTTTGTGTTCTTTTTTATCATATCAGGCGCCTGTTGTTTCCTGTCAAATGTACCCAGGAAAAACAAAAATTATCGGTGTCGATGCAGAAGATATAAACATCCGGTTGTTAATGGTCGAAGGTTCGTACTTTTGTTACTCGCAATACTACCGGAAATGGCAGCAAAAAAATTGTTCCTTCTCGATGCAATGGCGCTGATCTATAGGGCTTATTTTGCATTCAACAAGAATCCCCGAATGAATTCGAAAGGGGTTAACACCTCAGCGATATTCGGATTTGCCAACGTCCTGCTCGACTTGCTTAAAAAGGAACATCCCACCCATATCGGGGTTGCCTTCGATACTCTGGCTCCCACCGTCCGTAAAACCGGCTTCGAAGCTTACAAGGCACACCGGCAGGAAACACCGGAGGATATCATCCGGTCACTCCCCATCATTCACGAGTTACTGGAAGGGTTCCGCATTCCCCGTCTTTTTGTCGATGGATACGAGGCCGATGACGTTATTGGTACGCTGGCCCGGAAAGCGGAATCAAAAGGCTTTACCACCTATATGATGACTTCGGATAAGGATTTCGGGCAACTGGTCAGTGACCGTACTTTTATCTACAAACCCGGAAAATTCGGAAGTGACGTGGAAATCCTGGGCGTGGCCGAAGTTTGCGCTAAATACGGGATCCGTCGTCCGGAACAGGTAATCGACCTCCTCGGCCTTTGGGGCGATGCATCCGACAACATTCCCGGAATCCCCGGCGTCGGCGAAGTAACCGCGAAAAAACTGTTAGCCGAATTCGATTCCGTTGAAAACCTCCTTGCCCATGCACGTGAAATTTCAAATGAAAACCTTCGCAAAAAGGTGATTGATTTCAGCGAACAGGCCCTTGTCTCGAAACAATTAGCAACAATCATTCTCGATGTCCCGATAGATCTGGATGAGCAGGAGCTGATCCTGAAATATCCTGATACCGACCGGCTGAAAACGCTTTTCGAGGAGCTTGAATTCCGCACCTTTTCACAACGGCTTACCACTTTTCTTTCCCAAAAAACTTCCGAAAATCCTGAAATACCTATAGCAACGCCGCAGGAAAATGCGGTCATCTCCCAATTACCCGGCATTCCCGATTCCATGCAGACCATCGCGACCACGCCCCACCGGTACCATTTAGCCGATACGCCCGAAAAACGTGCCCAGCTTCTCCGGGAGCTGCAAAACCAGTCCGCCTTCTGCTTTGACACCGAGACAACCGGGGTGGATACCAACTCCTCCGAACTGGTGGGAATCGCCTTCGCCTGGAAACCGTTTGAAGCCTGGTACATGCCGGTACCCGACAATTACCATGAAACCATGCAGATCATGGAGGCGTTTAAACCCCTCTTTGAGGATCCTTCGGTGATGAAGGTGGGACAGAATCTGAAATTCGACATTACCATGTTGAAATGGTACGAAATTGAGGTGAGAGGTCCTTTGTTCGATACCATGTTGGCCCATTACCTGATTCAGCCCGATATGCGTCATGGCATGGATCTGTTAGCCGAAACCTACCTTAACTACCACCCGGTACCGATTGAAATGCTGATTGGAAAAAAAGGCCAGAACCAGCTCAGCATGCGAACGGTTGACCTCGAAACCATCAAGGAATACGCAGCCGAGGATGCCGACGTGACCCTTCAACTGATGCAGGTGTTTAAACCCATGTTGGAAGAGGCCGGCGCCACCGAGCTTTTCGAAAAGATCGAAGTTCCCCTGATCCGGGTACTTGCTTCGATGGAGTCGAAAGGCGTCCGGATCGATCCGTCCTCCCTGAAGGAATATTCTGCAGAATTGGCCAGGGATATTACCACCCTGGAGGAATCGATCTTTACTGATGCCGGAACCCGTTTCAACGTCTCCTCCCCCAAACAGTTAGGCGAAATTCTCTACGAAAAACTGCGGATCGTCGAAAATCCGAAACAAACCAGGACCAAGCAGTATAGTACCGGCGAAGAGGTGCTGGTCAAACTGGTAAACCGCCATCCGATCATCCCGAAAATATTAGAATATCGCTCTCTTACCAAACTGAAATCAACCTATGTCGACGTGCTGCCTTCCCTCATCAATCCTCGCGACGGAAGGGTTCATACTTCTTACAACCAGGCCGTTGCGGCAACCGGACGACTGAGTTCGAACAATCCCAACCTCCAGAATATTCCGGTACGAACCGAAAAAGGAAGGGAGATCCGGAAAGCTTTTGTTCCGGCAAGCGATAAACACCTGCTATTGTCGGCCGACTATTCCCAGATCGAATTACGCATCATTGCTCACCTCAGCCGCGACGAAAGCATGATCGAAGATTTCAGGCAGGGCAACGATATCCATACCGCCACAGCATCAAAGGTTTATGGCATCCCGATGGAGCAGGTAACCCGTGAAATGCGCCGCAACGCGAAAACGGTGAATTTCGGCATTATCTACGGTATCTCGGCCTTCGGACTCTCCGAGCGGCTGAATATCCCGCGCAGGGAAGCCGCCGATATCATCCACCAGTATTTTTTAAAGTATCCCGGAATCAGGCGATACATGGAAGAGACCATTATCTCAGCCCGGAGCCGGGGATACGTGGAAACCATGATGAAACGGCGGAGATACCTGCGCGATATCAACTCGGGAAATGCCAACATCAGAGGCTTTGCCGAACGAAACGCAATAAACGCGCCAATCCAGGGCACCGCGGCCGACATGATCAAAATTGCCATGATCCGTATTTTCGAAAGCATGGAACAGCGCCACCTGAAATCCGCCATGATCCTTCAGGTTCACGATGAACTTGTTTTCGACGCTCTCAAAGATGAACTCGAAATCCTGAAACCCTTAGTACTGGAAGGAATGCAAAATGCCATTCCACTCGACGTACCGGTTTTGGTGGAAATGAACACAGGCACCAACTGGCTGGAAGCACATTGAAAGGAATGAAATACAATTGAAAATGGAAAATGGAAAACGGAAAACGATCGGGTTGGATAATCTGAAAAAAAAATCCTGATCTTTGCATCAAATCACTCATTCACTCATTCACTCATTCATTCATTTTAATCCCTCACGCCAATGACTTACCGCACCGATTCCCGGATTGTCATGACCCTCGATGCCGGGGGTACCAATCTCGTCTTCAATGCCGTTCAGGCTGAATCTGAAATCCTGGATCCGATCATCCTTCCGGCACAGGCCGAAAGCCTCGAGGGAGTTCTTAAAAACATTATTGCCGGATTCAGGGAGGTAAAGTCAAAACTCGACCGTTCACCTGTTGCTATAAGTTTCGCCTTCCCCGGACCGGCCGACTATCAAAACGGGATCATCGGAGATTTGCAGAATCTGCCCTTTTTCAAAGGAGGAGTCGCGCTTGGCCCCATGCTCAGCGAACAATTCGGACTACCAGTGTTCATCAACAACGACGGCGATCTCTTTACGTACGGTGAGGCTATCTCCGGACTCCTTCCCGAGATCAACCGGCGACTTGAGGAAGCTGGAAACCCCAGGCAGTACCGTAACATCTTTGGAGTTACCTTCGGGACTGGTTTTGGCGGCGGAATCGTAACGCGCGACGGACTCCTGATCGGCGACAACAGTGCCGGAGGCGAGGTAAACCGGGTCCGTAATAGGAGCTTTCGCAACTGGGATGCTGAAGAAAGCGTTAGTATCAGGGGAATAAAACGGGAATATGCCCGTTATGCCGGTATTGATCCGGTTACCTGTCCCGAACCGAGGGAGATTTTCGGGATTGCAGCCGGAAACGTAACCGGCAACAGAGAAGCCGCTCAAAAAGCCTTTGACGCCTTCGCCTGCGATGCCGCCGACGCCATCGCCAATGCCATGACGCTGATCGACGGACTGGTCGTCATCGGCGGAGGATTATCAGGTGCCTACCCGGTATTTCTCCCAACACTGGTCGAAGAGATGAATAGACCCTTCGAGACCATGTCGGGACTGCCGGTCGACCGGATGGAGGTTATGGCATTCAACCTCGAAAGCAGGGAAGGAATGAAATCGTTCCTTGACTCCGCCTCCGTGACCATACCGGTCCCCTTTTCCAGTAAACAGGTGAACTTTGACCCGGCTAAGAAAATCGGAGTGGGAATCTCACGTTTAGGCACCTCCCGGGCGGTATCCGTCGGAGCCTATGCCTTCGCCCTTCATCAGTTATCGCGTTAAAAACGTTGGTCGCGAAATAGCAATCTTTTTCACAGATTACCCTAACATTTTTTTCTTGTTATTGTTTTTTTCAGTAATTTTACACTCAGTAAAAAGGAATATCAATCACAAACAAATTCAAACCCTATGAAAAAATCATTACTTCTTATCGTTTTTCTGGTGACAACGTTAACCTCTTTTTCACAGAATGGACAGCGCCAGATGGTGCTTGCTGAAGATTTCACAAGCACGCTATGTACCTATTGCCCCGGAGCTGCCTTAGGTATGGATGATCTCCTGGCCCAAGGTAAAAATGTTGCAGTAATAGCTGATCACAGCAATTATGGCAACACCGATCCTTTTAAAAACGTCTATTCCTTAGCCCGCAACACGATGTACGGCGTTCAGGCTTATCCTTCGGTTACCTTTGATGGTGTGAAAATGTACTGTGGTGGCCATCACACCAATTCCCTTTATACAGCTTATCTTCCGTTATACAACAATTGCTTCGGACTTACTTCACCAGTAACCATGTCGATGAGCGTTACGCATACCGGCCTCGATTACACTGCTGTCATTACCTTAACCAAAACCGATGTCATCCCCTCAACAAATAACGTTCTTTATTTTTTTATTACCCAGTCTAATGTTACATACAACTGGCAAGGCCAAACACATCTTGAACACATCAACCGCCTGATGGCTCCTGACCAAAATGGAACACCTGTTGATTTTTCTTCCGGCGATACCCAGATCGTCACACTAAATTTTACCATGGATACCGCCTGGCCCATCGAAGACTGTGAGTTTGTTGCCACCCTCCAGAACAAAGATTCCGGCCAGGGAAACCAGACCGGAACCACTGGCGGATACCCAATCAAAGCCTGGAAAGCAATTCAAACAATTAAACAAGGCGCCATCGATTTGACACCCGGATTCACCGTTCCCTCAACCGTAGTGAATAAGGGGGAGACCGTCACTTTCACCAACACCACGCATGGCGGATATATCGGAGTTCCCGAAACATATGAATGGCATTTCCCGGGCGCCGATCCCGATACCTCGTCGGCTCAGAACCCCTCAGTGGTTTACAACGAATGCGGTCCGCATGATGTGACCCTGATCGTATGGCGTGGCGGACAAATGGACACCCTGACCGAACAAGCCTACATCCAGGTCGGCCCCAATGTTGCGATAAATGCTACCCCGAACGACACAGCCTGCTGGTATCAGACCATAAACCTCGACGCAACCACCACCGGCGCCACCTCCTACCTGTGGGAACCCGGCGGTATGACTACACCCTCCATCGACGTAACCTATGCCCAATACGGGACTGGATTACATGAATTCACCGTTACGGTTAACGCAAACGGCTGCGAAATCACCAAAGAGGTTTCCGCTTACCTTGATGTATGCAGCGGAATCGACACAAAAACCAGGGAGCTAAAAGTTTCAGCGTATCCGAATCCAAGCAATGGCACCTTTACGGTCGAACTCAACACCCCGACTGCCATCATCGCCGATCTGACCATCAGCAACAGTCTCGGTATGACCGTTCGCTCATTTAACAACCTGTCACTCAGTGAAAATGAAAATCATATCATGACTATCTCCGGCCTACAACCTGGTATTTACTTTATGACACTCCATAACAAAGAGGTCAACAAGGTTCAGAAAATTGTGGTGAAATAGTTTGACAATATATTTAAAATCAGAATAATAACCAAATTTTCTCACAAAGAAGCCGTCCTTACCGACGGCTTCTTTTTTTTTCGTATATTTGCATGTGAATCATCAACCTAAAACGTACCGCTGTCTATGAAAATCCGAATTACTATTCTGATCCTGGTTGCTACCATTAACACACTTTTCGCCGGGAATGTCGAAAAGACCTATTCCTTTTCCTCCCCATTAGTCACTTCTAAAGACGGGTACAACTTTGTACAATTGGATCACACGCTTCTATCGGGAATTACAGGCGAACCTGCACTCCCTTATCACCAGATCGCACTGCTCCTGCCACCGGGCGAATCGGCAACCGAACTCCTGTTCACCGGCGAAGATTTGACTCTTATTCCGGGGAAATTCCTCCTCTACCCCCAGCAGCCGGTTCAACCTGTTTCAAAAGGATCTGATAACCGTTTCAGAAAAAATGACCAGATTTACCGGCTGAATGCTAATTACCCCTTACAGCAAACCGGAACCCTCATTACTGCCTTTCTGAATGGTTATTCCTTTGCCTTGTCAACATTTACCCCCGTCGTATATAATCCGGCCACTGGATCGCTTTCCTATTACAAAAAAGTGACCATCCGGGTGGTGACCCAACCCGACCCGAAAGCGACCAGCGCTTTGGCAATGCTTCCCTCCGGAAAAAAAGCTTTGCACCGGGTTCTCGCATTGGCGCAGAATCCTTCAAACGTAGCGCTCTATCCTTCAAAATCGCCTTTGAAGTCACCCTATGAAATCCTGATCATCACTCCGCAACAGTTTCAGGATGGATACACCGACCTTGTGAATTACTACAACAGTGTCGACCGTCCCACCCAGGTTGCCACTACCGAGATGATCAACAGCGTTGCAACAGGCCAGGATCAGCCGGAAAAGATCCGTAATTACATTATTCAGGAATATCAAACAAACGGGATTGAGCATGTTATCCTGGGCGGCGACATCGAGCACGTGCCCTACCGCGGATTCTATTGCTATGCGAACAGCGGCAGCGGGTACGAGGATTTCAACATCCCTGCCGACCTGTATTACAGCGCCCTCGACGGGAACTGGAATACCAACAACGATAATAAATGGGGCGAACCCGGTGAAGATGACCTCCTTCCCGAACTCTCGGTCGGTCGTATGTCGTTCAGCACCAGTCAGGAATTAGCGAACATGGTTCACAAATCAGTCAGTTACCAGAGCAACCCGGTTAAAGAAGAGATGAAGCATCCCTTCATGGTATCCGAATTCCTCTACGACCCTCCCATGACCTATGGATCGGATTACCTCGAATTGCTCATTGACGATCACAGCGACAATGGCTATTTTACCCACGGCATTCCCTCAGTGATTAGCACCATCGACCGTCTGTACGATTCCGCCGCTTTTTCGTGGGGAACCACCCAGTTACTGAATGAAATCAATCAGGGTAAATCATTCATTCACCATTCCGGCCATTCCAATTCCAATTACATGATGCGCCTTTACAACTGGGACATCACCAACCAGAACTTTTCAAAGGTTGACGGCATTCAACATAACTACCAGCTTATGTATACCCACGGATGCATCTGTGGAGCCTTCGACGACAATGATTGCATCTCCGAAAAAGCAACGACGATCTCCAATTGGCTTGTTGGCGGCGTATTCAATTCCAGATACGGATGGTTTAACCAGGGGCAGACCGAAGGACCGTCGGCGCATCTTCACCGTGAATTTATCAGCGCATTATATAACCCCGATCCCGATTCAGCCTGCCTGGAACTGGGTTCCGCCCATACTATGTCAAAAATCAAGACCGCACCATGGGTAGGTCTTCCGGGTGAATTCGAACCGGGAGCCCAACGTTGGTGCTTTTACGATTGCAACGTCCTTGGCGACCCTGCCTTAAAAATTTGGATCGATAACCCTTCGGTAGGGATCGGATCAACAGCCTGGCAACAGAACGTGCTGCTGTCACCCAATCCGGCCAACGAATCTGTGACCCTGTCCTTTAACCTGCCTGGAATAACAACCGCAGGGATCTCTTTGTATAACGCTATCGGACAGGAACTTATCCATTGGTCAACCCGGGAATTTCCTTCCGGTAAAAATTCGATTACCCTTAATACCAGTGATTTGCCGGCAGGAATCTATTTCGTCAGGATCGACGCGCAGGCGTTTTCAACGGTGAAAAAGCTGATGATCAACTAATAAATTATTACATTCAGAGCAACTATATACAAGAAAATTCTATCTTTGCATATATCTTCTTGAATTATAAGTCAAATTCTTTAAAAACCACAAAAACATGCGGAAATTTACAATGTTATTGGTAATGCTTGTGCTAACGGCTTTCACCATTCAAGCACAGGATTTTACTTACCCCGATACCTGGGGTAAATCAGGTTTTAACCTGATAAATACTCAACCGAACCGAGTTCAGGTTGTTTTTTCAGTACCTGAATTTTCGATGGAAGATCTGACAGTCAAAGGCACTGTGATGAAAAATATCACAGTTCCCGGGACATTCCTGTTCAACGATGAAGGAATGCCCAACCTCCCCGGAAAAGGCGAATTTATTGCCATTCCTCAGGGGGCTACACCCAAACTCAAAATTATCTCGCTGCGCACCGATCTGATCCACAATGTTGAAATCGCCCCTGCTCCGCGCATTCCTCTCGACAACGACCGTAATCCCCTCGATTACACCCCCAATCCGCAAGTCTATTCCAAAAATGCATACTATCCCGCATCTCCCGTACAATTGTCGGAAGTTATGAAAATCCGTGGCGTCGATGTGGTGACCCTTGGAGTGACCCCTTTCCAGTATAATCCGGTTACCAAAGATCTGATCGTCTATTCCGACCTCAAGTTTGAAGTTGAATTCGAAGGCGGTAACGGACAGTTCGGCGACCCTGCCTTCCGCAGCACCTGGTGGGATCCGATCCTGCAGGATAATATCATGAATTACAACGCCTTGCCTGTCATTGACTACAATGCCCGTCTTCAGTCATACGGCCATAAACCGCTGACCGATGAGTGTGAATATATTATTATTTGCCCTACCGGGCCCTCCTTCCTGAGCTGGGCCGACTCGCTGCGGAAGTTCCGTCTCGAACAGGGTATCCTTACCAAAGTTTTTACAGTAGATGAAGTGGGCGGGAATACCACTACGGCCATTGAAGCGTTTATCGACAATGCTTACAATACATGGACCATCAAGCCGGCCGCATGCCTGATCCTGGGTGATTATGGCACCGACGGAACCAAAAATATCATCTCCCCGTTATTGACCCACCCCGATAGCTATCCTAATTTCGCCAGCGATAATAAATATGCCGATGTTGACAATGATCAGCTCCCCGATGTCGTCTTCGCCCGTATAACTGCTAACGACGCCACACAACTACAGGTTATGTGTTCCAAGATACTGAACCACGAACGTAACCCGCCGGTTGATCCGCTGTTCTACGATAAACCCGTTACCGCTTTAGGTTGGCAGACCGAACGCTGGTTCCAACTCTGTTCCGAAATCGTGGGCGGCTATTTCAAAAATGTACAGGATAAACACCCCCGCCGGATTAATGCGATTTACCAGGGAAATCCCGGTTCTACCTGGTCAACCGCCACCAACACCGGAACGATCGTAAGTTATTTCGGTCCCAGTGGACTGGGATATATTCCGCAAACTCCTGCAGAAATGCCTTGCTGCTGGACTGGCGGTACCGCAACAAAAATAAACCAGGCTATCGATTCGGGCGCATTTATGGTGATGCACCGTGATCATGGTAACTATACCGAGTGGGGCGAACCCGCTTACAACACTGCCAATGCCATGCAGCTCAACAACACGGCAATGACCTATATTTTCTCCATCAACTGTGAAACAGGAGCCTATCACCGCAGCAGCGACTGTCTTGGCGAGAAATTCCACCGTCAGTTTAAAAATGGACACAATGCGGGAGCCAGCGGTTTTGTTGCGCCTACCGAGACCTCTTACTCATTTGTCAACGATACCTACTGTTGGGGAATGATGGATAACATGTGGCCCGACTTCATGCCCATGGAAGGTACCGAACCAGGCTCCAGGGGAATCCTGCCCGCATTCGGAAATGCAGCAGGAAAATACTTCCTGAAACGTTCAAATTGGCCATACAATGCCAGCTATAAAAATGTCACCTACCAGATGTTCCACATGCACGGCGATGCATTCCAGGTACTCTATTCTGAAGTGCCTCAGTTACTCACGGTAACACACGATCCTGAAATTCCTTATGGTTCTACCACCTTTTCAATTCAAGCCAACGACAGCGCCTTTATCGCCCTGACCAGTGGCGATGAACTTCTTGCAGTTGCATATGGCAGCGTCAGCGGCCCGGTTTCCATGACTATTCCGCAGCTCTCTGTCGGCACCCAGGTTTTAATCACCGTAACCAAGCAAAACTTTTTCCGCTATACCGACATGGTTACCGTAACCTCGCAAAACGTAATTGCCAATTTCACCGCAAATATCACCAGCGTTTGTGTTGGATCGACCATCGATTTCTCCGATCTCTCTTCAGGAACCCCGACAACATGGGCATGGGAATTTCCGGGTGGAACACCAGCCACTTCAACCGAACAGAATCCGACAGGAATCCGTTATGACCAGGCCGGCAACTACGATGTAACCCTTACTGTAAGTAAAACAGGTATGCCCCCCTCTACTCTTGCAAAACCTGGCTTTGTCAAGGTAACCAATCTGCCCACTGCCGATTTTGCCGATGTAACCGGTTGCCCGGGTACCCCGGTACAGTTTACCGATCAATCCAATCCCAATGGCGGAACACTGACCAACTGGACCTGGACTTTCGGTGATCCCGCATCCGGTGCTGCCGATACCTCTTTCCTCCAGAACCCCGAACACACCTATAACACACCGGGTACCTACACCGTATCACTGAATACTACCGTCAATGGAATCTGTACTGATCAAAAAAACAAAGAAATCATCATCAATAGTGTTCCTGAGATTGCAGCCAAACCTTACGGACAAATTGATCTTTGCAAAAATGAAACCGGAATCGAATATACTACCGAAGGTGCTACAGGAGCTTCCACCTATACCTGGATGATCCAACCTGAAACTGCAGGAACCATTACCGGAGCTGGAACATCAGGAACACTTGCATTGACTCAGGATTTCACGGGCAATTTCACCATAACAGTTCAGGGCTTTAACGAGTGCGGAGCCGGTCTCGTGTCGGAAGGATTAGCAATTACTGTGATTGCTCCTCCTGATGCTCCGGTTAAACCTGTTGGCCCCGACAGTGTTGATGTCAACAAAGTGGCCTCCACCGATTTTACCATTACCGAAGTTCCCGGTGCGCTTTCATACACCTGGTCACTGACCCCATCTGAAGCAGGTTCACTGACGCCAAACGGTCTTACAGCTTCCGCCACCTGGGATAAAAATTACCGGGGTATCGCATCAGTAATGGCCACAGCCGCCAACAACTGCGGCAATGGTCCTTCATCGGAAGTTAAAGGATTAAAGATCTACTCAACAGTTGGTATTGCTGAAAATTCAGGCATTGTAGCTGAACTCTTCCCCAATCCCAACAACGGTAAATTTGTCCTCGACATCAGATCAGCCGCAGTGAACAAGGTAGATGTTACCCTGATCAATAACCTTGGCGTTACAGTCTTTACGGCTCGCGATCTTAAAGTTTCCGGATCACTCCATAAGACCTTCAACATTTCAAACCTTGCAAAAGGCGTTTATACACTGAAAGTTTCAGGCGGTGATTTTACCACAATCTTGAAAATGGTCGTTGATAAATAATACGTTAAAATAAACCAGATCACAAAGTCGGGCGGCTCAAAAGGCCGCCTGATTTTTTTTTGCGTGGATTTCCCTTTGTTTCTCTCGTGAAATGAACAAAGAACCATTGGTACCCCGATGGTTTCTTTTCGTATCGGTTACCCTACACATTAAAAAAGGATCAAAAAGAAGCACCTATGATTTCCTCGAACCAGAGGTATGTCCGATAATATCATTCTTTGGCATAATTAAGCCCCTGGATTGAACTTCACAACCTGGTAGATGAATTTATTCATTTAAAGAACGGCGTGTCTTAAAATGATCCGATTGCATTCTTTATCGTCAGCTGAACTATGTGACCCGGAAATCTCTACTTTAGGAACGATTTACTCAATTTATAATCGCTACTGTTTTTGGGGGAGCTTTCAGTATTTAGGCAAAAACCGGAACTGTGAACCGAATTTTTTTGCATTTAAACCGGCTCATTGAGTTGAACGGCTGATCTTTTGAGCAAAGAGTGAACGATATATTGCAACTTCTGTCGAGTTCCGGCAGCAGCTGTTTCGAAAGAGCCCAAGAAGCAGATTACCGATACCCGTAGTAAACCATCGGCAGAAAAGAGACAGCCGCTTCGTCTGGAACTTCCTGCTCCTCTGGAGAGCGGTTTCGAAAGAGCCTAAGAAGCAGATTATCGATACCCGTAGTAAACCGTCGAGAGAAAAGTAGCAGCCACTTCGTCTGGAACTTCCTGCGCATCTGGAGAGCGGTTTCGAAAGAGCCCAAGAAGCAGATTATCGATACCCGTAGTAAACCGTCGAGAGAAAAGTAGCAGCCACTTCGTCTGGAATTTCCTGCTCATCTGGAGCGTTGTGATGAGGTGATTGAACCTGTTGATGTCCCGAAAGGGTCCAAGAAGATCGGAGAGGCCATTACTGAAATTATTGAATACGAACCGGCCAGCGCTTTTCTACGCCGGATCATCCGGTCCAAATACATTGCATAATCGACTATCGGCGGTTGGTTCAGCGTAACATGGAATTTATTGGCATCATTGTATGATACTTTACAAAGCAAAGTACTCTCATTGGATTATCTGATGGCAGATGAAACACTTATCCCGGTTCTGACCAAAGATAAACCCGGAGCGACTCATAAAGAATCAAAACCTGTTCTTATCAACCTTGTTCAGTAGTTAATGGAATCGGTATGGCCATTGCGTATACTTTTTCCTTGTGGCCTTGCTTATTAGATATATTTACCAGGTAAGGTTCCATATTGACAACAACCTTATCGAAAACAGCATCAGGCCGGTGGCATTGGGCCGAAAAAATTACATGTTCGCGGGAAGCCATGATGCTGCAATGATTTATTCCCTTTTGGGCACCTGTAAGATCAACAACATCGAACCGTTCCAGTACCTGACTAAAACTCTTTCAGTAATCCCTGGTCACCCAGCCAACCAACTGTACAAACTTCTGCTCGGGCAAAATTAATGGCAATGGCTCGGAAAATCATACCCAAGATGTTCGTGGCCGTAAGCTTAAACGAAAACTTTCAGCTCACCTGCTTGCTGCACCTACTTAAAGGGGTCCGGGCATTATGGGACTTTACGTTAGACAGAGGATACCATTCGGCGTGTGCAGGGACTTACATCTCGCCATTCAAAGAACTATGCCCGGTATACAAAAAAGAAGAAGGCGGCCTTTTGAGCCGCCCCCTTCTTTTTCAGGATGTATTTCCGTTATCTGTTAATGATAAACTTTTTAACAACCTTGTGTTCGTTGTTCATGATGATAACGGAATACATGCCACTGCTGACCGGACGTAAATCGACCCTTGTATTATATTTACCTCCGATAGTGTTGACATCCTTAATTTCAAAGATCTTACTACCAATCTGGTTATAGATCATGATAGTAAAGGTATCCTCGACCGGATAATCAATGGAAACATTGAATACTCCGTCATTAGGAACCGGATATACTGCGAAAGAAGCTTCGGCTGGCATTTCACCCATTCCAACAACTTCTACCCAGAGTTTGTTTGAGATTTCGGATGAGCATCCATTAATGGTTACAACACACCAGTAATAACCGGTATTGTGCAACACCGTATAAGTCTGACCTGTTGCACCCGGAATCGGATTGCCTTCATAGTACCATTGAT
Source organism: uncultured Prolixibacteraceae bacterium (assembly GCA_964525995.1). Taxonomy (GTDB): domain Bacteria; phylum Bacteroidota; class Bacteroidia; order Bacteroidales; family FEN-979; genus CAIVAT01. The sequence goes on along the minus strand of CAZGIM010000023.1, from coordinate 2,332 downwards.
TACCCGTTGGTGAACTGCTTGTTAGAATATTACCGTTGGCAGTGATCACCGGAGCGGGAGGTATGGCGTTAACCGTAACCGGGAAGTCGGGTGATACAACCCCATTACCACAGGCATTGCTTCCTTTCACAGTAATTACTCCTGATCCGGGAGTTGTAAAGTTCACCTTGATACTGTTTGTGTTACCTCCGGAGATAATAGTCGCTCCTGCAGGTACAGTCCAGGAATATCCTGTTGCATTGGCAATTGCGGGTACAGTATAGGTTACAGATGTTGTACCTTCGCAAACAGCTGATGGACCGGTAATTGTACCTGCGTTGGCCGGTAACGGATTAACGGTGACAGCAAAAGTCGAAGGAGCGCCATTTCCGCAACTATTGGTTCCGGTTACTGTAATATTCCCAGTAACTGCAGTCGGACCGAAGTTCACAGTAATGTTGTTAGTTCCGGCACCTGTGGCAATCGTGGCGCCTGTCGGCAGTGTCCAGGTATAACTGGTTGCGTTCATAACCGGTGTGGTGCTGTATGCAACGCCATTGGTTCCTGCACATACATTTGCAGTTCCTGTGATAGGACCAGCAGCATTGGGTAACGGATTAACAAAGAGGTTATAAACTGTAGCTACCGGAGCAGGACACCCGTATGTGTTGTTGTAATTTACACTAACCCATTGTGATCCAGCCACAGTCCAGGTTACAAGAATAGAACTTGTTCCCTGACCCGAAGTAATGGTTCCACCTGCCGAAACAGTCCATACATAACCGGTCATTCCGGTTTCAGTATAATAATTGTTTCCGGTTGAATTCACACAGGGTACGTTGTTGCTACCAATAACCGGGACCGGTGTAGGATTAACGGTAACCGAATAGGATACAGGTGAAGCAGCGGTACAACCATTTGAATTGGTGTAGTTAACCGTAACAGCCTGTACTCCTGCAGTATTCCAGGTAATGGTCACATTATTGCTGGTTGGAGTACCGCCAGCTGTAATTGTTCCACCAGCAGAAACGGTCCAAATGTAGCTTGTCATTCCTGACTGGGTGGTATAAACTACGCCAGTAGTTCCTTTACAAACAGAACTCAAACCGGTAATGGTCGGAATCGGTAAAGGATTAACAGTCACATTATAAACTGTTGGTGTTGCAGCTGTACAGTTGTTTGCATTATAGTAATTAACGCTAACCGTCTTGGCACCGGTTGTTGACCATGTAACAGTAATAGCATCGCTTGTTGAACCGGAAGTAATGGTTCCACCAGCAGATACGGTCCATGAATAATTGGTCATTCCGGCTTCTGTTGTATAAACATTTCCAGTCGAGTTTACACAGACTGAATTGGGGCCGGTGATGGTCGGGACAGGTAGTGCATTTACAGTTACATTATATACAGTCGGCACCAGGGCGCTACATCCATTGGCATTTGAATAATTGACATTGATGGTCTGTGCACCGGCAGTATTCCAGGTTACAAGTACATTGTTCGTCCCTATACCAGAAGTAATGGTACCTCCGGCGGAGATTGTCCAGGTGTAACCAGTCATTCCGGGCTCGGTGGAATATGCAACGCTTGTAGTTCCGGCACATACTACCGCAAGACCAGTAATAGTAGGCGTTGGCAGAGCGAACACCGTGACAGATTTGATTGTCGGAACAGCGGCTGTACAGCCGTTTGCATTGATATAATTTACACTGATTGACTGTGAACCAACGGTATTCCAGGTCACTGTAACTGCATCGGTACCTGAACCGGCTGTGATAGTTCCCCCGACAACGGTCCAGCTGTAACCGGTCATTCCCGGTTCAGTGGTGTAAACATTCCCGGTTGAAAAATTACATGCTGTTGCAGGTCCTGTAATGGTAGGTACAGGTAACGGGTTCACTGTTACAGGTAGTACGGTCGGTGTAACAGCCGTACAACCATTGCCATCGGTATAAATTACTGATACCGACTGAGCGCCTACCGTCGTCCAGGTTACATTGATACTGTTGCCCGTTGACGAACCAACAATGGTTCCGCCAACTACAACCCAGGTATATCCCGTCATTCCGGCTTCGGTGGTATAGATGTTTCCGGTCGAGTTCACGCAGGCTGCAATCGGGCCTGTGATCGTCGGCACCGGCAACGGGTTCACCGTTACTGCCAGTACTGTCGGAGCAGCAGCCGTACAACCATTGCCATCGGTATAAATTACTGATACCGACTGTGCGCCTACTGTAGTCCAGGTTACATTGATACTGTTGCCCGTTGAAGAACCAACAATGGTTCCACCAACTACGGCCCAGGTATATCCCGTCATTCCGGCTTCGGTGGTATAGATGTTTCCGGTCGAGTT
>CAZGIM010000022.1:0-74720 GCA_964525995.1 uncultured Prolixibacteraceae bacterium | reverse complement strand
TATTAACATTAAACATTGACAATCAATATGTTAAAAAATTGTCATGTACTAAGATATTTTTCCATAGCTTTTAATTATTAAGTGGTGGATAACGGTCGGCCGGCAGCCGCCAGTGCGGGGTTTACTTGGTTTATGTCTTGTTATTAACTATCATTCGCTGGTTTGACTAATGTCTACTCCCGGAATCCGCCCGCATTGCTGGCTGCCGGCTTGTTAGCGTTTGTTGCTTTCTTCTATCAATTTTCTTGATTCGTGATTATATACTCTTAAGTTAAGTTTCTCGATTTCAGTATCTATATTGTCGATTGAAAACATCTTCAAAACATACTTGTCATTAACAATAATTTTACATAATTCCTTTTGACAAATAATCTTATTTTTTATGACTTCTTTATCATTGTAAAATGGATTGATGCTTAGAGAATCTGAACCATAAAAGGAATAAGTAGCAAATCTATCTATTTTTTTTATCCTTTTTCCGTAATCATAGGTCACGGTTGAATCTGAATCCAGCAAAATCTCATCACAACATTGTCCTTTTACATCTTCCCAATATGTCCACGTACCATTTTTTAAATCATCCTTGAGCATTCCTTCACAAATTATAATCTTTTCTTTCCCTTTGTAATTATGTTCATTTAAAAAACGATGATAATCACATGAACAGTATTCAAAGTATCCTTTTACAAAGTAAAATTGGTTTGAAACCCTTGACTCTTTAGTATGCCAAAACTGTATCGAATCAACGTTTGGATATGGTTTAATAAGTATACTATCAATAATCTGACTTTGTATTGAATCAATACAAATCACTAATCCTATTAATACTACTAAAATGATTCTCATTATCTATCTATCTTAGTTTTCAAGCAATAAACGCTAACTCTCTTATACCCCCAACCCACTTTCTCCTATCGGATTTTGACGGTGAGTGTAAGGCGAATGATCTGTTGCTCCTATACACCACCGTAAATGTAAATAGGCGAATAACAGATAGCTGAAGGTGGGTCTTATTACTTTTAGTTATAGCAAATATAGGAAGTAATATTGAATATAATAAAATTTGTCGAATATATTTTTACTCCCAAGGATTTCCCGGAATAAGCGATGTCGGTGTGGTCTTTTCAAGAAGGGATCACGGTATCGTACATGACGTACTCTTAGACCAGACTTAGACAAGTCTTAGGCCGGTCTTAGGAAAGAAATTGGTTTCAGAGGGAATCATGAATCCATTGAATCGCACTTCGCATTTCGCACTTCAGATTTTGCATCCTGTTCATCATGATATACAAATATACGAAATATTTCTGGCTTTTTACGCTTTGTAATTTAATTTCTGGAATTAATATGGGTGGTTTTTCCCTTCACTCACCTTTTCTCAGCCGCTCCAGGATCTCGAAGACGACCGGGCAGGTGGCGCTGTTTTTCAGGGTCAGTTTCAAAACCTGGTAGATCCTGGAACGGTCGGTGTGGGGATACTCCCGGCAGGCCCGGGGCCGGGTCCCGTAAATGGCACAGCGGTTATCACTTTCCAGAAATGGGCAGGGCATATGTGCGAAAATATAATCTCCATCTTCATCTGCAACCAGATACTTTTCCACAAACATTGAAGGTTTTATGCGCAGGAAAGCCGCGATCCGTCTGACATCGGCATCAGTCACCCGGGGGCCGAGCGTACGGCAACAGTTGGCACATTCGAGGCAATTGATCGATGAGAATACAGCCTCATGAAGGGCATGCACCCGTTTGTCGAGTTTACGGACGTCACCGGTGGAGAGGCGCTTTACCAGGGCGGAGTGCTCCTTGCGCGATGCTTTGGCCATTACAACCAGTTTGCCGGGGTCGATCATGGTAATGGAGTTAAGCGCCCGACCCATTGCTTTGATTCAGCGACAATGGTTGCGGGGTGTCAAAAGTAGTTTATTCCCGGTTGCTCTTCAGCGATCCGATTGAACTTCGGTGTTAATCTGTAGAGAAGTATATTCTTCCGGACTTGATTTTGGCTTTTGCAGGTCGTATTTTTGTAAAAACCCGCTTCGGCAAGAAATTCATGTTATGGATTCAGAAACATACGAAGACATACTTTACGACCATCGTATTCTCCGCTGGTCGGCCAGGATCCTCGGAACAATTGAGGTGGTTTTGTTATTTTATATGACCTTCGTTGAGTTCAAGGAAGAAATTAATAACCACAGCGCTTCTCCGTTGCTGACCATGATCAATGGACAGTATTTCCTGGCTGTCACACTGACGCTCGCTTTTATCGGCCTTATCATTGCCTATTGGGAAGAGGGATTGGGAGGAGGGATCACACTTATCAGCCTGATCGTGCTGTTTATCGGTTGGAACGATTTCCACATCAGTTTTATCTTGGGCATGGGAGTGATTTCCATTCCTTCCATCTTATATGTTGCATACTGGCTGAGGGTTTATCTCGATGTCAGAAAAGCAAAACGGGATCAAACGACGGACCGATAAATATTTGCAGTCCTGTTATTCTTTGCTCTCTATTGTTTGATGAACTTCCCGACTTTTATATAGTTTTCTTCTTTTATTTGAACATTTCGGGAGGAACAGCGAAGAGTGTAGTTCCGGAGAGCACGTATGCTCTTTGGATGCCACCAGATTTCGGGCCGGTGTCTATTTTTACCGGTTAAGAACAGATAAAGCGCAGGAAACAAAAAGAATAGTAGTTACATCAAAATAGGGTTCCACCAATTGATTTGGCGCGATGCGCGCATGATAATCGCAAGGATCAGAAACAATCCGACACTTCCGGCCAACAGCGCATAATCGTGCAGTTGCAAAATAGTAAAGAGGAACACATAGAGCCCTGTTTGCAAGAGGGTCACCCAGATCACCATTTTCCCGTCATGCAGAATTGAAAATGTGTACCAGGAGATCAATGTTGTTACGGAAATTGCCGATATGAAATAAGCGAAGTTAAATCCGGTTTGTTCGCCGATCGATGTAAGCAGGGCGTAAAAGATCAGCAAAGCAAAAGCGACCAGGGAATACTGGAACGGATGAATCCGGATCTTGCTTTTTAGCTCTATGAAGAGAAAAGTGATAAAGTTTAGTGCAATGAACAGGATGGCGTATTTTGCCGCACGCATCGACTTTTGGTAATGGTCAACCAGGATAAGTAGTTCGACGCCGAATTTAGCCTGGTGTGTATCGTATTTCCGGTCGGTCCATTGCTGCGGAAAATTACGGTTCAGATGGGTTACGCGCCAGTCGGCCTTAAATCCTTTCGCAGTAACCTGTCGGTTAATTGGAAGGAAACCGCCGGTGAATCCCGGATGGGCCCAGTCGGATGATATCGTGACTTCGGTTGTTTTCCCAAGTGGTTCGATCGACAGATCTTCCGATCCGTTCAAAACCAATTCGATCTCAAAATCCATGTTCTGTTTCGGATCCAGGGTCCCGGTTTTAATAGTAATTCCCGACGCGAACAGGTCGGTATCGGCGACTCCCGGCTCAACAGGATATGCCTTATGGTTTATTAACAATTCGGGAAGGTTTTTGATACCGCGCATATCCGAGACTCCCAGACTGAAGTATGCCGCATTCCAGTTAAACTGTGCATTCTGGATTCCCAACCGGGTAACATCCGGAGGTGCAAAGGAACCCTTCAACCGGAGTTTCCCTTCATAGGCCACTACTTTATAAATCCCGCGTTTTCTGGTTTCGGGATAAAGGGTGCCGGTCATCCGGATGGTTTCAGGCAGGAAATGGGCTACTCCCTGCCGTTCGACAACAGGCATATTCTTCAATCCCGGTTCAGTAAGGGTGTAGGGGATGTTCAGCGCCGGCCCGGCGACAACCTGTTTTCCTCCCCACTGGGCGTACAGTTCATTTTTTACTTTTTCACTTAACGACATACGTTCCTGAATGAGTTCCCGGATCAGAAAAGATGGGATCAGAAGCAGAATGGCCAGGACTGCTACAATGAACATCTTAACACTGTAGCTGTTGAGAAAATGTTGAATGCTTTTTGTTTCCATAAGTGTGTTTTAAAAGTACTTTGAATTACAAAGTTTAATTGAAAAAAAAAATTATTGTGTGTTTATCAATTGCTCGAGTGCTGTAAGATGCCGGCGAAACAGATCCCTGCCATGGCTGGTCGCTTTATAGGTTGTGCAAGGTTTCCGGCCGATAAATTGTTTCGAAACCACAATGATATCTTGTTGTTCAAGGGTTTTAAGATGGCTGGCGAGATTCCCGTCGGTTATACCAAGAAGTCCTTTCAGCCCATTGAAATCGAGGGTGTCGTTTACCATGAGCGCCGACATGATTCCAAGCCGGATGCGGCTTTCAAATACTTTCTGAAGGTTTGAGATCGAGGACTTCATCGGAGCTGCTCTTATATTAATTCACCGATTGATTCTGCGGTTACCGATGTTCATGACGGTAATACATCACCGTGCCATAAATGATGTGCATCAATCCGAACCCGATCGTCCAGAAAATTAGTCCGAGATTGACAAAAATCCCGGCGAAGATGCCTAAAGCCAATTCGGTCAATCCAAGGTAACGGATCTCGTTAAAAGTATAGGTGCCGGCATGAACCAGCGACAAGCCGTAAAAAATCAGCAATGCCGAAGCGATCAATTCCAAGTTATCATGAAACAGCAGAATCAGTGCAAATATTCCGCCGGTTGCTAATGGAATCAGAAAATGAACGAGTAACCTTCGGGTAGTATGGTTCCATACCTGTTGACCGGTCATTCGGGCTCTTCTGAGTGAAAAAAACACGGCCCCTAGAACCGCAAATCCAAGAACCCATAGGGCATCCAAGATCAGATAAACCCTGATTTCAGGAATGTCACTTTCAGCCGGATTGCTGATTAATTGGGAATAATTAAGATGATGTGGTTGCAAAATAAGTAACCAGGCTATTGCCACACCGACCAGGGCCCATATACCTGCCAAAATTCCGGAGAGGCCGCTTAACGACAAAAACCGCGACGACCGTTCCATGATTTCACGAATGGTCTGAAGGTCTTTGACTGGATTTGTCGAATTTGATTCCATTGAAAAGTACTTTGAAGTGCAAAGTTAAAATAAAAAAATCAATTCGCAAATTTTTTTTTAGTGGATTGAATGAACCGGCACGTGTCCCCATCAGAACTAATTAAATGTAATTTTGGAGCATCAAATGGTCCGTATAAGGTTGAACCGACAGAAACCTTTGGAACCATAACACCAGATTAGCCAACTGTAACTCATGCGTTCTAAAGAAATCATTAAATACCTGTTTAACAAACTGCCATGACCCACACGTTCGAAATGATGGCAAAGCCTGTTGGCGCCCAATGTAATTTAAATTGTGTTTATTGTTATTACCTTGAAAAGGAAAAGCTTTATCCCGGTGAGCCTTCTTTCTGGATGATGAATGAAAAGGTGTTGGAATTGTTTATTGCGCAGGTCATCTATTCCTGCAGGGAGCCGGTTGTTCAGTTTGCCTGGCATGGCGGTGAACCGACCCTCCGGGGTCTTGATTTTTTTAAAAATGTTGTTCGCCTGCAAAAAAAACATAGCGGGGGAAGAAGGATTGAAAATTCGCTTCAAACCAATGGGACCTTGCTTTCGGATGAATGGTGCAGGTTTTTTAGCGGTAACCAGTTCCTGATCGGTATTTCCATTGATGGGCCTGAGCATTGTCACAATCATTACAGGATGACCAGGCACGGAGCAGGTAGCTTTGCCCGGTGTATGAAGGGGCTCGAATTATTGGTGAAACATAAAACGGAGTTCAACACGCTAACGGTTATCAATGATTATAATTCGAAATATCCCGAAGCGGTTTACCGGTTTTTGAAGCAGATCGGCAGTCGGTATATTCAATTTTTACCGGTGGTTGAGTGGATTAATACCGGGGCAGGGCCCCGGGAGCTCAGTAAACTTCCGCCCGAATCGGGAAAAACCGCTGAAGTGACCGGTTGGACGGTCGATCCTGTTGATTACGGTAATTTTCTGATTACAGTTTTTAAGGAGTGGGTCAGGAAAGATGTCGGCGATTATTTTGTGATTACCTTCGAAAGTATTCTGGCTAATTGGATGCGGGTGCCCCCTTCGGTCTGTGTTTTCGCCGAAACATGTGGTCATGCGGGTGTCGTTGAACATAACGGAGACGTGTACTCATGCGATCACTATGTATTTCCCACGCACAAACTCGGGAACATCCTGGAGGATTCCGTTCAGACCCTGATGGGTTCCCCGTTTCAGGAGCAATTTGGAAGGAATAAGCGGGACAGACTTCCCGGATTTTGTCTGAAATGCAGTTATCTGGACTTGTGCAACGGCGAATGTCCCAAAAACCGCATTGCAGTCACTCCCGAAGGCGAAACGGGATTAAACTACCTATGCAGGGGATTTAAGAATTTTTTCAGTTATTCTGAGCCCTATTTTGATTTCATGGCCAATGAATTGAAAAACCATCGGCACCCTTCAAATGTGAAAAAGTGGGCCACGGAGCGGTAAATTGCATATTTTTAGCCCTGATCATTTGGGAATCGCCCCTTATGCTGCGAATCATTGCATCCCCTGAGGGAATTATCGTATAAGGATCATCTTTTTTGCCTGCATTTGATTCTTATATTCAAGCATGACACAATAGACCCCTCCCGGCAATCCTGAACCATTAAAAATATATTGGTGAAAGCCGGGTTTTAAAATGTGATTTTCCAGTACGCTTATGATCTTTCCCATCATGTCGGTCACCACTAAACGTACCGGTCCCATTTCCGGAATTGATAGAGAAATATAGGTTTGCAACGTGAATGGATTGGGCCGGTTCAGGAGAAGCACTTCCTCATTTTTGTACGCTGGTAATTGTTCCATTCCAACAGCACGCGCAAGTTCTGCCTTGAGCGAATCGTTTTTCTGCCGGAGTTCTTCAGTGGTCCATCCGGGAACCGTTACATCGTCGCGGATCTCCCCGGTTGTAAAATCAACCAGATTGGTCTCTTCGGTCGGATCCGAAATCAGGCAGTACAATTCCCATTCATCCTGCTTTATACCCTTCGGATCGACGTACTGAACAATTTTCCAGTCACCCGTACAAAATGCCCTCGGGTTGTTGGGTTGACGCACAGTTCCTGTGTCCAACGGGTATCCCAGTGTAATCGTCGAATCAACCCTTGACAGGAACAGGTCATAGGCTGCTTTTTTATAATTACCCGGGTTGATGGTACCTAGTTCGGTGATCATGTCACATCCCATGAACAGTACGCCGGTTCTTGGATTCCCGTCATTCCCGATGATGGGACCCTGGCTTGTGCCTTTGATATAGGGAGAGAGGTTAACCCCGGCAAAGGGCTGAACTGGGATATTCCCGTGGCGTGTTTCCAGCTTGTTTCGAATCTGATCTTCCTGAATTCCCGCCAGGCCAAGCAGGGTAGGTACAAGGTCAATTGAACTTGTGGGCTGGGTGATCATGCGCATCTCCTGTTGATCCGGATTCACCAGAGGGGAGGAAATAATCATCGGAACCCTTATCGTCTCTTCATAGGCATTGTGCCATTTCTGTATGATTCCCCCATGGGATGAAAGCATATCTCCATGATCTGAAAGCAGAACGATCACCGTGTTATCGGTGAGCTTATTGGAGTCGAGCGCCTGTAGGATCTTCCTGATCTGCAGATCGGCAAGGTATTCGCAATAGAGGTAGAACTGGTTATAACTCAGCGACCAGGCAGAGGCCTGATCACCCTGGAGTTGAAAGGGTTGGGTTGACCTGAATGGAAGCCCTTTTTGAATATAGTTATAATCGATGGTAGCCCCCCAGCTCAAACCCCATTTCAACGCATATTCCTGCTGGCATTGCGGTTTTCTGTTGAGATTTTCAAGGTAGGAGGGGGGTAGGGCGCTGTTGTTTTGAGGAAAGCCGTCGGGATTCAAATCGACCCTGAAAATCCGGGTGACCGTATCCCCGTTCAGGATCATGGTAACGGTATCGGATCGGCTTTTTTCTCCCGGTGCGGGGATATTGGGTATCTGGGGAAATGGGGTCCAGGGGACGACCCCTGCATTCCCGGGTGGAACAGTCCAGTTGATCGGCCAGGCGCTGATGTCGTGTGGATTGACAATTGAAGCGACGGTAAGCCAGGGAGTAGTGAGAGTATCGTTTCCTTTTTTGTTGAGGAAATCCACCACATTTTCAGTAAAAACGATGTCGCGAAAAACGCCCAGATTGCTTGAAGTACCGCCATGTGGCTCGGGGTAAGAACTTTCCCAGTCGGAAAACCCCCACGGCTCAAGATATTCGGGTGGTTCGGCTTCTGAAACATGCCATTTGCCAAAATAGTGAGTCGTATAACCTGCCGCACGGAACCAGTCGCCAATGGTTGGTGTTCCATCAGGATCCAGGAAAGGTACATCCTCGGCCGATTTAAAGAGTCCGTCGGTCTGTGTAACCCCGGTTACATTCGGATATTGACCGGTCATAATACAGGCTCTGCTCGGAACGGAGGCGGCAGAGGCGGTGTAATTTTTTTGCAACACCACGGCATTTTGACGTAACCGCAACAATCCGGGAAAATACTTGGTGTAGGGATTTTCGGGCGAAAGAGACCGAAATCCCAGTATTTCCTTGAATCCCTGGAATGCTCCCTGGTAAGGGCCATAACCCTCAGGCGGAATCTGCATCTGATCAACCATGATCACAAGAATGTTCGGCGGAGTTACCTGCCGTTTATCCTCAGGGATTGCCTCCCGGAAACCCGTTAACGCCGTGACCGCAAGGAGCGAGGAAGGAAGGGCGAACAGCGTCCTGATTGGAAGTTTTTTCATATGTAACAAATTTGTGAAACTTTGTTTTTCCTGATTTTGGTGATCATTCGGATTATCCGAAATCACTAAGGGTTTGGCACATACATTCCCCCCAATATAATCATAGTCGCTTCCTGCCCGGATATCCCATCAAATAAATCCTAAAATTACAGAAATATAACGGTACGTATATAATTTTTTTCAATTCATATTGCTTGATTTTTAGCATGCGTAATATCCATAAATGAAAGGACACTAAGAATCTGTTTAAAATTAGTTTGTCAGGTGAAAATCCTTTCTATTTACGATTGAACATGATTTACGATTTACGATTGCAATTCAATTTCGGACTGACAGTTATCATCTTAGGGTATCATCTTAAATCTTTTCGTGTTGAAATTAACCTGTAACCTAAAATTTGAAAGTAACATTCGTCGATCTGGATTCATGTGTCATTTGTTTTCATTCGTAAATCGTAAATCATGTTCAATCGTAAATTTTAAACAGTTTCTAACTGCCATAAAAATATTCTTCAGGATAGTCCATCGGGCCAATACATGTTTCTTTATAAAAAATAAATATGTTAACTTTGTTCATTAATAATGATCCGTATGAAACCGATAATCCGAAACATCCTTGCAATCGTCGCCGGTATAGTTGCCGGGAGCGCTGTCAATATGGGCCTGATCCTGTTGGGAGGAGCGTTAATCGCAGCCCCGACAGGCGCCGATGTTACCACAACTGAGGGGCTCAAAGCATCGATGCACCTCTTTACGCCGGTCAACTTTTTGTTTCCCTTTCTGGCACATGCGGTCGGAACATTTATCGGTTCTTTGGTTGCAGCCCTGATTTCAACCAACTATAAAATGGTTTATGCGCTTGTTGTCAGCGTTTGGTTCCTCGCCGGCGGGATTATTAATGTCGTCATTCTTCCCTCCCCTTTGTGGTTTACGCTTGCCGACCTGATCCTGGCTTACTTTCCCATGGGTTATCTTGCAGGCAGGTTGGGAAGCGGAAGAACGTAACCAAACACGGAGGAGTGCGTCCAAAAATCCTAAAACATTTCCATCGCAATCTGCGAAAGAGATAATCATAATGGATATTCCAGATGACAATTAAAATCAAATTATTACACATGAAAACACTGATATTTTCCGGAGCGGCCTGTTTGATGTTGCTCTGCATGATCCCGGTTAGTATGATGGGACAGGGGACCCAATCGACCGGTATTCCCCAGCGTGTACAAAATTGTGATACCCTGTGGTATTACGGATTGGATATTTCACATGTAAGGGTGACCGATGTTGACAAAATTCCCCGGAGCCTCAATTACAGCAAGGTCTATCCTGCTGCATGGGTTAAATATCTTGAAAAAGAGCTCTCACCATATGATGACGTACGGTATGAATTGAAAAACTATGGATTTGTTTATGTTCCGGATGAGGTTCAGCGCAAAACCCGGTTCGTTGTTCCTGATTTCATAATAGGTAACGATTATGCTTTTCCGACCGACACAGTTCAAAAGGCAGTAAGTTCCTACCAGTTAACCCGGGAAAAGGGAATAGGACTGGTAGTCATTGCCGAAAATTTCAATAAGCCCGACGAAGTTTCTACTGCATGGGTAACTTTTTTCGATATCCATACGCGTGAGATTGTCTGGGCCGTCAGGGTTACCGGACATGCGCACCACATGGGTTATACTGCACACTGGGGGGCAGGATTGGAGGATGGAGTGAGAGACTTCCTTAAAAGCAACTTCTAAATCCTCCTGTTACCTTTCCATTACCTGTAGGTTCCGGTAGTTTTACGGTATTCGGCCAGATTGATAAAGTACCCAAAGCGAGCCTCAGCAAGGTTGTCGTGTGTGTTTTGTAACATGGCCTGAGCTTCAAGCAGATCGGAAACACCGTTTATTCCTGCGTGGTAGTTGTTCTCCGTGACTTTTAAGTTCTCCTCAGCCTGTTTTACAGCCTTCTCGGTTATTTTGATTCTCTTGTAGGCTTCATTTACTGCATTCCATGCATTCTCCATTTCCAGATTCAGCATTTCAGTGGTGTATTTGACCTGATTGGCGGCGATTTCTTCCTTCAGTTTTTGTTCTTTTAACGTATGTGAAGCCTCCCACCAATCCGAAAGAGGAATATTCAGGGACCCGAACGCCATGAGGTTATTTGTCCAGGTAGTGGTCATATTATAAGAAAATGCACCGACCCCTACCCCGAGCTCAGGAAGGTATTTCCCTAACTTCATCTTGTATTGCAAGTCTTCGGCTTCAACACAATCCTGCAATAACTGGTACTCTTCCCTGTTCGTCAACGCTGTGTTATGATCGGCCCGGCAACTATATGGTTCCATAACCGGCGTTCCGGCATCTGAAAGATTCATGAGCGAATCGTAGGGGATCCCAATATGCTGGCAAAAGGCCATCATCGACATTCTGATTCCATTGTTCAGCTTCAGCCTGTTCAACTCCAGCTCGCTTTGTTTGAGGGTTACCTTCAGTACATCATTATAATTGACAAGTCCCGCCCGATAGGCTATGGTAACATCTTTATTCAGATTCCTGAGCAACGTGTCGTACCGGTCGATGGTTTTTAGTTTTTCCTTCAGGGTCAGTATCTGCCAGAATTTTTTCTCTGTTTCCAGGAGCACCTCCGTCGTTGACAGCGCCTGTTTTCTTGAACTGACCTCCAAGCCAAGACTGGCCAGCTTATTCCCGAAATAAATTCTTCCGCCGGTGAATAACGGTTGGGTGGCAGTCACAAAACCTGTTGTAAGCTTATCTAACATTGATATCGAAATTCCGGGAAAATATGCGAATTGGGTTGCAAAAGGAAGTGTTGAGGGATCGCCGTTATAAACCGGCAGGTTCCCTCCCGGGAACTTCATCTCAATCAGTGGTTTGTTAAATCTTACAGCAAGCGCTGCTGCACTGACCGAAGGGAAATACTTGGTAAATGCAGCCTTCTTAACCTGCCTGGACGCTTCGGTTTCCAGAATCCCGTTTTTGATTTTTGTATTGTTTTGAACTGCCATTTGCTTGCACTGATCCAGCGTGTACGCTTGCTGTCCTTGTGTTACGGTTGTAATTCCTGCAATCAGAATGACCGAAGCAATGGCTGTCTTCATCACTCCGCCCGGGCCTTTCACACGTGTGGTAATCTTTTGATCTTCATTTTTGTGAAGAATCCAATACAAAACCGGCAAGATGTAAAGAGTGAGGAACATGGCAACGATAAGGCCGAAACAGATCACAGTTCCCAATGGCCCCCACAGTAATGACCGGCTGATGATCATCGGGATGACACCGACCGCAGCAGCAGCCGAAGTCAGAAAGATGGGGCGCATTCTTCGTTTCCCTGCAGCCAGAGCCGATTCATAGACTGTCATACGGTTTGAGTTTCTCAGATCAATCAGGTAATCGATCAGGATGATCCCGTTTCTGACTACAAGTCCGCAGAGACTGGTTATCCCTAAAAAGGAGGTCAGGCTGAACGGATAACCCATCAGTTGCAAACCGATGGCAGCGCCGGGCAGGGTAAGAAGCATAGCCGACATAATGAGCAGTGAGCGTTTTATTTTTTTAAACTGAAGCATCAGGATAAAAAAGATAATCAGAATGCTTAAAACCAGCGCATAGGTCATTGGCGTGAAGACTTCTGCCTGTCCTTCATATTCTCCTCCATAGCTGATTGTTGTTCCTTCGGGCAGCTTCAGGCGATCAATCTGGGGTTTGAGTTCATTAAATACCGATGATGCCACTACTTTGCTGTCATTATCAACCATGATGGTTAGTGTGCGCACACCATTACGGTGAACAATAGTTCCCTCGTTCCAGTCGGGCGTTAAGGTTGAAAATGATCTCAGCGGAATGGCCCTCAGGCTGGCCGGCGAAGTGATATATTGATCCTCGAGAATCCGGATATCTTTAGGGCCGCCTGTTTCCTGGGTTAGCATCACCTCGACCGGATAATCATCTTCCCAAATAGTTGTCAGGGGAATGCCGTCAAGCCCGATCATCAGAGAAGTCGCGATGAAACTCTTGCTGTATCCCAGGCGGTTGGCTTTGTCGCGATCAAGGTTTACCGTAATTCCGGGTTGCTTCTGATTCCAGTCATCATGGACCCAGGTAATATCGTGATTATTTTTCAGAATTTTCATGATTTGTTCCTGCACCAGTCTGATATCCCCGATCGAATCGGATGAAATCCTGATTTCGATAGCCTCTTTATTAGGCTGCAGCGCCAGTTCCTTCATTTTAACATGCGCGTCGGTGAAATATTCAGCATATTTTTCGCCATATTCTGCAATGACTTCAACGGTGGCTCTGTTTGAAACGGTGTTTACCAGCAACTGACCGAAATTGGCTGCGGGCATTTGCGGTGCATAAACCGTATGGAATCTTGGAGAACTGGTACCAATGAAGCTGGTGACGTTGGTAACCCTTTTATCTTTTTTTAGAATAGTGGCCATGGAATCGACAACGGCTGCCGTTCGTTCAAGGGAGGCGCCTGAAGGCAAGTAAATCTCAACCGGGAACTGGTTTCTTTCTACCGTTGGAAATATCTGCCGGTCTAATCTTGATAAAAGGAATCCGGCTAAGAGAATGGTGATTATCCCTGCTCCGATGGTTATCCAAGGGTGTTTAAAGGCTTTTTCGAGTGATTTATCATAGGCATTTTGAAGGAGTTCCAAAAACGTCTTTTTTGATGAAGCCGGGTTTGTATGCTTTAGTCCTTTTTTTATAAAGCTATAGTTCAGATAGGGGACCAAAAACACTGCCACCAGGATAGAGACGGTCAGGGCAACACTCACCACCACCGGAATGGTTTCGGTAAATTCTCCTGCAGTGCCTTTCATAAACAGATTGAGCGGAATATAGGCTGCAAAAATGGCTAAAGTGGCCGTTACAATCGGCGTGAATAATTCACGGGCGCTGGCAATGGCAGTATGCCAGGGCGAACCGCCCCGGTCGAGCCGGGTGACGTGATTGTCGATGATCACAATCGAATTGTCAACGATCATTCCCAGCACTACAATCAAGGTAGCCAGCGAAACCGTATGCAGTTCAATATGCAAGGCATATAGGATGCCCATGGTGACCAATACGGAGACCGGAATGGTCAATGCCGCGACGGAAGATATCCTGAAAGGTAATAAGATCATGGTTACCAATATCACGGCCACAATGGCGATCAGAAATTCTTTCATGAAATTGCTGATCGAATCCTTTACATATTTCGGCAGTTCGGATATTTTCGACACTGTGATATCTTTCGGACACCCTTTCTCAAAGCGCTTCAATGCCTGATCTACCTCTTCACCGAATTGTACAATATTGTTTCCCGGTTGCATCTCCAGAGAGACCAGAACGGTTTTCATCCCGTTCTGCCTGATATAGTTGTCGGGATCGGCCAGCCTGCGCTCGATTGTTGCAATATCCTTCAGGCGGATCACATTTCCTGCCGGATCAGCAAAGACTATCTGTTCGGCCAGGTCGTTTTCCGAAGCAAAACCGGTAGGAAGGTGAACTGCCAGGTCGTGGCTCCCGTCCTTGAGTACACCTGCATAATTCACCATCCCGTTCAGTTGGTACGACCCCAACAGGGAGATGGTTTTAATGCTGTATTCGTTCAAGAGCTCGGGTTTGATGTTGACGAATATTTTTTCCTTTTGAAATCCGTATCGTCTTATTTTAGAAGTAGTGGGTATCTTCCGGCATTCAGCCTCAAGCCTTTTAACTTGTTCTTCAAGATCCTTATAGCTATGTGATTCGGAAGAGAGGGTTATAAGGAGGGCGGATGTATCGCCGAAATCGGAATTTGCAACCAGAGCAAGGACCCCCGGAGGGAGCGACATTTTCAATTCGTTCAGACCATGCCGTATTTTAGACCAGAATTGATCGGCATTGGTCACCTGGTCGGTCAATTCTACAAAAATGTACATGATCCCCTCTTTCGAAAGCGAGTAGGTTTTTTCCTTGTTTACCTCCTGATAGCTGAATATATAGTTCTCAACTACCCGGGTCAGTTGTTCCTCCACTTCAGCAGATGTTGCGCCGGGATAAACCCCCACGATGACTCCCTGTCGAATCGTGAACTGCGGGTACTCATTACGGGGCATATTAATCAGGGCATAAATCCCTATGATCATGAGCACCAGAACAACCAGTATCACGATGGTGTGATTTCGCATGCAGGCTGCGATAAAATCAATTTTTCGGCCTTTCATTTCACAACTCAATTAAACAGTTATCAGAAAGCTTTTCAATACCGCCGGTGACAATCGTTTGTCCGGTTGTAAGCCCTCCGGTTATTTCGATCCCGGATCCGATACAGCGGCCGACCTTAACGGGTTGTTTGTTCACTTTTAAACCGGCAGGATCAACGAGATAAACAAAAAGATTGCCGTTCCTGTCCTTACTGACCGACTGATAGGGGACGATCAGGGCGGTGGATTCTGCGGCGGGGGAGAGAGAAACATCGCATACCATCCCCGGTTTTAACAGATGACTGGGATTATCAACCAGAATCTTTATGGTATATGTTCTCGAAATCAGGTCAGCAACCGGACTGATGCTGGTCACGGTTCCATCAAATAGGGAACCGCCCGCAGCAGCGACGGAGATGGTAGCTTTCGTTCCTTTCCCGATTGTGTTTACTTCATTTTCAGGGACCGGAATCCTGATGAAAACCTGATTGATGCTTACAATCTCAATCGCAGCAGAAGCAAGGCTCAGCGAGATTTGTCCGGGTTCGATATTCCTCCGGCCGACCACACCATTTATGGGAGCCAACAGGTTGCATTTATCGAGATTATTTTTTGCAAGGTCGAGCGAGGAGGTTGCCTGCTCAAGGTTTGTCTTCATCTCCACCCATTTGATCTCCGGCAATGAGCCCTCTTCATAAACCCTTTTTAACCGGTCGTAGGCATCTTTTGCCTGGTTATACTTCGCCGATGCGGTTGTGTAAATGTTTTTTAAATCGGTATTGTCAAGAACTGCCAGAATTTGACCCTTTTTCACCGGGTCACCCGCATCAACCGATACGCGTTCGATGATTCCCGTTATCTGAAAGTTGAGTGGAATGGTTTGAAATGCTTCAACTGTCCCGCTGTATTTCATTTGGTTTCCGGCACTGCTCGTCCCGATCTTCATGACCTGGACCTTTACTTTTTCATTAGCCGGTGATTTG
Source organism: uncultured Prolixibacteraceae bacterium (assembly GCA_964525995.1). Lineage (GTDB taxonomy): Bacteria > Bacteroidota > Bacteroidia > Bacteroidales > FEN-979 > CAIVAT01. Next base: position 58,752 of record CAZGIM010000022.1, on the reverse strand, counting down.
ACTTGTGGTTCCTGGCTGCATCCGGCCACAAGGATGATCAGCAAAACCAGATAAAAATTTCTGTTAATATTCATGGTTGTTGTTGATTTATAACATACTAAACGTACAGTATGTTGATGATTTGATTATTAAATTAAAATGAGGTTGATTTCCAGTTATTTTTTCAGGAGTAAATAAAATTGGTTCAGTTGAAGTTGAAAGGTCTCAATTGCGGCAGACGGTGAACTGCGGGCGATGAGATTGGTGGCGATTCCCACGGCAATACTTAAGAAATTAAGAGCTATGACCTGGGTATCAATATCGTTGCGTATTTCGCCGATTTCAACCGCGTGGTCTAAAATATTTTTAATTCGGGTTGTCTCAACACTGAAGAGTTGTACATTGTCGCGGTCATAACCGGGATAGTGTCTGAAAGCGTCGATGATAAGCGAAAGATAATTAATAGGGACGAATTGCTGGGGTTCAATCCGGATAGCATCAACAATCTGCCTTGCGTGTTCCACATTTTCACGGATATATTCTGCCAGGGTGATATCCGGTTTCAGATTGCCCATTGCAGATATTCTCAGATGCTTGTCGATAACTGCCTTGAACAATTCCTCTTTATTCAGGAAGTGGTGGTATAAAGCTCCTTTGGTAAATCCGATGGCCTTACTGATATCGCTGATTGAAACGGCTTCATAGCTTTTTGTCAGAAAAAGACTGTAGGCCTGATCGATAATGTATTCTTTGGTATCATTCATGTCGATACATACTGAACGTTCAGGATGCAAAAATACAACCTTTTTTAATGGTAAGGCAAAAAATGTTCGGGAAAACAGAAAAATTTCAGAAGGGAGTTAAGTCGGGAGGAACTGTAATAGTTGGATCAACGCGTTGCGTAACGCAACCGGACTTCCCGTTCCCGGCGTTTGTCTTTGATAAAGACAATCGTCCGCCCGTCATCTAACAATACCGGATACTTATCATCGAGCGAACCGGCCCGTAACTTTTCTTTAGGTACTGAAATGGGATGGTTTGAGACTCTCAGTCTGTTATCCACGATATCAGCATTGGAATTATGTCGGTGATTTTTCATGGCAGCCAGAATTAGATTAGTCGGTTAAAAGTAAGGGTGATTTGGAAGAAAAGGACAAATATTGAATGTATTTTTATCAACAGTCCTTGGTAATAACTTTTTATAGTTATGGCCGTTCTGTCATGGTAATACAACCACCGGCAGGACAAACAATCTGACACAGGTTGCATCCGACGCAATCTTCTTCTTTCACCGTATAATTATTATAAGGCACTCCTTTTTCCATCACGATGGACTGGTGAGAAGTATCTTCACAGGCAATATAGCACAATCCACAATGAATACAAAGCTTCTGGTCGATGGCGGCCACTACCTTGTATTTCAGGTCAAGCTCCTCCCACCGGGTAATTTTTGGGACCGACAATCCAATGAAATCGGAAATTTTCCGGTATCCTTTTTCCTCCATCCAGTCACTCAAACCTTCACATAAATCACCAATGATCCTGAATCCGTTCAGCATGGCTGCCGTACAGATCTGGACGCTGGTTGCACCAAGCAGAAAAAACTCAACGGCATCGCGCCAGTTGGAGATACCACCGATTCCCGAAAGGGGGATATGGCAGGTACGTTCATCCTGAGCCAGTGTGGTCAGGAATTTCAGGGCTATGGGTTTGACGGCCGGTCCGCAGTATCCTCCAAAGGTTGATCGACCGTTCACATTGGGATTGGGGACCAGGGTTCCGAGGTGGATTCCCGTTACCGATTGAATGGTATTGATCAACGAGAGGCCGCCGGAACCCGCTTCAACCACGGCCCTTCCTACAGGTACCACAGAATGTACATTGGGGGTGAGTTTTGTGATCACAGGAATTTCGGCCACTTCCATCACCCATTCCACAATCATTCGCGCGATATCGGGATCCTGACCCACCGCAGCACCCATGCCCCGTTCGACCATCCCATGGGGACAACCGAAATTAAGTTCCAGTCCGTGAACCCCGGTGTCCTGAGTTCTTTTTACCAGATCATGCCAGCATTCTCTGTTGTTGTCGGCCATAAGCGAAACCAACACCGCCCGGTCCGGGAACAATTTCAACACCTCCTTTATTTCGTTTAGGTTGGTTTCGACCGGCCGGTCTGAAATCAGTTCAATATTGTTGATTCCTGCTATTTTTCTGCCGTTAAATTTCAGACTCGAATATCTCGAAGAAACATTTCTGACAGGGGTGCCTATTGTTTTCCACACCACCCCGCCCCATCCGGCCTCAAAAGCCCGGAGGACATTAATCTTTTTATCGGTTGGGGGACCTGAGGCAAGCCAGAAGGGGTTCGGGGATTTTATACCCAGAAAATCAATACTTAGATCTGCCATACAATTATTTATTTTTCTTGAGATAGGATAAAATCGATTTGGCTGCTTCTTTTCCTTCCTGAACGGCATGTACCATTTCCCGGCCTCCGTTCACTGCATCGCCTCCTGCAAATACTCCGGGAATATTGGTCTCAAATCCTTGTCCGGTATTGATTCTGCCTTCATTATTCTGAAGATTCGATGCATCAATCAAATCGGAATATGGCATTTGCCCGGTGGCCTTAATGATCATATCGGTTTCAATCGAAAACGTTTCACCGGTACTGATCGGGATCAGACGGCCGTCGGTTCCCGGGTTTTCAAGCTTCATTCGGTTACAGATCAAAGTTGTCACCCTTCCATCCTTACCCAGAATTTCTCTGGGATTTGCAAGCCATTGAATCCTGCACCCATCGAGCCTGGCCAGGTTCAATTCCCGGTCGGAACAAGGTTTTTCATTTTCCGAACGGCGGTAAACCAGGGTAACTTCTGCAGCCCCCAGTCTTTTAGCCTGTGTTGCCGCATCAATGGCGGTCATTCCCATCCCTATCACCACCACGTTATCACCCACAGGAATTTCGTTGAATTCACCCATTCTGATCCTGTTAATAAAACCGATTGCGTCTGTTACCCCGTCGAGATGTTCACCGGGAATTCCCAGTGGGCGTGATTTTCCAAGACCGAGGCCGAGAAATACGGCATCGAAACTGTTTCTTAGATCATGAAGCATAAAATCTCTGCCAAGTTCTTTCTCCAATTGCAAGTCAATACCTCCGATCGACAACAGGTAATCTACCTCCTCCCGGCAGAACCCGGGAGTAACCTTATAAGCTGCAATCCCGTGTGTGAGCAGTCCGCCGGGCCGCTGTTCTTTTTCGTAGATGGTAACCTGTGAACCCTGGATGGCCAAAAGGTGAGCACAGGCAAGACCTGCAGGCCCTGCTCCCACCACGGCGACTTTTGTGCCAAGTGACCCCTCCGATTTGAACAAATTCCATTTTTCTCTTAGCGCTGTTTCTGTTGAAAACCTTTGAAGCCGGGCTATCGGAACCGGTTTTTCTTTTTGTAACAAGTGAACGCAAACCCCTTCACAGAGTCGTTCGACCGGACACACTTTCGAACATCCGGTTCCTAAAATATTGGAAACAAAAATGGTGCGAGCCGATCCCCTGATATTCCCGGATGCGATTTGACGAATGAATTTAGGAATATCGATACCTGTAGGGCATAACTTGGTGCAGGGTGCATCATAGCAGTTCAGGCAACGGCTCGCTTCTGTAATTGCCGCTTCGGAATACAGGAACGGCGGATGAATATCGGAAAAGTTCTTCGCCAGTTCTTCTGCAGGCAATCGGTGACTTTTGATCGGCATATTTGCTGATTTTTACGGGTTATCAGATTACGTATATCAGATCAACCAATGCAAAAATGAGAAAAAAGAGTTGATGATATCGTATTGGTTCAAAATTACAAATTCAGACCGATATTTCACCGATTTCCTTCGACCATTCACCGGAAGGTTCCTTCTGACCATCGATAAAACTTTTACAACAGGTAACACCCCGTTTTGCCGAATTCTAATACCCCCATCATATAATTCCCAATATTTTCCGGAAGGCTGTCTTCAAATTTTTAGACAGCCTTCTTTTTAACAAGGTTTTCTTGACAATGAATGCATTTTGAAGTATATTGCGTAATAAAAAAACAGGTTTATGAAGACACGCACGATAATTTCCGTTTTGACCGTTGGAATTGTCTCCGCGGTTCTATTGTTTTCCTGCTCTAAAATCAGCGAACTGGCCTCCGTCGACATCACCTATTCACTGCCCAGGACTAACTTCACGTACACCCCATCTACGCTGAAATCAAGTGAAGAGATCATGTACCAGGAATTTGTAAAAATCAATGTGGACAGTTTGCTTAGCGCAAATGGAATCTCCAGCGGTTCTGTCGAAGATCCCAGTTTCACTAAATTCTCCATCACGATCACCCTTCCGGCCGATGCCAATTTTGCCTGGCTTCAGTCAGCCCGTGCAGTGGTTGCCGACAATGCCAACTACACTTCTGCAGTTCAGATTGGAAGTGTAATCAATGCCGGTGGAACCGGAAAGACGGTGGTTCTAACTGTAAATAACGACAAGATCCCCTTTACAAACCAGGGTTTCTATCTCCGGATCTACGCCACACTGACCGGATCGGTACCCTACATATGGATTCAAATGTATTTTGATTCCGAGCTGAAAATGACGCTGAAACCCTTATAATTGAGGGTATTTAGAGACTGTTTAAAATTTACGATTGAACATGATTTACGATTTGCGATTGCATATTCGATTTTGGACTTACAGTTATCATCTTAGGGTATCATCTTAAATCTTTTTGTGTTGAAATTAACCTGTAACCTAAAATTTGAAAGTAACATTCGTCGATCTGGATTCATGTGTCATTTGTTTTCATTCGTAAATCGTAAATCATGTTCAATCGTAAATAGAAAGGATTTTCACCAGACAAACTAATTTTAAACAGACTCTAAGGAAATCACCAGAATTCTTGTTATTTGTTTTTGGGCTGACTTAATCAGACCCCCGCTAAATGCATGTTTTACCATGTTTCGTGAAGGTTTTGTAATTTTGAAGGATCAAAAACAATTGGTTATGTGGAAAATCGGATCCCTCCTATTCTTATGCCTGCAGGTTTCGGGCATCATATTCGGGCAGGAAACTGCCCAATGGCGCGGGCCCAACCGCGATGGCATTTATCCCGGAAACGGTTTATTAAAAAACTGGCCTGAAACGGGCCCCAGATTGATTTGGCATTATGACGGACTCGGAGCGGGTCACGCGTCGGCAGCAGTCACCGGAAACAGTGTTTATACAACCGGAGAGATCAATGGAATTGGATACCTGTTCTCCTTTGATCTGGAAGGGAACCTGAGGTGGAAAGCGCCATACGGAGAGGAATGGACCGAAAGCTGGCCCGGCGTCAGAAGTACTCCTCTGGTGATGGATGACAAGATCTATTTGCTTAGCGGGATGGGTAAGCTCCTGTGCAGGAGTGCCGACAAGGGGAATCTCATTTGGACGGTTGATGTTTTAAAGGATTACGATGGACCAAATATCAGGTGGGGTATTACCGAAAACCTTTTATCGGACGGGAACAAACTGTTTTGTACCGTCGGAGGGAAGGTCAACAATATCATCGCTCTTGATAAGAATTCCGGAAAGCTGATTTGGAAGAGTGCTGGCAGGGGTGAAGAGAGTGCATACTGTTCACCGGCGTTGATCGTGCATTCGGGACGGAAACTGCTGGTAACCCATACGGCAAGTTCCATTCTGGGACTGGATGCGGAAACAGGAAAACTGTTGTGGAGTGTTGATCAGCCCAACCGGTATTCGGTTCATGCTAATACTCCCCTGTATCATGATGGATTTATTTACTGTGTGTCGGGTTACAGCAAAGGAGGGGTCATGCTGAAACTTTCGCCCGACGGGAATGCTGTGCAGGAGGTATGGAGGAATACTTCACTGGATAACCGCATGGGCGGATTTGTGTTGGTGAACGGGAAGATTTATGGTTCCGACGATTCGAACAAGGCCTGGTACTGTGTTGACTGGAAAACAGGGATTGACATGTATTCGGACAAGATCACCGGACGCGGCAACATCATTTATGCCGATGGAATGCTGTATCTCTATGGTGAAAACGGAGAGGTGGTACTGGCAAAACCCGAATTGAATAAATTCAGTAAAGTAAGTGCTTTTAAAGTCCCTTACGGCGAAGATCAGCACTGGGCTCACCTGGTCATAAAGGATGGCCGGCTCTACGTCAGGCATGGCAATTCCCTGATGGTCTATGACATCAGGAAATAAAACGCTGAATTTTGATACCTTTGCCCCATCTAAAAACAACGATCGGGCATGAAGAGTATTCCATTCATATTCAGCATTATTTTATCTCTCAACGTTGCATTTGCTCAGGTACCTGCACAATGGCGCGGTCCTGAAAGAACGGGATCTTATCCAGGAGTTGGTCTGTTGGAAAGCTGGCCGTCGGGAGGTCCGGTAAAACTATGGTCGGTATCGGGGATAGGAACCGGTTATTCATCGGCGGTAACGGATGGCCGGTTGGTTTATATAACCGGGATGATCGACAACCAGGATATGCTAACTGCGTTAACACCTGACGGAAATGTAAAATGGCAGATTTCGTTCGGCCCTTCCTGGAACAAGGCCTTTCCTGACACAAGATGCACTCCGACGGTTGACGGTGACCGGATTTATCTGGTGAGCGGACTGGGTACCATCGGCTGTTACAGCACCACTGACGGAAAGGCTCTCTGGTCTTTTGACGGATATTCGAGGTTTGAAGGAGCATGTGGCGAATGGGGAGTCTGTGAATCATTGTTGGTCACCGATGGAAAAGTTATTTATACTCCTGCCGGCCGGCGAACCACCATGGTTGCCCTTGATAAAATGACCGGCGCAACGATATGGGAATCACCGTGTTTGAATGATACAAGCGCCTATGTGTCACCTCTGCAAATTTCTCACGGAGGGAAAAATATTATTGTAACCATTATTAATAAGTACCTTTTTGGAACGGATCTCACTACGGGTGACATTCTCTGGAACTTTGACTACTCAGCCCTCTCACCTGAGAAAAGCTTGCTTGTCTGGCCAGGTGCCCCTAAAACCAATACGATCACCCCGTTGTACCACGAAGGTATGATTTACATTACCGGTGGATATGACCATGTAGGGGCTATGTTCAGCATCGGTGAGAAAGGTGGGATTTCATTGGTCTGGACTGATACCATGCTCGATTGTCATCACGGGGGAGTAGTCAGGTACGGGGATTATATTTATGGGGCAAACTGGATTACCAACGGCATGGGTAACTGGTGCTGCATCGAATGGAAAACCGGCAGGACGATGTATGAACATAAATGGTTTAACAAAGGATCGATCATTGAAGCCGGAGCGATGTTATATTGTCTTGACGAAAAGACGGGAAACCTTGGGCTTGTCAGGCCCGTGCCGGAAAAATTCGACCTTGTAAGCAGTTTTAAAATACCCCTTGGAAAAGGACCATTCTGGTCACATCCGTCAGTTTACGACGGTATCCTTTATGTCAGGCATGGTGACGTGCTGATGGCATTTGATATCCGAAAAAAATGATTCATCGGTTTTTTCTGCCCTGTCATCAAATATTCTGGCAAAAGCCATTTCCCACGCTTACTTTTACGAAATATCAATAATGAACTAAAATGAAGAACTTTATAAGTCTGTTACTTATTATTAGCGCTGTAATTGCCATTGACTCTGTTGCTCAGCCGGTATATCAGTTCCGTGGACCCGATCGAAACGGGATCTATCCGGAGAAGAACCTTTTGGAACTTTGGCCTGAGGATGGACCAAATTTATTGTGGAAATCAGACAGTATCGGTAACGGCTTCAGTTCCCCTGTAGTTACACCTGACATGGTTTATGTTTCCGGCGAGATCGACAGTATTGGTTACTTGTTTGCATTTAATAGGAACGGTGAACTGGTATGGAAAAAGGAGACCGGTGCAGAATGGGTTGAGAATTTTCCCGGTCCACGGTCAACCATTACGGTGACCGGTGACCTGCTTTATTATTTGTCTTCCATGGGAAGGCTTTTGTGTCTTTCGGCCTCTGATGGCTCCACAAAATGGTCGCACGATATGATCCGCGATCTGAACGGAATGAACGTGCGGTTTGGTTTTTCAGAATCAGTTCTTCTGGACCATGACCGGTTGTACTGTTCACCGGGCGGGAAAGATACCAATTTTGTTGCCCTTGATCGTTTTACCGGTAAGATGATCTGGAAATCAAAACTAATAGGAGATACCGTCGGTTACTGTTCACCTGTATTAGCCGACCATAACGGCAGGAAGATCCTGTTCACCCTCGTAATTCATCACCTGGAAGCCATCGATGCCCAAACCGGAGCCTTGCTCTGGTCCCAGAAATTTGACCGGCTTTCCGACGTTCATGGCAATGCTCCATGGTATGAACAAGGTGATCTTTATATCAATGATCGCGGAGGAAACGGGATCGTGAAACTTCAGATTTCTCCTGATGGACAATCGTACACCGAAGCCTGGCGGAATTTCAAAGGGGGTAATGTCCAAAGCGGATTCATAAAACTGGGCGGATACCTTTACGGATCGAGGTACCGGCCTTCCCGATTCGAAAGTGTCGATGTCGCAACCGGTAATGTGGCCGATTCATTGAAATTTGCTGTTGCATCGACCATTTTTGCCGACAATCATTTTTATTGCTATGGTGAGGATGGAACGATGGGCCTGATCCGTCCTGATAACGGGAAATTGACGCTGGTGAGTAAATTCAAAATCAGGGAGGGATCAAAGGAGCATTTTGCGCATCCTGCGATCAGTGACGGAGTTTTGTATGTAAGGCACGGGAATATTTTATTAGCATATGATATAAGGAGGAAGGAATAAATCGAACAGGATTGTTGAAAAAGCATCGAATCGGCATCGTTTTCTTTTTTGTTTTTATTCTCACTTGCTTAGGCTTGCTCATATGGTGGCTTACCTACGATCCGGTGGATGAGTTCACCGTTTCGGTCCCCGGAATGGATAAAAGAGGGGAAGCGATGGTGAAATCGTTTGACACCGTAAAAGTTGGTGAGCATTTTACTGCTTTCAAAACGTCGGAAGGGATGCCCGGATATAACTGGCCGCGGTTCAGGGGTGCAGATTTTGATAACATCAGCCGGGAATCCACCCGGTTGACTGAGCAGTGGGGGGATGTTAAAAAAAGAATCCTATGGAGGGTTTCGATGGGAGAAGGGCATGCGGCCCCGGCGGTTTACGATGGCAGGGTCTATGTGCTCGATTACGATGAACAGAAGCGTGAGGATGCACTTCGCTGTTTTGATCTTAGAACCGGGGAAGAGCTTTGGCGCAGGGCTTACCATGTGAAGTTGAAGAGAAACCATGGCCTGTCGCGCACCATTCCGGCAGTTACGGAAAATTATGTGGTGACAATCGGACCCAAATGTCAGGTGATGTGTTGCGACCGGATCACCGGCGATCTTATCTGGGGTTTAGACCTGGCCAGGGAATATGATGTTGAGGTGCCATTCTGGTACACAGGCCAGTGCCCGGTGGTGGAAAATGATACCGTAGTCCTTGCAGTTGGAGGTAAATCTTTGATGATTGCCGTGGATTGCCGTACCGGCCGGAAAGTTTGGGAAACGCCCAATCCCCGCAAATGGAAAATGTCACATTCGTCGGTGATGCCGATGAAGGAAGACGGGAAGAAAATTTATGTTTATGCGGCAATCGGTGGTTTGTGCGGAATTGCTGCTGACGGGCCCGGGCGAGGTAACGTGGTCTGGGAAACCAGCGAATTTGCCCCATCTGTTGTAGCTCCTTCACCGGTTATCATGAACGACGGATATATTTTCATGACGGCCGGCTATGGTGCCGGTTCCTCTTTGCTGAAAACCGATGCAAGAAACGGATCGGTCAGGTTGATCCGTCAGTACCGGCCATCGGAAGGACTGGCCTCGGAACAGCAAACTCCGATATATATAAATGGTTATCTTTACGGGATACAACCAAAAGATGCAGGAGGATTGCGCAATCAATTCGTGGTTACGGCTGCACTAAATCCGGAGAAGATTGTTATCAGCAGCGGGAAAAATGAGCGTTTCGGACTGGGACCATACATCTTTGCCGATGGGAAGTTCTTTATCCTGAATGATGACGGCGAAATGACCATTGCGAAAATTTCACCGGCCGGATTTAAATCCTTGGATAAAGCGAAGATCATCGACGGTAATGATGCATGGGGCCCTTTAGCAATTACAGGTGGTTATCTTCTGATGCGGGACTCCAGAACGCTGTTGTGCCTTGATATCAAAGCGAAATGATGATGAAACAGAAAATATTTGTCGGAAGTGCATTGATCCTTCTGGTCGCGGTCATCGGCTTTATGGCATATGACCTGTTCTTTCCTTCCGCCGGCAGCGAAAAGAATCCCTATGAACTGGACCTTTCCGTTGTGAAGAGCGAAGGTTTGGATAAAATTCATTACCAGGAAACAGATTCGATTAAACCTACCATGGAGGAGGTACATGGTGTCGCAGTTGATCGGAAAGACCGGATTTATGTTTGCGGAAAAAATACGGTAGAGATCTTCAGCAATGACGGAAAGTTGCTGCTCACATTCCCGGTCAGCGGCATGGCAAACTGCCTTGCTGCAGATGATCACTGCATCGTCGTCGGGATTGCCGATCACCTTGAGGTTTTTAACATGGAGGGTGTCAGGACCGCACGATGGAGGAGGATCAGCCCTGAAAGCATTGTTACCTCGGTCGCATTACACAACTCCATGGTGTATGTGGCTGATGCCGGTCAAAAAATCGTGCTGAAGTTTGATGGCGAAGGCAAGTTGTTCCAGCGGATCGGACAAAAAGATCCGGCAGGTAATATCCCGGGATTTGTCGTTCCGAGCCCTTTTTTCGATCTTGGAATAGGAATCGACGGCCTCCTCTGGGTAGTCAATCCCGGAAGGCATTCATTAGAGAATTATAATGCAGACGGGCACCTCCTTGCGTCATGGGGTACGGCCTCCAATTCCGTCGATGGCTTTTGCGGCTGCTGTAATCCAACCCATTTTGCTTTTTTGACCGATGGTTCATACGTTACCAGTGAAAAAGGGATTGAACGTGTGAAACTGTATTCGAAAAAAGGTGAATTTGCAGCAATAGTTGCACCACCTGAGATGTTTGATGAAGGAGTAAAAGGGCTGGATCTGGCCGTTGACTCGAAAGACCGGATTCTGGTACTGGACCCCGGTAGAAAACTGATCCGGATTTTTGTGAAAAAACCAGTCAAATAAAACTGCCGATATGTCAACCCGTCGTGAGTTTTTCAACAAGTTGATCCGTGGAGGGATCCTCGCTGCGCTGGGGGTGCTGACCGGTTCACTGGTGCTGAGAAAAGGAAAGGAGGGAACCTGCGGGTTGACGATTCCCTGTGAAGCATGCAGTAAGAATTCAACCTGTACCTTGCCCCGGTCGTTCGAGACACGGCAGATGGTGTGGCAGCTCGATCCTGCTAAATGCATCCAGTGCGGACGTTGTGCAACCAACTGTGTGCTTACCCCGTCGGCGGTCAAGTGTGTCCATGTTTATGCCATGTGCGGCTATTGTGATCTCTGCGGAGGATATTTTAAACCCAACACCAAAACCCTGACCACAGGAGCTGAGAACATGCTTTGTCCCACCAATGCGATCAACCGCAAATTCGTTGAAGATCCTTTTTTCCAGTACACCATTGATGAACCATTATGTATCGGGTGTGGCAAGTGTGTCAAGGGATGTGGTTCGTTCGGAAATGGTTCATTACAATTACAGATTCGCCACGATCGTTGTGTTAACTGCAATGAATGTTCGATTGCCAGAGCTTGTCCTTCAGAGGCCTTCAGAAAGGTATCTGCTTCCAATCCATATTTGCTGCTTGGTTTGGGGAGGAAAGAAGTGTGAACGGGAAAACGGGAAAACAGGGAAACAGGTGAATGGAAGAACCAATGAGCGGGGAGGAGATAATAGAAATTGTTAGATTTTAACCAATTAAGATCAAGTTAGTCAGAGTGCCGGAGGGTTTGAAAGTTACGATTCGCATATTTGCAGCAGGGATCATGCTTTTGCTGGCAGGGAATCTATTTGCCATTCAGCGGTTCCCAAAACCGGAATTTGAGACAGGATATGTCTATCCTGAAACCTTGTTGCCATCCCCCCGTGCGGAGATCCTGGCAGTTATGGACGTGGTTGTTCTGACACTGGCCCTTTCGGCTGTAACCTGGCTGGTGTTACGTAAACGGTCAAGAAAGGGTGTATTCTGGACCTCTATGTTCTCTTTGGCCTATTTTGGTTTTTACCGAGAAGGTTGCGTATGTTCAATCGGGTCGATTCAGAATGTCACCCTTGCCCTCTTCGATCATTCTTATGTACTTCCGTTAACGGTTATCGCATTTTTTATCCTGCCGCTTGTTTTCACCCTTCTGTTCGGCAGAACCTTTTGCGCCGGGGTATGCCCTTTTGGCGCATTCCAGGACCTGGTTGCTTTCCGGCCCCAACCATTGAACCCGCGACTGAAAGCAGCGCTTGGAATCCTGCCCTATGCTTATTTGGGACTGGCAGTCTTGTATGCCGCAACGGCCAGCGATTTCATTATCTGCCGCTACGATCCGTTTGTGGGGATATTCAGGTTCAATGCTTCTTTCGGCATGTTCATATTTGCCGCATTGTTGCTGATCGCCGGCGTTTTCATTGCCCGCCCTTACTGCCGGTTTCTTTGTCCTTACGGTGTATTGCTCAACTGGATCAGCAGGTTTTCGTGGCGTCATATGACGATCACACCGGCCGAATGCATCCAATGCAGGTTGTGCGAACATTCATGTCCTTACGATGCAATTGCAATACCGGTCATTTCAAAAAGCCCCGAAAGCAGGTCTTCGAGGGTTAAAAAATTGATGATTGTTACCATGATCATCCCGTTTCTTGCTGTGGCCGGAGGATGGACGGTATCGGCCATCCATGAAACCCTTGCGGGAGTCAATTCCAGGGTGAGTCTGGCAAAAGAGCTGTTGAAATCGGGAGATATTTCTGAGAAAAATGCATCCTATGAGCTGAAAGCATTTCGGGCGTCCGGAAAACCGTTGGCGGAAGTCTATCAGGAAGCCCGGGAGAAACTGGATGATTTTTACAGAGGAAGCTGGTTGCTCGGAGGCTTTATAGGACTGGTCACAGGGATCATGATCGCCGGACGGTTGTTAGGCAGGCACCAAAAGGATTACGTTCCCGACAAGGGAACCTGTTTCAGTTGCGGGAGGTGTATGGATTTCTGCCCGATGAAAGAAGGTAAACGGGTAAACGGGTGAACAGGAACACAGGTGAAGGAATGAACATGAAAATATAGATTTCGGGAATAAATGTCGGATAAGAAATCACCGGAAAAGACCATCAGAACCCTGGGTTATGTTGCGGTTACAGGGGCTGTTCTTGCCCTGATCTTCAGCGTGCTGATAACCGTGAATTATCTCCAGGTAAAACGGATCAATCCACTCAATTCGCAGTCCTTGAAGATTCTCACGGAGCGTTTGAAAGCCAATCCGGGGGATGAAGGTTTGAGGGAGGAGATCAGGTCGCTCGATCTGTTAGCGCGGAAGGCTTTTTTTACCAGCCAGTGGCAGATAAGGACAGGCGGTTATTTATTGCTGATCAGTCTGCTGATCGTTGTTGCCAGCCTTAAGGGAATAGACATGATCAGGAAGACCATCCCGGATGAACCTTCGAAGCCGAAAGAAAACTTTTGGGAAAAACAGCGGCGAAGCCGGCAATGGATTGCAGGGACCGGAATCTTGATCATCCTCGTGGCATTGGTGGCAGCCTTTCTGACAAATCATGAACTGAATCGTGATTTGGAGAATGCCCTGGCTTCGGCATCTCCCGGTGCGGATTCACAGGAAGCCGGTATACGGAAGGATTCAATAACAGGTTCTGTTACCGAAACCAACACTGCTGACACCGCCTTAAACCAAACAGATTCTGCTACCCATGATCTGATTTTATCCGGAGCGATTTCCAATGAAGCAGGATATCCGACACAAAAAGAGATCAATGCAAATTTCACCAGTTTCAGGGGGCCTGGTGGCAACGGGATCGATTATCACCGGAATATCCCGACCTCCTGGGAAGGGAAATCGGGTAAAAACATCCGCTGGAAAAGCTTGGTACCGCTTCCCGGCTTCAATTCCCCCATCATCTGGCGTGATAAGGTGTTTCTTTCAGGCGCCAATGAGTCGAAACGTGAGGTTTATTGTTTTCATGCCGAAACCGGCGCCCTGGTATGGACAACCATCATTGAAAAGATACCCGGGAGCCCGGCTAAAGTTCCGGCTGTAAACAAGGAAACCGGTTATGCCGCACCAACTATGACTACCGACGGTCGCAGGGTCTATGCGATCTTTGCCAATGGCGATATCGCTGCACTGAATCTTGAAGGAAAGATCGTTTGGGCAAAAAACCTTGGGGTGCCTGTGAATCACTACGGTCATTCTTCCTCACTGATCATGTACAGGGATGCAGTCATCGTACAATATGATCAGCGCGGATCAGCCTCAGTGATGGCATTGAATGGACGAACCGGTGAGACTATGTGGAAGACTGCAAGGAATGTCAAGGTGTCCTGGGCTTCACCGGTATTGGTAAACACCGGAACCCGGATGGAACTATTGCTGGCGGCCGAACCCTCTGTGATCTCTTACGATCCGGGGAACGGAAAGGAACGGTGGAGGATCGATTGCATTGAAGGAGAGGTGGGACCATCATTAGCCTTTGCTGATGGAATGGTGTTTTCGGTCAATGAATATTCGAAACTTGCGGCTGTGAAGATCGGCAATCAACCGTCGGTGGTTTGGGATAATATGGATTATCTTTCGGATGTGCCCAGTCCGGTCGCAACCTCGCAATACGTGTTCCTTGCAACCAGCTATGGAACCGTGGTCTGTTATGATGCAAAAAGCGGTGAAAAATACTGGGAGCATGACTTTGACCAAAGTATCTATTCCTCACCGATGCTTGCAGACGGCAGGATATACCTGATCGATAAGCGGGGAGTTGCCTATATTTTTACTGCTGATAAGAAGTTCAATCTGATCGGGCAACCGGCTTTGGGAGAAGGAACTTTCTGCACCCCTGCTTTTGCTGATGGCCGCATCTTTATCCGGGGAAACAATCACTTGTACTGTATCGGGAAATAAACGAATAAATGGATTTACGATTGATGAGACGATTTTACATGAAGTATTTACGAATTGATACGTTCGGGATTATAAGGTGAAAAAAGAGGAGCTCATCGAAAAGGTGGATCTGATTGTTGGTCAGACCGGAACCTCGGCCGATAAGGTAATTACAATCCTTCAACGGATCCAGGAAGCCTTTCATTATCTTCCGGTTGAGGCTCTGGAGCGGGTTTGCGCGATGACCGACATTTCACTGTCCCAAATCCAGGGGATTTCAACTTTTTATTCCCAGTTCAGGCACGAGCTGGCCGGAAAACATATGATCCGGGTCTGTACCGGGACTGCATGCCATGTAAAAGGAGCCTTGCAGGTGTACGATGCTTTCAGAAGAGAACTAAAGCTTGCGCCCGGCGAAAACACCGACCGATCAGCAATTTTTTCTGTTGAGAAGGTTGCTTGTCTGGGTTGTTGCACGCTTGCCCCCGTAGTGCGTATCGACGACGTCACTTACGGACACGTTACCCCCGGACGAGCCGGTGAGATTCTCGTGGATTTCCTGAAGAGACCGAGACATGCCAAACCACCTGCAAATAACAACGGCAGAAATAAAGAGAACGTGCAGGGTGAAATCCGTATTGGGCTTGGATCCTGTTGCATCGCCAGCGGAAGTGCGGAAGTCAAGGCAGAGCTCGAACAAACCATCGCCGATTCGGGTATCCTTGTCGATGTCAAACAGGTAGGGTGTGTAGGTATCTGCAATCAGGTCCCCGTCATGGAAATCCTGAAACCCGGTGAAAATCCGACATTTTATGCACAGGTCCGTCCCGAGGAGGTTAAAGAGGTGCTCTTGACCCATTTTCAACCAGTCACCAGGCGAAAAAAGCTCTTTACGGGCATCACCAGGATGTTTGAGCAATTGCTCAATGACGGAATAACAGGTCAGTTCACCCGTTACCAGGCTGAACAGCGCGACACCCCGATAAGCCGGTTTTTAGGTCCGCAACGCAGCCTTGCAACCGAAAACCGAGGGGTTATCAGGCCGGGCGACCTGGATGAATATCTGCGGAACGGGGGTTTTGAAGCCTTTCGAAAATGTGTGGATCATATTACGCCCAGGCAGGTCATTGATGAAATAATCGCCAGCGGATTGCGGGGCAGGGGTGGGGCTGGTTTCCCGACCGGCCTGAAATGGCGGCTTGTTTACGATCAGGACCATCCACAAAAAGTTATTATCTGCAATGGCGACGAAGGAGATCCGGGCGCTTTTATGGATCGTATGCTACTGGAATCCTATCCTTACCGGATCATTGAGGGGATGATGATCGCCGGCTATGCCACCGGCGCTCATAATGGTATTTTCTACATCCGGGCCGAATATCCCCTCGCAGTACAAAGGGTTCGTGAGGCGATTGAACAATGTTACCGCCAAGGAATCCTTGGAAATCATAGCAACTATGGAGACTTTTCATTCGACCTAAGGATCTTTGAGGGGGCAGGCGCTTTTGTGTGTGGTGAAGAGACCGCGTTGATCGCTTCGGTCGAGGGAAACCGGGGCATACCCAGGTTACGCCCCCCCTATCCGGCCGTGAAGGGTCTAAACGGGAATCCGACCCTGATCAATAATACCGAGACCTTCTCTCTGATTTCCTGGATTATCCGAAACGGCGCCTCCTCATTTGCTGCCATCGGAACCGAGAAAAGCAAAGGCACCAAGGTGTTTGCCCTGGCGGGAAAAGTAAAACGCGGCGGACTCATCGAAGTGCCTATGGGAATTTCCATCCGGGCAATCGTGGAAGAGATCGGTGGAGGTATTGCATCGGGCAAAAGTTTTAAAGCAGTTCAGATCGGCGGACCCTCGGGCGGTTGTATTCCTGCTTCGATGGCTGATCTTCCGGTTGATTACGAGGCACTGACGGCTGCAGGGGCCATGATGGGATCAGGAGGCCTGATTGTCCTCGATGAATCGGATTGCATGGTCGATATGGCCCATTATTTTCTCTCTTTTACTCAGAGCCAGAGTTGCGGACAGTGTACATTCTGCAGAGTCGGAACCCGGAGGATGCTTGATATTCTGGAGAAGATCAGGGACGGCGAAGCAACGACAGAAGACCTGGAAAAGCTTGAAAAGCTTGCCATCAGTACACAACACGGTAGTTTATGCGGGTTGGGTAAAACAGCTCCAAATCCTGTGTTATCCACACTACGGTATTTCAGGCACGAGTATGAGGCTCATCTCAAAGGAAAATGTCCCGCAGGGAAATGCCAGCCACTGATCACCTATGTGGTAGAGGAGACCTGTATCGGATGCACCAAATGCGCACAGGACTGCCCGGTCGATGCGATCCCGTTCACCCCCTATGAGGTGCATATCATCGATCCCGAAAAATGCATCAAATGTGACATCTGCCGGCAGGTTTGCCCGGTGAACGCCGTCAAGGTCCAATGAACATCAGCATTGATCATCATATCATCGAAGTCAGCGAAGGATTGACAGTCATGGAGGCGGCTGCAACTGCCGGCATCGTCATTCCCTCCATGTGCCATGTGCCGGGAGTGCACAACCATCCCTCGTGCATGGTTTGCCTGGTGAAAGACATCAAAAGAAACAGTTACATTCCCTCGTGTACCTACCCTGCTCAAGATGGGATGATCATTCAAACCCATTCGCCGGAGATTCGCGAAATGAGGCGTGAATCTCTGGAGTTACTGCTGAGCGATCATGTGGGTGATTGCGAAGCACTATGCCAGCGGTCGTGTCCCGCTCACATGGATATTCCCCGTATGAATCGCCTGATAGCAGAGAACAGGTTACAGGAAGCCCTGGACTTGGTCAGGGAAGAGATTGCTCTGCCCTGGATTCTGGGGTATATCTGTCCGGCGCCCTGTGAAAAAGCATGCCACAGGTCAGCCATCGATCAGCCGGTATCCGTGTGTCTGCTCAAAAGGATTACCGCAGCGGATGAATCCCGCAGGAATCATGGAATAAAATTAAAAATGCCCCTTTCCGGCAAAAAGGCTGCGATCATAGGTACCGGGCCGGCCGGGCTTTCAGCCGCATTTTATATGCTCCGGGCCGGGCATGGCTGTACTTTGTTTGACAAACATTCTGATCCGGGAGGAATGTTGCGCACCCATATCCCTGAAGAGCGGCTTCCGCGTCACGTGCTGGATGCAGAAATAGATGTTATCAGAAACATGGGGGCCGAGTTCAGGATGAATGTCAGGATCGATGACCATACATTCGAAGAGCATCTGCTCAGAGATTTTGAAGTTGTGATACTAGCCACAGGCAGCGAAGAGAAAAATATCCTTGAGGATTTCGGGCTTATACTGGATGAACAGGGAATAAAGGTCAGTAAGACTACTTATGGAACAACGCATCCAGGAATTTTTGTCTGTGGTGGCTTTACGGGAAAACGGCAGATGGCCGTCAGGTCTGTTGCACAGGGCAAAAACGCGGCACGGTCTGCCGATCACTTTCTGCTGACCGGCAAACCCCACGGCCCTAAAAAGCGGTTTAATTCGTCGTTTGGCGTGATCCGGGAGGAGGAGTTTGCAGCCTGCCTTGAGGAAGGGACCACTCATGTGCGGACAGAACCTATCAGAGGTTTTTTACAGGGTTTTACACCTGCTGAGGCCATCCGCGAGGCAGCCCGTTGTATACATTGCGACTGCCGGAAGCAGGAAACGTGTAAACTAAGATTGTATGCCGAGGAGTACCAGGCCCACCAGAAGCATTTTGCAGGACCTGGCCGAAATTTTATAAACAAGGTGAACCAGCATGCAGCGGTTGTTTACGAACCGGAGAAATGTATCCGGTGCGGTTTGTGCGTCTCTATCACGGTAGAACAGAAGGAATCCCTCGGTTTATCGTATATCGGCCGGGGTTTCGATGTCAGGATCGGGGTTCCGCTGAATCGGCCGATGTCGGAAGCCATCACGATTACGGCAGATAAAGTAGTACGTTGCTGTCCTACCGGAGCCCTGGTCTGGAAAAAGGATTAAATTAAAACGGGATAAAAATGATCCGGTCATTTATTTTTATCATCATGTTGTTCCCGGTAATTGTGGACGGGCAGCCGGCGAAATTCACTACCTGGCCTTCGTTTCGGGGGAACCGGGAGTTGACAGGTTACACCAGCGCCGTGGTTCTGCCACCTCTGAAACTCCTATGGACTTTCAAAACCGGCGATGCGGTGAAATCATCGGCAGTGATCCAGAATGGACGGATTTATTTCGGCTCGGACGACGGTAACGTATATTGTCTTACACAGTCGGGTAAACTGAAATGGAAATTTGAGACCGGGAATTCAATCGAGGCCGGGTTGCTGCTGCTCGACAAGGTGATTTATGCCGGCAATCTGGAAGGTACGCTCTATGCCCTGGATGCAGAAACAGGTAAACTGAAATGGAAGTACACGACTGAAGGACAAATTTCGGGCAGTCCGACCTGGACCAGGAGCCCGGTTGCCAAGAAAAACTGGATCCTGGTGGGCAGTTATGATTTCAACCTTCATTGCGTGGATGCAGAAACAGGGAAACCGGTCTGGAAATATGAAACGGGAAACTATATCAACGGAACACCTGCGATTGCTCAGAAACAAACCGTAATGGGGGGTTGCGACGGATTCCTTCACTTTGTGGATGCCGGAAACGGAAAGCTTCTGGGAAAAGCTGACCTTGAAACCTATGTACCGGCGTCGGCTGCGATTTCGGTTAACCGGGCCTATGCCGGGAATTATGACGGGGTGTTTTTCTGCCTCGATTTGGAAACGAGAAAAATCCTATGGAGATCAGAAGGTGGCGGTCCATTCATTGCCTCACCGGCAGTGGCTGATGGTAAAGTGGTGACCGGCACCCAGAACAAAATGGTCTTTTGCTTTGATGCTGCGAACGGGAATATACTCTGGAAGTTCAAGACCCTTGGAAAGGTGGATGCGTCGCCGGTCATTACTGGTCGGTCGGTGGTTATCGCTTCTTCCGACGGACGCCTGCGCTTCCTCGATTTGAATACCGGCGCGGAACAGTGGGTTTATGAGATCGGCAGCGCTATTGTGGCCACACCGGCCGTGGTGACCGGACTGGTGGTAGTGGGTGCCGGTGATGGAAATGTATATGCTTTCGGTAAATAGCAACACCAAAATGAATTTTCAATTGAACAAGATTTACGATTTACGATTGAATTATTTATTGATAAATCGTTTTTGGTTATTATAAACTGTTACATGAAGATTGTCAATATTGTCCCTGGTTTCGGAGGCACATTTTATTGCGGGAATTGTCAACGCGATGGGACATTTGTCAGGGAGTTACGACGTGCAGGCCATCAAGCTACTCTTCTGCCAATGTACCTTCTTTTGACCATCAACGATCCTTCGGTTGTTGCAGATCAGGACCGTTTGACAATAATGGCCGGCAACGGAAGAAAAATTGTAGAAGAAAAATTCAATGCCACGAAACTGACGGAACAGATGATCAGCGTTTACCAGTCGTTGATCTCTGCCAAACCACTTTAAGAAAAGGGAGGATTCCATTATCTTTAATTTCAATCTGAAGTCAAATGTCAACCACCGGTAATCATGCTAACGCAAACATCTTTTTGGTAAGGTTAGCTGATGTTTCCAAGTCCTATCTTCCGGATAAAACGGTATGGAAAAAGGGTGAAAAAATTCCTGAAACCAAGGTCCTGGATGGAATCACCTTAACGATCGCAAAAGGTGATTCAATAGCAATAGTTGGGCCATCGGGATCGGGGAAAAGCACCCTGCTTAATCTGATCGGGTGTATTGACCGGCCAGATTCCGGGCAAGTTATCATTAACGGCTCAGATACAAGGGATCTTTCGGATAACCAGCTTTCGGATCTGCGCAATCGGTTTATCGGTTTTGTATTCCAGATGCATCATCTCCTGCCGCAACTCAGTATTATCGACAATGTATTGCTGCCTGTTCTGCCTGGTACAGATCCAAACACCATGCGGAGGGCCAGGGATCACGCCATGGGGTTGCTTGATAAAGCCGGTATAGCCAACCATTACCTGAAACATCCCTATCATTTGTCGGTCGGGGAGTGCCAGCGGGCAGCAGTTGTGAGGGCTTTGGTCAACCAGCCCCGCCTGGTACTGGCCGATGAGCCAACCGGGTCGCTCGATGCGTCAAATGCCTCCGTTCTTGGCGACATCCTCCTCAAGCTGACGAAGGAAGAATCTGCCGCACTCGTTGTTGTTACGCATTCAACAGAACTGGCCTCACGGATGGATAAAATTTACCGGCTTGGAATAGGAAAACTTACACTCGTAAGTGAATGAAAGCTGGCAAACTCATCGGAGCAAGCATCTGGCATTACCGGAGGACCACCTGGACGGTCTTCCTGGGGGTGATGGTTGCGGTAGCTGTGCTTACCGGAGCCCTTATGGTTGGTGACTCGGTACGATACAGCCTCCGGCGAATTACGGATCAGCGCCTGGGAAAAATTCGCCTCGCTCTGGTTCCCGGCGACCGCTTGTTTAGGCAGGAACTTGCAGTAGAGTTAGGCCAGAAAACAGGCCTCCAGGTTGTGCCTTTTTTCAGTACAACCGGTATCGCGATCAGTAATGAAAGAAGGACACGGATCAACAGCGTTGAAATTTCAGGAGTTAACGAATCCTTTACCGGGTTATGGAATAAAATAATTACAACCCCGGGAAGGGGAGAGGTTGTATTGAGCCTGAACACGGCCGCACGGCTCGGTGTCGACACCGGTGATATGATTCTTTTGCGGATGGAGCCCCATGAAAAAGTTTCAAGAAATGCTCCGTTCGTGCCCGATCGCAAAGATCCTGTTGCGATGAATTTAAAAGTCACAACACTCGTAACCGATGAAGAATATGGAAGGTTCAGTCTTGGAACAGAACAAACGGCGCCGCTGAATGTATTCGTGAACCTTGACGAGCTTGCCGACCGGCTTGGATTGCATGGATATGCAAATGGCATACTGGTCGCGGGCGATGAAGCAGAAAGGCAGACTTCGGAACTAATGGACAGTCTGACAAAACAAATCTGGAAACCCGAAGATGCGGGAATTTTGATAGATCCATTGGAACCAGTGGAAGAAAATGTAAAAAGAACAAGTCATACCGCCGTTCCGGGAACCTTTTACCAGTTGACTTCCGAACAGATTTTCATCCCCGGCAACCAGGCGGCCGTCATCCGGCAGGTTTTCGAGAAAACCACCCCGTTATTGACTTTCATGGTCAACTCTGTAGAAGCGAACAACCGATATACTCCCTATTCTTTTGTCACTGCTACCGACAGCGGATTGATGGACGAAAACCTTCACCAGGGGGAGATCATTATCAACAACTGGATGGCCTCTGATCTCCAGTTAAGGCCGGGTGATTCTGTCAGGCTGACCTACTGGATTCTGGGTCCGATGAGGACATTAAGGGAGGAATCTGCCCGGTTCATTGTAAAATCCATTGTTCCTGTCAATGAAGTTGCAGCAGGCCCTGCACTCATGCCTGCTTTCCCGGGCATTTCGCAAGCCGGCCATTGCCGTGATTGGGAAACGGGATCCCCCGTGGATTTGTCGAAAATCCGCAGCAAAGACGAAGATTACTGGAAACAGTTCAGGGGAACGCCCAAAGCATTCATTTCACTTGCCGACGGTCAGCGATTATGGAGCAATCCCTTTGGTTCGTACACCGGTTTCAGGTTTATCGTTGATCCCGACAGTTTATCGCTGCTGAAGCAAAGGATGATGAAACGGCTGAACCCACAGCAAAACGGAATTGTTTTCAGGCCGGTTTACCAGGAGGGTGTGGTGGCAGCGACCCACTCTACCGATTTCGGACAACTATTTCTGGGGCTCGGTTTTTTCATCATTGTGGCTGCCCTTATCCTCACCGGAATGTTGTTCTCGATGCACCTCTCGGACCGGATGGACGAAGCAGGTCTTTTGCTTGCTGTCGGGATCCGTCGTTCGGCTGTGCTGCGTATCGTACTCGGCGAAGCGCTCCTTATTGCAGTGTCGGGAAGTGTGGTTGGCGCAATCGCAGGAATCGGGATCAATGAATTGCTCCTTGCCGGGCTCAATACCTTATGGTACGGTGCAGTTCAAACTTCTTCACTGGTAGCGAAGGTGCTCCCGGGAACACTCCTCGCGGGTGCCTTGTTGGGTGTTTTTATCGCTGCAACCGTGATGGCGCTTACATTACGAAGGTACCGGAAGATGCCGGTCTCCTGGTTGCTTAAAGGGATTCCGCCCGAACCGGTTCGTACCGGTTTCCGTCGCCCGCGAAACTTTACCGCCATCATCCTGCTTGCCATAGGAACCATGACGATCCTGATCACTGGCGCCAACCGGAAGAATACCGCTGCAGAAACCCAAAAGGAATCGGGAACCGGCGGCTTCCTGCTATGGATGGAAACCACACTGCCTGTCTTGTGTGACATGAATTCAAAGGATGCGCGGGTCACCCTAAACCTGGCCGATGAACCGGTGCTGGAACATATCCGGTTCATTGCTTTACCGGTGAAAGCCGGAGATGACGCCAGTTGCCTGAACCTGAACCAGGTTTCCAATCCGCCTCTGATGGCAATCCCCATCCGGTTGTTTGATTCGCTCGGTGTAATGACTTTCAATTCGCTGGCTTCCGGAATCGATCCTGCACATCCCTGGCCCGGACTGGAAAACAATTATGGTGATGGTGTGATCAACGGATTTGCCGACATGACCGTGATCACTTGGGGGTTTCAGAAAAAAATCGGTGATACGCTACGGTTTATCGATGAGCAAGGCGATCCCCTGCTGGTGAAATTGGCCGGTGGACTGGAAAATTCCATCTTCCAGGGAGCCCTGTTGATCTCCGACCGCTTTTTCAGAAAAGCGTTCCCTTCGGTTTCGGGTGCCAAGACATTTCTTGCTTACCATGATATTCCTGCCTCTGCCGGTGAAAAGGGATTCGACAGGCCAAAACAGGAACAGTTGGATTCTTTGTCTGCGGTCCTTGAAAATGCCCTCCGCGACTACGGATTAATGACCCTTCCGGCTACCGATCGGCTTGCTGCTTTCAACACTGTTGAGAACACCTACCTGACGGTTTTCATGATGCTGGGCGGCCTTGGCCTGATCATCGGCACGATCGGTCTGGGTATCGTTTTACGACGCGATATCCAGGAGCGACGGGGTCAACTGGCTATGATGAGGGCAATTGGTTACAGCAAAAAACTGATCCGAAGGATGCTTTTCCTGGAATACCTGAAGATCCTGGTTGCCGGAATGGCGGCCGGTATGATACCTTCGATGGCCATCTTGCTTCCACGAATGCTGGAACCGGGATTTCATTCACCGATACTTTTGATGTGCTTGATCCTACTGTTGGTACTTTTATCTGGGTTAACATGGATCTTGCATTCCTTACAAGGGGCAATGAAAGGGGAAATAATTCTGTCGCTTAGACAGGAGTAGAAAAATACCTACTTACCGTTCCAATGGTTTAGTAAACAACTATCTTTGATGATATATAATGGCATACAGCCTCCGGGCAATCTACTCTGAACATGCGATACCTTTCCATTTTGTTGATCTTTGCTGCCACAATAAGCCTTCACGGACAGCCCTGGAAACCGCTCCGGAAGGTTATTCTTTTTGAAAATCAACAATTATTCGTGATCCTGAAAATTGCCGAAGGGCAGCGACATGATTTCTATTTGGATAATGGGCAAAAGGTTTCAGGCGTTATTAATAAAATATGCGGGGACACGATCACCATTGGCGATACTGCGTTCATAGCCGGAGATATCACTGAAATCAGGAAGAGTACCTTCGCCGGTCAGCCCTGGATGACCCCGCGTAAAAGATCAAACATTTGGTACCGGTCAGATGCGTCGGTATGGAAGATCACCTGTCCCCCGCCTGAGGCCTATCAAAATGCCTGGATCTTTCACCAGTTTCTCAGCAACCGGGAACGTGCCATGAACTCGGCCAGGAAAGCGACTTATAATCCGTTTATCTATAAAAACTTTTTAAAGGTCAACCTGGTCAAACTGGCCCACCTGGAAATTGCTTTGGCATACGAACGGGTGATCGGCCCTAAATTATCGCTTGAAACGGAGATTGGCGTCATTTTCGGCGTGCAGGGAGCGGATGCCCATTACCAGTTCAATTATCCGTTGTACAATTATAACGGGTTTTCACTCACCTCGTACCCTAAGTTGTTCCTCATCAATCCCAGGACCTATTTTGGTTTTGTCTTCATGTACCGCTATCTCTGGTTCGACCAGGTTAGAACCGGATGGCCTGAGGGCGGAGGAAACAGCAGCTACCTTCAGGATCAGGTAAGGCACGATTTTGGCGGGAGCCTGCGCCTGGGTTTCATGCGTCGCTTCGATCAGCTGGTCATTGACTGGTATGTCGGTGGCGGATTGAAACTCATCCTGCTTCACCAGGATGTTTATGGCGTGTATACTTATCACGACAGTATGACCATGTACTGGCTACACGAGAATCATTCTCCCGATAGCTATGACAAAGTGCTTCTCGGCCCGGTGATCAATGCCGGGATCAAGTTAGGATTCGGATTCTAAACGAAAATAAGGATGCTTATTTTGCCTCAGCTCTCTTCTTTTCAGCAACAGACTTCAACACCTCTTCCTGAATGTTTTTAGGTAATGGGGTATATTTAAAAAACTCCATGGAGTAGTTTGCTCTGCCGCTTGAAATATTTCGTAATTGGGTAGCATACCCGAACATCTCCATCAGTGGTACGAATGCATTCACCTTCTGCGAACCCTTACGGTAACGGCGCATGGCTTCGATCTTACCCCGGCGGCGGTTGAGATTCCCCACCACTTCGCCGATATACTCATCGGGAGTATTTACCTCCACCTTCATCATCGGTTCAAGAAGGATGGGGTCGGCTTTCATAAATCCCTGTTTGAATCCAATCGAGGCACAAGTCTGGAACGCCATATCGCTCGAATCGACCGGGTGGAAACTGCCATCCAGTAAAACCACCTTGACATCGACAACAGGGTACCCAGCAAGGATCCCTTTTTCGAGGGTTTTCTGAATACCTTTATTAACCGAAGGTATATATTCAGCCGGGATATTCCCGCCTTTGATCTTCTCGATGAATTCATATCCGTTACCTTCGTTGGGTTCCAGACGCATTACCGTGTGGGCAAACTGTCCTTTTCCACCGGTCTGCTTGACATGCCTGTAGTTCGACTCCACCTCGGCAGTGATAGTTTCCCGGAAAGCTACCGAAGGTTCACCCACTTCGGCTTCCACCTTGAATTCGTGTTTCAACCGATCAATAATGATCTCCAGATGTAATTCACCCATCCCTGCGATAATAGTCTCCTCGGTTTCTTCATCAAACCTGACATTGAACGAAGGATCCTCCATAGCAAGTTTGTAAAGCGCTTCTCCCAGCTTCGTCTGGTCGGCCCGCTTGGCAGGGCTGATCTTGAGTTCGATCACACTGGGTGGAATATGAATCGATTCAAGAAGGAACCGGCGGTCGTCGCCGCAGAGAGTATCGCCGGTTTTCGTCACCTTCATCCCGATCAGCGCTACAATGTCGCCCGGCCCTGCTTCCGGGATTTCCTCGCGGTCCTTGGCATGGATGCGGTAAATGCGGCCCACCCGCTCATGTTTTCCTTTACTGGCATTAAAAATCTGCATCCCGCTTTTAAGTGTTCCCGAAAAGATACGGGTAAAGGTTTGCTGCCCGACAAAAGGATCATGAATAAGCTTAAAAGCAAGGGCCGAAAAGGGTTCCTTTGGTGAGGGATGACAGGTGTGGATTTTCTCGGGGTTGTCGAGATCATTCCCTGAAACGGCGCCTACATCGACAGGTGAGGGGAGGTAGTCGATCACCGAGTCAAGAAGCTGATGGATGCCCTTGTTTTTATAGGCAGCGCCACAGAACACAGGCGTGATGAGTAATTTCAGGGTGGCCTCCCTGAGTGCAGTTTTCATCAACTCAGCAGGTACTTCCCGGTCTTCCATGAAAAGCTCCATTATTTCGTCGTCGAACTCCGCAAGCTTTTCCACGGCCCAGGCACGCGCTTCCTCGGTTTTTTCTTTATAGGAGTCGGGGATCGCTGTTTCCACCGGCTCCATTTCTTCGAATGTATAGGCTTTACGGGTTATAATATCGATCACGCCTTCAAAATGCTCTTCCGAGCCAATGGGAATCTGAAAGGGAACTGCATTGGCATCGAGGTACTTATTCATCTGGGAGACTACAGCCTGGAAGTCAGCGCCGGTTCTGTCCATCTTGTTTATAAAGGCAAAACGGGGGACCCGGTACCGATCGGCCTGATTCCAGACTGTTTCACTCTGGGGTTCCACGCCTCCAACGGCGCAAAATACCGCTACCATCCCGTCGATCACACGCAGCGACCGCTCTACTTCGACCGTAAAGTCAACATGTCCGGGAGTATCAATCAGGTTAATCTGATGGTTCTTCCAGGCACAGGTGATGGCAGCTGAAGCGATGGTAATCCCTCTTTCCTGTTCCTGCTTCATAAAATCCATGGTGGCTTGTCCGTCGTGAACCTCTCCCATCTTACGATTGGTCCCCGTGAAGAACAGAATTCGCTCTGTTACCGTGGTTTTCCCGGCGTCGATATGCGCTGCGATCCCTATATTTCTCAATTTCATTAAATGCATGGTGCCTTATTTTTTTGGGGGTGCAAAGGTACGACAATTTTTCACACCAAAGAACCAGAAGACCTGTAGAAAAGTGGACCAGTGGACCAGTGGACAAGTGGACCAGCGGACCAGCGGACAAGTTAGTGATTGATCAGGTCGATCGTTAAGATGAAGACTATGGCAGGATTGCTACGATTCGCAAGGGGGCACCGCTTCCCCCTTTAATTTTCATGGGAAGGGCAATAATATAAGCTCCTTTTTCCGGTACCTCGTCGAGTCGGGCAATATTTTCATAAGCGGTGATCCCGGCGGCACAAAGGACACGATGTGTGAGGAATTCGGTTGATTGACCATTATCGATACTCGGGGTGTCGATACCGATGGCAATCACCTTTCTGTTTTCCGAGAGCCATTTGGCTGCCCGGGGATCCAATCCGGGAAAATGAAGCTCTTTGATTCCCTCGACTCCTGTTTTCAGGGTTCCTGTGTATTTCAGATGATCGTTATAATACTTTCCCCAACCGGTGCGAAGAAGGATCACTGCACCTTCAGGAATATTCCCGTAAACCTTTTCCCAGCTTTCAAGATCGGCCTGGCCGACAAGATAATCCCGGTTTTGGGCGGCCTGTTTGGTTACGTCAACCACCACCGCTGGTCCGTGCAGTCTTTCGATCCCTACTTTTTCGATGCTCTCACCTCCCTCGTGAAAGTGTAGCGGCGCATCGAAATGGGTACCTCCATGTTCTTCGGCCGAGTATCTGAACGAGGCATAGAAATATCCCTGGTTGTTGATACCGCAGAAAACGGTATCATGTCTGAATTTAACATTCGTGGGCCAATAAACAGTGTTGCTGTCGTAATCATAGGTCAAATCGATCCAGGTAGCCTTTTGCAACTGCACCGGAAGGTCGTTTTGATTACATGAGAAAAACCCGCAAAGCAACAGGAAAACCAAATATTTTTTCATTTTTACGTAATTTATATGGTTTCAGAGAACATTCCCGGTATATATTTACACCTGCAATCCGTACAAGAGTGAAAGGGATGGTTATGCACAGGGTTATTTCCTACCCCATTCATCAGCTTTTATAAGGGCTTCGATAACTCGGTCAACATTGATGGTAACCGGTTCGTGCCAGATCGATTCTTCAGGAGCACAGGCAGCTTCCGCGACTTTTTTCAGATCTTCATCCGACGGGTCGATCACTCCGATCCCTGACAGAGTGACGGGCAAACCAACTGAGACGCAGAATGAATACACTTCCCGGATCAATGATTCGGGTCTATCTGTAAGGAATAAACCCGCAAGAACTCCGAATGCAACTTTTTCGCCATGAAAAAATGCATGGGTGCCCCGAAGACAGGTCAGCCCGTTGTGAATGGCATGGGCGCTGCCCAACCCGGCGCTTTCAAAGCCAATACCACTCATGAGGGTGTTGGTTTCGATTATATGTTCGAGGGCAGGAGTAACCCGCTTTTCACGGCAACTGATTACGGCATCAACACCGAATTCGAGCAAGGTATCATAACAAAGACGGGCCATCATGCGTGCCGAACGGGTACTAAAACCTCCGGCTTCGTTGGGTGACCCCGAACGGAAACAGGAATCAGCCTCAAACCAGGTCGACAACGCATCACCCATGCCGGCCACAAGCAGACGAACCGGAGAATGCGCAATAATTTCCGAGTCGAGTAGTACCAGGTCGGGATTTCGTTTCAGGTGGATTACCTCTTCAAAGATTCCCTCCTCATTATAGACCACGCTGATGGCGCTGCAGGGAGCATCGTTCGAGGCAACGGTAGGAACTATAATGATTTTGGAATTCAGTTCCAACGCAACTGCCTTGCCTGTATCAATCACTTTTCCTCCCCCCAATGCCACCACCACGTCAAAACCGGCATCCCCGGCGAGCAATGTCAACCGGTTTATCTCTGTACGGGTACACTCCCCCCGAAACCGTTCCACCTGGATCGCAACCGGAGCATGTGGGATAAATTCTGAAAGGATGGAATCGGCTGATTTTTGCCCCGC
This sequence comes from uncultured Prolixibacteraceae bacterium, assembly GCA_964525995.1. Classification (GTDB taxonomy): domain Bacteria; phylum Bacteroidota; class Bacteroidia; order Bacteroidales; family FEN-979; genus CAIVAT01. Next base: position 28,906 of record CAZGIM010000022.1, on the reverse strand, counting down.
CACGATAAAAGCGCCGGACCCCAATTGTGAAATCCATCCGGGCAAGGTCTTGATGGCACCGGGTCCCTGAAAATAACGCGCCGGAAAGATGGCAGTCCTGAAGTCAGATGAGATCATAAAATCGGAAATAAAAATCAAATGTAAAACATTTTCAACCCCGGCCACTGGAAACGCATAACAAGTCATTGACAAATATCAACCAATATTTTGATATTTTTTGATTTTGATTATCTATCTATCACTGGTTTAATAACATACATTGATGATATATACTTTTTCAAATATATCCGGTTAGGTTATTTCATTTTAATTTTTAACTTTGCCCCCCTCATTGTTAATCAATTCACATTATGAGTGCTGAAAGTTTGATTCTGTTCTTCATCGTGGGAGCATTCCTGGTGGGGTTCGCCCTCGTTTTTGCCCACTACGTCGCACCCAGCTCGAAAAATCCGCAAAAAGCCGAACCTTACGAATGCGGTATCCCCACCGAAGGTCTTACGTGGCTTCAGTTCAATGTGGGATATTATCTTTTTGCCATCATCTTTCTGGTGTTCGATGTGGAAAGTGTTTTCATCTTCCCATGGGCTGTAATGATGAAGGAATTGGGAATGGTGGCCTTCGTTGAAATCGTGATCTTCTTTTTCGTACTTGGTTTGGGCCTCTTGTATGCCTGGAGGAAAGGAGCTTTAAAATGGGAATAAAAAACATAAAAGAAGCGGATTTCCGCGATAATGAAACCCTGGAGTTGTTCAAGAAATCAGGAGGGAACATCATCATTTCCACACTTGATGCCATTATAGACTGGGGACGTTCCAATTCGCTTTGGCCGTTGACTTTCGCCACAAGCTGCTGTGCCATCGAAATGATGGCAACAGGGGCCCCCCGTCACGACTTCGCCCGGTTCGGGATTGAAGTTTACCGCGCTTCTCCCCGACAGGCCGATGTCATCGTGGTGGCGGGTACGATCACCAACAAAATGGCCCCGGTACTCAAACGATTGTATGATCAGATGGCCGACCCAAAATATGTCATTGCGATGGGCGCCTGCGCCGTATCCGGTGGACCTTTTTATTATAACAGCTATCATGTGATTCGTGGCGTTGATCACGTGGTCCCTGTTGATGTGTACGTGCCGGGATGCCCACCCCGTCCTGAATCTCTTTTATATGGAGTTATGCAGCTTCAGCGTAAAGTCAAACTGGAAACAATCACCAGCCCAAGAAAAACAGAGAACTTAAAATAGATAATCTCCCCCCATGGATAAAGCAGCATTAAAGGACCGTATTCTGGGTCTTGTCCCCGACGCAGAATTCCAGGAAAATAAACAATTCCCGATGTTCGTCATTCCACCGGATAAAATGCACGCGCTGGCTGTCAGGCTGAAAGAAGATCCCGATTTGTCATTTGATTACCTTTTCTGCCTTTCAGGGGTCGATATGCTCAAGTATTTCGAAGTGGTCTATCACATGGAATCGACCACGCTGCAGCACCAGCTTGTCCTGAAAGTACGGACTGCTGACCGGGAGAACGCCGCTGTTGATACAGTATGTGATATCTGGCGGACGGCTGAACTTCATGAAAGGGAAGTCTATGATCTGCTTGGGGTGAAATTCAATAACCACCCCGATTTACGGAGATTTTTCCTTGAAGAGGACTGGAAAGGACATCCCCTTCGTAAAGATTATGTGGATGAAGTTAACATCGTAGAACTATAAGGTATGAAAGAAGTCATCAACCCGCCTGCGGTTAATATTGAGGAAGGGGAATACCATATTAATATGGGCCCCCAGCACCCCTCAACCCACGGGGTGCTCCGGCTGGTCCTCTCCCTCCAGGGAGAGACAGTAAAAAGCCTGCAACCTCATTGCGGTTACATTCACAGGGGTATTGAAAAGATGTGCGAAAAAGACACCTATCCCCAGATCATCCACCTCACCGACCGGATGGACTATCTTTCGGCCCATATTAACAACCATGCGGTATGCCTGCTGGTTGAAAATGCGCTTGAAGTCGATGTCCCCGAGCGGGTAAAATACATCCGGACCATTCTTGATGAGTTAACCCGGATTGCATCCCATCAGCTCTGGTGGTGCAGTTTCGGGATGGACATGGGGGGTCAGACCTGTTATTTTTACGGCCTGAGGGATCGTGAGAAGATTCTCGACATTTTTGAAGAATCTTTCGGATCGCGGTTGCTGCACAGCTATTACACACCGGGAGGCCTGATGATGGATATCCATCCGAACTTCCAAAAAAGAACCAAGGATTTCATCAAATATTTCCGGAAGAAGATCAAAGATTATGACTACATTCTTACCGGGAATATCATTATGCAGGAGCGTACCAAGGGGATCGGCTATATCTCGAAAGAGGATGTCATCAGCTATGGGGTTACCGGTCCGACAGGACGCGGTTCCGGTTTCTCGTGCGATGTCCGCAAACGCCATCCTTATGCCGCATATGATAAAGTTGATTTCAGGGAAGCTCTTGAAACAGCTGGTGATACATTTGCCCGCTATATGGTCAGAATGCATGAAATGCGCGAATCGCTGAAGATCATTGAACAGCTGATTGACAATATCCCGGCGGGTGATTTTTCGGCTAAGATGAAAGCGGTCATCAAGCTGCCCGCGGGGGAATACTATCAGCGGGTGGAGGCAGCACGCGGCGAGTACGGCGTTTATGTCGTGAGTGATGGCAATAAATCTCCCTACCGCATGAAATTCCGGTCGCCCAATTTCTCAAACCTCAGCGCCCTTGACCATATGAGCCGCGGGTATAAAATTGCCGACCTGATCGCCATCGGCGGATCCCTCGATTATGTTATTCCCGATATTGACAGATAATACGATTTATCTATGAGTTTCAGCATTTACGATTTTACAGCATTCAATAAGGCGATCGATAAGGCCCTGTTCGATAACTGCTCACCCTTCTGGGCAACTGTGTGGGAACTCACCATCATCGGCCTGGTCTTCCTGATCGCTTATGCATTGATGGGCCTGTTTCTGGTGTATGCCGAAAGAAAGGTCTGCGCCTTTGTTCAGAACCGTGTCGGTCCCAACCGTGTCGGCCCTTACGGCTTCTTCCAGACCATTGCCGACTTCATCAAGCTGATGTTAAAGGAGCTCATCACCATCAAAAACGCCGATAAGGTGTTGTTCAACATCGCACCGTTCATTGTGATCATTGTCAACTTTATGGCTATGGCCGCCATACCATATGCCAAAGGGCTGCATGCCATCGATTTCGACATTGGAATTCTTTATGTGGTGGCCGTTTCCTCACTGAGCGTTGTCGGGGTGTTGCTGGCAGGCTGGTCGAGCAACAGCAAATTCTCCCTGATCGGGGCCATGCGTTCCGGCGCCCAGATCGTCAGCTATGAACTTTCGGTAAGCCTGTCGCTCATCACAATGATCATATTGGCAGGGACTATGCAGTTTTCGGCCATTGTTGAAGGACAAGCCGACGGCTGGTTTATCTTCAAGGGCCATATCCCGGCCGTCATCGCATTTGTTGTCTACCTTATCGCAAGCACCGCCGAGATCAACCGCGGTCCCTTTGACTTGGCCGAAGCTGAGTCGGAACTTACGGCCGGATTCCACACAGAATATTCCGGGATCAAATTTGCTTTTTTCTACCTTTCCGAGTTCATGAACATGTTTATCGTCGCCTCGATTGCTGCCACACTTTTCCTGGGAGGGTGGATGCCCTTTCATATCGGGGGATGGACGGGATTTAATAATGTGATGGATTTTATTCCTCCGTTGGTATGGTACATCGGTAAGACCTTCTTCCTGATCTGGGTGATCATGTTATTTAAGTGGACATTCCCACGGTTGAGGATCGACCAGTTGTTGACGCTGGAATGGAAATACCTGTTGCCCATTAACCTGGTCAACATTCTCATCATGGCTTTTATCGTATTAATGGGTTGGCATTTTTAAAAACTATGAACAGCTTTTTCAAATACTTTTCTGATATATTCCGCGCTGTAACGTCACTCCTGAAGGGGTTGAGCGTAACCGCAGGATATTTTTTCAGTCCCGGGCAAATCGTGACACAACAGTATCCTGAAAACAGGAAGACGCTGAAAATGTTCGACCGGTATAAGGGTGAAGTGATCATGCCGCATAACGAACGCAATGAACACCGGTGCACCGGTTGCGCGATCTGCGAAAACAACTGCCCGAACGGATCCATCGAGATCATCCAGAACAAGATCGACACCCCTGATGGGAAAAAGAAACGCATCATCGAAAAGCATATTTATCATCTTTCGATGTGCACCTTCTGCGGGTTATGCATCAAATCATGTCCTTCGAACGCATTGGCATGGGGACAGCAGTTTGAACACGCAGTCTTTGACCGTTCCAGGCTGACCAAGATTTTAAATAAACCCGGATCATCCATCATTAAAGATATTGCAGAATGACGACCAATCAATTGATGTTTACGATCTTTTCGGCAGTCATTATCATTTTTTCCATAATGACCGTGACCAGCCGGCGAATCCTCCGGGCAGCCACCTTCCTGCTTTTTGTTCTGGTGGCCACCGGGGGCCTCTATTTTTTGCTGCGGTTCAATTTCCTGGCTGCCATTCAGCTCACGCTCTATGCGGGCGGCATCGTGGTGCTGATCATCTTCTCCATCCTGCTGACCAGCCATGTCGGGGAGAAGCTTGAAGCTGCGTCATGGAAGAAAAAAGTACCGGCATTTCTTGCGGCAGCAACTGGCGCCGTTATCACCATCATCACCATCATGCAGTATAATTTCCCAGCCGCAGTGGTTGCCGATAGTGAACGCACCAACATCCGCGAGATTTCAAAAAGCCTTATCAGTACAGAAAAATTCGGGTATGCGCTTCCGTTTGAAGTAATCAGCATCCTGCTGCTTGCTGCCATGGTGGGGGCCATCATTCTGGCGAAAAAGAGGAAGGACTGATCCAATTTACGATTTAATGATTTACGATTGACGAATAAGTAAAATCTTATACTATGTTTGAAGGCGTTCCATTACATTGGTTTCTGATCACCGGCACCATCATGTTCTTTGTCGGTATCTATGGATTCCTCGTCAGGAAGAACCTGATCACCATCCTGATGTCGACCGAGTTGATTCTGAATTCGGTCAATATCAACTTCGTGGCATTTAATAAGATCCTTTATCCGGATCACCTCGAGGGGATGTTTTTCACCGTGTTCATTATTGCAGTCGCTGCGGCGGAAGCATCGGTGGCCATCGCCATCATCATCAATATTTACCGCAGACTGATTAACATCAATGTTGAAAAGATGAATGAAATGAAATATTAGGGATTAGCGAATAGTTGTTAGCGAACAGGGGAAATGAAAATATGAAAACGAATCCATCTCAATCCTAATCGCTGATCTCTAATCTCTAATCGCTTGTATAATAGTGCAATAACGACAATTAACCAACCTAAGCAGAATAACTACGAAAATTGTACCCTATGATTGATTTCAGTTACACCGCCTGGATCCTGCTCATTCCGCTGTTCATGTTCGTGGTGGTCGGGCTTTTCGGGAACAGGTTCAAACCACTCGTTTCGGGCATTGCTGGGACATCCGGTCTGTTCGTCATCTGGATTCTTTCGCTTGTCACGGCCTACAAGTATTTTTTTGTTCTTGAAAAGGCTGCCGACGGCTCGTTCCAGAAATTCATGGCTGTCAACATGCGTTGGCTGACGTTGACCGACAAACTTCACATCGACATGGGAGTTTTGCTCGATCCCATTTCCGTGATGATGCTTATCGTGATTACCACGGTTTCGTTCATGGTCCATATTTATTCCATAGGATACATGCATGGTGAAAAAGGCTTCATGAGATTTTTCTCCATGCTGTCGCTTTTCAGTTTCTCCATGCTGGGGCTGGTTGTAGCAACAAACATCTTCCAGATGTATATTTTCTGGGAGCTTGTCGGGGTTTCATCGTACCTGTTGATCGGTTTCTATTATACAAGGGATACTGCGGTGGCTGCTTCGAAAAAGGCATTTATTGTGACGCGGTTTGCCGACCTCGGCTTCCTGATCGGGATCCTGATGCTTTCATATGCCACGGGAACGTTTGATTTCATTACACTGACAGGCCCAAACAGTCCTGCATTCACCTCGGGACAGGGGATCTGGTTCCTGGGTCTTTCCACCATGACCTGGTCGATGATCTTCGTGTTTATGGGAGGCGCCGGAAAATCTGCCATGTTCCCGCTACACATCTGGCTGCCCGATGCCATGGAAGGTCCGACGCCGGTTTCAGCCCTTATCCATGCCGCAACAATGGTTGTTGCCGGTGTTTACCTGGTTGCCCGGCTTTTCCCGATCTATGCCTTTTCGGCGCCGGCCGCACTCGATGTTGTCATGTACGTGGGGGCTTTCAGTTCCATCTTTGCCGCGATCATCGCCTGCACACAGTTTGATATCAAGCGGGTCCTGGCCTATTCCACCATGTCGCAGATCGGCATGATGATGTTCGCCCTGGGTGTTTCCGGTTATGGCGGGCATGAAGGGCTTGGATTCATGGCATCCATGTTCCATCTTTTCACCCACGCCTTCTTCAAAGCGTTGCTCTTCCTCGCTGCCGGGGCCATCATCCACGCCGCTCACAGCAATTACATGAACGACATGGGCGGTTTACGCAAGCATCTCCCCATCACCCATGCCACCTTTCTGATCGCCTGCCTTTCCATTGCCGGGATCCCGCCTTTTGCAGGATTCTTCAGCAAAGATGAAATCCTTGCCGCCGGCCATGAAAAAGGCTTACTGTTGTTCTGGGTTGAAATGATCGTTTCGGGTCTGACCGCGTTCTACATGTTCCGTCTGTACTATTCCATTTTCTGGGGAAAAAAGCAGGAATATCATCACACACCCCATGAAGCGCCGAAGACCATGACCATCCCCCTGATGCTCCTGGCGCTGGGCGCTCTCCTGGCCGGACTGATCCCCTTCTCTAATTTTGTCTCTTCCGACCGCATCCCCTTTGTGTCACACATCGAATTAGGCATCGCGATCCCGGCAGTTCTCGTAGGGCTTACAGGAATCATTGTGGCAACACTGCTTTACCGGAAGGAAACCAGCATTCCTGACCAGATCTTCAGCGCCCTCGGCGGATTTTCCAAGGCGGCCTATCACAAATTTTATATCGATGAACTTTATCTTTTCATCACCAAAAAAATCATCTTCAATTATATTTCCCGTCCCATCGCCTGGTTCGACCGCCATATTGTCGACGGAACCATGAACGGGCTGGCTTATGTGACCAATGAAGCTTCGGAACGGATCAAAAAACTGCAGTCGGGACAATTGCAGCAATATGCCCTGGTTTTTGTTTCAGGCGCCGTCCTTCTCGTTTTGTTATTCGTTTATTTATGGACCAGCTAACACTGTAGAACAATGAGCATTCTGACACTGTTTATCATCATACCGGTTCTTACAATCATTGGAATTCTTTCGTGCAAGACCCACATGCAGGTGAAATGGGTTTCAGCAATCGGTATGGGATTGCAACTCGCAAGCGCTATCACGCTGATCCTGCTGTTCCTGGCCGAACGCCGTGCCGGAAATATGGCTGAAGTCCTCTTTGTCCAGGATAATGTATGGTATCAAACCCTGAACATTCATTTTTACATCGGTGTCGACGGTGTTTCGGTCGCGATGATCGCTCTCACGTCACTGGTCGTCTTTGCAGGAATCTTTGCAAGCTGGGATATAAAAGATCTTCCACGCGAGTTTTTCACATTCCTTATCCTTCTGGCGACCGGAGTTTTTGGTTTCTTTATCAGTCTCGACCTCTTCACCATGTTCCTGTTTTACGAACTGGCCGTTATCCCAATGTACCTCCTCATCGGGATTTGGGGAAGCGGCCCGAGGCACTATTCTGCTATGAAACTTACCCTGATGCTCATGGGAGGTTCGGCGTTGATCCTCCTGGGACTGATCGGGATCTATTTCAATTCGGCGCCTAACGGAGGCCCCCTCACCTGGGACCTGATCAAAATTTCGAAAGAGACCATTCCAATGGACATGCAGCGGTTCCTGTTTCCGTTCCTGTTTATCGGGTTCGGAGTTCTTGGTGCCCTCTTCCCGTTCCATACATGGTCGCCCGATGGTCATGCCTCGGCGCCTACCGCCGTCTCGATGCTTCACGCGGGTGTGCTGATGAAACTGGGAGGATACGGTTGTTACCGTGTTGCGGTATTCCTGCTTCCGCAGGCAGCACACCAGTATGCCTGGATATTCCTGATCCTCGCCACCATCGGTGTTATTTACGGCGCACTTGGCGCAGTCTGGCAGAAAGACCTTAAATATATCAATGCCTATTCTTCGGTGAGCCATTGCGCACTGGTACTTTTCGCGATCCTGATGTTCAACCAAACTGCGTTAAATGGCGCCATCATGCAGATGATCTCCCATGGGATCATGACGGCCCTCTTCTTTGCCCTGATCGGGATGATCTATGGTCGCACCCATACCCGCTATATCAATGAAATGGGCGGACTCATGAAAGTAATGCCCTTTCTTGCGGTTGCATATGTTATCGCCGGTCTTGCCTCTCTCGGCCTCCCGGGATTCAGCGGGTTTGTCGCCGAGATGACCATTTTCGTGGGTGCATTCCAGAACGCCGATGTATTCCATCGCGTTGCCACCATCATCGTGGCCTCCTCAATCGTGGTCACCGCAGTCTATATTCTGCGTGTTGTGGGCATTTTACTGTTGGGAAAAATAAGGAATGAGGAATATGAACTGATTACGGATGCAAAATGGTATGACAGGATAAGTGTGGTCGCCCTGATTGCAGGTATCACCCTTATCGGGATCGCTCCGCTTTGGTTATCTGACATGATCAACCAGGGACTGGGCCCGGTCATGCAGAAACTGCTCGCTGTCATACCAGTTTTACCATGAGATCAAACGGTTTGAGCCCCGGGACCGGATACAGCGGCTTGCCGCGGGGAATCGAACCAGAAGAGATTGAACAAAAGATGATTTAAGATTTACGAATTAAAAATATCGAGAAATGCTGATCATGAGACATGAATTGCTGCTGGTGGCCATCACAGTGATTCTATTGATTGTCGAAATTATCCTGCCCAACACGCAGAAGCAGAAAATCATCTTGCCGGCCATCCTCTTAATGGCAGCGGTGACCTTTATTGGTTTCCTGCCCGGAGAACCCGGCGAGCTGTTCGGAGGCATGTACCAATCGACGCAACTCACCATGCTGCTTAAGAACATCCTGAATATCGGTGTTCTGATCATTTTCCTGCAGTCGGTCGATTGGCTGAAACAGGATCAAAATAGAGAAAAAATCAGTGAATTCTTCCTACTGATGCTTTCAACCCTGATCGGGATGAATTATATGATCTCTGCCGGCGATTTTCTGATGTTTTACCTTGGATTGGAACTTGCCACTATCCCGATTGCTGCCCTGGCCGCCTATGAACGATTCAAGGAAAAATCGGCCGAAGCCGGCGTCAAGCTGATCTTCATCTCGGCATTATCTTCGGGTATCCTGCTGTACGGACTTTCGATGATTTACGGGACAACCGGGACCATGTACTTTTCCGATGTCGCCCCGCTCATCACTGGTGCCCCGCTCCAGGTACTGGCCTTCATCTTCTTCTTTTCAGGGATGGCGTTTAAAATTTCTCTCGTTCCCTTCCACCTTTGGACGGCCGACGTATATGAAGGTGCACCCGTTAATGTTACCTCATATCTTTCGGTGATATCCAAAGGAGCTGCTGTGTTTATTTTCACTATTATCCTGTACACCGTGTTCACAAAGATCGCTGTTTTGTGGAGCGAGGTTCTTTATATCATCATTATCCTTACCATCACACTGGGGAACCTGTTTGCGATGCGGCAGCAGAATCTGAAAAGGTTTCTTGCTTTCTCCTCCATTTCCCAGGCTGGTTTTATCCTGCTTGGTATCATCGGACAAAGCCAGCTTGGCATGACCACGGTGATTTACTTCGTGCTGGTCTATATCTTTTCAAACCTCGCGGCCTTCGGAGTGGTCGGAATCATTTCGAACCGTACCGGTAAAGAGAATATTGACGATTACGACGGACTGTACCGTACCAATCCCAAGCTGAGCCTCGTCATGATGCTGGCATTATTTTCTCTGGCCGGAATCCCGCCACTGGCAGGCTTTTTCGGAAAATTCTTCCTTTTCACTGCGGCTGCGAAACAGGGTTACTATATCCTGGTCCTGATCGCCGTTGTCAACACCATCATTTCATTGTACTACTACCTGCTGGTGATCAAGGCCATGTTCCTCAATAGCAGTGACCAGCCGATTAAAAAGTTCAGCAGCGACGGTTATACCAGGCTCGGCCTGCTTCTCTGCTCGGCTGGTATTATTGTGGTCGGTTTCACGAGTATCATTTACGAAATGATATTCAATCTCAGTTTTGGTTTGTTTTAAGAAAGCATGATCATGGCATTATTAAGAGGAAAACACAATATTGCTGAAATTGAAGGAGTCCGCTGTACGGTTGTCGAAACAGGATGCACCGTCGAACGTGCCGGGTTTATTAAAGAGCTGCTGGAATTCAACCGGTATGAGGTAAAGATGGAGGCGGAGAAAGCAAAAGACGGGAGCCCGTCGGGAACCTTCATTCTTGGCGTGACTGATATTATTTTCAATCCTGTTATTGTACTTTATCAAAAGCGACTTTTCAGATCAGACGGGACGGTAGTCACGCCAGCATACTGGAATCAATGGCCTGACCAGGACGCCATCCCATACTGGCAGGTGAAAAGGTAACCCCAATGCAGAAATTTTCGAAATATTTCTCCTGGCTTGTCATAGCACTCTACTTTTTACTGGGCATTTACATCCTGGTAAGTCCCAGGTTCTCCTACCTGAAAACCGAGATCAAAGTAATCTTCTCTGTCTTTTTGTTTCTCTACGGTGGTTTCAGGATCGCCCGCTTGTGGACCAAACACCGTGAAGAAAACGAGGATTAGATAATTTTCCTTGACATTTCGCACCATTCAAAGTATTTTTATGACGGAATTACTGTCGTCACAATAATTTTTTATATACTTTTGTGTTCTTTATTAATAACGAATGGTTTACAATGATGTATCCATGAATTCACAAGTACAAAAAATCAAGTATTCCGGTATCTTTTTTCTCCCCTTTCTTCTTTTTATTCTTGCATCATGCGGAGGAGGATCCGACCTGAAAAACAGTGATACGCCCACCATGGGCCGGATCAAGGTAGGAATAGAAGAGTCGTACCGGCTGATGATCGATGCGCAGATTTATACTTTCGAATCCCTTTATAAATATGCCACCATCGATACAGTTTATACCAATGAAGCCGATCTGATCAATGCCTTTATGAATGATTCGGTACCCCTGATCATAGTTGGCAGAAACCTTACCGATAATCAGATTCAGTACCTTAAAGAGAGGCAGTTTATACCCAAAATTACCAAAGTCGCAATCGATGCGGTGGCATTCATCCTCCATAAAGAAAATCCCGACACCAATCTGTATTTCCATAACATCAAAGATATTTTTGAAGGAAAGCTGACTCGTTGGAACCAGATCAATCCTAAGTCAAAATTGGGAGCGGTCGAAGTTATTTTTGATCATTTCAAATCAGCCAATCCAAGGTATTTCAAGGATAAATTCAAGATTGATTCACTTCCGCCCACCTGTTTTGCAGCTAAGAACAATCAGGAGGTTATCGATTATGTTGAGACCCATCCCGGAGCCATCGGGGTTATCGGGGTCAACTGGATCAGCGACAAAACCGATTCCGTTTCAAACCGGTTCCTGAAACGCGTTAAAGTGGCAGGAATTTCGATGGAGGGGGATAACGATCCTGCTTCGACTTTTTATAAACCCTATCAGGCTTATATTGCCGAAGGATCCTATCCCTTTACCCGGGAAGTTTTCTGTATAAACCGTCAGACCTATACCGGTTTGGCTTATGGCTTCTCATCGTTCATTGCCGGCGAGAAAGGACAGCTCATCATCTTACATTCTGGTATGGTTCCTGCTGCAATGCCCGTCCGAATTGTTGAAATCAAACATTAAAATTCAAGGAGATATATTATGTCACGAGTAACACAAAGGGTTGGTATCGTCGCTGCATTGCTGCTATTTTCCCCATTTCTCACAAAACTGATATCACAGGATTTGAATACGGCCATTAAATTGACCAAGAGCGAACAGTTTGCTTCCGCGGCTTCCATGTTCAAACAATTGATTTCCCAGGAACCCGGGAATGGAGATTTGTATTATTATTATGGAAAGAATTGCCTTGAAAAATATTATTCGGATACGCTGAATCTATCGTTCGAGGAAAAAGCCGACTCAGCAAAGGCCATCTATGAAATCGGGATCAAGCAGGATCCGTCGAATCCATTAAATTTGGTGGGATTGGGATTGCTAAACCTCATTACCAAGAAACTACCATTGGCCCAGGCCGAATTTGATAAAGCGTTAGCCCTTCTGCCTTCAAAGGCCAACAAATCCATTAAGATAGAACCGGTCCGCCAGGCAAAGATATTGATCCAGATGGCGGAAGCCTATGTTATGGCCAATGTGAATGACACCGCCAACGCTTTTGAATATCTGCGGCGTGCCGAAAAGCTGGACAATAAAAATCCCGAATTGTACATCGTAAAGGGAGATCTTTATTTCTATCTGCTGAACGACGGGTCCAAAGCCATTTCAAACTATAATATGGCCCAATCACTTGACCCGAAATCACCCGAAGCAAAGTTAAAAACCGGTCAGCTATGGCTCCGCGCCCGTCAGTACACCACCGCCCTTAACTATTACCAGGAAGTCGTTAAAATGGATTCCACTTTTGCGCCGGCCTATCGGGAACTTGGGACCCTGCTTTCGAGAGCCGGTCGGCAGGAGGAGGCTAAGAAGAATTTCTATAAATTCCTCGAGCTTTCCAGAAACATCTCCGCCAGGAAGCAGTTCGTGAATACCCTGATCGAGCTCAATGACTATAATGAAGCCATAGTGCAGCTCAATGAAATTCAAAAGGTTGATATGACCGATAACGATGTCAATCGCGCCCTGGCTTACTCTTATTACGAAACCCAGCAATACGATAAAGGGTTGAAGTATATTAAAATCTTTATAGCTAATGCGAAACCTGAAAAGATCAGGGCGCTCGATTTCGCCTATTATGGCCGTCTGCTGGCAAAAATGAAGATGGATTCATTGGCTCCCGAACAGATGATGAAATCCTTTGAAATGGATACTGCCAAAGCCGATATCATTTCGGAGGCAGCGCTTTGCTGGACCAAGGTGAAGAAGTATGAAAAAGCAAAAGACCTTTATGAACAGAAGATAGCCTTGAAAAAGGGAATACCGATGGACTATTACAATCTGGGAAAGGTTTATTACAGCTTGCAGGATTTTGTAAAGGCCGACACGAACCTGGCGGTTTTCAATGCTGCGCAACCCGACTATATACCCGGATTTTCGTGGAGAGCACGGACAAAATCGAACCTCGATATTAAAGACGGCAAGGGTTTCAACACAACCGGTTACGCGGTGCCGGTTTACGAAGCCATTATTGAAAAAACCCAGAGTGACACCGTCAAGTACATGAAAGACCGTTTTGAAGCGTTCGATTACCTTGCCTTCTATCATTACAGTCAGTTCTCCCTTGATCAGAAGAACAAGGATGAAGCACAGAAAGCGCTTGAATTTTATACCCGGATGACTATTGTCAATCCAAATGATGAAAAATCGGCGGTTGTCAAGCCGGTCATTGATCTGCTGAAACAAAAGATAAAATAGGAGGGTTTTTGAATTCTTTTAGAAATTACGTACATTTGCCGTCCTGATTAATTGAAAATCCTTTAATTAATTCATTTTATAATTTAAAACACTTTACAGATGAGCAAGACAAATAAAAAAGGCGGAACCCTCGGGGAGGCCTTAAGGTCAACATTCACGCTTGTAGCGATGGTTGTTTCATTAATCATTGCCTGGTTGGTTTACAAGTATATCATGGGGAACCCCATTAACTTTGAAGGCGGTAACCCCGAAGGCACACCCTTACCTGGCAACTATCTTGCAATGGTTTACAAAGGAGGGTATATTGTTCCTTTATTGATCACGGTTTTACTGCTCGTTATCATCTTCTCAATTGAGCGTACCATTACGCTGACGCGCGCCAGAGGTAAAGGGAGAATCAATGTATTCGTAAAGAATTTGCAGAATCTTCTTGATGCTGATAAGATTGAAGATGCTATTGTCGTGTGTGACAAACAAAAAGGTTCTCTTGCCAACGTCATGAAAGCCGGGTTGCTTCGTTATCGTACCCTTCAGAAAGATGCCATTCTGGAAAAGGATCAAAAGATTCTTGCACTCCAAAAGGAATTTGAGGAGGCTACCGCACTTGAACTTCCGATGCTCTCAAGAAACCTGGTTATTCTTTCAACCATCGCTTCCATCTCCGTGCTCATCGGACTTCTTGGTACCGTGCTCGGGATGATCCGCGCATTTGGCGCTCTTGCACAGGCCGGCGCTCCCGATGCCCTCGCTCTGGCAACAGGTATCTCGGAAGCCCTTATCAATACCGCCTTCGGTATCAGCGGTTCCTTATTGGCCATTGTGCTCTATAATACCTTTTCAACACAAATCGATAGTTTTACTTATAAAATTGACGAAGCCGGATTCAGCCTTGTTCAATCATTTGCCGCCTCTACCAAGTAATATTTTTGGCTCCAAAGCAATATTAAGTACATACTATTGTGTATTGATCACTTAAAATCAGAATCCCATGCCAAAGATAAAAGCACCGGTAAGAACGCCGCACATCGACATGACTCCCATGGTGGACCTGTTTTCCGTGCTTCTGATCTTCCTGCTGCTGACGGCCTCTTTCAGGCCCTCGGAAGTTAAACCGATCGAAGCACCGACCAGCGTCTCTGAAAAACAGGCTCCGGATAACGATATTATGACCATTCTGATCTCCAAAGACAGTTTGATCTTTTTCAATATCGACAACGGGAAGGATACCACGACCCATTTCAGGTCCAAGCTCCTTCAGAAGATGGGAGAACAGTATAAGATCACCTTCACACCGGCAGAGTTGAACCGATTTGAAAAGATGGCCGCTTTCGGGATGCCCATCAAAGACGTCAAATCGTGGATTAACGCCAGTGAATCGAAAGACCGCGATTTGCTCCAAATCGGGGTTCCAACCGACTCTACCGACAATCAGCTGGCCTGGTGGGTACGATTAGCCCGGTTGACCAATCCCGGAGCCGAAGTTGCTCTGAAAGCAGATGCTGAAACGCCTTATATGACTGTTAAAAAAATCATGGACCTGCTGCAGGAAAACAAGGTTAATAAATTTAATCTCGTTACCAACCTGATGAAAGAGGAGGTCACGCTTAAAGATCTTCCCCCGAAACAATAACGAGAATTTACACTGTTAAACATGAACAAACATGGCTGAATTAATTGTTGAGGAAAAAGGGAAAAAAGGTGGTAAGCGCCGACCAAAGAAGCACAGTACCCGCATCGACATGACCCCTATGGTTGACCTGATGTGTTTGCTGATTACCTTCTTCATGCTCACAACCGCTTTCAGTAAACCCAAGGTAATGGTAATCACCATGCCGGAAAAGGATAAAAAAGAAGACCTTAAAACTGCACCTAAGATCTCTGCAGAAAGGACTCTGAATATCCTGCTTACCGGGAATGATGTTGTTTATTACTACATGGGTATGGCTGATCCTAAAAAGCCACCGTTACCCACCCTTGTAAAGACCGATTTCAGTAAGGATGGCATCAGAAAAATCCTACTGATTAAAAACAGGGACCTCTTTACGAAAATCGCCGAATACCGGGATCAACGGATCACCGGAAAACTTGTGGTAGCAGATACCACAGCCGATAATGAGATCAAAAAGATGAAAAAGGAAGATAAAAAAGGTCCGATCGTGCTCATCAAGGCTGACTCCAAGGCGAAGTACAGGGACATTGTCAACATCATCGACGAAATGGCGATCTGCAACATTGCCAGTTATGCAATTGTGGATTTATCGCCAGTTGAAATGGAGATGATGAAGAATGCCCCGAAATAATAAACAGACGTTTTTAACTTTTAAAACGATAGCATATGGCAATTGAAAAACAGCGTGTAGAACCGCTGGATGAAATTGTGTTCCAGAACAGGAATAAAGCGTATGGATCTTATGTACTGAGGAAGAAATACAGGAAGTATGTTTCGATCGCAATGCTTTTTGGCCTGTTTTTCCTGTCGGTTGCCGTGGCATTTCCCCTGATTTCGGCTTACATGAGTAAGAGTAAGCTGATTCGTGAAAAGGAAAAGGAAGTTGGAATTGATATTAAAGAGATGCGCCAGGAAGAAGCGCCCCCACCTCCTCCGCCACCCCCGCCACCCGAAGCACTGGTTGAAAAAGTAAAATTCACGGCTCCTGTGGTTGTTGAAGATACAACCATTGAGACCGGTCTGGCAACCCAGGATGACCTTTCAGCCAAGACCAACACGGAAGTACCAACCGAAGAGGTTGAAGTGGAAATAAAAGAAGAGGCACCCAAGGTCATTGAAACCCCACAACAGGCTGAAATCTTTACCGTCGTGGAGGAACAACCCAGCTATCCCGGAGGGGAAGAGGCCCGCATCTCCTTCCTGCAACAGAATATCAAATACCCTGAAGAGGCTAAAGAATTAGGTATCCAGGGTAAGGTGTTCGTCACTTTTGTTGTCGAAGTCGATGGATCCATTACCGACGTACGCGTCCTTCGCGGTATCGGCGGCGGTTGCGACGAAGAAGCAAAACGGGTTGTGAAAGCAATGCCTAAATGGGTTCCCGGTAAACAACGCGGAGTGCCCGTTCGGGTACAGTTTAACCTGCCCATCAAATTCACACTTCAATAAAAACAGTTTTATCCAAAAAAAGAGGGGTCGTAGCTTAATCACGGCCCCTTTGTTTTTTTATATTTGTACACTTGTAAGGTAAAGAATAAACCAATCTCCCAAAACTCATGAAAACAAAACATTTACTTTTAGCATTTCTGATAATGCTATCATCGGTCGCACATGCGCAAACCTTTTTCTGGGAAGCTTTCGACGACGGACAGATGCCTCCTGCAGGCTGGACCTTCGAGGGTCTTTCAGCCCAGTGGGCGATAAGCAATACAAACAATGCAGGCGGATCGGCCCCTGAAGGTGTATTCAACTATGTAAACCAGAACACCACCACGAGATTGGTTTCGCCTGTTGTTGACCTGACCGGACTAACAACGGTCAAATTCTCGTTCAGGTACTATTATGACTGGTATTCAAACCCGGGCCCGAAATTCGGCGTCGCCACACGGTCAAATGGCGGAACATGGACTTCAGTCTTTGAACAGTCACCGACAGGCAATATGGGACCACAACAGGAAGATATCACGATAAACAACAGCGATGTCGGTTCGTCGACATTCCAGATTTGTATTTACCTGTCCGGTAATATGTATAATCTCGATTACTTTTTCGTCGACAACATGCTGCTTTTCAACCCGCTCAATAAGGACGGGGCGATGATTTCACTTGGTGGTGTACCAACCTACTTTTCCGCCCCTGTTCCTGTTAAGGGTACGATCATGAACGTGGGGATCACCACCATCAACAGCCTTGATGTCGAATGGCAGCTTGACAACGGTCCGGTTCACTCCTCGGGTTTCACAGGATTGGCCATAGCCACCCAGCAAACCTATGACTTTACCTGCACCGACCTGCTCAGTGCCTTGATCGGATCACATAGCCTCAAGGTCTGGATTAAAAACGTCAATGGCACCCCTGATGATTTCCCTGGCAATGATACACTCGGGAAGTCAGTATTCAGGATTTGCCATTCCATTCCCCGGAGTCCTTTATTTGAGGAATTTACCAGTTCAACCTGCAATCCCTGTAAAACATTTAACACAGGATTTGTACCCTGGTGCAATACCCACGAAGATGATATCACCCTCGTAAAGTACCAGATGAACTGGCCCGGTTCAGGAGATCCCTATTATACAGAAGAAGGTGGTGTGAGAAGAACTTATTACGGTGTGGGATATGTCCCCGATCTCTATTGCAACGGCAGCCAGGTTGCTACCGACATGACCGCGGTACAGGTTGCCTATGACCAGGCCATTCTTCAGGCGGGCATGTTCAAGATCGAAGCAACACACACCCTGAATAACCATATTATCAATGTCGATGCATCAATCGTACCTTTTTCAGATTTTACAAATTGCATGGTGCAAATCGTAGTGATGGAGAAGATCACTCATAATAACGCCACTACAAACGGGGAAACAAGCTTTGAACATGTGATGATGAAGATGATTCCGGATGCAAACGGCACAACTTTTAATTTTTCAGACCGCGTTCCTGTGAACATCAATGAAACTGTTGACCTAACCGGAACAAATGTCGAAGAGTGGAATGATCTGATCGTCGGTGTCTTTGTACAGGATATTGCTACCAAAGAGATTTATCAGTCAACCTATTCCGTTGAAAACGGTGTGCCGGGAACCGAAGCAAGGCTTGCTTCCATTAAGCAGGATGGTGTGCTAATTTCCGGATTTTCTCCCGACATTTTCACCTATGAGTCGCGTCTCTCGTCAGGAACCATTATCGTACCCGAAATAACGGCAACCCCGATCGATACCAATGAAACTGTGATCATTGTTCCGGCCAATGAGCTTCCCGGGGCAACCACTATCGATGTTTTTGCTGAAGACCTGATGGTCCATAACCTGTATACCGTCAATTTCATCATCGGCGGTGTCGGAATAGGAGATCAGAAGGTGCAGGCGGTGAATATTTACCCGAACCCCTCAGCAGGGAATCTTTACATCGGGAATGCAGCGCACTCAAGCATCAGAATTTTCGCCAGCGACGGGACAATGATGATGCAGGTGCCTGATTTTACGGGGACGACCATCAACTTGAAATCATTCCCCAGCGGCGTGTATATGCTTTCGATCGAAAAACCCGACCATTCAATCATCAGGAAAAAGATCGTTCTGCTTACTCAATAATCAAGGATTTCTTTAACAGAACCGGTTTGCATTCAAAACCATATTGCTGGGAAATCGAATGCAAACCGGTTTTTCGTATGTTCACGGATGCTTCGTTATGTGAGCGTTGCTTATGGTTTTTTCCCGGGGAATCCTGGCCCTTGAAAACACTATAATTTAGAATCTTTCCAAAAGAAACTTTTTCTAAATTTGTACTGTTAACTTTTTAACAAATCTCTCCTGGCGGAAAGATTTTATTTGATAATCCGTTCATTTCCAACTTATATCCAAAAAAAATGATCACACTTGGATTGCAGGAAAAAAACACGTTGCTCACCGATGTGAACAAACGCAGTGGCGCCAATGTTCTGGAGTGTTATCAATGCGGGAAATGTGTCTCTACGTGTCCGGTTTCGAATTTTATGGATTTTCCCCCCCGGGAGATCATGCAAATGGTAAAACTTGGGTTGAAGGAACAGGTTTATCTGGCCAATTCTACCTGGTTTTGCCTGACTTGTTCAGCCTGCTCAGGTCGTTGCCCGCGTGAAATCGAAATCCCTGCCGTAATGGAAGCCATCCGACATCTGGCCCTCGAAGAGAATTATACCAACAAGTCAGCCAAGGTAAAAGCAATCCGGAAATTCCATAATATTTTTCTTGATATGATCAGGAGGTACGGGCGCAGTTACGAGTTACGGCTCATGGTAGAGCATAACATCCGAACCCGCGATCTGTTTAAAGATGTGATGCTTGCCCCGACTGCGCTGCTGAAGGGAAAAATTCCGTTGTTGGTGAAACCCGTCAAGAGCGCCAAGGCGATCCAACGCATGTTTAAAATGGCTGAAAAATTGGAACAGAAGCATAAATAATCCGATCCCGACATGAAGAAAATAACCTATTTCCCGGGTTGTTCCGCACATGGTACCAGTAAAGAGTTCGACGAGACCGTAAAAATGGTCATGAAGAGTCTGGATGTTCAGTTGGAAGAAATTCCCGACTGGAATTGTTGCGGTGCCACTTCGGCCCACACCCTGAGCGAACCCCTCTCGTATGCACTTCCGCTAAGAAACCTGGTGTTGGCCGAGAAACTTGACAATACCACCATGGCCATCCCCTGCGCTTCCTGTTACCAGCGTATGAAAGTGACCAAGACCCATCTGGATAATAATCCCGGCCTGTCGAAAGATATCGGCACCACCATTGTTGATGAAGGAAGTTACCAGGGAAAAGTTGCCGTCAAATCGATGCTGCAGTACTGCTACGAAGATATCGGGCTCGATGCGATCAAAGCCCGGGTGACCAAATCACTGGCTGGAATGAAGCTCGCCTGTTACTATGGATGTCTGCTTACCCGTCCGAAAGCCATTACACAGTTTGACTCGCCTGAGTATCCCATGTCGATGGATCATATCGTGGAAGCCCTTGGCGCCAAAGCCACCGAATTTGATTACAAAACTGAATGCTGTGGCGCCTCCTTCAGTATTTCCAACACGGAAGTGGTGATCAGACTGACCGGAAAAATCTTAGAGATGGCTAAAGAGAGCGGCGCACACGCACTCGTGGTAGCCTGTCCGCTGTGCCAGTCGAACCTTGACATGAGGCAACCACAGATTGAGAAGCAAACCGGGAAAAAATATAATCTTCCGGTCTTTTATTTCACACAGCTGATGGCGTTAGCCTTCGGCATGCCTGAAAAAGAGCTGATGTTCCGCAAACATATCGTTCCTGTTGAAGGTGCCCTGGCACAAATAGGGAACATCGAACCGGAACCTGAAAAAGTCAAAAAACCCAAAAAAGCTGTTGAAGCAGAAAGCGAGGCTGAATAATGGCAAGAGTAGGAGTTTTCGTTTGTTTTTGCGGTGCCAATATCGCCGATTTCGTCGATGTACAGGCCGTAGTCGAAGAGGCAAAACGTATCCGCGAAGTAAAATTTGCCATCAATTACAAGTACATGTGTTCCGATCCCGGGCAGCAGCAAATCCGCGATGCCATCGTACAGCACCGTTTGACTTCGATTGTGGTAGCGGCCTGTTCACCCCGGATGCATGAGAAAACTTTCCGGAAAGCCCTAAGCGATGCAGGAATGAATCCGTATTTGCTTGAAGTTGCAAACATCCGGGAGCATTCTTCATGGGTGCACCAAAAAGATAAGAAAGCCGCCACGGCCAAGGCAGCCGACCTGGTCCGCATGGCAGTGGCGAAATCAATTGCCAATGAACAGCTTCATGAGATATCGGTTCCCGTTACCAAAAGGGCTTTGGTGATCGGTGGCGGGATTGCCGGGATTCAGGCCGCACTTGATATTGCCGATGCCCGTATTCCGGTAGTGCTCGTCGAAAAAAGCCCCTCTATCGGAGGAAAGATGGCTCAATTGGATGAAACCTTCCCGACTCTTGACTGTTCCCAGTGCATCCTTACTCCCAAGATGGTCGACGTAGCCTCTCATCCTTATATCGAACTGATTCCCTATGCAGAGGTGCTTGAACTCGATGGGTTTGTAGGAAATTACAAAGCAAAAATCAAGAAAAAAGCTTCTTATGTGAACTTCAAAACCTGTACCGGCTGCGGCGCCTGCTGGCAGAAGTGCCCGGTTAAGGTTCCGAATGAATACAACATGGGGATTGACAAGCGCAAAGCCATCTACACCCCCTTCCCCCAGGCCGTTCCCAACAAGCCGGTCATCGATGCCCGTTATTGCACCATGCTCACCAAAGGCAAGTGCGGCATCTGTTCTAAAGTTTGCGAAAAGGGCTCCATCGATTACAAGATGCAGGATGAGATCATCGAACGTGAAATCGGCGCTGTGGTCGTTGCAACAGGGTATGATCTCTGGGATCCCAAACCCTATGAAGAATACGGAGTAGGTCGGTTCAAGGACATCATCACCTCCCTTGAATTTGAACGCATGGTCTCAGCCAACGGTCCTACCAACGGTGTTCCGGTTCGACCCTCCGACGGGAAAATTCCCAAGAATGTAGTCTTCATCAAATGTATCGGATCGCGTGATGAAGCCAAAGGTATCGAGTACTGTTCGAAGATCTGTTGTATGTACACGACCAAACATACCATTCTTCTGCATCACAAGGTACATGGTTCCCATTCCTATGTTTTTTATATGGATATCAGGGCTGCCGGAAAGGGGTACGAGGAATTTGTAAAGAAAGCACAGGTCGATACCGGCGCCACTTATCTTCGGGGCCGGGTGTCAAAAATTTATAAAAAAGGCGATAAACTGATTGTCCGCGGTGAAGATGCTCAAATCGGACAGGTTGTTGAGGTGGAAGCCGATCTTGTCGTGTTGGCCACTGCCGTGGTGCCGAACAAGGATAACCCTGATCTTGCAAGGTTGCTGGGTGTTTCGTACGATAAGTACGGATACATGTCGGAGGCCCATCCCAAGCTACGACCAGTAGAGACGGCTAAAGCAGGCATTTTCCTTGCGGGGTGCACCCAGGCTCCCAAAGATATTCCCGACACGGTTGCCCAGGCTTCAGCTTGCGCGGCAAAGGTTTGCGGCATCTTTTCCGGCGACACGATGAAAAAAGATCCGATGATCTCCAAAGTGAATCCCGAATTCTGTTCCGGTTGCCAGAATTGCGTTAAGGTCTGTCCTTATGGCGCCATCGTCACGGAAGAAGTTCCCATGGGTCATGGATCAAAAGAGATGCGTACCGTAGCGAAGATCAACGAGGGGGTATGTCAGGGATGTGGTTCCTGTGTGGCGATCTGCCGCAGCATGGCGATCAGTCTTGCTGGTTTTACCGATCCTCAAATCATTAATGAGATAGTTTCAATCTGATGGAAGCAGCAGTAAATAATCAACTCGTAAGCATCGAAAAGCCGGAGATTGTTGCTCCGCCCAACTGGGAACCGGTAATCATCGGCATTCTATGCAATTGGTGTTCGTATGCAGGTTCTGACCTGACCGGGACTTCCCGGATTCAGTATCCACCAAACATCCGGATCATCCGGGTTCCCTGTTCCTCGCGCGTTGATCCATGGTTCCTGATCAAATCGCTGCAGACCACGGCCGACGGGGTTCTTGTTTCGGGCTGCCACCCCGGCGACTGCCACTATATCAGTGGGAATTATTATGCCCGTCGCCGGTTTCTGGTGACTAAAAAGCTGTTGAACTTCGTAGGATTTCACGAGGATCGCGTCCAGTTTTCGTGGGTATCGGCCGCCGAAGGTCCAAAATTCGCCAAAGTGGTTGCCAAGGTAACAGAAGATATCAAGAGACTGGGGCCTCTTCATTTGTATAAAAAAGAAAACTTCGAGAAATAATGGACTATACGAATCAAATCCGGGAGATCGCTTCGAAGCTTTTCGCCGAGGACAAGATCGATATTTTCGTAGGATACCGTATGACCGGTTTCGACGAAAATCAGGTTCCGGCGCTGATCACAGACCCGAACGAGGTGCAGAAGCTGGTCTTCTCAGATAAATCGGTATTCAATCTTACCAACTACCTGAAACAAGACCATACCCGTGGGAAGCGTGTAGGGCTGGTGGTGAAAGGTTGCGACAGCCGGTCGCTGAACCTTCTGATCACGGAAGGCCAGGTGAAAAGGGAGAAACTATACATTATCGGGATTGCCTGTGAGGGAGTTGTTGATGATGAAGGGAAAAAGATGCAAAACTGCATCGAATGCATTTATCCCAATCCGGTGGTCTTCGATGAAATGGTTGATGGGCCCCCGACGGGGTTGGGGGCCCCCGACGGGGTGGGGGGACCCCGACAGGGTGGGGAGACCCCCTACCAGGTCAACGCCGACATCCAAAACATAGCCGCCATGAACCTGGTCGAGCGCAGGGCCTATTTTGAGGAGGTGTTTTCAAGTTGCATCCGTTGCAATGCCTGCCGCCACTCCTGTCCGATGTGTTATTGTGCCAAATGCTGTATCGATCAGGAGACCTCTACCCTTTACCATGGCGCCAATACCACCAGCAGCGCATTTCATGCGTTGATGACCTGGTCGCTGCATCTTGCCGGTCGCTGCGTCGATTGCAGAAATTGTGAAAAAGCCTGCCCCAGTCATCTGCCATTGCATCTCTTGCATAAATGGAACGAACGGGTGATCTACGAAAACTTTCAGGAACACCTGGCCGGTGTGCATGAAGGCGACCGTGGCGCTTTTTATAAATACAGTATGAAGGACCCTGATGATTTTATCATGTAATCCGATTTTTCAGATATGAGCGTTGAACTATTTGTTACCGATAAAGCTGGCTTAACAAAATTCTACGAAGCCATCATAGCAAAACACGAAACTTTCGCACCGGTTGAAAAATTCGGGAAGTTTGATTTCAAACGGGTGACCGGTCTGTCGATGTGCAATCCCGACGCACCCATTGAAAAAACGATGAGCGCCAAACCGCTTTTCTTTCCCCGGTCGGCCAAGATCATGAAGTACACGGCCGATCATGCCGGAACGACCATGACCGAAACGGACGAGGATAATCTGACCGGCAACCGGGTGATCTTAGGGATGAAACATTGCGATGCCCGCGCCCTGAAAGTGCTCGACAAGGTCTATAACTGGGATTACATCGACACCGATTATCAGAAACGACGCCAAAATACGTTGATCATCTCGACCCGTTGCCAAACTGCCGGGACCCACTGTTTTTGCACCTCTCTCGATTACGACGTGGAACATCTCGATGCCATGGATGTGCTTATTGTGAGTGGAGGTGACGGCAAGATTTACATAAAAGCCCGTACAGAAAAGGGAAAAGCTATTCTTGACCAGGATATGATCGGTCACCTCTCGCCTGTTGCAGAGGAGGTTGCTGCGCCTGAAATGAACAAACAATTCAATGCTTTTGCCTCCACATTTCGTCTGAAGATGGATTATAAGGAGGTTAATTCCAAGCTTTCCAAGATTTTCGATTCGCCGGAGTTCGAGAATGTTTCGGCTAACTGTGTGAGCTGTAATACTTGTGCTTTCGTTTGCCCCACCTGTCATTGCTTCAAGATCTCTGATGAAAAGGTGAAAGATACCGGAGTCCGTTATAAAAGTTACGATTCCTGTAACAATGGTTATTTCACCCTGATGGCTGGTGGTCATAATCCGCGGCCCGTGAAATATCGTCGCTGGCGGCAGCGTGCGTTACACAAATTCGTTTATTACAAGGAACGGTTTGGAGAAAACCTGTGTGTTGGCTGTGGAAAATGTGCCATTTCCTGCCCGGTGAACATATCGATCTTTGAGGTGGTGAGTACTTTGGCAATAGGCAGTAGGCAATAGGCAGTAGGCAGTAGGCAGTAGGCAGTAGGCAATAGGCAATAGTTAATAGGCAATAGGCAGTAGGCAATAGTTATTGAGCAATTGGCGGCAGAGGGTTGGGTGTAAAATGGAAAAGAAAAAAATAGAGTCATATAGAGATTTGGAGGTTTGGAAGAAGGGTGTAAGATTTGCAATTGAGATTTACAAGATAACATCTGAGTTTCCAGTCCAGGAACAATTTGGTTTGACAAATCAGTTAAGAAGGTCAGCATATTCCATTCCGGCCAATGTTGCAGAAGGATTTGGACGAGGAAGTACCAAGAATTATCAACAGTTTCTTAAGATAGCAAGAGGTTCACTAAACGAAGTGGAGACATTTCTTCACATAGGACTCGGGATAGGCCTTATTGATAAAACAAAATTTGAAAACCTGATTGAAAAAACAACTGAACTCGGGAAAATGATTCATGGACTAATTAAAAAACTAACTCCTGAAACATAATCCCTATTGCCTGTTGCCTACTGCCTATTGCCTCATATAAATAACAACCAATAATAAGAATATGGAACAACTTTTAGTCCCGATGATGTGCCGGATCGACAAGGTGATCCAGGAGACTCCGGATATTCGTACCTACCGGCTCAAATTCAAGGAGGAGGGGATGATGGAACGGTTCAACTGGCTTCCGGGTCAGTTTGTTGAGTTTTCGTTGCTTGGTTCCGGGGAGTGTACTTTTTGTATTGCATCCTCGTCGACCCGGAAGGAGTCGTTCGATTGTTCCATCAAACGTGCAGGAGTTGTAACGGCCGACATTCACACCGGGCTTGATGAGGGTGATGAAGTGGGGATACGCGGCCCATACGGGAACTGGTTTCCGCTGGAGGATCTGAAAGGAAAAAATTTGCTTTTCGTGGGCGGAGGTATCGGTCTGGCGCCGCTTCGCTCGCTGATCCAGTATTGTATCGACAACCGGGCCGATTATAAAGATTTCACAATCCTTTACGGAGCCCGTACCTCGGCTGATCTTTGCTACAAGGATGAGGTTGCTGATTGGCGCAAAGATCCTTCACTGAAGGTCATCCTCACCATCGATAAACCGGAAGAAACCTGGAAGGAAAACGTGGGAGTTGTTCCGAAGATCCTGGAAGAGGTCGTAAAACCGGTAGTCGCAAATACCAAGGTGATCACCTGCGGACCTCCCATCATGATCAAATACACTCTGTTGTCGTTGGATAAGCTTGGTTTTGCTCCGAAAGATGTAATTACAACGTTGGAGATGAAGATGCAATGCGGGCTTGGCAAATGCGGCCGGTGCAACATTGGATCCACCTATGTTTGCAAAGACGGGCCGGTGTTCACTTACGAGCAGTTGAAGAAGCTGCCGGATGAGTTCTGATGAACCCATTAACTCTCAGCATTCCGACAAAGTTTCTTTTTGTACTTTTCTTCCTGGATCATTTACCATCTGAGGTTGAAACGCAATATCCTCTTTTTCGTCAGAAATTTTCGGTAAGTCCTGAAACACGTTTTGGGTTTCTTCAGAGCTTTGGAAGTTTTATCAAACCGTTTGTTTGAATATAAATTACATTTGAAGTGTTCTTAGTTACCGGTTTGATATCCTTAACATTAAAAATGAAACCCAAACTGTATGCAGTACCTCAACCCAATTGAGAGCTTGGTCCTGCTGCCTGTAAATTCCAGTTTCTGTTTATTGAAAAGTGTGCTTAGCAAGGGGTATTTGTCAAGTAGTGCGTTGATAAGATCTTCATCAAGCTCCTGGATTTGCGAGGAATCCAGATCGCTACTTATTCCAAGGGTACCGTTGTAACAACTTAAGGCTGGCCCAAACATCAAAAGATCCAGAGAAAACCGTTTCCAGAAGATAAACTGATAACCAACGCTGACCCCCAGGTTAACCACGTTCAATCGCCCGTATATTGAACCGTTCTGATCGAGGTCCGTATGCAGAATATCCAGTTTATTGGAGAAACGAAATCCGTAATAGGAAACAAATCCACCCAGGTACAGGCCGTCGGGAGCCGGACGGCGGTTCCGCGATAACGGGTAATAACGGAAATCAAATGCCAGATTAATGCCATATTTTTCTCCCCCGGTAATTGTAACCAAACCAGCAACAGTATCAGAAATTATTTTTGGAAAATTAAGAAATCCAGCCTGTATACTCAGCGATTTATCTTTCCCGATGATCCTTTCATAGGAAAAGGAAATATTCCTGACATTACTCCACAACAGCATCGGAGTCGGATTGATCTTGATGACATTGCGGTGAAAAGGTTCGGGTTTTTCAATAACTGACTTCGGTTTTGGGATTGATACACTGTCGCCCGGTGGGTTGATCGTAGCCGAAAATCCGGTTGTTAAGAACCATCCGATAAGGAGTAAAAGAGCAAAAATTCGGACCATCGTTTTATTTGAGTTTAATTTTTATTCACGAACAACATTTTTTCCCATTTTTTCAAACGTCGACTCCCGGCACCTTTGTTAATGACCGGGTTTCTTTTAATTCATACCCCCAATTGAATCTCTTTAGGGTTAATTCCCCGCGGCTTGCCGCAGAATCTGGGGCTGGGGCTCCGCCCCGGGGTTCATACCATTTGAATTTCAGTTTATCCTAATAATAAGCGAAATAAAGAAATTTATTTTTCCGGTAAAATCATGCATCATCAAAGGTCCAAGGGGAAGATCATATAGTATATCATTCACACTCAATCACCGGCGAATATAGTAATTTCAAGAAATATCCGGACTTCAGGATCGCGATCAAATGTTAAATTTGGTTCATTAATTTTTGAAGGAGGATTCATGAAACTTTTCCTGATATGAGAATCCACATCAGCCATGATTTTCGTTTTGATGAGTAATTGTTTTGTGGTGACGATTCCCCGTCCCGGTTCTGTGTGCAAAATTCATTCTTTTATTTCAGAAATAAACCTGTTGCAGGTTGATGGACTGTTTTTTGGTCTTCTGACCCGTCATTGCCTGCTTCTGTATAGATTTTTTCGTAATTGTTGCAACCAAATTGTGCCGGCTCTATCATGCCCTGTCGCCTGGGAACAAAGAAGCGCCTAAAGCAACAGACTACAACTGCAGATGATTCTGACCCATAGGAGCAGGAAAGGGAAGATTATGATTCAGGGCATTTTTTGACTACGACCTGTTGGGATCCGGAAGAAGCAATTTTTTTTCAGAAACAGAATCAGGGAGGTTAAAAAAGCCGGAAATATTTCGTACATTTGTATATCATGAACATGAAAGGTAAAATGCAACGTACGAAGTCGGACGTGTGAAATGCGAAGTGCGATTCGGCGGGTTCATGATTCCCCTAAAAAACCTTTTCTTATCTAAGACCGGCCTAAGACTTGTCTAAGTCTGGTCTAAGACTACGACCTGTATGGTACGGTGATCCCTCCTTTGTCCTAGACTGAAAAAACCATACAGTTAAAAGGGTTTATACTGAAATAACCATACAGCTATACATGGTTTAACCGGAATAGTTATACACTTTTCTCATGTTGAACTGAAGTGACTATACTGTTCTATCCTGAAAGAAATATATCCGAAATCTTAGTACATGACAATTTTTTAACATATTGATTGTCAATGTTTAATGTTAA
>CAZGIM010000021.1:0-75516 GCA_964525995.1 uncultured Prolixibacteraceae bacterium | reverse complement strand
CTTCTCGAAAATCAATCCGTATTATGTTACCCACTCAAAGTGACAAAGAACCGATAATTTTGATGGAATAAGGTATGATATTTATTGCCAATGGAGACACCCTGCCAGAATTATCACAAAGTATTTTGGTAGTTCCGGGCAGGATTCTCTTAGTGAAATAGCCGCATATGAATTTTTTAATCCTGATCATGCATTTCCTAATCTAATTTCGAAAATTGACAGTAAAGCTGATACAATAAAGAATTACACATTTTATCCACAGGACTATTCTACCACAGCAATAAACAGTAATTTTTCTTTTTTAATTGATAAACACGCAATAGGACTGCCAATTGACCAACGGGTATATTTAAATAATAATCTCACAAACGGTTTGACCACTAAATATAACCAATACGGTCAACCCACGGAAATTAGTAAAGCTCTTAATGAATTGGGATTAAATCTTCCTTTCAATAAGGACACCCCATACTCTTATGGAACTAAAGAATTAGAGTTTCAATATGACAATGTTTCGCATAGTTTAAATTCAATAAAACCTGCGGATAAATTGCAGTTTCATTATCTTTGGGGATATAAAAAGGGCTATCCTGTTGCTGAGATATCAGGCGTTACTTTTGAAAGCATCATGAACATCCTTCAACAAGGTGGATTCGATCTTCATACCTTAGAAGAATCTACTAGTGATGCATATATTGAAAGTGCGACTTCTTATATCCGTGATCATTTAGCACAAGCTTTTGTCATTTCATTCACCTACATGCCCCAGATCGGAATTACCTCAAAAACTGATATAGGGGGAATCAAGACTTTTTATGAGTATGACAACTCCGGGAGATTAAGCCTGATAAAAGATGCGGAAAATAACATCCTTAAAAGATATATTTATCATTACGCCTCCCAAGCAAAATGAATTCTCTTTATTTTTTTCTACCTTTGCTATGAAAATGTATTGAGAAACTCCGTGATTCGGTTCTTTTTAATCGATGATCATTATCCGGTAATTGAAGCGCTGACATACCAGTTTGACGC
This sequence comes from uncultured Prolixibacteraceae bacterium, assembly GCA_964525995.1. Lineage (GTDB taxonomy): Bacteria > Bacteroidota > Bacteroidia > Bacteroidales > FEN-979 > CAIVAT01. The sequence continues at coordinate 74,484 of CAZGIM010000021.1, read as the reverse complement.
TGAAACTAACAATGAAATTACTATTGTCGGATCAGCCACGAATATGGATGATGCCATAGACCGGATGCGGAGTCTTTCGTTCGACCTTGTCGTTTTTGATCTCTATTTGCAGGAGCATCGTTCACCGGTCGATAATTTTAACCGAATACAATCAGCCTTCCCCGGAATACCCGTCGTAATCTTTACCGGAGATTTAAGCCTGTATTGGAAACTTCGCATGTTCCGGCTTGGCGTTTTTGCCTTTGTCGAAAAAGTTGAGAGAAATGAAGCGCTGATCGAAGGGATCAAATATGCCGCTGCACATCAGCAGTATTATCCCGAGAATATCCGTCATTTTTTTATACCGGGATATAAAAATTGTACCGAGCCTACCATTTCGCTGAATGACCTGGAGATTTCCAGACTTCTGTCAAATGGCAGATTAATAAAGCAAATTGCAATGGAGACCGGAAGATCAACCCCCGCCATCGAAAAGTCATTGAGGAGAATGAGGAGAATTTTGAAGGTACAAACCAACCCGGAATTGATCCGCAAAATGATCAGGCTTTATATGATACCCGCTACCCCGTTGTAATCGCGCGTCTTACTGAAAGTGCATTTTTATATTTGAATTAACGCCGGAAGAGTTGACAAATTTGAGGTGCCAATTTGGCACCTCAAATTGCGAAAAATGGATTGACATATTCCACCATTTGCATTTACCGAGCATGGCGTTTAGCCATAGACCTTAAAATATTTTCTATCTTTGATTTTTTAAGACTGGATTTGTTCTTGAGTCCCCATCCTTTGCATCGCAACAGCATCATCGCACCGCTTACAGGATTGTTACTCCTTGGTTTATTTATTGCTTTTAACGAGTATGCCGGTTGGAACGATCTTCGGAAAAAGAGGGAAGCCGGGAACATCCCCTTGAGAGAGCGGCTGGGCGACACTACCGGCTTTATCGCGAAACGACTGGCATTTCACGATTTTGAGGCGGGAAATACCGCCGATACCTCCACCCATATTGCAGCTACCGGTTACAACAGCGAGAAATCGCTCCGTATGAACTCCTTCGTGAATTTTTCTCCGGGTCTGTGGATCCGCTTCTCCGATCTGAAGCCGGCCCCCGGCTCGTGGCTGCGGGTAAGGGCAATGGTTTGGTACAACGGGAGCCACGCCGGTCTGAAGTGCAATCTGGTGACAACCTGCAACCGCAACGGGATCAATTACAAATACCAGTCGGTTGCGCTCGACCGGGAACCGTTGGCGCCGGACCGGTGGAATGTAGTGTCGCTCGACTACCGCATCCCCGATCCTGCCGCTCCGCGGGATGTCGTCCAGGTCTATTTCTGGTACTACGGCGGAGGATGGATGCTGGCCGACAACATTGTCGTGACCCTTTTCGAAAAACAGCATGAGTAACAAGACCCCATCGGGGAAATGCATGGAGCAGAGAACGAACACAACCTGGTTTTTTTACCTCCTTTTTTGCGCCTCCCTCGCGCTAACCTGGTTCTTTAACCGTGATCTTTCCCGGTTCGACGACCCTCGGGGCGTGTGGTCCGACCGCGCCGGTTATTATATTTATCTTCCCGCCCTTTTTTATTATCATTTCGACGCCTGCAGCATGCCCGCTGATCTCGACATCAGAACCGGCGGCGGTTTCGCGATCGACACCACCCGAAATAAAATCGATATCAAGTACACGTATGGGGTGGCCCTGATGCAATCGCCGGCCTTCTTTGTTTCCCGGCTGATCTCCCGTGCCACCGGTTATGATGATCAGGATGGCTTTTCGATGATCTTTGTGCGGATGCTGCAACTATCGGGTGTGATCTGGTTCATCCTCGGACTGTGGTTCCTCAAACGATTTCTGGATCGTTATTTTTCCGAATGGATCAGCATGGCAACCATGGTAATCCTCTTCGCGGGGACCCACCTCTTCTATTACGTGATCCTCGACGGGATGATGTCGCACGTCTATTCATTCTTTCTCTTTGCGCTCTTCCTGGATCAATTCAGGCAATACAACGACAGGCCGGGTCGGACCCGTTATGTGCTCCTGTGCCTGATCCTCGGGCTGATCATCCTGATCCGTCCGACCAACGCATTGCTTGTTTCCCTGTTGTTTTTCTGGGATGCGCCGAACGGCCGGGAGGTTATCAGGCGGTTTCGTGAATTTTTCCGGCCGCTGAACCTGTTGATATTTGCCGGGATCCTGTTCCTGGTATTTTTGCCACAGATGATCTATTGGGATTATCTGACCGGGAGCTGGATTCATTTTTCGTATCAGGGCGAGGGATTCGCGAACTGGCGGCACCCCCGCATCGGCGCCGTACTCTTTTCGCCGGTAAACGGGCTCTTTACCAATTCGCCGGTCATGCTTTTCTGCCTTGCCGGAATCATTTACATGATCGTGACAAAACAAAAGAACGGAACGCTGATTGCCGTACTGTTCGCCATGGTCACGTTGGTCAGCGCAACCTGGAAGATGTGGTATTTCGGATGCAGTTTCGGACAGCGGAATTACATCGAATACCTGACAATCCTCGCAATCCCGTTATGCAGCCTGCTTAGCCGGATCACCGGCCTCCCCTCCGGTTCCGCAACCGGAATGAATCCGGGAGCTAATTCCGGCGATCCGGTCAGGGAACAGCATCCCGGCGTCCCGACTGGCAAGGTATCCTGCCTTGACGGAAAGCCGTTAAGGGTCAAGGGGATGATACATTTTATCCGTGTTTCGCTTTTCTTCTTCCTCCTGTTTTTTTCGATCTATTTTAACCTGCGGTATATCATCTCCATTTACCGGTTTGAACGGTGCTATTACGGGTCAACGTGGGACTGGGACCACTATTTACGGTCGCTTGAACGGGCCGGGATCATCCAACCGTCGCATCCGACCGGGTCATTCATTAACGATTTCGAAAACCTTTCTCTCTGCCCGGTCTATAAACCCTCGCCGGTCTTTACCCGGTCGGGTCAGTACAGCGTGGCAACGGAAAAATACAGCAGCCTGACTCCCCTCTATTCCTTGTCAACAGGCTTATTGGGACAACCTGTTCCCAAAAGGCTGATTTGTTCCCTCTGGCTTTTGAAACCCGGTAACCGGCCAACCGGAGCGTTTCTCACCTATCAGTTCCGGCGCGACACCACGATGGTATTTTCCGACCGGGTACCTGTCGATTCCGTTCTGACCGGCCCGCTAATCTGGAACCGGCTGTCGGCAACATTCATCGTTCCCGACCTGAACGATTCCATCCAACAGATAAGGATCTTCATCGAGAACCCGCGCCGGGCAATGATTTACGCGGATGACCTGGCCATCCGGTTCCGGTACGACTGGAACGATTGAATGGAGGTAAATATGAAAACCGGGATAATTCATCAGTCTTTTTGCCATTCGTAAATCGTAAATCATGTCAATCGTAAATTATTTTAATCTCTGATATTCACTCATATAAAAAATGTAAGATGATTAAGGTTCCGTCTCATTCCCGTTTCCTGAATCCCGTCTCCTTTGTCACGCTGGTACTGTTGTACCTGTTGATCGTTACAGCCCGGTCGTTGACCCCGATCTGGCTTCATCACGACTGGTTAGCACCCATAAGCTGGGATGTTTTCGGGTATTACCTGTATCTTCCGGCCACCTTCATCCACCACGATACCGGTCTGAACGACTTTGCCTGGCTGCAACAGGTACTCGACACCTACAAACCCACCATCGGGTTTTACCAGGCTTATATGGGGCCGGCCGGCGACTATGTGATGAAATACCCGATGGGTCTGGCGATCCTGTACAGTCCGTTTTTCTTTATTGCCCACATATCGGCGCATCTGCTGGGTTACGCGCCCGATGGTTTTTCACTGCCCTACCAGGTATGTATGGCGTTCGGGCCGCTTGTTTACACGGGGATCGGACTGTGGTTTTTCAGAAAAGTCTTGCTGAACTTCTTTTCCGACGGCATTACGACCCTGGTCATGCTTATCACCGTTTTGGGGACAAATTACCTCGAGTTGACCGCCTATAACGGGATCATGCCCCACAATACCCTGTTCATGCTTTTTGCACTTACGGTGTGGCTTACCATCCGCTGGCACGAACGACAAAAGTGGTCGACTGCGATTTTCCTGGGGCTTCTTATCGGAATCGCAATGCTGGTGCGGCCTACAAGCGGGCTCATCGTGCTGATCCCGCTGTTCTGGGGCGTGTGGAATTTCCGCAGTTTACATGAAAAAATAATCCTTATCCGCGATCACGGACTGCAGGTTTTGGCGCTGGTACTGGCCATGATCCTGGTCGGTTCGTTTCAGTTGATATACTGGAAGATCCACGCCGGGAGCTGGATTTATTACAGTTATGAAAAGGGGGAATCGCTCCGGTGGATTGCACCGTACATCAGGCTGGTGCTCTTTTCCTATAAAAAAGGGTGGTTGCTCTACACGCCCGTCATGATCTTTGCCATTATTGGCTTTATCCCGCTTTTAAGGAAATATCGCGAGATCTTTGTCGCCGCATTCCTGTTTTTTGCCCTGCACCTGATCGTTGTCGCAAGCTGGCCAACCTGGTGGTACGGCGGCAGTTTCAGTCAGCGCCCTATGATGGAAGCTTACGTGGTTCTTGCCTTTCCGCTGGGTGCCATGATCGGGGTATTGCTGAATTCGAAGAGGAGGTTACGGGCCATCATGTTTACTTTGATTTTGCTCCTGGTTGCGCTGAACCTCTTTCAGACCTGGCAATATACCCATTATATCATCAGTCCGTCGCAGATGACCAAAGGATACTACTGGGCCGTTTTCGGGAAAACCAATGTCACCACGAAAGAGACCCGTTTGCTTGAACCCTCGGGTGATCCTTCCGAGCGGGAATGGCTTCCGCAATCGGACCGCTTTACCGCCCGTGTTCTGGCACAGTTCGATTTTGAGCAGGCGGACCCGGCAAAACCCGGATTGTATGCAAAGGATACCACCGGAAAGGGGTCGCAATCGATGCGGCTGAATGCCGGCAATGCCTTCTCGCCCGGGATAACCCTTCCGTACCGGAATATCTCGACCAGAAATTTTGCCTGGATACAGGTTTGCGGGTCGGTTTACTTCACCTGTAAACCCGAAGAGGTGAAGTGCAACCTGGTGGTAACCTGCATCCAGAACGGGGAAGCATACAAATACCGGATGATCGCCCTCGATAAACAAAATCTGCAGCCCGGGACCTGGAACCGAATCTGTATGGATTATATGACCCCGTATCTGGCACACCCCGGCGAACCGGTGCAGGCTTACTTCTGGTGCTACGGAGAGCAGGAGGTACTCGTGGATGATATCGTGATCAAGCTGTTCGAATTTGGGGAGGAGTAACTGCCAAAGGCTATGAATTAGTAAGGAATGATCAGTAATCTTCGTATTTTTGCCGGGTATGACCCTTGTTAAAAAAGCATTATTTCTCTTAACGCTTGCCTTGATTTGTCTTCCTTCGCTTCAGAAAGAATGGGAACTGTTTCCCCTGAAACCGTTAAACGGATATTTTCAGACCACCCCTTACCCGAAGTTCTCCGATTCGGCCTGGTTCAATAATTCTTACCAGGTCCAGTTTGAAAATAATTTTAATGATTCCATTGGATTCAGACCCGGATGGATCAGAATATATAACCAGCTGGATTTTAGCTTATTTTCAGTTCCACATGCCGAACGTGTGATTGTTGGTAAGAAAGGTGAATTATTTGCCACTGGTTATATTAATGGTTATCTGGGACTTGATTACCAGGGAGACCGGCTGATTGAGGAAAGGGTTAAAATGTTGAAATCCGTTCAGGATATTCTGTGGGCAAAAAAAATATTTCTTGTGGTACTCATCCCTCCGGATAAAGGAACATTTTGTCCCGAGTTAATTCCGGATAGGTATATGAAATTAAAACACCACCAATCGGGCCGTGATTATTTCGTCACGAAAGCCGCTGAAATGGGTGTCAATGTTCTTGATTTCAATCCCTGGTTTAAAATATTGAAATCGACATCGAAATATCCTTTATTCCCGACAACCGGTGTCCATTGGACCGATTACGGAGCATGGCTTGCAGCCGATTCGGCCACCCGCTACCTGGCTGATAAAACGGGATTTAAAATGCCGCGTTTGGCTCTAAAGCGGCTGGAAATTACTGATCAGCCCAGGCATAACGATGATGACATCAATAAGACCATGAATCTCACGTGGGACGCTCCGCATGCTTCCTTGGCTTATCCCGAATACCGTGTTGTTTCCGATTCCGGTCAGAAGAAACCTTCTGCTTTGTTTATCGGGGATAGTTTTTTCTGGGGATGGTATGATCAGGGGATTATCGATTCATTGTTCGCGAACAGGGAATTCTGGTATTACGATAAGGAAGTATTTCCTGAATGTTTCACATCACCAAAATATACAAGGGAGATTAATTTAAGGGAAGCTGTTGAAAGGCAAAACATGGTAATCCTGTTCCATGTCGGTGCAGGTGGTGGAAATCCCGGATCCGGATTCATTGACCGTGCATATATTGAATTCGACACCACACCAACAAATAAATTGAGGGAAATCATCCAAACCATGAAGAACAGTCCAGGCCGGTTAGAGTCGCTCAGGAAAAAGGCCCTGGAAAAAAATGTGACACCTGAGGAGGTCATGCGCGATGATGCAATCGGTTTATTCTTCAATGATATCAATAACAAAAAATAGATCAACCGATGGTTTTCAATAGTAATTTGTTCCTGCTCTATTTTCTCCCTATATTCCTGATCCTTTATTTCCTGATTGACCGGAAGTTTAAAAACTGGCTCCTCCTTTTGACCAGTATCTTATTTTACGCCTGGGGCGCCCCGAAGTTTGTCTTTTATGTTGCCGGATCGATCCTGATCGATTTTTTCCTGATCCGTGTCATGAACCGGAGCGAATCGGGATTCCGCCGGCTGTTGATGTGGATTTCGGTTTTGCTAAACCTGGGACTGTTACTCTGGTTCAAGTATATGAACTTTTTTGTCGATCAGTTTGATGTCATGCTGTCATGGTTCGGCTCCAAACCCGGTGAATGGACCAAAATTGCGCTTCCTGTGGGGATTTCATTTATCACCTTTCAGAAACTGGCTTATACGCTTGATGTTTTCAAGCGACAGCAACCGGGTTTCGCTAAACTGCAGGATTATGCGCTCTATATTTTCATGTTCCCACAGTTGCTTTCGGGACCCATTGTACGGCCGGGTCAAATTGCCCTGCAGATTACCGACCGTCAGGCTCAGGATCATATCGATTATAAGCTTTCGGGATTTTACCGTTTCATCATCGGATTGGCAAAAAAGGTTTTGATCGCCGATGTGCTGGGCGTCACCGTGAATGAGATCTTCGCGCTGACCCACGAAGAGATGTCAAGTGGGTTGGTATGGATTGGCGCAATTGCTTACACCTTCCAGATCTATTTCGATTTTTCGGGATATTCCGACATGGCCATCGGCCTGGCCCGGATGCTGGGCTTCAGGCTGCCCGAGAATTTCAACAGTCCGTATGTATCGCGCAGCATCACCGAATTCTGGCGCCGTTGGCATATGACGCTGTCTTTCTGGTTCCGCGATTACATCTTCCTGCCTCTCGCTTATGCAACCTCGCGGCGATTGCCGAAGGAGCATTACCTGGGGTTGCGCGCCGACAAGATAATTTATCTGATCGCGACTTTGATAACCTTTTTGCTCTGCGGGTTCTGGCATGGCGCGGCATGGACCTTCATCCTGTGGGGCGCTTACATGGGTTTTTTCCTGATTTTCGATCGGCTGTTCCTTTTAAAATGGCTGAAGAAGCTGGGACACATCCCATCGGTCGTCATCACCTTTCTGGTGATCATGGTCGGCTGGATGCTTTTCCGTTCGCAGTCGACGGCCGAATTCTGGTTTCTGGCAAAAAAGCTGATCTCTTTTCACCCGGCTGAAAATCTGATCTGGCTCAACCCGAAATTCTGGACCATGATGGGAGTCGCCGTCTTCTTTTCGTTCTGGGGCGGATTTAAAAACATAGACCGGTGGATCGGGACCCTCTATCTTGAACCCGGGAACAAACTGATCCTCTCTTTTTCGGCCATTGCAATCATTTTATGCGTACTTTGCGTTGCAACCATCGCATCAACCGGTTTCAGCCCGTTTATTTATTTCAGGTTTTAGATGCGTAAAAAATTGAAATTTCGATGAAGAAAATGAAAATTACGGATATTCTGTTGAGAAATAAGTACCAGATCAATAAAGAAACCTTTTATTATCTGATCCTGTTGATTATCGCTTTAATCACTTTCTTTCCCTTATTTGGAACAGGAATCGGGTCGGCCGATGATATGGCTAATTATATGAATACCCGATTTGGAAAGGAATTTAGTAATTCACGGTTTCTTGCCGAGATGTCGGGCAGGTTTTATTATTTAATCGTTGGGATATTCCACAATTTACCCTACGAAATTGATGATATGTTTATAATAAAATTGTTTCATATAATTCCAATCGGTATCTGCATTTATCTATTTTACAGGATAGTACGTATATTGACTAAATCGACGGAAATAGCAGGTTTATTTGTTTTGTTGTTTTTTATTGTTGCCCAGGTATCGAGGCACACCAGCCTGTTTGTTACCTATCCGTTTTACTTCACCTTCGCATTTTCACTGATACTTTCAGCGTATCTCCTTCTATACCGGTACCAAAATACGATGAAAAAGCGGTTTCTGATCTTTTCCGCCCTCCTTTTCGGTATCGGATTGCTGTTTTACGAAGTATTTATCCTTTTTGTCGGATTTGCTGCCCTGTCTGTAATTTCAAAAAATTATTGCGAAAACAAAAGGGGATTACTGTTTTTAAAAACGGTATTCTTTCAATTGCTTCCTTATATTCTTGTTATCTTGGCTTACGGTGCAGCCTATATTTTATACAGTTATGCGCACCCAACCGACTATGCAGGTACGAAAATGGAAGGTGGAAACATTACATTCGCTACTTTTTTCAGGGTCCTATGGAGTCTTTCCTATTCCGCGTTCCCATTGACGGAATACGTTTCATTAAAAGGTTTTTTCGGCTATAAGTCTGATTTAATAAACGGATACCGGAATATTGTCCCTTATTTATTCGCCCATGCACATATCGAATGGTTGGTAAAGACCATCCTCGTTTTTTGTTTGAGTATTTTCCTTCTTGCCAGGATTCCTAAGGTTAAATATTCAGTTTTATTGATCGGATTTGCTTTTTCCGTTATGTTTACCTTTTTCCCGCATATCCCACTGGCGCTGACCTCAAAATATACCCTTTATGTTACTACCCAGGGAATGTTGGGTTATATTACCACTTTCTTTTCCCTGTTTGGCGTTGTGTTGTTTCTGTCGGTGCTATGTGCCTTTTTATTGAATTTCACAAAATGCCATACGATTCCGAGGTACATGTTGACCCTTTGTATCTCCTGTGGATTTGTAATTTGCAGCTTCCTGACCGATTTTTCTAATTTTTATGTTACGCAGGACATTCATCAGGCAAATGTAAGAATGAAAACTGTGGATGAAATGATTAAAACGGATGCTTTTAAATCCATTCCTCAATCCTCAAATTTTTATGCGGCCCAACTTTGGGAACACCCGTTTTATATGGCAAGTGGCGTTACCGAGCAGGGCTTTTTATGGACCTACTACATCCTTAGTAAATCAGGTATACTTCAGAATCTGATCCGGGATCAAAAAACATTTCTTGATTTGACCAGGAATGATCAAAATCCGTGCTACAGGATTGAATATTTCCAGGCATATAAATCAGACGATGCGCTTCTTATACTCGCCCAACTGCCCCCTCCCTCGCAAAACGATTCGTTGATTTCTGTAGCTTCGGACAAAGTAATGGTGGTTTATTATTCGAAATACAAACAATTCTCATTATCACTTAAACGTTTCGATCCTTTATCACAAGAAACAACGAAAATTAAAGTCAACCATATAAATGAGGAAATAAGTCCGGGAAAAAATGTTGAATTCACGGTATATAATACGAGATTCAATGATCGGATCACTATTTTTACTATTGAAACCCCATCCATAGATATCCGAAGTATCAGAATTTCCAATTTAATAAACCCAGAAAGTAAAGTTTTTTATTTATAACCTACTCATTATCGACTCAAATGATTCAGCGCAAAAACATCTTTATTACCGGAGGAGCCGGATTTATTGCGAATGCCCTTATCGGAAAACTCATTGATCATAATAAAGTCACCGCTTATGATAATTTTCATCGGGATACTTTAACCAACAGTCCATTTTCAGGTCACAGGAATTTAACAATCATCAGGGGGGATGTGCTCGACGCAGATCTTGTGACTTCAAGCATGGCCGGATCGGATATTGTCATCCATGCTGCGGCAATTGCGGGTATTGATACGGTCATTAAAAAACCGACGCATACGATGAGGGTTAACATGATCGGTACTGCAAATGTTTTAGAAGCAGCAAGAATAAATAAGGTAAATGACCGGTTTGTTGACTTTTCCACATCGGAAGTCTTTGGCAGTATGGCTTTCAAAGTTACCGAGGGAATGGAAACGGTATCAGGAAGCGCCGGGGAGGCCCGATGGACTTATGCTGTAAGCAAACTCGCGGGAGAGCACCTGAATATGGCTTATTTTAAGGAATTTGGTTTGCCCACTGTATCTGTTCGCCCGTTTAATGTATATGGCCCCGGGCAAACAGGGGAGGGTGCGTTGCAGATATTTATAAAAAAAGCCTTGCGAAATAATGATATCCACATATATGGTGACGGGAATCAAATCAGGGCCTGGTGCTTTGTGACCGACTTTGTTGACGGACTGATGCGGTGCATTGAAAATCCGGTTGCGATCGGACAATCCTTTAATATCGGGAACTCCAGGGCTGTCGTTACCACCTACGGATTGGCTCAGACAGTGTGCCGGGTATTGAATTCCCATTCAAAAATTCTCTTTAAACCTGCATTGTCGGCTGATATCGAATTAAGAATTCCTTCAGTAGAAAAGATGAAAACGATGCTTGATTTCACTGCGAAAGTCGATCTGGATGAGGGTATCCGGAAAACTGCCGTGTGGATTGAAAAAAACTTATTATAAACCATGATCAGGCTGTCGAAACCCTATTTCCCTCCTGAAGCTGTTGAAGCCGCAACAGCCGTTCTGAAGTCAGGCAATCTGGTTCAGGGTGAATATGTTTTAAAGTTTGAAAAGGAGCTTTCTGCTTTTCTGAATGTAAAACATGCTGTGGTTGTTTCAAACGGGACCGCGGCGCTTCACCTGTCTCTGATGAGCCTGGGTATCGGACCCGGTGACGAAGTAATCGTACCGGCATTTACTTTTCCCGCCACAGCCAACGTTGTCGAACTTGTTGGCGCCAGGCCTGTTTTTGTAGATATAGGTCTTGATGACTTTTGTATTGATACCGGAAAAATCGAACAGGCGATTACACGAAATACTAAAGCCATAATGCCAGTTCACGAATTTGGGCAATCTGCCAGAATGGATGAAGTCATGCAAATTGCACGTAAACACAACTTGCATGTCGTGGAGGATGCCGCGTGCGCTTTAGGAACGGAATTTCGGAACAGAAAGTCAGGGACATTTGGAATTCTGGGCTGTTTCAGCTTTCATCCCCGTAAAGCCATTACCACAGGCGAAGGTGGAGCCATCGTCACCAATGATGATGATCTTGCATCAAAGCTCAGGATTTTAAGGAATCACGGCATTGAACAAATCGATGGTTTCAATGATTTTACCCTTGCCGGGTTTAATTACCGGATGACCGATTTCCAGGCTGCGTTGGGATATTGTCAGATGTTGGAGATTGATCGTTATATCCGGAAAAGAATTGAAATTGCTGATCAATACACTGTCGGGTTATCAGGTTGTTCCACTGTTAAGACCCCTGCCGTTTTGCCGGGCAGAACGAATGTTTATCAAACCTATCACGTTTTGGTCGATGAAAGGTTTAACCGCGATATGTTGAAAAAGAGATTATTTGAAAACGGGATAGAGACGAACTATGGGGCAAACGCATTACATGTTTTGAAATTTTACAAGGACAAATATGGCTTCAATTCCGATGATTTCCCCAATGCATTACGTTCATTCAGACAAGGTCTTGCATTACCGTTAAGCTTATACATCGGTCATGAAGAGATACAATATGTTTGTGATCAGGTTAAATCAATGACAGCGTAACATGAGTCCGATAAAGCAATATAAATCGCATGGTAACGGACAATTCCGTGAAGGTGATTTTAAATCGATCGGTGAAAATGTGATATTCGAACCCGGAGTTTTGGTTTTTCATCCCGAAAATATTGTATTGGGTTCTAATATTTATATTGGCCATCATGCTATTTTAAAAGGCTATTATGACTCCATGATGGAGATTGGAACGGATACCTGGATCGGCCAGGGTTGTTTCTTTCACAGTGCAGGAGGATTGAAGATCGGGAAGGCTGTCGGGATCGGTCCAATGGTAAAAATCCTGACGTCACACCACGATGATATAAACCCCGATGTGCCGGTTCTCGAACTTCCCCTTGCATTTAAACCTGTTATAATCGAGGATGGAGCCGATATCGGAACCGGATCGGTAATTCTTCCCGGTGTTACCATCGGCCGGAACAGTATCATCGGGGCCGGATCGGTTGTGAACCGGGATGTACCCCCTTTTGCCGTTTACGCGGGAGTGCCTGCCAGGTTGTTAAAGATGAGAAAATAGAAGATATGGCTGGAAATAATATTACCATTGTAGTTCCTTGTTTCAATGAGGAAAAAAACCTGGAACAACTGATTATAAAGCTCGATCAGGCAACCGGATCAATACCCGGTATTACGTTCAGATACCTGCTTGTTGACGACGGAAGCGCAGATGCCACCTTTGAAACCATTCGATCACTTTCAAAGACCAACTCGAAAATCAGGGCGCTGCAACTTTCAAGAAATTTCGGGAGCCATATAGCAATCTCTGCCGGAATCGAACATGTTGCCGATTCCGATGCCGCCATCGTGATAAGCGCCGATTTACAGGAGCCTCCTGAATTAATTGGTGAACTGATAAAAAAATGGAAAGAAGGATATGAAGTGGTTTGGACCATCCGGGAAAAAAGAGCACAATCGGTCATCGGAAAAGTCCTCTCTAAATCATTTTACAAGTTATTTATCAAAGCTTCCGGGTTAAAGAATTATCCAAAAGAAGGGCCCTCTGCATTTTTCCTTTTTGATAAAAAAATATGTAACCACTGGAGCCGGTTTAAAGAGACCAACCGCATGATTATAGGGATGGCAGCGTGGATGGGATTTCGTCAGACTTTTATCCGGTATGAACAGAACGAACGTCATTCGGGCAAGTCATCCTTTACCTTCATGAAACTGATCAAGCTTGCGATCGATTCTTTTGTCTCCTTTTCCTTTGCACCCATCCGGTTCATCTCTTATTTAGGGATCCTCATCAGCCTGGTCGGATTTCTTTATTCAATTATTCTCATCTGGAATAAAATATTTAATGGAATCGGGCCAACCGGGTGGACTTCCATTATGGTCGTGGTCTTGTTTTTAGGAGGGATTCAACTCATAACACTAGGTGTAATTGGCGAATATATCTGGAGGGGTGTCGAAGAGTCACGCAACCGGCCGTTGTATCTGATTTCGGAAAGGATAGACTGTTCTGTTGAAAATGAGGAAATAATTCAAGAATCGGTAAACTAAAAAGTGGCTTAAGGACGGTTCGATTTACTCCCCTGAGTTTTCCTTATGTTTTTCAGGTTATTCATTTGATGTTTTTGGTAATTTTCCCGCGACTTGCCGCAGAATCTTGGGCCGGGGTTCCGCCCAGGAGTTCATACTATTTGAATAAAGCATACGACATTCAGGTGGTAATAACTGCCAATTGAAGGATTATTTTAAAGACAAAATTTGATGATCAAATCATCCAGATAGAAGCTTGAATGGCCGGGATTCCAGCAATAAACTCTGAGAATGGAGTTTTCAAGCGCCCATTCGGGAATTTTAAAATTGACCTGAACATGATACCACGCACCTTTGCTTTTTATCATAGGATCAATATCGACCGATTGCCAGACCAGAGGTTTATCGTTACGTTCAACCGAGAAGACAAATCTTGCATAAGTGGGCAATTGAACATTCACGCGTACTTTACAAGTTACTTCCACCTTATTGGGTAAGAGGAAACCAAATTCTTTTGAATCTTTTGTAGCTCCTGAAATAAATTCATTCCAGGTATGAACTTCCAAACTACTTGATGCATTGATTGTATTGGTTGCATTGTTTTTTAGTTCATTGGATTCAAAAGAATGGTCGACGCTGGCCAACACAATCTTCCCCGGGTACACGCCTGCTTTTATTACATTAACAAGATAACGGTTGAAATTCCAGGTGTCACCATTGAAACATCCTGAAAATGACCATGCAGTTAGAATATTGCAATAACATAAACAAATAAGAATTATTACCACAAAAATGGTTAAGATTTTATGGCAGTTTTGAAAAATCCAGGTAAGGAAATAACCAAGAGGAATACTGAGTATCGCGTAAAACTCAACGAAAGCACGATGACCCAACCCACATCCCATTTCCCACGCCCACCAGGAAGCTGTTAAATAACTGACCAGAAAAAAAAGAACTGATATTATCCATCCACTCTTGATTTTATTCCAGATCATGATGATCAAACCTCCGATCATGAATAAAACTATCGGTGTATTTGTGAATAATCCGTTCTTTGGCGCAAACCATACTTCCAACAGATATGGATGAGCCCAATTGATAAAACCTTCACCTTTATATGAATTCACCACATACGAGTCCCAAGCATATTTCCAGTAACAAACTTGTGGTATAAAGAACAAAATCAGACATATCGTAAATGTTATAAAATTCGCAGGCCTGAAGAACAAACGGAATCTTTGAAAAACATCCTTTAATGATGTTATTTGCCAAAAGAAAAAGAACAGGAGGATTATGCCATTTACAGGACGAATAATAATGGAAAGCGCTAACGATGCCGATAGTAACAAAAACCACTTCCAATGCTGGAAATCCAGGAACTGTTGCATTGTCCAGAGAAACAATGAAAAGGTAAAGAAAGAGTAAACGTGCGACATGGAGGGCGACATCAGCGTAACATAATACAGATTTGTCCCTGCAAACAAAAGTAAAACCACTGAGTACCTGATCAGGGGCCGAAACAGGACAACGAGAAATTTTTCGAGAATAAACAAACCCAGCACCAGATAAAATGATGCTGCAAAATGGATCATAAGCTCATAAATTCTGGCAAATCCATTTTCTTCAGGAATTTGAAAAACTGTTGCAATAATATGTGTGGCCAGAAAAAATGGAGACTGCATCAATGCGGTTCCATAGTAATATTTTGTCTGAATGGTATTATGAATGGTGTCGATCGATATACTTGCACCAATTTTTTCAATATGTGCCAGGGGTATCAATTCGGGATTAAAATTTGCACAGAATAGAGTGGGTAAATAACAATAATATCCTCCTCCATCGGCGTGAAAAACATTCCAGCCACTGTTTTGCTGTTTGATGCTATATGATACGGTGATTATCAATGAAGTGATAAAGAGGAGCATGAAGAAAATCAGCTTCAAGGATTTTCGCATTCTCTCAGTTTTTAAAGGATACCAAGCAGTATTTTTTTTCAATGTTTCTGGTAAATTTCCAGCCTCTGGAGGCGGAAATTTGGGCCGGGACTCCGCTCCGGTATTCGTACTGCTTGATTCTGTCATAGAATAATAACTAATTGAAGAGTTATTAATGTTTAAACGGAAATGAAGCTTTATACAGTAGAATCATTGGCGAAGCAAACATATGAAATATTTTTGATTGTTCTAAAACTAACATTAACATAAAAATTTTCCTGAAAAATCAAGGAAGTCCAAAAAATGGTTTCAATTTGTAACGCCAACGGTAGGATACATCTATGAAAAAAATGATGGATGTAATGCACTCTCTTACCGGATACGGACCATCCGTGACGGATCTCCCGATTTTATTATGGCTACCTATGATACGATTACAAAGAAAAATAAGATCGTCTGGAATAAAGGGATCAATTATTCAGGAAGATTTTCTCCGTTGGATTCCTTTAATATCTATAGGGGATATTCCACCGGAGCAATGATTAAAATAGGCACGCTGCCCTTCAGTCAATCCGGGATATTCATCGATACATCATCTGTTCCGGATCAGAAAGCATACAGATATACGCTGACATCGGTTGATAGTTCAGGATATGAGTCTCCTAGAAGTAAACCCAGATCTTCCATGTTTCTGAAAGCAATTTGCACAGACAATACAGGACACATACTTAAATGGATACCGGAAAGCGACTCATATGTATTACAATACCTTATTTTCCGGCAACTATCAGGTACGACCTGGCAGTTAATTGATTCTGTTGGATCAGCCTGTAATCAATACCCGTTAACGGGTGATTTATTAACAAGTGCAAACTTCATGATAAAAGCCGTTGTTAGCGATTCCGGAATTGTGACGACAATGGATCATGATCCGATCTCAAACATTGTTGAATTTTCCCCGGTTAAGGTACTTCCATCGAACCAGTTAGTTACCATGCAATCGGGAACAGTGACATTCACCGTTGAAGCCTGTAATATCTGGACTGCGATCAGCGATGTTCCCTGGTGTTCTGTAACCCATTCAGGCTTCGGCAATGGTACCATTGTTGCCAACTATGAAGAAAACACGACACAGTCGGACCGTGTTGCGCAAATCGAGATCAAACTTGTGGAAATTCCAACAATAAAACAGACTGTAACCGTCACACAGGCAAAATCAACGATTGTCCTTGAACAGCATGAGAATATACCGATCCGTTGTTACCCGAATCCCGCAACAAGCGAGATCATTGTTGAGCTTACAGAAAAACAGGATCATTCACACATCACCATCTATTCGGTCACCGGTCAGGAGATTATGACCCAGCCTATCATCAATGATCGAAACAGGATCAATATTATAAATCTTCTTCCGGGGATTTATTTCATACGCCTGCAGGATAAAAGTCACTCCTTCTTTACAAAATTTGTGAAAGAATAACAGCTATCGGATTATCTGACGGCTGTCAGATAGATTCAAAGAAACAGGCGGAGGTAAAGAAAGAGATGATGATCAAAACGGCGTTGTTCAGTCGGCTTTTGCTCTTGTTACTTCCACCCGCATATCATCAAGGTAAAACAATCTTTTCCCGGGATTCCAGATATAGACTTTAACCATGTCGCCGGGCGAATGATACGCGGGCAGCGGAACGGTCAGGGAGACCCTGGCCCATTTACCCGGGCGGATATCTTTTCCGGCGAGGTTCAATCCTGAATAGTTATAGGGTTTGTAATTCTGCTCAAAAGAGATCACAAGCATGATTTTAGCGTCAGCCATTTGCCGTGGAAAATTCACCCGGGCGCTGGCCCTGATTTCGAAAGGTTCGCCTGGCATCGGCAGCGCCGAAACGGGCTGACAGCATATACCGGGGCTGAACTCGGTGCGGTGGTCCATGATAAACGCATGATTTCCCCGATAAACGATTGAAGTCGTCAGAAAAGTCGAGTCGGGAGTATCCCACCGGTTTTCAAAAGTATTGGCATAAAGCGTATCAACCGTACTTTCAGCATCGAGAACTTCGATCAGAGAATCGCGGATGGCGTAATTATCAGTACCTCGACGATCAGGCCGTGTTTCGGTGATGCAGCAGAAATATTCCAATCCCCCGAAGGTAGTCCAGGTTCTTTGGGGTTTGATCCAGTGCAGCAAATACTGACGTTTGTTTCCCAAAAGGGTGTCGATCGGGATCTTCGACTCATTGGCCCCGAAATGGGCATCCCAGATAAATACCGATCCTGCGGGAATGGTGTCGAGATATTTCGGATCGGCCAGGAGTGCACATTTCGCGGATGGTTTTTCAAACGGATCTTTCCCAAGATAGAAAGGCACATTCTGATCGGCATAAAAGACAAAACGGCCGGAATATGGCGAATTTTTCAGCCAGGTTGCGGCTGCCCTGACAGATATTTCCTCGGGCGACAAGGGATATGGAAGCGGGTAAAGCTTAAACGGCACAACAATGATCCAGGAAATAGCGGCAACGGATATAAGGAATTTGATCCATTTCACCCAAATCCTCTTTTCCGGATGAAAGGGGCGAAGAAGGGCGTCAAATCCTTTCATGGCCACCAGGGATGCCAGCGGGAGAACGGCTGCCATTACGCGGGTAAGCCCCATGGAGCCCCCCATTGCTTTCCAATACAGAACCGAATGAAAGGCCAGATATAACAAGAACGGGATCAGGGCAAGTAATATCAGTATCGATGCGTTTTCTCTTGTTTCGTTTTCATGATGAACGGGAATATCGACGGTTTCCTGATTTGAATCCGTATTACGATCCGTTTCTTTACCGGCGCCTGCAATATTTTTTCCGAACAGATCACAACACAAAGCGAGGGTTCCGGCAACGAACAGGGCTTCAATAGGTAATCCCAGAATGGATTGCCGATCCCTGATGAAATGCCACAAACTTCCCGGCTGGTTGTAAATGGGGTGGTGATAAGTAACCGGGTAAGGGAATTGTGTAAAGACCCAGAACAAATCTTTAAAATGAAACCACCCCAGGAAACTGAAAACCACGACACCTGTTGCCAAAAATGGTATGGCGAGAAAGGGCTTCCTGTTAATACGCCGGCACTTTCTTTCGTGAATTCCAGTGTAACAGAATGCCAGGAAAAACAACGGCAGCATGATAAATCCTTCCGTGCGGGCGAAAGGTAAAAAGGAGATCACTATGGCAGAAACTATGAAATTTTTCCTGATGAAGAGGTACAGGGAAAAAGTAATCACAAGGCTGAAGATGATTTCCGTGAGCGCGGTGGGAATCATGATGAAATAGAGCGGAGTAAAGCAAACAAGGATTGGAGCCATCCATGGTTGTTGCAGCTTAAGCAGCAGAGATATCCGGTAAACCAGCCAGGCAGTCACCAGTCCTGCAGTGACATTGAAAATCTTGATGCCGGCAAGTCCGAATTGAGCGAAAGGAGCGGAAAAGATGGTATATAACGGTCGTCCCCAGGCATTCATGAATAATTCAAGGTGACGGAACGAATAGCGGGAAATCAGATAATGGGTGATGTTATCGGCCCCTCCAAAATAACCATCTGAACTGAAGGTGAGTATCAGCATCAGGATCAGGATCAACACCAGGATAATACGATGAAGGTGGCGGGTTAAAAAGGCAGTCATGAGTCGTTGAAGTTCAGATGAAAACTTATGCAAATATCCCAATTTCCTGTGGAAATCAGTATTTTTCACAAAGGATCCTCAATATCGGGATAGAAAAAGAACGCGGTACCGGTTCCAAAATTCCTTAATTTTGACAGGGATCCGGATACGGGCAAACAGGCTCAATGATGACCGGAAATGAGCTTCGGGAGCGGTCATTATACCCTGACGAAAAACTGCTGATGCACTTGCAGCGGGGATCCTCATACTGTTATGAAAATATTAAAGACAATCCTTTTTGTTATCATCCTCCTCCTGCTGGTGCTTCCTGCGTTGCAACGCCATTTTGACCTCTTTGATGAGAAACCGCTGAAAGGATTCTATTCAAAATCGGAAAAACCTGCCCTGAGCAGTTTTTCTCCGAAAGGTTGGTTCAACGGAACTTTCCAGGATACCCTTGCCACCCGGATCAATGAACATTGCGGGTTCCGCAGCTCCCTGATCAGGATCTCCAACCAGTACGATTATTCGTTGTTTTCGCTGATCCACGCGCAGGGATTCGTGTCCGGTAAAAATGGGATGCTCTATGAAGAGGATTATATCCACGAATATACCGGCGATTTCTTTATCGGCCACCAAACGATCGACAAAAAACTGGCCCGTCTGAAAAATGTGATGGATTCGCTGAGATCCTACAATATTCCGCTGATCCTGGTCTATGAACCCGGAAAAGCCAGCTTCTACCCGGAGTACATTTCGCGGAGATTTCATCCCGGAAAGCGGTCGGAGAACAACTACGACTATTACATCAGGAAGTCAGTCGCGCTGGGCTTGCCCTTTATTGACCTGAACCGCTATTTTCGGATGATGAAGGATACTTCGCGTTATCCGCTCTTTCCGAAATATGGCATGCACTGGAGCCTGTACGCCGTCCCCCTGGCGGTCGATACCCTCGTGAAAACGATCGAAAAAACCACCTCCAAAGCGCTCCCGAATGTCACCTTCCATCTTCCTTCTCCTCTTCAATCCTTCAATCCATCCACGCTTTCTACGCCACTTGGTACCGATAACGACATCGGCGAACTGCTCAACCTGATCTGCCCCCCCCGGCGAAC
Source organism: uncultured Prolixibacteraceae bacterium (assembly GCA_964525995.1). Lineage (GTDB taxonomy): Bacteria > Bacteroidota > Bacteroidia > Bacteroidales > FEN-979 > CAIVAT01. Next base: position 54,102 of record CAZGIM010000021.1, on the reverse strand, counting down.
GAATGAGGTCTATCCGGTCATCAACTTCGATACCACGGGAGGAACCTCAACGGATGCCCTGGTGATTGCCGACAGCTATTATGTAAATATCGTTGACACTTTCGGAAAAAAGATATTCAGAAAGCAGGACTACTGGTATTATAACAAGAAACTGTATCCCTATCAGAACAACAATCCGCCTGCGTATGTCGATAAATCAGATCTCCGGAATAAATTGCTGGGATACGATGTAATCCTGTTGATGGTCTCAGAGATCAACCTGCACTGCGGTTTCTGGAATTTCGCCGATGAAGCCTATCTTGCCTTTCACCCGGAGGTTAAGGATTCCTGGGTTTATCAGACTGAAAACATGATCCGCAACGAACGCGAATGGTTTCGTTTTATGGTCAACAAGGCGCGCCTGGAAAAACGAACACTCGAAGAGATGATCCATGGCGATGCCCGGTACGTGGTGAACAGCGATCCCGCGAAATTTCCGCCACAGTGCTACCAGGATTCCATTTACCAGATTGCCGGATTGATCACCCACAGCGCCGACTGGTTTGAGTCGGTAAAGAAGAAAGCCGCCGAATGGCAGATTCCGGTTGATTCGATGGTGATGATCGACGCCAGGTATACTTATGAGGAGTGGAAAAAAGGAAAATAGGGATTCCCGGAGGGTTCATTTTAAAATTATTGAAGATGACAAGGAGGATATCCCTGAACAACCGTGATTTTTTTTACTTTTGTTATACCGAATCGAACCAGGATCGCAGGAGCCGTTTTTGATTCCCGCTTTTTACTGTTAGGGGAGGAAAAGAGTAAATTCTGTTTAAATATAATGGTTCAATTATGAACAGATTATCTGTACTGTTGATCGTTTTGCTGGTTCCGGCTTTCCTTTGTTCCCAGGATTTGCCGTATCAGAAAGGGCTCGAACCCACATCGCTCACTCCGGATGAGCTGTTTGTCCTTTCAAAAATACCGCCACTGGTGATCCCCGACCGCTATCTTGGCGCCGATGCCCCGCTGTTGCCGGTGAGTGTCGATAATTCGACCCAACCCTACTTCAGGCCGATCACGCAACAATCGGGTTACGAATGCGGACAATCGGCCGGGATCAGTTTTAACTTCACCTATGAAATCGACCGCCTGCGTGGAATTCCGGCAAACGTCGGCGCCAACCAATATCCTTCGCATTTTACCTGGGATTTTCTGAACAATGCCAACAACTACCAGGGGGCCAGCTTTTTCGACTCCTGGGAGATCGTCAGGGCTTGCGGAAACATGAATGTTACGGATTATGGCGGCGGACTGAACACCGGGGGATATACCCGCTGGATTTCGGGATATGATAAGTATTACAACGGGATGGCCAACCGGATCAACTCGGTGAAGTCGATCCGGGTCGATTCACCGGAAGGTTTACAAACCCTGAAATACTGGCTGGTAGAGCACCTCGAAGGGGCATCGGTGGGAGGTGTCGCCAATATCTATGGCCAGTACTTCGGCACGCCTTCGACCACGTTGCCGGCAGGGACGCCGCAGGCCGGTAAGTACGTTCAAACCAATTGGGGCGGAAGTCCTTCGCATGCCTGGACTATCTGCGGCTACAACGATTCGATACGTTACGATTTCAATGGCGACGGTCAGTATACCAACAACATCGACATTAACAACGACGGGGTGGTCAACATGAAGGACTGGGAAAAAGGGGGACTGAAGTTTGCCAATGGCTATTCCGGAACCGGTTGGAGCAATTCGGGTTTCTGCTATACCATGTACAAAAACCTGGCTGACAATATCGGCTATGGCGGAATATGGAATCACTCGGTATATGTTCTCGATGTGAAAAGCACTTGTGATCCGCAACTGACCATGAAAGTCACCCTCAAACATACCTCGCGGAATAAACTGAAGGTAACGGCAGGGATCAACACCGATCTTTCGGCCACGCAGCCTGCGACCGTTCTGGAATTTCCGATATTCGCCTACCAGGGAGGAGATTTGTATATGCAGGGGGGCACAACAGAAGCCGATAAAACCATTGAATTCGGGCTTGATTTAGCTCCTTTGTTGCAGTATGTGACCAGTTCTGTCCCCGTCCGCTACTTTCTCCAGGTTCAGGAAAAGGATCCTTCGGGAGTGGCTTCGGGAGAGATTGTCAACTGGTCGTTGATCGACTATACCGGAACAACCCCCACGATCACCAACTACCCCACAACCAATGTTGCGATTCAGAACAATACTACCACCCGCCTTGCCCTGAATTATAACCTGGTGATCAATAAGCCGGTGATCACCACAGGATCACTGCCACCGGCACAACTTTACCAGCCTTACAGCACCACGTTGCAGGCTTCCAACGGCACTCCTTCCTATATATGGGATGTGAAGCTTGATTATCCTGAATCGACCCAAGGAGCCACACTCCCCAATGCCACCGCACAACAACTTACGCTCACCAACAACAACACCGGTTACGCCATCAAAAGCCTCGATTTTTCATTTCCTTTTTACAAAAAGACAGTCCAAACACTTTATATCTATGCCGATGGATATATCGTTTTCGATGACCAACCTTACACCTATCCGTATCTGATCGACAAGATGCTGCTCTTCAGGCAAACCCCGATCCTCGCCCCGTTTATGACCGATCTGGCCATTTACCCGTCAAGCAGTCAGGGCGTATGGTACGAGGGCAATGCCGACTACGCCATCGTTCGTTGGAAAGCCTCCATCAATAGTATGCCGGGAAGCACCGATCTGAACTTTGCAGTTAAAATTTATCCGAACGGGGTCATCGAGTATTATTACGGCACCATGACCTTCCCGGCCGGCACTACCTGGACCGGGGGGTTGTCGTCGGGTGACAATAAAAATTACCAGTTCTCATCATTGAACGGTGCCCCGACTGTCACTGCCAACACCCTCGACAAATTTGCAAGTTGCAGTTATCCGCCCGAAATGACGATCTCTGAAGACGGTCATTTCTCCGGAACCCCCACCCATTCGTATCAGAGCCTGCCCATCAAATTCATGATCACGGATAATAATAATATTACTTCGACCAAAACCATGACATTTAGCTCTTTCGGGTTAATTGTTACCCAATCTGTTATTTCAGGAAGCGACAGCCTGATCGAATTCGGAGAGACCGCGAATATGTCGTTGACCGTGAACAATATCGGTACCACCACTATGAACAACCTCGTCTTTACCATCCGTGAAAACGATCCCTATATTATCCTCACCGACAGTTCAGCGACCATTCCGCAGATCACCGGCGGACAAAATATCACGCTGAACAATGCCTTCGCCTTTACCGTCGCCCCTAATATACCCGATAACCACACGTTCAACATTCTGATGAGGATGCAATCGTTGGAACAGACCTTTCAACGTTCGATTCCGTTGAAAGCCCATGCACCGGTATTCCAGGTAACATCGACCGAACTAGAGGATGGCGATAACGGCATGCCCGATCCGGGCGAAAGCGCCGACCTTCTGGTTACTTACAAAAATGCGGGGAGCGCCAAAGTTTCGGATGTCGCGGTTACCCTGAACTCCGTCGATACCGTCCTTAACCTGACCATCAATACAGGATCCATCGACCTGCTTCAGCCGGATTCCTCCCGAACGCTGACCTTTCACCTCAAAGCAGGACCAACGGCTTCATTTGAGCACCTTTACCCGATCGCCGCACACCTCACAGCCAACAACAATTTTAGTGTTGACGACACCCTCTATCTCTTCTCGGGAACCATCGTGGAGGATTTTGAAACCGGTGACCTTCTGAAGTTTCCCTGGTTTGGCACAGGCCAATGGCCATGGTACATGGAACCTGCCGTGAAATATGAGGGATTTTACAGTACACGGTCGGGATACATCACCGATAATGCTGAAAGCATCCTGAACCTAACCGCCCGGGTTCTGGCTCCCGGAACCGTCAGTTTTTACCGCTATATCTCCTGCGAACAGGATCCCAGCGGAAACAAGAGTTACGATTACCTTACCTTCACCATTGATGGCTATGAGCTGGGACGGTGGGATGGAATCGAACCCTGGACCCTCGAAAGCTATCCGGTTTCACCGGGATTACATACTTTTTCGTGGACCTATCACAAAGATTATTCACAAACCGCGGGATGGGACTGTGCACTGCTCGATTTTATAAAACTTCCCGTCATCGAAGGACTGATCCCGCAGATTACCGTTCAACCTGCCTTCCTCGAAAAGTCTGTTGCCACAGGCCAAAGCATTTCCGATACCCTCTCCGTTTCGAATGCAGGTGGAGGGATCATCCATTATTCGGTGATGGTCTTCGACACCAGCACAGTAAAGGAGATCATGCTCCCCGACAACCTGACCGGATCGTGGGCAGGTTGTAACCAGGAGTACTTCACACCGGGACAGGTCTTCAACTGGATCTGCTCGGTCACCAATCAGAGCGCTGATAATGAATATATCAATCATGTCAGATTTGATTTTCCGCCAGGTGCAGAGATCACGGGTGCAACCAACTTTTCGGGTGGTTCGCTGGGTGAACTGAGCTTCCTCGGAACGACCGGCTCCTCCCTGACCTGGCACGGTGAGACCACTTCAGGAAGAGGCGTTCTGAAGCCTGGCGAGACGGCATACGCCACCGTGACGGGTGTCATCGGTCCCTCATTCCAAAATGATGCATTTATTGTGTACCAGTTGCAGGGCGACAGCATAGGTGGAGCACCCCACACGGCAACGGGTCAATTTAAAGTGGAAAACCTGGGATTAGGAAATAATTGGCTTACACTCAATCCCGTGGCAGGAAGCGTGCTGCACGGTGAGACCGATGAAGTGGAGGTGACCATGAATGCAGCCGGAATGGCGCCAAACCATACGTACAATTGCCTGATTGTTGCCCGCGACTTGTACAACAACAGCGTGACCGTACCTGTCACGATGCATGTTACCTTCCCCGTATCCGTCGATGGTAAAGATCTGACGGCGAATACCAGGATCCTGGGCAATCAACCCAATCCATTTTCTGGAGAAACCCGGATCAAATATCTGTCGGACAAGCCGCAGGAGATCCTTTTCGAAATCCGGTCGATGGAAGGAACACTCCTTCGTTCCTGGTCGGTACAAAACAGCGCCACCGGTGAGAATTACCTGGTCTGGGATGGGAATAATGATGCCGGCAACAGGGTTTTACCCGGCGTTTATGTTTGTCTGATGAAGACCGCCGACCGGCAGGAAGCAATCAAGATGGTCGTGATCCGTTAATATCTGATTAATGACTAAAAAAAACAGAAGGATCACCCTCGTTGTCGTATTGCTGGCCTTAACAGCTATTGCGGTTCCTGTCGGATTGAAGTTTTTTCCCTTTACAAAGGTGGTAAGAATGCCCTCCGCCCCGGAACAGGAATATTCCGCCCAGGGTAAAGTACGCACCCTTCCCCCAAATGCTTACAGTTACGATTTTGAGGTAGCTCCCGGGAAATCCGTGCCGGGTGGCTTTTACAAGGGACTGGCCCATTCGGGTCAATATTCGGTGAAGGCATTCGGACAGAACAGCTTCAGCAATGCGATGGAGCGAACTGCGGAAGAAATCGGCATCGAAAACCTGAAAAGTGTCGCCATCAGCGCATGGATATACGTTTTTCCGACCCGGAAAGAGGTTAAAGGCAGCCTGGTTTTTACTGCATCGAACGAACTGGGCGTCAACGTTTGCTGGCAGGGCATCGGGATCCGTGAACCCGAGGTGCCAAAAGGAACATGGTTCAAGGTTTCGGGACAATTCGATCTCACATCGATCACCTTTAAGCCGGGCTACAAGGTTCAGATCTATTTCTGGAATACGAGCAGTACTGACATTCTGGTTGATGATTATTATGCCGTCTTCGGAGGCGCCCCGGAACGCAGAGGCGATTCGGCCCGTGTGGATCTGACCCGGGGAAGGTTCACACCGCAATTCAACCACCCGCCCTTCCCCGTGACCTTCCTCAAAAAGGAAGAACCAGAAATAAAACTGAATCCTGCCGATCTGAACCCTTTTGACCTGACGATTGCAGGCGATCTCTTCAATACCGGTGACGACGGACTTTTTTCCATCAGTTCGGCCGGTAAGGTCGCTGCTTTTATCTATTGCCGCGATTCCCGGACGTTTAACAAGGTACCGGTTTCCAACCCGACGGCAACCACATCCTGCGGCAGGGTCAAAAAACTGCATATTCTGAAGTCAGCACACAACCAGCCCGACCGGATCGTTGTCGAATCGGAGAAAGGGTGGCTGCTGGGTGAGCTGAAACAGGTCAGGCAACCCTGCCAGCAAAACACAACCTTGCAGACCAGCCTGGTTATTCTCTCAAAATCGGATCAGGCTGTCAGCACGCTGGTATGTGGCAACTTTACAGGCAGTGATAACCCGGAGATCCTGATTGTTTCGGCCGGAGGGGAATGGCAGCTATTATCGGCTGTAACAGGCCCCGGCAATGTGATGACCTGGAAACCGGTTAACAAATCCCAACAGAATCCGGTAAAACTCTGGGATCCTGTTGAAGCCCGCTCCACCCTGACCGGCGGGAGGTTTTTACCAAGGATCGGTCATGATGTCGTTCTTACCGTTTCCCGCCCCCTGAATGGTTCCGTTACCGTTTATTCGATCCTTGATTTTGATCCGCTGACTCAACGATGGAATTCATTAAGTCCCCGGAAACATGAGCGCTTCGGATTGACCATGGGCCTCGATACCCTGAAACCCGACGACCGGTTTTTCGTTCTGAAATCCGGATCCGGATACAGGGTGTTACGGTATAACCGCGACTGGCGGTTTGATCTGAAGGAGATCCGTTTTTCCGACACCGCTTTTACCATCATCTCATCGCTCGATTTCAGGGGATACGATATAGGGATGAATCCGAAATTCTATGAGAAACTAAACTTGATCCCGCTGAATTCGGGCAATCCCGGCCATCCGGCATTCCTGGTAAACGGATCGGTGGCCCTGGAACGGCATTATGAATCCATCCTGCCCGATTTCATCCATTTGTATTCGTTAGAACCGGATGAAAAGCGATGAGCAGAAGCGTTTTTGAGACTTTGATAATCCCTGACCACAATGCCTGAAAAAATAAACAGATCTATAAAAAATTACAATTTAATCGTTTTCCTGGCCTTCCTGTTTTTCCCATGGTTCCTGTTATCCTGTGGTCAGGGTGCAAAGTCACCGGAGGTTGCAAGCGAACAGTTCGTCGTAAAAAAATTCAATCCCATTGCCAACTGGAAATCCGGCGTAACCCTGTCGCTCGACTATTCCGGGGCCATCTCCGGCGGATTCGTGGTTCCTTCGCCGAATCAGACAGAAGAAGGATATTTCAGGCTGGAATTCAGCATCAGGAATACCGGGACCGCACCGCGGAAATTCATGTACAAAATATTTTACCAGAACGAATCGTATAAATTCCCCGAACGCGATCCGGCCGACAGCCTGCGCCAGCATCCCCAGGCCTGGGAAAACTTTTACGGGAGCTGGGAAGAACAGGACGTGACCTTTGTAGAAACAGAGATGATCCCGGCCGACGGTGATTTTCACCAGGTGACCTCAAAATTCAGGATCGTCGGCAACCCCCGGAATGAACCACGTTACTTTGCCGATGGCCATAACGACCGGTTCAAGCGTAACCTGAGGGTGGGAGCGTACAGCTTTATGCTGGTGGTTACCATCCCCGAAAATGTGCAAAATAAGATCATCCCGATAAACGTTCAGCAGATCGGCACGCCTTCACCCGAGGGCTTTGTCAATCCCTATTTTTATTTTCTGTACGGACCGGGAGCCTCCCTGCCAAACACCATTATCCAGAAATTTCCACAGACTTTGAAAGTGGTGGCAAACCCCGACCCCGGAGCCGGGATCTATGTCAATCCATCAGCCTATTCAAAAGAGGAGGCCGAAAAGGGGAAAACCCCATGTTGCGGTCAGGATTCATCCTGGTACCGCAATGCAGCTTTCGAACAATTTGTTCATTATGTGGATCCATCGACAAAACTCAACAACATTCCGGTCATTACCGATATCATGAATGATCCTTACACACGGATGGATTATAACTGGAACCGCAGGTTTTACCGAAAAGAAGAGCTCATTGCCACCACGGCGCTGGTTGCTGAAATACCTTGTCAAACGGTTGTTTCTGATCCCGTGAACCATAAGATCATCATCCGGAATCCGAAATCCGAATTCGGGAAGTGGCAAAAACAAAATGTCGGTGTGATCACCAGGCATGGGATGACTTTTGGTAAATGGACCGTAAAATGTAAGCTGACCGAGTTGCTCAACAAGCATGGGATGTGGAACGGGCTGACCAATGCCATCTGGCTGATCACCCAGTCGCAGGCCGATTGGAACCTGCGCCGCGACTGCAGCAACGGCGGTTATATGGCCAACTACTATGGAGGCCAGCAAGACCAGCGGGTGAAGAATGTGGGATATTCGGAGATCGATTTCGAGATTCTGAAAACCGTTCCCTATTGCCCATCCTGGGTGCTTCCCCCGGTTTATAACCATGGAATTGATGATCAGAATAACGTTCTGAACTGGAATGTGCCCTTTCCAGAGGAGGTGACAGCCGACGACGGCAGAATCATGGTTTCGTGTACCAATTGGGATATGGCCTGCTGGCAACCCGCCCACTTCAGCGATGGTTGTTATCCCGTTCGTTATGATAGCACGACCTACTGGGCACACCGTTGGGATAAGAATTACCGCGCATTGACCCAGAAGACCCCGGAACCCGACGATGAACTCTTTGCCGCGCCGTACTATTATTTCCAGATCGACTGGCAGCCCGATAAGATCATCTGGCGCATCGGACCGGAAAAGGAAAAATTGCGTGTGGTAGGGTACATGGATGAATCGATAACTTCCATCCCGAATAACCAGATGTTGCTGATCATTACGCAGGAATTCCATAATACGAAATGGTGGATCGGTTCCGCCTATTCGCAGGATAACATTCCTTTCCCGGGCGCCGATTACGTAGGAGAGATCTTTGAGGTCACGATTGAGTAGCCAGCTGAGTTTGCCGAAGACAATCACAAACAAAAAGAAACCAAAACAAATACTAATTGATGAGAGGATATATGTATATTCTGGAATGTTCCAATTGCAACTATTATACAGGCAGTACAATCAATTTGGAAAATAGGATAGCCCAACACCAAAATGGTGAAGGTTCGTACTATACAAAAAGACATTTACCTGTAAAATTGGTCTATTTTGAGGAATTTCAAAGAATAGAAGATGCTTTTTATCGTGAAAAACAAGTACAAGGATGGAGTAGGAAGAAAAAAAGAGCACTGGTAAATGGTCGCTTCGACAGGCTCAGCGACCTTTCCAAGAATTACTCACAGTTTCCGGGAATTGCGGATTCGGACATTGAGCCTGTCGAAATGTCCGAACGGATTAAAAAGGCTGAATATTTGCAAAGAAAGATGTAAAATTTATAACTTTATCCGGCCAAATGGATCGGGTAAAGATTACGGAATCCCCTGAGACCAGGCAGGCAGTCCATGTCGATCATCGATGAGAAAAAATCAGACATCTAAAATATCGCACCTGCTGTCGGACTTTGCCGGTTTCAACCTGTTTGCCGTGATCATTCTGCTGTCAGGCAGAGTATTGCAGTACTTTTACCTGGGCGCCGCACACACCCTTCCGGCACATGCAAAGATCCTCGAACTTCAGGGATTCGTGCAGGATGCATGGGTCTGGTTAATAGCGGGTTTCCTTTTACTAATACCTTTTCTGATATTAGCCTACCTGCGGAGATGGATCGGGTTGACCTTTCTTGCCCTCTCCTTTCTGATCTATGTTGCGGCGGAATGGGCGCTGTTCCAGTATTTCATCATTACCCTTGTGCCGCTCGACCAGGTGATCTTTTCCTATTCCTGGAATGAAATGATCCTGATCGCCCGAAGTTCGGCCGGGATTAGTTTCAGTACCTGGTTCCCGCTGCTGGTTATAGTCGCACTCTGTCCCTGTGTCATCGCCCTGACTGTAGAAATTAAAATCCCTCCGTACATCGTGGTATTGTTCTTTATCGTCGCGCTGATCGCCATTCCGTTGGGGTACATGTTTGAGCTGAAGGAATCCGGGTTTACCAACCGTTTTGAGTACCATGTTACCCTCAATAAAAGTTACTGGTTTCTGGATCATACCCTTCGGTATAAATTTAAATCAAAAACGGACGCTGACTTACGGAAAACGGAGGCTGCTGCGATGAGCTGGCAGCAGAGCCATCCCGAATTCGAATACACAGGTACCGGCTATCCCTTTCTCCACACGGAGAAGACAAGGGATGTGCTCGGACCGTTTTTCAATCTTCAGAAAGAACCTCCCAACCTGGTATTCATCATCGTTGAATCACTATCACCCTGTTTTATGGGGAATAACCCGATCTACGGCAGTTTTACGCCATTTCTTGATTCCCTCGCAGGGAAAAGCCTGTTCTGGAACAATTTTCTGGCAACCTCCGACCGTACCTTTAATGTTTTGCCAGCCATGTTCGGCTCTCTGCCCCCGGGCGATCCGACCTTTATTGGCGAAGCCTCCCGGATGCCATCGCATCTTACCCTGATCCAGTTGTTGCGCGAAAATGGTTATTTCACGGGGTTTTATTACGGGGGCGATCCGGCGTTTAACTTTATGGAGGAGTTCATCAAAAGGCAGGGGACGCACTATATTCTGAAGTATTTCGGACCCCGTTTTAAGAAGGAGAACATGATCAACGACGGCTACAGTTGGGGATACTCCGACGAAGATCTCTTTTCACGCTCCCTTGAGGCTATCGATTCGGCCAACCGGTCGCCGAGGCTCGACATTTACCTCACCCTTTCGCTGCACAGCCCATTCATCCCACCCCGTCAGGACGATTATCTTTCAAGGGTCGAAGAACGACTTCGCCGGATTCCGACTGACGCACCGAACAGATCCGACATTGTGAAGTACCGGAATATTTTTGCGACGGTTCTTTATACCGACGATGCCCTGAGGAAATTTTTTGACCGGTACAGGAAACGAAGCGATTACCGGAATACCATTTTCATCATCACCGGCGACCACGGCCTCCCGGAACTCAATCTTTTCCGTTTTTCAGGCATGGCTCATTACAACGTTCCGCTTCTGATCTATTCCCCCCTGCTGAAAAAACCGGAGTTTTTCAGATCGGTCTCCTCTCACCTCGACATTACGCCTACCTTCTTGTCACTCCTTAAAGCCCGTTACAACCTGAAAACCCGTCCATATACAGCCTGGCTTGGTACCGGAATCGACACTGCAAGGAGTCCCCGGAACCTACATTCACTCCCTTTCATCCTGAATAATAAAGAGATTCTGGAGTACCTGGAAGGAGATTACTTCCTGAATCAAAAAATGTTGTTCAGAGTCTATCCGGAGTTCTGGATAAAAGATACCATACTTCCCGTTGTTCAGCAAAAGATGATTAAAAATCTCAACGATTTCAAGATTCTCAACACCTATATCACCAAACAGAACCGGCTCATCCCGCCGGAGATCTTTTTTGAGGAAAAGATACAGGGACGCTTCCTCAAAAACCAGGATACCGTTCAGCTAAATCCTGCTGATTCATTGGGCGAATTCAGAGCCCTTGTTCACGAACTGAAGATCTACCCGGGAATAAAGATGATCGATCTGGAATTGACCCTTGGGTTGGCGACTCAGGAAACCAATCCCGAAATGGTTCCGTTGATTGTAACCGATCTTACCGGGGCAGGAGGGAAACTACTTCTTTGGCATGCAACCAGACTGCCTTGTGACAAATCGGGTGAATGCCCGCCCTATAAACCATGGACCTCCCTGAAAATCCGTGACCGCTTCGATATGAGTTATCTGCATCTTGATTCTAACTGTGTTCTGAAATGTTATATTTGGAACAAGTCCCTTTGTAAAGTCCGGTTCAACCGGGCAGTTGTAACTTTAACCGGATATTATTAAACAATCCTAACAATGAAAATTCTTGTACTCGGAGCCGGACTCGTTGGTGGCCCTATGGCCCTTGACCTGGCAAAAGATCCACATTTTGATGTCACAGTAGCCGACCTCAGCAAGGCCAACCTCCAGGCCGTTGAACAACGATGGAATTCATCCGCCGGGAAAGTGATCCCTTCCTCGAAAACCATCCGAACCATACAGCGCGACCTTAGCAATCCAGCCGATATAACCCAGCTCGTTTCCGATTTCGATATGGCCATCAATGCAGTGCCGGGTTTTATGGGGTATCAAACCCTGAAGGCCATAATCGAAGCGGGTAAAAATGTAGTCGATATTGCCTTCTTCATAGAGGATCCTTTTGATCTAAATGATCTTGCAGAACAAAAAGGAGTCACGGCTCTGATGGATATGGGCGTTGCACCGGGTATGTGCAATGTACTGATCGGATACGCCGATTCGCAATTGGATGAAACCGATGACGTTATCTACCTGGTAGGCGGATTGCCTGTGGTGCGTGAGTGGCCCTATGAATACAAGGCGGTCTTTTCGCCCGTTGACGTGATCGAAGAATACCTCAGGCCTGCCCGGTTTATCGAAAATGGCATCATGGTCGTAAAACCGGCCCTCTCCGATCCTGAGTTGATCGATTTTCCGGGAGTTGGCACCCTGGAGGCCTTTAACACCGACGGTTTGAGATCGCTGGTTCGAACCGTCAAGTGCCGGAACATGAAGGAGAAAACGTTACGGTATCCCGGCCATATCGAGAAGATGAGGATGCTGCGGGAGACCGGTTTTTTCAGCCGTGACGAGGTTGAAGTGAATGGTTCACTGATCCGTCCGATCGATCTGACGGCCCGGCTGCTCTTTCCTAAGTGGAAATTGAGGGAGGGTGAAGCCGATATCACGGTCATGAAGGTGGTTGTTGAAGGTAAAAAAGATGGTAAACGGATCAGGTTTACCTGGGATTTGATTGACCGGTATGATGAAACCACCGGGATCCATTCGATGGCCCGCGCCACCGGCTACACTGCCACCGTTGCCCTTAGGATGATTGCCGACGGAGTGTTCACCCGAAAAGGAATTTCAGTACCGGAGTTCGTCGGACAACAACCCGGATGTGTCGATTATCTGTTAAAGGGTTTAGGGGAAAAGAATGTTAGCTATCATCAAAAAACGGAGTATATCTGATTCTCAGGTTTTTCATTAAAGTACAGCAAACGGGTATCATATCTACCATAATGTTAATCAAACAGAATATTACCGGATTATGTTTTATCTGAAACCAGGAATTGGCAGGATAGTCGTTCTTACGGCATTATCCCTTCTGTTCATTATGCCTTCATGTAAAAAAATCAAGGAAAAACTGAACGATAAACCCGTTTGTACCATTGTCGACCCCATTCAACAGGTATCGATGTACAAGGAAGATAGTATCATGGTCAGGGTGTCGGCCTATGATGCCGACGGTTCGGTTTCAGATTTGCGGTTTTATATCGACAACAAGCTGGTTACCACGATGACGGACGCTCCGTTCCAGTATTTGCTGAAAAACCTTGGATTCGGGAATCATACGCTCAGCGTAATCGCTTATGATGACCTAAATGCAGCATCTGATCCCGCCTACCTGTCGGTGCGGATCATTTCCAACCCTAAGGTATCAGTAAATATGACTGCCATGCCCTGGACTCAATATTTACTGGTGGGTGATACTGTTCTTTTCACCGTCAATGCCGTATCGACCGAAGGAACCATCCGCAAAACATTTTTGTACATTGATGACACCCTAAGGGGTCAGTCGGAGACGTTACCATACTCTTTTTCATGGAATTATATTCCTCGTGGCGGGCACCGGGTGTATGCTTCAGCCATTGATGTCAAAGGTCATGAAGGAATGTCGCAGGTTGTTGAATATTCCGTTTACCAAAACCGTCCTCCCACGATTACGATCTCCCTGATCCCTGACCCCTCAAAGACACTCTATTTCCCGGGAAGCACCATCGACATTGAATCCGACGTCGAGGATCCAGACTATAGAATGCAAAAAGTGGAATATTACATCAATAACACACTTCTGGCTACGGTCACGGGACCAAGCTTTTACGACTACGTATGGTCGCTGGTTCCTTCGGGAAACTGGAGGATTCAGGCCAAGGCCATCGATGCCCAGGGTGGTTACGGATGGTCAAACTATATTGATGTGGTGGTTAGTCCCGGACTGATTCGCAACGGGATCATCTCCGATATGGCTGCAACTGAAGACGATCATACGGTTTTTGCTACTGACATGACCCATAAACGACTGCTCATCCTTGATCCGGTGAATCACAGCCTGACGGATTCCATCGAGCTGAACCAGCCGGCCCCGATTGCCATTTGGTATTCGGAACAGGATCGCACACTCTTCATTGTATATGAATTTTCGGGAATTCTTACCCGTTACAACCGGTTGACCCATCAATTGACCGATATTACCTATTCTGCCTCTGAAAAAGGGCTCGATGTCGTGAATGACGATATCAACCGCCGCATTTATGTCTTGACCAAGAGTAGTAAGCTGGTTATCATTAACCAGAATGACGGGATCGTGATTCAATCGGGACTGACGATCGACGGGGAGTCAATGGCCCTTGATCCGGTAAATCGCTGGCTTTTTACTGCACCAGATTATTACTCGAATATTAAAAAATACAGCGTTGCCAATGATGTTTTGCAGCAGTTGCAGTCAAAATCCGGAGGCGATAATCAGCGGAAAATCACCATCAATCGGCAGGGCACTACGGTGGTTATGCCTTCCGGGGGAGGCAACAAGCAGAATTCCGCCTATGAACTGTATGCCTTCGATGCTTCCGATTTGGATCATATTAAAGGAACCTGGAATATAGGTGCCTGGCCGGCCTTTGCCACGTTCAGTAACGACGGGCAACATCTTTTCTGCCTGAACCATTCGGATGAAAAGATCCACATGGAAAGCACTTCAAGTTATGCTACCGAACGATTAATTGACTTCCCGATGGCGGATAGAGATAATTCGCTGATCATTCCCAACCATTCAGGAACCCACCTGATCGGATTTTCTTATGAGGAAACCTATAACCCAAGATATGTCATCTATTTTTTTGATCTGTAATAAAAGAGTTACATTTTTTCTGATCACTGTCGTTTTTCTGGTGCCGTTGTTGTTCCAGGCCTGTAAAAAAGCCAACCCCTTTGTCGAAAACAAGAACCCCACGGTCAGATTGATTTCGCCGGCCGGTACGGTCACCATTGGCATGTCGGACTCGCTGACGTTGATCGCCGATGCCAGCGATAGTGACGGAAGCATCACTGCCGTATTCTTTTACTTTGACAACAAGCTGTTCGCCACAGTCCTGGAAGCGCCTTACACCTGTCTCCTTAAAAACCTTCCCGAAGGGGAGCACTCGGTTTCAGTCATGGCCGTCGACGATCAGGGCGCCTATTCAGGCAACATGCAAGCAGCAGTAAATGTACTCCCGACCGGAAAACTCTGGATCAATGTTTCCTATTCGCCGGAGCACTATTATAACCTGTCGGAGGGCGATTCGATCGTTTTCAGGGTTACAGCCGGGTCACCGTTTGGGAAGATAAACCATGTCAAGCTTTTACTGAACTCCGCATTGTTCGGGGAGGGCAACTCCGACACCTGTTATTTCATCTGGAATCCGACTGTTCGCGGAACCTGGGTCATCCAGGCAACAGCCACTGATGACCATGAAAATGAGGTCATCTCATCACCCTTTAACCTGATTGTAAATGAAAACAGGCCTCCGACTGCTTCATTTTTCTCTCCATCCACCGATTCATGGTATGTTCCCTGGGACAGCGTCCGGTTTATGATCAATGCCAGCGACCATGAATCCCATCTGAAAAAAGTCGAGGTTTTCGCCAATAACGTTCTTATCAAATCTTTTCAGGAACAAAACTATTCAGGATTCTTTGAATTCGCCTGGAAAAATATAGCCCCTGGCAATTATGAACTGGTGGTCAAAGCAACCGACCGGCAGGGCCTTACCGGTACTTCGGAAATTCTGAATCTGACTGTTCTTGAAGGATTTCAAACCGACGGTCTGATTACGGATGTTGCTTCGGGAAATGATCCCAATCTGGTGTTCGCCCTCAATACAGACACGAAAAAACTGATGTTGCTCAATGCGGGAGCGGCCACCATCGACGCACAGGTACTTTTGCCCTTTAGCAGTCCGCTTGCATTCGATTTTGCCCCGGGTAACAACAAATTGTACATCGGATATAAATTTGAGCCTAAAGTCACAGTTTATGATCCGGTTAACCATCAGTTATCGCTGATCTCTTATTCAGGAAATGCAGGAATTGCCGACATCGAAGCCGACGATGTGAATCAAAGACTGTATGTTCTGACTTCCGATGGAGTACTCCATGTTATCAGTTTGCCGGCCGGACCGGAGGAGCTGACCGTACCCTCCTTCAGCGCCGATCAGTTAGCGGTTTACGCTCCAAGCCATTTGCTGTTTACCGAACAAACCTCCGGCAATTATGTAACACTTTTCAAGTACTCTATTGAAACGGCTCAACCTGTTCTGAAACAATCCAAACAAGTCGGTTACAGCGCCAGACAAGTCGTTGCCGATCCTACCGGTACAAAGGTAGTCGTTCCCACCTCCAACTTCAACACACGAGTTGCCTATCGAGTCTTTTCCTATGATGCGACCAACATTAATCATGTCCTGGGAGAATGGGATTTCGGAACCTGGGTCGACTTTGTTGCATTCAGTCCCGATGGCGCCATCCTTTACGGGTCAAATGGCGACTATTACGATGACAATATCTATGTGAATGATGCGGTAAACTATGCGATCATCAAGAAGCTGCCGTTCAAGAAACGAGGTGAGCGAGGGTTCATAACAACAAACAGCGATGGCGCCCGCATCGTCGGGATCACCAATAATGGTTACGCTCCGGTGAAGTCGTTTGTTTTCTTTTACAATAAATAGGATCAGAATTCATCGGTATCGATGACCTGCTTTTTCTTTTTGTTCTTTCCGGCAGCGGGAGCGCCGCCATCATCGCTGCAATCGAGATCGACCTCGACGGGCTTCGAAGGGGTATCAAAATCACGTTTGGCTATTCGCAGGCTCAGATCGCCATAAATCCGTTGCATGTAAAGAGCCCAGACAGGCAGCGCCATGTTGGCTCCCTGACCCAGGGTGATCGACCTGAAATGAGCGGCACGGTCTTCGCAACCAACCCAGACACCGGTCACCAGGTCGGGTGTGATTCCCATAAACCAACCATCGCTCTGGTTCTGTGTGGTTCCCGTCTTACCTGCAATCGGGTTATCAAAACCGTATTTGTATCGCAGCCTGATGCTGGTTCCGCTCTCCACAACTCCTTTCATCAGTTGGATCATCAGCCAGGCTGTCTCTTCGCTGATGGCTTCCTGGCTTTTTGGGGTAAAAGTTTCCAGCACATTGCCGTTTTTATCTTCGATCCGGGTCAGGAAAACGGGTTCGATATAGACCCCTTTATTGGCAAAAACGCTCATGGCGCCAACCATTTCGTACAGGCTCAGGTCGCAGGATCCCAGGGCGATGGAGTACACGGCCGGAATGTCGCTGGTGACACCCATTTTGTGAGCCATTGAAACCACGGCTTTTGGCGAATATTTACGGATAAGCTGACCCGACACCCAGTTGTTGGAGTTAGCCAGGGCCCACTTCAGTGTCACCTGTTGACCAAGCCTTTCGTCGCTTGAATTTTCGGGAGCCCATACCTGACCGTTCCCGAGATCGATGACTGGCTGTACATTGGGATAACGTGCGCAGGGAGATTCGCCCTCCTGCATGGCCAGGGTATAAAGGAAGGGTTTAAAAGTGGAGCCTACCTGGCGTTTGCTCAGTTTCACATGGTCGTACTGGAAAAAGCGGTAATCGATACCCCCGACATAGGCCCGGACCTGGCCGTTATGGGGATCCATTGACATGAGTCCGGCCTGTAAAAAGAACTTGTAGTATCGGATCGAATCCATGGGAGTCATCACCGTGTCGATCTCCCCGTGATAGGAAAAGACCTTCATGTTAACCGGCGTCTTGAAATCCTGCAGGATCTGGGCATCGCTGTACCCTTCGGTTTTTAGCCGGTAATACCGGTCGGTGCGTCGCATAGCCGACAGCATCAGGTTTTCGGTCTCCCGACGGGCCACATCGCTTTCAAAGACGAACGGTGCGTTGGGAACCCCCTTCCAGTGAGCAAAAAATGAGGGCTGGAGCTCTTTCCCCAAATATTCGTGTACCGCCTGTTCGGCATACTCCTGCATCTGGTAATTGATGGTGGTATAGATCTTTAGTCCGTCGCGGTAAAGATTGTACGGGGAGCCATCGTCTTTAGTGTGTTGCGAACACCATTCCGATAAAACCATCCGGAGGTACTCCCTGAAATAAGTAGCAATTCCGGCGGTATGATCCTGTAACCGGAAATTAGACATGTCGATGGGTTCCACCCGGAGTGAATCGAACTCCTGCTCAGTGATGTAATCATACTTCATCATCTGGTGCATCACCGTGTTACGGCGTTCAAAAGCGCGTGCCGGATTCCTGACTGGGCTGAACCAGGTTGGAGCCTTCAAGATTCCGATCAAAACTGCCGATTCCTCGATGCTGAGCGATTCCGGATCCTTGTTGAAATAGGTCTTTGCGGCAGATTTGATACCATATGACTGACTGCCGAAATCAACCGTGTTGAGATACATGGCCAGGATTTCGTCTTTCGAGTAATTACGCTCCAGCTTAACGGCAGTAATCCACTCTTTGAACTTGATCATGACTGTTTCCCAGAAGGTCCGGTTTTGCTTACGCGGGAAAAGGTTTTTAGCCAACTGCTGCGTAATAGTCGAACCGCCTCCTTTTGATGATCCGGTTGCCATTCCCCACATGACTCTGAAAATGGCAATGGCGTCGATTCCCGAATGTTTGTCGAAACGCGCATCCTCTGTCGCGATCAGTGCGTTGATCACGTTGGGCGACAACTCCTGAAAGTGGGTATTCGAACGGTTCTCGATGTAATATTTTCCTAATAGTTTGTTATCGGATGATATCACCTCCGAAGCAAGGCTGCTCTTTGGATTCTCAAGTTCCTCAAAGGTGGGCATGGTACCCAGGAGTCCGTTGGCCACCCCGATGAAAAAAAGTACCGTCAGGATTACCAGAACGACATAGGAAATCCAAAATCCTTTGATGTATTTCCTGATCAATTCATCGCGGGAGGGTTGCTTGGGCATTTGATTCAGCATGGGAATATGATACACCGGGCCATTCATTGCCGCTCAATTCGTAAACCAAAATCACGGATTCCTTTCAGCTCATTGACCCGCATGGCCTGCTCAAATTCAAAGTGATAGGTGCCTTTTTCGGGGAACCGTACCCCGCTTTGCAGAAGGAATCTGTTGAATTTCACGCTTCCCATTCCCGATCCGAGCCACCGGCCGTCATAGTCGGCAAGAGTCAGCTCAATTGTATCACGGGCTATTTTGCCATCAGGGAACCGGGTGTCCATAAACACGTACAGATTGTTATACGGGTATTCGGGAGCGTTGCGAACCTGGATCATGACCCGGTAACGGGCTAACGGATCCACGATTGGCACAGAAAAGATAACCTTATCTTTGACATTCCAGATCCCGTTCCTGATAACCGTATTTTCTTCAAAGATCCTGTTCCGGTCGCATGCGGCTAAAGAAACTGCCAGGATAAAGATGATAACTGAAGTCCATTTTCCGTATGTCATCAGAATGCTGTTCGGTGAATCTGGCTATTGATTGTCGAACCGGGTCAGATCATCTTCTCCGGTAGGGCCCTCCAAATCCGGTTTTTTCTCGGTCACCTGCGAATAATCTTCGAGTTTTTCAGGCAGGTTTCCCTTTTTATTTTCCTCCATTACCGCAAAAACATTGTCAACCGGAATGGCCATCAGATTGCCCGGATCATTCACGTACGAATACCACATGAGCTTCTGAAAAATATCGGTCTTCTGATGAATCGCCTCCCCGCGTTTGGTTTTGAGTCGGATATCGGTATTGGGCATGCCTTTCATGGCATCGACATAAGTATCGTATTCATAATTCAGGCAGCATTTCAACTTACCGCATTGACCGGCAAGTTTCTGCGGGTTAAGGGAAAGCTGCTGAATCCGGGCAGCGTTGGTGGTGACCGACCTGAAATCACTCATCCAGGTTGAGCAACACAGCTCCCTTCCGCAGGATCCGATTCCCCCTAAACGGCTCGCTTCCTGTCGTGCTCCGATCTGCCGCATCTCGATACGGAGTTTGAATTCTTCGGCCATCAGCTTGATGAGTTCACGAAAATCGACCCGGTCCTCTGCCGTGTAGTAAAAAATTGCTTTGGTGTTATCACCTTGAATCTCAACATCGTTGATCTTCATTTGAAGCCCTAACTTGTCGGCGATTTCCCGCGATCGGTACATCGTTGCCGACTCCTGTTCCACGGCCGAAATCCACTTTTCGATGTCGGTCAACCGGGCCTTGCGGTAAATCTTTTTGATCTCGTCAGGAGCCGGTAACAGATTCTTTTTACGCAATTGCAGCCTGACCATCTCACCAACCATGCTTACAATACCGATATCATGACCCGGCGACGCTTCAACAGCAACAATGTCGCCAACTGTCAACTCCAGATCGGCCGGAATCCGGAAATAATCCTTACGGCTGTTTTTAAAACGGATCTCGGCAATGTCAACCACTTTGGCCGATTCGGGAACAGGCACGTTTTTCAGCCAGTCGTGTGAGTCGAATTTGCTGCACTGATGTTGAAAAACCATCTCGTTCTTATGATACACCCTCGGCGCCTGGCAACACCCGCGACTTAAAAAAGTATTGTCGATGTGGCCGGATGACCTGGGGAAAAGACCGGTTGAATCTTCTATTTCTACCTCCTTCGGGGGTGGTCCGTTCACCGGAGCAGATACGCCTTCTTTAAACTCCATATCCTTCAAAAATCCTTACAAAGGTAATAATTCCCGATTAAACTGACGAACGATTTTCAGGGAGAGATCGAGAAACAGGGTAGGGGCGTGACCGTTACGCTCCACATGACGAATGGCTTCGTTAAATAAGGTATTGAAATGTAGTATGTTACTGTTAGTTATGTACGTGGTGAACTTTTCCAGGAACTTGCGTTCCTCCGCTTCAAGTCCCTCAGGGAGGCGATGAAGAAAATTAATTTCAGAACAGAATCCAAAGATCTTCAACCCGTAAGAAAGAAAGCATTTCTGCTTTTCCCTTCCCGACTTTCCCATTTCGGCGCTGAAAGAAATCAATTCAACTACCTTTCCCCGATAGCAGTCTAACATCCACTGCCGGAATGCGACAAAATGGATATGCTCATCATCAGCATAAGCTGCCCGATCCCGTTCCGGAATTTTAACCATCAGGGTGCGGGAAAGAATGGTCGGCAGGATCTGATCCGGATTTTCTGAGATCAGTATAAACAGCGTCTTTTCGGAAGGCTCCTCTAAAATCTTTAAAATCTTGGGAGCGGCTGAATAAAAGATCTTTTCAGCCATGAAGATGATCATGACTTTATACTCCGATTCATAGCTCTTGTAACCCAGGGTGCTGATGATCTCATTACAATCTTCCGCATTGATGATCCCCTGCTTGTTCTCGATGCCAATGGCCTCATACCAGCCGGTAAGGTCAACCCGGAACTGGTGTGACAACAGGAATTCACGCCACTCGGTCAGAAAGTATTTGCTTTTTGGCTTGGAAGGAACTTTTTTGGTGGTCGAAACAGGAACGATGAAATGCAGATCGGGATGGATCAGCTTCTGATATTTGACACAGGAGGGACAGGTACCGCAGGAATCATTCGACTGGTCACGATTTGCACAATTGATGTACTGGGCATAAGCAATAGCAAGCGCGAGCTTGTCATTCCCCTCGGGCCCGCAAAAAAGCTGGGCATGACTGACCCGCTGATCCCGGATGGTCCGGATCAGCCGCTGCTTGATCTTTTCATTCCCCTTAATTTCTGAAAATCGCATGGGTACTCAATTCCAAACAACTTACCTCTCAGGCGGCTTCGATGATAAAACGCCAAAGTTAGCTGTTTTTTCGATTCAGGATATAGAGCTCCCCAATCTCCTGATTTTTCCACTTTCATCGCCGGAATACCGACTGATCTTCCGGTATCTCACCAGAATATTTCGGGAACCCTTAGATCGAGCCGTAGCGAAAGCGAACGGTTGGGTTCCGGGATCAACGCGATGGAACGAACCGGATAGGTCAGCACAATTTTTCTGATCCCCTTGAAAGATATTTTAGAATCGATCTCCACCACTCTGAATTTGATTATTGCTTTCATCGTCTCCGCCGATTTTTGAACTTCAGTGTTTGATGATTTTCAAGATTCCGGTTCTTTTTCCGGTGACAATCTTCATCAGATACAAACCAGCGGGCAGCGTCGAAAGGTCGAATTCATGCCACGCCTCTCCCGTAATATCAACGTTAAATAGTTTGACACCCCCAATACTGTGAATCTCCGCAACGATCCTCCCCTCGTTTTGGTAAGCGGGGATTTCAAGCGTGATATCAGAGTTCGTAGGATTTGGATAGACTAAAAAATCACCTTGTCTGTTCATCTGACGCTGTTCCGGATTCACGGTGGCCATCAGAGCCGGCGCCTGTTCTCCGCAATGAAGCATGGCAGGAACGATATCGCCGTGCAGATATCCTCCCGTTTCGACCCGCGTCCCTGGCCGGTAATAAATGGTACCCCCGGTCAGCATGGTAACCTGCCCTCCGTTTTGGACGATCAGGGGATTGTTTTCACCCGAAACCGTGATGAATTGAGAAGCCCTGTAAACAGAATCAATACCTGATCCTACAATTCCCGAGATACTTAACGATAAGGGGATGGTGCAGTTCACGGTCATGACCACTTCATTCGAAAGCGCGGGATTCCCCGTTGTACAGGAATCATGTGAGGTCATCCGGCAGGTTATTACATCGTTATTAACAGGCACGTAGTTAAATACAGGATGGTTGATCCCTGCATTGACACCATTTACCATCCACTGGAAATCGGGCGATGACCCGCCATTTACCGGAATGGCGGTAAAGGTCACCGAAGTCCCGGCGATTACTGGATTAGCAGATGCAATGACCGACACACTAACCGATGCCAACTGACTGACATGGAGCACAATCTGGTTGGATACCGCGGGATTTCCGGAGCTACAGGGCTGACTTGACGTAAGGCTGCATGCAATCCCGTCGTTATCGGAAGGGAAATAGCTGAAGTCGGGACTGTTATTGCCCTGAGATGTGCCATTTACCATCCACTGGAAAACAGGCTGGGAACCTCCGTTGGTAGCAGTTGCATGAAATACCGCTTCGGATCCGGCACACAGTGTTGTTTGTAAAGCTGAAACCGAAACAGCGACCTGAGCCTGTTGCTGTACCGACATGACAATGGCATTGGAAAGTGCAGGACTACTCGAAGGGCAGGCTTCATCCGGGATCATACTGCAGGCAATAACATCTCCGTTCGCCGGCATGTGGATCAGCACCGCACTATTACTCCCGGCCGCGACTCCGTTGATATTCCATTGATAAACGGGAGTGTTTCCCCCGTTCATGGGCACTGCGGTAAAAGTCACGGGATTTCCTTCGCAGATATTGTTTGCAGAGGCGAAAATGGAGATTCCTACCGGGATGACCGGATTCACGGTCAGCATTATCGCATTGGAGGTGACCGGATTCCCGGTAATACAACTCATGTTTGAGTTCAGACTGCACACGACAACGTCGCCATCAGCAGGAACGTAGCTGAACAACGGGGAGTTGCCTCCCGCGTTGATGCCATTGACCTTCCATTGATAGGATGGCTGGGTCCCGCCGTTGACCGGTAGCGCCGTAAACTCCACTTCCGAACCTTCACACACTGCCGAGGCGGTCGCCTGAATCGTTATTCCGGCTGTCAAAACCGGGGTCACAGTCATCGTGATTACATTTGACAATGCGGGATTTCCGGAAACACAATTGAGACCGGAGGTCATTTCACAGGCGACCTGATCGCCATCCTGAGGAAGGTAAGTGAACATGGGATTGTCCGGCCCGGTCACCGCACCATTTACCCTCCAGGCATACTGGGGCGTGGCTCCACCGTTGACGGGGACCGCATTGAACGTAACGGATGTTCCGGAACACACACTGGTTGCCGATGCAGTGATAGTAACGGCAGCCGGGGAAAGCGGATTGACATGAAGCTGAACGGGGTTCGACACAGCTGGATTACACGTAACACAGGCAAGTCCGGAGGTCATGACACAGGAAACCAGGTCGTGATCAACGGGAGTATAGGTGAAAACCGGTCCTCCGTTTCCGGTATTGAGGTTGTTTACCATCCATTGATAGAGGGGATCAGGACCTCCGTTTACGGGAGTGGCGGTGAAGGTTACAGGATTCCCTTCACAGAGTACACTGTCGGAAGCTGTAATCGTTACGGTTGCCGTCACAAGCGGGTTGACTGCCATGGAAAGAGTGTTGGAATATGCAGGATTCCCAATCACACACTCTAAATCGGAGGTCATGGTACAGGAAATCTGGTCGTTGTTGCCTGGAAGACAGGTATAGATCGGGCTGTTCTGACCAGTAGGATTGTTGTTCAGGCTCCACTGATAAACCGGATTCTGGCCACCATTGGTCGGAGTTGCTGTTATGGTCACCGGAGTACCGGCACAAAGCAGGTTGGAGGAAGCTTCAATACTTACAGATGGTACTACCGGGACACCCATATCGATCACTGCCGTTCCGTTCATCAGCACTGATCCTGAACTGTTGGTTGCTGTTACGGAATAAATCCCGGTCGTCTGGTCAGGCCAGGATAGCATGGATCCCGTTCCCTCAACCGGAGCGCCTGAATCCATGCCGTTTTTCTTTAGCTGATACGTGACATAGGGCTGCGATTCGGATAATGTCACCGGAAGTCCACTGCTTCCTTCACAATATACGCCTGAGCCGGATACCTGAAAGAGAGAGGGACTGACCTGAGAGCCCGTAAAAATTCCAAGGGCCAACAATCCCGAAGCCTGGAGCCGATGCAGGGTGATATCGGTAGGGGCATAAAGTGTAAAAGGCTCGGGATGAACCCGCACACACGATATTAGCGCTTCACTGCCGGTCACATCCGAAGGTGGGTAGTAAAACTGAGCCGAACCCTGTAGTGAAGTTATGTCACTTGCCGTCAGCTCCCAATAACGGTTCAGAAAATTACCCGTATTCGTATCGCCGGGATACTTTGCATTTACAACGTCCACTCCAACCCATCCATTGCTTCCGAAGATTCCATCGCTGAGTGTCAGTGTGACAGGAGAATATCCGGGTGTGCCAGTTATAGTGCCAACCGGAAACGTGAAAGAAGATACTGCCGGAAATCGTTTTCTGAAATGGCCGGTCCCGTTAAAGGTGACCATCGAAGCCGCTGAAGGAGATCCCGTTACCTGCGAAAGTGTACCGAGGATCAGATCACCGGATCCCAGTGTCAGCAATCCCTGGGTAAATTTTACACTACCCTCCAGGGTGAGTGTTGCATCCAGGGTGATACCAAAGTCGTTGGCAATTTCCAGGATCGAATGAGTGCCTGAAGTGATCATCCCCGTGCCCGTAATGATCTGATTGCTTGTCCCGGCCAGCCTTATGGTACCCGGGGATGCCGGATTGAAACAAAGCGAAGTCCCGGCTGCTGCATGGATCGTTCCTTTGATGGAATGGCCCGGCGATCCGGTCACATTAAAATTCAGAGATCCGTTTGTAACCGTAAGGTTATCGACCAAAACAGGGTTAGATCCGGTGGCTGTCAGGGTTATTCCGGGAGCATCGATTTCCATATCGGCATAGGTTCTCCCCGAAAAGGAGAGCGAAACGTTGCCGGTAACCTTGTACAGGCTTCCGGTTTGAAATACCGTGGCGCTGCCGGGCTGCGGCGCGCCGAAGGGATTACTTCCCGACTGGTGAAGGAGGACTGAGCCGCTTTCAAAGACCACTGCGCCGGTTGAGGCGGTTCCGAACGGAGGTCCCGATTGAAACATTCCGGTACTAAAGAGACTACCTCCGTGGAACAAGATGGATTCCGGATCATTTCCGGTAAACCTGTTTGCCGCTGAGGAGCTGTTTGTAAAAGTAACGGAGCCTGAAACCGAAGCTGTTGCCCCGCTACCAAGGGCTAAAGTGATGGCATTCGTTCCGCCCAGACTCAGTATCGAACCGGCGCCGACCTCAAAATCGGTACCTGCTCCACCCGCAATCGTCAGGGTTATGGCAGTCTCACTTTGAAGGATGACCGCAGTGCTACCGGTAATTTTCATTCCTCCAACCGTTTGAATGGGGACACCGGTTATGATGCAAGAACCGCCATTGTCAAAGACCAGGAAATCTGAATTCAGCGGACTGGTTCTGGGTGGAGTCCAGTTGGCCGGATCATTCCAGTTGCCGGCGTTGGTTTGATTCCAGGTGTAAATCCCGGTTGTTGCAAGGGAATTCAATGATCCGCCGATCGCAAGTCCGTAGTTGCCTGGCGAAGAGGAATAAAACCCCCATCCTCCGGTTGTGGTTTGGCCGCTTGCGTAGTACCTGATCGTAACGGTAACGCCTGAAGCGACATTCTGTAATGAAGGTATCTGAGTCAGGTCAATGGACGCCGTGGTGAGAGCGGTGGAGGTCACCGGGTTCCCGATCAGGATGAAGTTTATCCCGTCGAGACTATATCCATATTGTGAAGTGACCCCGGGGGCTGCATAAAACGAGGCCGTGCCCCCAAAACGCGCATCAATCGTGGAGAGTGACAAGGAATATCCAGGTGAAGCGCCCAGGTTGATCTCAAAGTAGTCGGTGTTCCCCACACCTACTCCATTATTCTGGAATCCTGTGGTTCTGAATGAATTTGCAGCGCCCGATGGCGGAGCTCCAGGGCCCCGGGTGATCAGGCCGGTACCGGTCAGGTTGGCGTCAAAGATGGTCGCGGTACAGGTTGCCGGGGGTGAGGCGGATGGGATGCCGTAAAAGTCCCAGGCCGCAACAGGATTGGTTAGTAACTGATCGGGGGTTCCATTCAAATGTCCGATTGAAGGTATAGGTGATCCTTCTGAAATTTCGGTTTGGCTGAGTGCCGTTGCACCTCCGGCAATGACGAGGAGCAACCATGATAGTAGCTTTTTCATACTCCAGTGATTGGTTGAGTTTGCAGTCGGGATGAGAAGATCGGTGACAAATCTCCCCTCCGGTTGATGCTTAATTCACCGGAAAAGAAAAAGTAATGGGTCTGTTAATAACTTTTTTCGTGGTGGGGGATCAGACCACCTTGGCGCAGATGAATTCGCGGTTCATACGGGCGATGTTCGACCGCGAGATCAGTTTGGGGCATTCCGCTTCACAGGCGTAAGTGTTGGTGCAGTTACCGAAGCCCAGCTCGTCCATCTTCTTCACCATCCTTTTTACGCGTTCTTTGGCTTCGATTTTACCCTGGGGCAGCAAGGCAAATTGGGAAACCTTGGCGGAAACGAATAACATAGCTGATGCATTTTTACAGGCCGCCACACAGGCGCCGCACCCGATGCAAGCTGCGGCATCCATGGCCAGATCGGCTTTTTTCTTGCTGACCAGTATGTTGTTGGCTTCGGCAGCTCCGCCTGTATTCACCGAGATATAACCGCCCTCCTGGATGATCTTGTCGAATGCCGACCGGTCAACCATCAGGTCCTTGATCACCGGGAAGGGCTTGGCGCGCCAGGGCTCAACTACGATGGTATCGCCGTCCCTGAACTTGCGCATGTGCAACTGACAGGCGGTTACGGCATCATCAGGACCATGCGGCCTACCGTTAATGTATAGGCTGCACATTCCGCAAATTCCCTCCCGGCAATCGTGATCAAAGACCACCGGTTCTTCATTTTTCTGAATCAACTGCTCATTTAAAATATCCAACATTTCGAGAAAGGAACAGTTCGGGGAAATATCGCGTAACGAATAAGTTACAAACTTTCCTGCAGATTTTGCGTCCATTTGACGCCAGATTTTGAGGGTCAGGTCCATGGAAGAAGGCATTAGGCATTGGGTATTGGCCATTAGTGTAACTGGCAAATTGACAATGCTGGTTCATTATTAAGGCAATAGGCATTGGGCATTAGCCATTTGGGTAACGGCCAATTGACTATGCTGGTTACTATAATTATTTCTTAATATAATTTTCGAGATTACGTATTAGCTTATTTAACATTTTTCCGATTTCTGTTATTTCTACGGAAATTTTATTCATTATTTGTTCCTCAAGATAATTTTGATCTTTTGCAATAATGATAAGAGTTTCTAATTCAAATAAAGATCCCAACGATATCTTAATAAATTGAACATAATTCTTTGTTGAACTTCGACCCCAACCTTCTGCAATATTTGCCGGAATTGAAATTGCTGCTCTCCGTAACTGGTTTGTTAATCCAAACATCTCCTCCTTTGGAAATATCCTGGTTACAACATATATCTCATTAACAAGCTCAATTCCCTTCTGCCAAACAACCAGATCCTTATATGTGGTTACGGTCTGTTTTTCCATAGGTCGTTTACTTAAAATTCCACATATCTCTTAAGATTCACAGACCAGCTCTTCCCAATTTCCCTAATTCCTAATTCCCAATGCCTATTGCCTATTGCCTATTTATATATCCTCTGCTTCACCTCAATCTCCTCATAAACCAATGGTTCCTTATGCAGAACGAAATCTCCCTCGCCTTTGTATTCCCAGGCGGCAACATATTTGAAATCTTCATCATTACGCAGGCATTCGCCTTCATCGGTCTGGTACTCTTCGCGGAAATGACCGCCACAGCTTTCATTCCGGTGTAAGGCATCGATCGCTATCAATTCGCCTAACTCGAAAAAATCGGCGACCCGGTTGGCCTTCTCCAGCTCCACATTCAGCTCATCCATCTTGCCGGGGATCTTGACATCTTTCCAGAATTCGGCGCGCAGGGCACGGATCAACTCAACAGCCTTTTTCAGCCTGGCTTCTGTCCGGCCCATTCCCACATTTTCCCACATGATCTTTCCCAGCTCCTTGTGGAAATGATCGACACTGCGGTTGCCTTTTACCGACATCAGCCTTTCGAGGCGCATCCTTACTGCTTTTTCGGCTTCAACGAATTCCGCAGTGTCGGTTGCCATCCTGGGTACTTTGATCTCGCCCGAGAGGTAGTTCTGCAGGGTATAGGGAAGTACGAAATAGCCGTCGGCCAGGCCTTGCATCAGCGCCGAGGCGCCAAGGCGGTTGGCCCCATGATCCGAAAAATTGGCTTCTCCGGCGGCAAACAATCCTTTCACGGTGGTCATCAACTCATAATCCACCCAAGTGCCACCCATGGTATAGTGTACGGCAGGATAGATCATCATCGGGTTTTCATACGGATTCTCATCCACGATCTTTTCGTACATCTGGAAGAGGTTGCCGTACCGCTCTTCAATTACATTCCGGCCCAGCCTTGCGATCGAATCTTTGAAATCGAGAAATACAGCCAATCCGGTTTCACCCACACCGAAACCGGCGTCACAGCGTTCCTTTGCAGCCCGGGAAGCCACATCGCGAGGAACCAGGTTCCCGAATGCCGGGTACCTTCGCTCCAGGAAATAGTCACGGCGATCCTCGGGTATATCGTTAGCCTTCAACGTTCCATGGCGGTTCGCCTCCGCATCCTCTTTGAACTTTGGCACCCAGATGCGGCCGTCGTTCCTTAAACTTTCGCTCATCAGTGTCAGCTTCGACTGGTAATCACCGTGAACAGGGATACAGGTCGGGTGGATCTGGGTGAAACAGGGATTGGCAAAGAAGGCCCCCTTCTTGAAGATCTGCCAGATAGCGCTGGTGTTCGAACCCATAGCATTAGTCGACAGGTAGAACACGTTTCCATATCCGCCAGTAGCGATGACAACCGCGTGACCGAAATGACGTTCCAGTTTTCCGGTGATCAGGTCACGGGCGATGATGCCGCGTGCTTTTCCGTCGATGATCACCACATCCATCATCTCATGGCGGTTGAAAAGCTTCACGGTACCCAGTTTGATCTGGCGGCTTAAAGCGCCGTATGCGCCTAAAAGAAGCTGCTGTCCGGTTTGCCCGCGCGCATAGAAAGTACGTGAAACCTGGGCCCCACCGAAAGAACGATTCTCAAGCGAACCACCGTACTCCCTGGCAAAAGGAACCCCCTGAGCCACACACTGATCGATGATGTTGTTGCTGACCTCCGCCAACCGGTAAACATTCGCCTCTCGGGCGCGGTAATCGCCGCCTTTGATGGTATCGTAAAATAACCGGTAAATGCTGTCGCCATCGTTGGGATAGTTCTTGGCGGCATTGATTCCGCCCTGGGCCGCGATGCTGTGTGCACGGCGCGGACTGTCCTGATAACAGAAAATCTTGACGTTGAAACCCATCTCTCCCAGTGATGCGGCAGCTGCCGATCCAGCCAGACCCGTACCCACAACGATGATGTCAAGCTTACGTTTATTGTTGGGATTGACCAGATTCTGATGCGCCTTGTAGTTGGTCCATTTCAACGCCAAAGGACCTTTAGGCGTCTTGGAATTTAATTCAGCCATGAGATTATCGGATAAATAAAAAGTAAATGGGAATGATGATAAATCCTGCCGGAATAATGATCGCGTAAAGGGATCCAAACCAGGAGATGAAATTGTTGTACTGCGGATGGTTGACCCCCAACGTTTGCCAGGCGGCCTGAAAAGCATGATTCAGGTGGAATCCTAAAATTACAATCAGAATAATGTATAGAAAGGAATATAGCGGTTGCTGAAACAGGTCGCGGGCAATCAGATAGAAATCGGGTTCCCCTTCGGGTGTGATGTGCGGATTGCCCACCCATCCTAATTTGATAAAGTAAAAATTCATGAAATGGATGATGAGGAATATCAATACAATGGCCCCGGTGTAGATCATGTACTTCGACAGAAACGGGGTGTACGATTTGTTGCTGACCTTATACCTTACCGGCCGCGACAACCAATTCTGAACCTGCAGGATAATGCCGATCAGGATGTGCAGGATGAACCCGCCGAACAGGAAAAACTCGAAGACTTTTACGATATAGTTCGTCCCCATAAAATGAGCCGCGGCATGGAACCATTCCCCTCCGTCGCTTCGCAATAAACACAGGTTGATCCCTAAATGAACCACCAAAAAGATCATCAGAAAAATTCCTAAAAAGGCCATCCAGATTTTTTTCGTGATGGAAGAAAAACGTAAAAAAGATGTATTCATAACAAGCTTTTAATAAATTTGTTCGCTGTTTCAAAATTAGAAGGAAAAGTTCGAGGAAAAAAAATTAACACTGAAAATATTCACAATTCTAATACAGTCTAAATTATGTTTTCATCTACCGTTTACCAGAATCGCCGTAAAAATCTGCGGGCTGAAATGACCCGGGGACTGGTGCTTTTTTTAGGCAACCAGGAAGTTCCGTTCAATTACCCTTCCAACACCTATTCCTTTCGCCAGGATAGTAATTTTTCCTACTTCTTCGGACTGGATCATCCCGATCTCGCCGGGATCATCGACCTGGATGAAGGTGTTGACTACCTTTTCGGCAATGACACGGATATTGACGATGTGATCTGGATGGGTCAACTACCGACCTTGCAGGAACAGGCAGCCCTCGTTGGAATAGAACGTACTGCTCCGCTGAAAAGCCTGAACGACATGATCGGAAAGGCCCTGAGCGCAGGCCGTACGGTTCATTTTGCGCCTGCCTACCGCGGCGAAACCATCCTCTGGCTGAGCGACCTGTTGAGAATTCCCCACCTTGAGTTGTCAAAACGAACCTCCGAACCTTTGATCAAGGCTATCGTAAAATTGCGGATGAGAAAAGAACAGGTCGAGATTGAGGAAATTGAAAAAGCGATCGAAACCGCCTGGCTGATGCATACAACCGCAATGAAAATGGCTCACCCAGGCAGGGTCGAAAGCGAAATAGCCGGAGTTATTGAGGGGATTGCCCTCACCCACTGCGGACCGGTCTCCTTCCCGGTGATCCTCTCAATCAACGGACAGATACTTCATAACCACCTTCATGGCAATGTCCTTACCGAGGGTCGCATGATGGTGGTCGATGCCGGATGTGAAACTGCTTTGCATTACTCGAGCGACATTACCCGCTCGATCCCGGTTGGCGGTAAATTCAACGAACGCCAGAAAGGAATCTATGAAGTGGTGCTGAATGCCAACCTGAAAGCCATCGAAGCGGTCGGTCCCGGCATTCCGTTCCGGGATATCCACCTGCTGGCTGCTATTGAAATTGCAAAAGGACTGACTGCACTGGGAATCATGAAAGGCGATCCTGAAGAGGCTGCCCGGAAAGGCGCGCACACCCTGTTTTTCCCGCACGGTCTCGGACATCCCATGGGTCTCGATGTGCATGACCTCGAAGGAATGGGCGAAAACCTCGTTGGATATGATGAAGAGACAATACGCAGTAAAGAATTTGGATTCTCTTCCCTCCGGTTTGGACGTAAACTTCAGGAAGGATTTGTCATGACGATCGAACCCGGAATTTATTTTATCCCCGACCTGATCGATATCTGGGAAAAGGAAAACAAGCTGGCGGAGTTCATCAACTACAAGGTGGTTGACTCCTACCGCGATTTCGGTGGAATCCGTATCGAAGACGATGTGCTCGTCACTCGCGAAGGACACCGCGTCCTGGGTAAACCGATCCCCAAAACTGTCGTCGAAGTGGAGAAAACAATGAACAATGGACAATTGACAATGGACAATTGACAATGGAAAATGGAAAACGGAACTTTGTTATTGCCTACTGCCTATTGCCTATTGCCTGATTTGAATTTTGACATTTGCATTTTGAACTAAAATTATGGCCTACATTAAATTTAAAAAGAAAAATATCTTCTTTACCGATGAAGGTAAAGGGAAAGCTGTCGTGCTTCTGCATGGCTTTACCGAGTCTTCAAAAATCTGGACTGGCTTTGCCTCCAAACTCGCTAAAAAATCCCGCGTGATCTGTATCGATTTGCCGGGTCACGGCAAGAGCGAATGCATCGACACCATTCATACCATGGAACTTATGGCCGAAGTCGTGATGACTGTCATGACTAAACTGAAGACCGGGAAGGCGATCATGGTGGGCCATTCGATGGGAGGCTATGTGACCCTTGCCTTTGCGGAGAAGTATCCGGCGAAACTATGCGGATTCTGCCTGTTTCATTCACATTGCTTTGCCGATTCACCCGACGACAAAGAGAACCGGAACCGCACTATCGATATTGTCGGAAAGGACAAACTCAATTTCCTGGCACAATTCATTCCCGGACTGTTCCCCATCGAAGTGCATAAAACCTATTCCGCGAAAATTGAAAAACTGATCCACCAGGCCTCAAAGATGCATAAGGAAGGGGTCATCGCTGCACTTGAAGGAATGAAAAACCGGAAAGACCAATCAGAGCTCCTGAAAAAAACCGGTTTACCGGTTCTATTTATCCTCGGTTTGAAGGATTCGAAAGCACCGTTGCCCAAACTTTGGGAGATGATCACCTTACCCGCCCGGAGCGAGGTGCTCCTATTGCGCGATTCAGGTCACATGGGCTATATCGAGGCGCCTGATGCGACGCTCAAGGCATTGTATAATTTTGCCAAAGGCCAGCTGTAGCATCCAAGCATGAATAAATTCATAATAATAGACTCTTCTACATAAAAATACCCTAATTGGGTTATCTTTTACTATTCTTTTCTTTTTTATTTTTGGTCTGTACCGGAGAAGTAATCAATCCGGTAAAAAATTTGAATTCTTTTCTCCAGAATAATCTGTCAGGTTCATCTATTTAAGAAATAAGAACTGACATCATGGAATTTTCTCAAGAGTCGCTGACAGACCTGTTTCTTCATTTTCCCGGAATGATAGGGATTTTTGATTCCGAAACCAGACAACTTGTATGGGGAAATGCTAACTGGACAAAAAGGTATTTTTCATCAAACGAAATTGTTCCTGAAACGCTCATAACATTTGTGGAGCATTATATATACAGTGATGATCAGCCGGTATTTTTCAATGCATACCGAAAGATTTCAGGGGGCGATTGCAACAGTGTCTCATTCTTCATGCGGTCTATGGATCACACAGTGGGTCTGGAATGGGTCCTCTGTACTTTTAAAAAGTATGGAGCATCACAGTATGACAGGGATCTTATTTGCTGCCATCAGTCAGATCTCGGACAAATTGCTGAGATGGACCATGTACGCGAATTTTATCATGATTTCCGGAAAAGCCATCCGATGTCATCTATTAAAAATCTCACTGCCCGTGAGTTGGAGATCCTGAAAATGATCGCGCGTGGACAGAGCTATACCGACATTGCCGCGTGCCTGTTCATTCAACCCGAAACCGTCAACAAACACCGAAAAAACATACAGAAAAAACTACACCTTAAAAGCATTGCATTGTTGACCTGTTTTGCGATTGAGAACGGGTTGGTGGAGTAAGTATTAGTTTAAATAGGATATTTATTCAGCGCAACAGGTAGAATAATGAAATATGGCGTTTCTTCTATTTTGTCTGGTTATTTGATATTTCACTTGCATTTCAACTGTTGAATTTGAATTTAAAAATCGGAATGGATCATCCATATAATTGAAATGGATATTTGATATGCAATTAAAAGAAGGATTGTTAAAGAATTAACTTAAAAGATGAAGTATGAAGAATGCAATGTTGTTAATTATTCTTGCCATTTCATTCAATCCTGCAAAAGGCCAGGAAACAGACATTTTTGTTGATTCAAGAGATGGCAAAACATACAGTCTGGTTAAAATTGGCGATCAGACCTGGATGGCTCAAAATCTTAATTATCAGACCAAAGGTTTTTGTTGGTGCTATAAGGATGACTCATTAGCATGTGAAAAGTATGGAAAACTTTATAGGTGGGAATCTGCTATGAAATCATGTCCCCAAGGTTGGCATTTACCAAATGATAAAGAATGGAAAGTTTTGTTTGATTTTTTAGGCGGATCAAAAATAGCTGGGGGTAAAATGAAAACAAAAAATGGATGGGTAGATGATAAAGGAACTTCTACCAATAGTAGTGGTTTTACTGCAATACCTTCAGGTCAAGGATTAAATACTGGGGTAGGTATTGGTGGTAATTTGGGAGTTGGTCATATTGCTGTTTGGTGGTCATCAACAAAACCGGAATTCAGCTTTAATCCTCATTACGTTTTTGTTAATAACAAAGGTGACAAAGTAAAGATCGAAGAATGCAGACCAAACATGCAATTTAGTGTTCGATGTGTCAAAGATGACACCACTCCTTGAACTCATTGTATTTCGATGCCTCAATACAAGTATCTTTCAAAATGATAACTATCAAACATGAAAATTCCCTAATTGGGTTATTTAATTTGATTTTTTCATCCTTTACTTTTGAAATGGTTGAAAAAAATCTGGAAATTTCTCCAAAACTGCTTGGTTGGGGTATCTATATAATAACGGAAACCGAATTACTGGTCAACCACTGACTTTTTAAATTCCCAGCAAGACGAATTCTGAGAACAAATGTTAATTACAGATTTCTAGATTTTATGCGAAACATTGATTCAACGGACATACATTCATTATACCCTCAGACAGAAATAATTATCCATTAACATAAAAAGTGATGCCATGAAAAAATTAAACATTTACATGATTATTTTAATAATTGGATTGACCAGTATTCAGTTTGCAAATGGACAAGCCGGAGCAAAAATCAACGTTGTTCACAATGGAGCTTCGACTTTTTATACAACAATCAATGCGGCGGTAGCAGGTGCCAGTGCAAGTGACACGATTTATCTCCCGGGTGGAGATATTTTAAATACAGGTGATTTAGTAATTGATAAACGATTGACAATTGTCGGATGCGGACATTATCCAGATTCAACACTTGCAACGAATACCACTAGATTTAGCACAATACAGATTTATGTAAAAACGGGGGCGGACAGTGGAAGCATTAGTGGGTGTTATCTTTATGGTTTTTCTTTTGGTACTAATTATTCCGGTGACGGTAATGTTTTAAACTATAGAATTGAAAGATGCTGTATTTATTCGATGAACTTTAGCAATTGGACTACTCTTGGCGCACAGGGTGTAATTATCAGAGAAAATGTAATAGTTAATCCTATTCAGGGGGTGGCTGTAGCTCCTACTGTTTTTGAAAAAAACATCTTCCGTTCAAACGTGGGCTACAATAACCCTGCAACATTTCTCAACAATATTTTTTATATTACTGGGAATTTTGACACTGGCGGCGAGGGTTCTATCTTCCTCAACAACATCATAATTACCACCTCGAGCAATACCATCAACCTGGGAACCTACAATCTTTACAATAACAATTTATTCTGCACCACAGCATCCAGTGGAGGCTCAGTGGCGTGCGGCGCAACCAACACGTGTAATAATAATATTTCCAATCAATTTGCAACAGATACTTTTATCAACGCGTCTACCTCGAATTTTGCATATTCCAATAGCTATCATTTAAAACCGACCAGTCCCGGTGTCAATGCCGGAACCGATGGAACCGATGTCGGTATTTTTGGAACCCCGTACCCGTATAAAGATGGAGCAGTGCCATTTAATCCTCATATCAGCTCAAAAACCATCGGAACGGTCCTGAGCCCAACAGGTAATCTGCCGGTAACCATCAAGGTATCTGCTCAACCACGCTAAATGCCAAAGCCATGAAAAAGATTTTGTTATGGTTCATGCTGCTGCATATTTTCTATGTGGTACAGGCACAGAATAATATAAAAATGTATGAGTATTGGGTCGACGATAACGTGTCCGGAAAGGTAGTCACGTCAATTACTCCTGTACAAACCTTTACTCTTAATGCTAACCTCCCGCTGAGTCAGGTCAGTGATGGTTTTCATGTACTCAACCTACGGTTCGCTGATAGCCAGAATGTGTGGAGTGGCGTTCTGACACAATTTTTTATGAAATACCCGCAAAACGCCTCTGTTAATAAACAAGTAGTGGCCTATGAATACTGGGTTGATGATAATTATGCCGGAAAAACGCTCCTGAATGTGATTCCTTCTCAACCATATCAGCTTAATTCGAACCTTAACCTGAGTTCCAGTTCACTCGGGTTTCATTTGCTGAATATGCGTTTTAAAGACAATTCCGGCCAATGGAGTGGCGTCATTACCCAGTTTTTTATGAAGTATAAAAACATCACTGAGGATACCAACAAAAATGTTGCCTACAAATATTGGTTTGACGATAATTTTACCTCCGCTGAGACTATTGAATTACCACAGCATGTCCGGTACCTTACTTTGATAGATTCTGTAGAAACCCCATTTTTAACTATAGGTCTTCATTCCATAAACTACATTTTCAAAGACAGCCTCCGAACTTATAGCAGTGTCGTCAATGGATTATTTTCAGTTACTTCATGCTTACCGCATCAGGGAAAACCAATTGTTGGTCCGTCATCGGTTTGCGTTGGCCAGGAGGGAGTCAGTTATTACAGTCCCCCAATAAAGAATGCGGTTAGTTATATTTGGTCAGTTCCCTCCGGTGTTGCAATTACTTCCGGGAGTAATACCAATTCGATCACAGTTACATTTACTTCCAATGCTGTTTCGGGTTCGATCAAGGTAAAAGGTGTAAATAGTTGCGGGGTTGGATCAAATTCTCAGCCACTTAATGTCATGGTAAACCCGCTGCCTGTCCCCGGTTTGTTAGGGCAATCTTCAGCATGCATCGGGATTCCTGGAAATGTTTATTCAACCGAATCAGGGATGTCGAATTATTCCTGGTCGGTGTCGGCCGGAGGAACAATAAATACCGGGGCCGGAACAAGCAGTATTACTGTAACCTGGCATACCCCCGGCCAACATACTGTAAGTGTCAATTATACGAGTTCAACAGGATGTCGTGCGGCAAATTCAACCGTTAAAACAATAACTGTAAATGTATTACCTGTTCCTACCATAACAGGTGTTTCAGAAGTTTGTGAGAATACAATGGGCGTTGTATATACCACCGAATCCGGAATGACCGGATATAATTGGATTATCTCCCCAGGAGGAGTTATTACCTCCGGCGTAGGGACATATCAAATAACAGTTAATTGGGCTCTTCCGGGAACTCATACAATTACAGTTAATTATTTGAGTTCAAACGGATGTGCCGCCATCAATCCAACCATTAAATCAGTATTGGTAAAACCACTGCCGTCAGTTAACTTTATCAGTAGTCAGACCTATTGTAATCAAGAATTGGCATCATCTACAACATTAAGTGGGCCGGTACCGGGAACAGTTTATACCTGGATTAACAGTAATCCGTCGATTGGATTAGCGGCGAGCGGCACCGGTAATGTGCCAGGATTTCTTACCACAAATACAGGCGCTTCGACTGTTTTCGCTCTTGTTACCGTCACTCCAACTGCCAATGGTTGTATTGGGCCGGTATCATCGTATACCATTATGGTAAATCCCACTCCATCGGTTTATTCAATAACTAATCAGGTATATATAAATGGCGACCTGGCGCCAATGACACCATTATCAGGACCTGTTACCGGCACAAGTTTCAATTGGCTCAACAGTAATCCCTCCATTGGATTGGGAGCAAGTGGAACTGGCAATATTCCTGGATTTCTTGCCACAAATGTCAGCTCTGTTCCAGCCGTCGCAACTGTCACAATTGTACCATCCGCTAACGGATGTCTGGGGATTTCTCAGATATACACTATCACGGTTAATCCATCCACTGTTACCTGTACACTTGCTGTGACCCCCTCAAACCAGAATGTCGTAGCCTCTCCCGGAGGATCGGTCAGTTACAATGTTGTTTCGAATTGTTCCTGGACAGCGACCAGTAATCAGACGTGGTGTATGGTGATAACCCCTACAGGATCCGGGAATGGATATGTCAGCGCTAATTACTTGGCTAATACCTTGCCAACTCCGCGCACGGCCACCATCACCGTTACTGTCCCGGGAGCCAATCCGGTAATGGTTAAGGTAACCCAGGCAGCCATGCCCTGTACGCTTAGCGTGACCCCTTCAAACCAGAATGTTGCAGCAACTCCAACCGGGTCGACCACCTTCAATGTGACCACCAACTGCGACTGGACAGCCTCGAGCAACCAAACATGGTGTACGGTAGCCCCATCGGGATCGGGGAACGGTACAATTAACGCGAATTATGCCGTTAATACCACCACCAGTCCGCGTGTGGCCACCATCACCGTTACCGTTCCTGGAACGAATCCGATACTGGTCACAGTAACCCAGGAGGCAGCGTCTCCGTGTTCGCCACCATGGCAGCCCGTTCAAAATCAGCAATATTCCATGAATGTGCTTGCGAACCTGTATATCTCCAACGTTCTGACTACCAATGACGGCGATGCGGTTGGCGCTTTTGTCGGACAGGAATGCAGGGGTATTGCTTACCCGGTACCGGCAATGAATGGCCTGATCTTCCTGACCATCACCTCGAATGTTGCCTCAGGTGAAACCGTGACCTTCAAAGCCTGGAAGTCGGCCACCTGCGAGGAGTGCCCGATAGCGGAAACATTACCCTTTGTCGATCAATCGGAAATCGGCACATTTACCGATCCATTTGCTTTCCATTGCGGATCGGTGCAACTGTGCATCAATTTCGGGGCTGGATATACCTGGTTTTCGGTCAATATTGATCCCGGGGCCATGGCCTTGAACTCTTTGTTCGATAACCTGAATGCCTGTGAGAATGACCGGATCATCGGCCAGCAAACCTTTGCCACCTATTACGGAAACCAATGGGTTGGGTCGCTTACCGCCATCAGTCCGACTGCGATGTACAAACTAAAATTATGCACCTCACAAACCTGGTGCAAAGTCGGGGCCCCGGTGCCAATCGTTCCCATTTCCATCGGAAGCGGCTATCCCTGGATCGGTTATCTGCCACAGAGCGATCTGCCCATCAATACAGCCCTGACTGGTATTGTACCGGCCCCCGTTCTCAACGACCGGTTTAACGCGCAGACCTCCTTTGCCGTCAATAACGGAAGCCAATGGGTAGGAAGCCTTCCGACTCTGCAAAAGGGGAAAGGATACGTCATTCACCTTGCCAACCCTTCAACCCTCACCTATCCCACCGGATTTGATAATCAGGTACCCGTAGAACCTGGTGAAACCCCCGCAATGGCGTTTTCACCCACGGGCGATTATCCCAGGGTCAACCCTCAGTACAACATGCAGATCATTGCTACAGTCACAAAGGCCGGTGAGTTATTGTCGACCGATCCTGAAGATGTTGTCTATGTCTATTGCGGCAACGAATGCCGGGGGATGGCAGGACCGGTTCCGGGCCTGGATGGAAAGATATTTTTGACAGTCGGTTCCGATAATGAATCGGGCGAAAGATTGATATTCAAGGTTTTTCTTGCTCAGGACAATACATTATTTGAAATAAAAAATACCCTGGAATTTTCTTCGCAGCTTGAAACCGGGAACATGGAAGCGCCCTATGAACTTGACCTGGCCGGAGCCAATGCCGTTCCGATCATTCAGGCCGGGAACGATGAACTTCAGATTGGCGAAATATATCCCAATCCCTTCGATGCTTTATCCTCTCTTGACATCACGGTTGTAAGGCCCTGCCATATCTCCGCTGTTATTCTTGACAATATCGGGGTGATCAAGGGTTTAGTGATGGATGGTGAATTAAATCCCGGAAAATATACGCTTAATCTTGATGCGAAGGACCTCATCCCCGGCATGTACACGCTCAGGATCACATACACAGATGAGCGTGTCCAAAGGATTTACGCGAAAAAAATGATTGTCTGGTGATTCACTTAAAAATTTGGCGATGAAACCGTTTTCATGCATGCTGTTGCTATTTTTTTTCTTCGTCGGAGTCGCCGCATATCCCGATGACAATATTAATTTCGCCCTGGTTGAAACACCGGAACGAATGCTCTCCGACACCCTGCAACAACGAACGGGGTTCGGGACCATAGATATACAAGGAAATGCATTAGTCCTGACCTCTTTCTCCGATCATTCTTCAGGGATCGATTTCTACGACGTTGAACTGACTCCTGGAAATTCCTTTACGGGATCGTTATACTATTGGGCGACTGGAACAAATGGATATGCCTTGTCGGCCTCCCTGGTTGAGAATCCTCCGGTCGACTGGCTTGAAATATCACCCGCCCAGTTTACCGACTATGCCGATGGCATTGCCACTAAGGTCGATTTTATATTCACGGCTCCCGTTACACCAGGCATATACACAACCGTTATTAACGATCAGAATGGTAATTGGTCAGATATGACCCTGACCCTGACTGTAACCACTTCCCCGGCGCAAAATCTTTATAACTTCAACGAACAAATTTACGTTAACGAACCCTACGAATACTCTTACTGGTGTAAAAGTCCGGCATATTTTTACTGGGATGACGATAATCAATATTACTATTTTGATTCGATGAGTGTAAATCATTTCGAATATGTTCCGCAACCCTGGTTCAATATTCAGCCTGCCATTTTTACTCTGATGCTGACCGACTCAACACTGGTGACTTTTTCGGCACAGATCGGAACGCCGGGCAATGATACCGTACTGGTAGTCAGAAACAAACAACATTATTCCTATCCCAGTAATTTCCGGTTCAATTTTCAGGTTGCCGACAGCCCGTTCATCACGGTCAGTCCGCTCAATCAATCTGTCCCCTATACTGCCGGATCAACGGTTTTCAGCGTTACCGCCAATACCGACTGGGTGGTTGCCGATGATGCCGAATGGCTCACCGTGTTACCTGTTTTTGGATCCGGGAATGCGTTACTCAACGTAACATTCATTCAAAATCCGACCAATACTCAACGGACGGCAAATGTTTACATAGCCGGACCCGAAGTTCCTACTCCTTTTGTTTTCACCGTTACACAGGCAGCTGCACCTTCGCAGCCAAACTGGGGCCCGGAGCCAAATCTTCAATATTCGATGAGCGTTGTCGGAAAAATCCAGCTTTCGGGTGGAGGCTTTTCATTGAATGAAAACGACCTCGTAGGCGCTTTTGCCGGTTCAGAGTGTCGTGGAGTTGCTTCTCCTGTTGCCGGAATGAATGGACTTTTATTTCTTTCGATCGGTTCCGATCAAATCTCGGGCGAACAAATCACATTCAAGATTTTCTTGGCTTCGGAAAATCAGATATACGACGCAAACCAGACGCTTGTTTTTCAGAGTTATTCTGAAGTAGGAACCCTGGATAATCCCTATATTTTCACATATGGCGGCCCGTCGTGTACTTTATCGGTTTTGCCGTCATTTCATCAATTTCCTTCTCCCGGTAGCTCCTTTTCTTTTACAGTTTCCGCTACCGATGGATGTGACTGGACGGCTGAGGGCGACCAAATCTGGTGCGTACTTTCGCCCGCCACGGGGGTTGGTTCCGGCACCTTCACGGTTACTTGTTCGGCCAATACATCAAGCGCAACACGAACAGCTACCATAACTATTGCTTCGCCGGGAGTGCCCCCCGTAACGATTGATATTACACAGGCCGGAATAATCGGACCACCCAATTGGAACCCTCTGATTAACCCAAGGTACAACATGAGTGTGATCGGGAAAATTGAGATCGCCCAGGGCATATATTCCCTTGATTCATTGGATGTAGTCGGAGCCTTTGCCGGTTCAGAGTGCCGGGGTGTGGCCAGCCCCATTCCATCTCTTGGAGGTGTTTTGTTCCTCAGTGTAGGATCAAATACAGAGTCGGGCGAGGCTATTACATTTAAAATCTATCTGCATAACACCGATGAAATTGTCGATGCAAATGAGATCGTTACCTTTCAGAATTCGGGTGAACTGGGTACCATGACCGATCCGTTCATCATCACATACCTGATCCAAAATAGCCTTTCAGTGTATGGAATTAACATTTTAGATGGACAAAACCGGTGTTTTAATGCCTATCAGACCATCACAGTAGCGGGTAACGGAACCTCATTTACCGTTCAACCCGGCGGAGTTGCCCGTTTCATCGCCGGTGAAAAAATACGACTCTTGCCCGGAGTCACGGTGTCCCCGGGAGGATTCCTTTCAGGGTCCATCACTACCACCGGAATGTATTGCAATTCATATTCCTACTCACCCATCAGAACGGCAGGAGAACAGGAGAATGATGCGCTGACCGGTGGCGCCGACAAATGGGTCAGAATTTATCCGAATCCTTCCGAGGGAAGGTTCCTGGTAGAATTTTCGAATCCGGTACCCGATGAATGGACAACAGTTAGGATATTGAATATGAACGGTAGAGAGGTGTTTACGCGGCGATCACAAAACACAGGTATACTTGAGGTTTCATTGCAGGATCAGTCGCCGGGCATTTACCTCATTTGCGTCAATCGTGACGGCTGGATTAAAACATTGAAAATGATTGTTCTTTAGATTTAAATCGGTGAAAAACTCAAAATCATGAAAATCGAATTCAAACTAACATGCCTCATGGCATTATTCGTTATGATTTTCGCGCAAGCGACGATGGGACAGGTGTCAAAAATAACCGTCATGCACAACGGGAATGCTGCATTTTACGGAGATCTTACGGCCGCGGTCACTGCAGCGGCAGCCGGGGATACGATCTATTTACCGGGAGGCGGCATTAATCCTGCATCACAGGTAATCATTAATAAAAAACTGACTATCGTGGGAGCGGGTCATTATCCCGATTCTACCATAGCCACAAATCCAACCATTGTCAGTTATATTACCTTGATTACCGGCGCCGACAACGGTTCCATCAGCGGATGTAAGTTGAATAGTATATCATTCGGGACTACTGCCAATAACCAGACTGTAAACAACTACCGTATAGAACGATGTTATATCGTATCGTTGTACCTGAATTACAGTGGTACATCAACGTCTCAGGGGATCATCGTTCGTGAAAATGTCATTGATCCATCAGTGTATGGGGAAGTCTCATCCATTCTGTTTGAAAAAAATATTTTCAGGTCAGGATTATATTATTCATCCCCGGCTGTCTTCAATAATAATATTTTCTATTGCAGTTCCTCACTTAATGTTGACAACAGTATTATCAACAATAATATCATCATTGCGAGCACTTCATATACGATTTCCTTGGGGAGCAATTCCGTGTACAACAACAATCTTTTTTGTACCACAAGCATTCTGGGGGGAGGAAATTATAACTGCGGATCGACCAACGTCTGCAACAATAATCTTTCGGATCAAATGGCCGTGAACACTTTTGTAAACGCCACCACCACGAACTTTTCCTATGCCAATAACTATCACTTACTATCTTCAAGCCCTGCTAAAAATTATGGCACCGACGGCACCGATCTTGGAATTTATGGAACGTTATACCCATATAAAGAGGCTGCCATGCCCTTTAA
The DNA here is from genome assembly GCA_964525995.1 of uncultured Prolixibacteraceae bacterium. Lineage (GTDB taxonomy): Bacteria > Bacteroidota > Bacteroidia > Bacteroidales > FEN-979 > CAIVAT01. The sequence goes on along the minus strand of CAZGIM010000021.1, from coordinate 9,645 downwards.
TCCACATATCGGCAGTAAAAACATCGGTACAGTAGTCAGCCCTACCGGTAATCTGTCGGTCGATATGAAAGTCTCAGCCCAGGACCGGTAGACCCGATTTGGTATATAATACGAAAGGTTTCATTACGACCTAAACCCAAAGGAAATGAAAAAGATACTGGTATGGATCATCATGCTGCATATCTTTGGCGCTCTGCAGGCACAGAACAAGGTTAAGAAATATGAATACTGGGTGGACGATAACATTACCGGCAAGGTGGTTACTTCAATAACTCCTACACAAAACCTTCATCTTGTTACAACCTTTCCGGTAAGCCAGGTCAGCGAAGGATTTCATATGCTTCACATCCGGTTTGCCGATACCGCGAACGTCTGGAGCAGTGTGGTCTCCCAGTATTTTATGAAATACCCTCAGAATGTGTCTGTTGCTAAACAGATCATGGCATACGAGTATTGGGTGGATAACGGATATGGCAGCAGAGTAAGCCAGAGTGTTACTCCTTCACAATATTACCGCTTGAACACTACTCTTGACTTGAGCGCATATAGTGCCGGGTTTCACTTACTGAACATTAGGTTCAAAGACAATACGGGTGAATGGAGCAGTGTGCTCACCCAATATTTTATGAAGTATCCTGAGAATGTAATTGTACCCAAACAGATCGTTGCATATGAATATTGGGTAGACGGCGGTTACGGCAATAAGATCGTACAGAATGTAACACCGTCACAGTATTTTTACCTAAACGCCAATCTCGATCTTAGCTCCACTCCTGTCGGTTTTCATCTGCTCCACTTTCGGTTTAAGGACAGCATGGGCGAATGGAGTGCGGTGCTTACCCAGTATTTCATGAAAGATCAGGTAACATCAGCAATCAACAATAAAATAATCGCATACCGATACTGGTTTGATAATGATTTTTCTTCGGCAACAATGATCAACTTATCCACTCCTGTTAAGTATTTTCATCTGATTGATTCCGTTGCAACTCCTGCTTTATCGACGGGTAGTCATATCATCAACTATCATTTTAAAGACAGTCTGAAGACCTTTAGCTCAGTTGTGAGCGATTCGTTCGAAATCACAACATGTCTACCTCATCCCGGCAACCCTATTGCCGGCCCCACATCGGTCTGTCCCGGTCAAACAGGAATAAACTATTACAGCGCCCCCATCGGGAATGCAACAGGCTACCAGTGGACGCTTCCGCAGGGCTTTTTCATCATCGCGGGCGGGAACACCAATTCAATTACAGTATCCTGTACATCCGGTGCCTTATCAGGCGCGATCAAAGTAAGAGGCACGAATTCTTGCGGAACCGGGCCTGAATCACCTCCCCTGAATGTAAGCGTTAACCCATTGCCTGCTCCCACCATCACAGGTCAAACAGTAGCATGTGTCAATACAACCGGCATCATTTACAGTACCGAAGTGGGAATGTCGTTTTACAATTGGTCGGTATCTTCGGGAGGGATCATAACCTCGGGGTCCGGAACCCCTGCCATCACGGTCACATGGACCAGCCTTGGTTCTCAGACGGTCAGTGTGAGTTACCTCCATCCAAACGGTTGTGGCACCGGTACCGCAACAAAATCTGTTACAGTACAACCACTCCCAACTGTCAATCCAATTACAAACCAGAACTATTGCAACGGTGAAGCAACCCCATCCGTTTCAGTGACAGGTCCTGTCGCAGGAACCACCTTTACCTGGACAAACAGCAATCCATCCATAGGCCTGCCCTCCTCCGGATCAGGAGACATTCCCGGTTTCGTTGCTATTAACACCGGGACAACGCCGTCAATCGCATTGATTACAATCACTCCGGCAGCCAATGGCTGTACCGGACCTGACTTGACCTTTACCATTGTGGTCAATCCGACACCCATAGTAACTACAGTGGTCAACCAGAATTATTATAATGGAGATGTTGCACCAGTTACCTATCTTTCCGGTCCTGTGTCCGGAACCGGTTTTTCCTGGATTAACAACAACGTTTCAATTGGATTGCAGGCAACCGGTTCAGGTAATGTGCCTGGATTTATCGCAACCAATACCGGAGCGGCGGCGGTGTCGGCGACGGTGACCATCACACCGATCGCCAGTGGATGTACGGGACCGAATTCATCCTACGTGATCACAGTATATCCTACTCAGGTAATTTGTACACTATCAGTCACACCTGCCAGCCAGGTTGTTCCTGCCTCTCCTGAAGGCCTGGTAAGCTACACTGTTGTTTCTAATTGTCCCTGGACGGCCTCGAGCAATCAGGCCTGGTGCACGGTGACGCCAACCGGAAACGGGAATGGCACGATCGAGGCCAATTACACGGTTAACACGTTGCAAACGGCACGAACGGCCACTATAACCGTGACAGTTTCAGGAGCGGACCCGGTACAGGTTGCAATAATACAGAAAGCCGCCGGACCGTGTGAGCCCTCCTGGCAACCCGTACAAAACCAGCAATACTCCATGCATGTAATTGCAAATCTTTACCTTTCCAGCGTTCTATCCATCAATCCGTATGATGCAGTAGGCGCTTTTGTCGGCCAAGAATGCAGAGGCATGGCCCACCCGGTTCCTTCAATGAATGGTATTGTTTTCCTGACTATTACCTCCAATATCCAGTCGGGCGAGGCAGTCACCTTCAAGGCTTGGAAGTCAGCCTCTTGCGAGGAATGTCCGATTGCAGAAACCATCACTTTCATCGATCCTTCTGAAATAGGCACTTTAACCGATCCGTTCGAATTACATTGCGGATTGATCGAATTATGTATCGATTTCGGAGCTGGTTACACCTGGTTCTCTGTTAACGTCAATCCGGGATCCATGGCTCTGGATCCACTGTTTTCAGGATTGAATGTCTGTGAGAACGACCGGATCATCGGACAACAAGCCTTTGCGGTCTATTATTCGGGTCACTGGGTGGGGAGTCTTAAAACGATTAACCCCGCTGCTATGTACAAGCTAAAATTATGTGCACAGCAGAAGTGGTGTGTTGTCGGACAACCTGTACCCATGTTACCCATTACCATCGGAAGCGGATATCCCTGGATTGGTTATCTGCCTCAGGTAGATCTCCCAATCAATACTGCTTTAGGAGGCATTATACCGGCGCCGGTAATGAACGACCGGATGGAAGCGCAAACAACTTTTTCTGTGTATACCGGCAGCCAATGGGTCGGGAGTCTGACCACTTTGAAAAAGGGTAAAGGGTATATCATATCCTTATCTAATTCGTCGGTATTGAATTATCCTACAGGTTTTGATCAATCGGTGCCGGAACCGGCAAGTGAGGATAATACAAGATTTACGCTGTCACCAACGGGCGACTACCCTGGTTTAAACCCGAAGTATACCATGCAAATCATCGCAGCAATTGCATTATCGGGCAACATAAGGGCAACCGACCCGGGCGATATCGTTTATGTCTACAGCGGCGATGAATGTAGGGGGATGGCATCACCGGTTCCGGGTCTTGATGGACATATATTTCTAAGTGTAGGGTCTGACATCGAAAACGGAGATCAGTTGAGATTCAGGGTCTACCTCTCGAAAGAAAAGACCATGTATGAAGTAAATAACCGGATGGAATTTTCTTCACTGTCCGAATCAGGTACGATTGAGTCGCCTTATGAACTGAAAATTGCCGGAGCCAATATCATCCCCATAAATCAGAATGATAGCGATGGATTTCAGATTGGTGAAATATATCCCAATCCCTCTGAAACCTTATCCTATCTTGACTTCACGATTGGAAGGCCGGGCCATGTTTCCGCTGTTGTTGTTAACAGCATCGGCATAAATTCTGGGATCGTACTGAATGACGAGATGAAGCCAGGAAAATACACCCTGAAAATTGATACAAAAGACCTTATCCCTGGTATGTACACGCTCAGGATTACTTACACCGATGACAGAGTGCAAAGATATTTTGTAAAGAAAATGGTAGTCAGGTGATTTCACTCGACGGTGTAACGGTCAACTTTCAAACGGCTAAAAAAGAACACTTAAATTGGTTTATGACGCTCTCTTCCTTGAAAGTTATGCCTGTCAAAGAAGCTTTCAGATTTTTGCCAGTTAATATTGTGATTTATTCATGGTTTGGCAGATTTGAAATGATGACTAAACAAAATGTGCAATTAAAAGCAGATAAGTTTGGGATCACATTCATTTTCAGCAAGAAAGACAACCAATGGAAGGTCATCTACCAACAAACATCTTCGCTGTCACCTTGTTGACCGGACAAAAAATCAACGTGTTGCCGGAAACCAGGGCATTTTCAGGCAGTCATTTCACAGCCTGAATAGCCGGCGATGTAATCTGCGGAAATAGGGAAAAGTCTGCCATGGTGTAATCCATGACTGATCAGCAAGAAACAACAATAACCATGGGAAAGAAACGCATTACAGTCTTTCCGAATCCTACCAACGGCACTATAACCGTCATAGATCCGGGTAAACGTAAGAACAACTCTGTTGTGTTTGAACTGTATAATTCGTTGGGACAGGTGGTTCTCAGGGAAACCAGGCAAAATCTATTGAACTACAAATTCTCTCTGGCAGGATACCCATCTGGAATTTATATCCTTATCATTTGTTATACTGATGTCATTGAAACGATCAGAATCATCAAACATTAAAGCTCTGAATTTTTTTTGGTTTATCTGAATATTATCTAACTTTACCCTGTGTTATGAAAAGGCCCGACAGCCACTTCTCATCCAAAAGACCCGGCGATGCCCCCAGGCGACTATTTTCTTTCGCACCTCTCGCTGATTGGGAAAATTATCCGCAATTTTCTGATTCACAAGGGCATGTTCTACCTCGACCATGAGAAAGAAGTAGCACAACAAATCAATGAACTCCTCCTGGTAAGAGAAAAAAATATCCTTGGTAATTACAAAGGAAAGGCAAAGTTTACCACTTACCTTTCTGTGGTGGTCGTCCACCTGTGCAGCGAGTTATGGAATGCCGATTACCGCCATCGCCGGCGAATTATCCCATTTACCCTTTTCCAAAAATCAAAAACCAATACCGACCCCGCCCTAAATCTGCCTGAAATCCTCTCCGACGCCTCCTCTCAATTGGTAATAAATGATACCATCGGGGAGTTGGAAATGATCCTGCGAACATATCCACGCGATCGAAAACGAATGGAACTCTGTTTTAAAGCTGTTTTTCACATCCCACTGACCCTGGAAGACCTCTCTCCATCCCCCATCTCTGCAGACCTCCGACCGGAGATCGAAAAACATTTGGCTGCGCTTAATAACCATCAGGGAAAACTGACTAAAACGGTTGTATATCAACATCTTAACACTATTTTCCATCTCACACGACAGACTTCCACCACCGACGACGCAATCCGCAAGTGGACCGATGAACGGATGTTGCAAATCATAGACCTGCTCAACGGAGATCCCCCCGAACATGCTTTTACCCGTGATACGTTTCAATATCTTTATGAATATTTTTGCATGAACCAACATCAGAATATCCAAAACGGACTGGACAATTCATCTAATACTAACATACCATTAAAGCATGAAAACCCCACCTGGTTGGTTTGACCCTGACGGACACCTGAACGAGGAGGCCTGCGCCCTTTGGGTCGATGCCCTCTCTGAAAACAACGTGGTTGCCCTTCCCGAGCCGGTGGCCCGTCATGGCGAAGAATGCCTGGTCTGTAAAAGAAAAATCCTCACAGTACAACGACTGCTCAACAACCATGTTGGATTGGCCGAACCGGCAACATCTTCCATACTATCCCTTTTTCGGACAGTTTACAAGCGAAACACAATGCTTGCTGCTGCCGTCGTAGTGATCTTATTTGGGGTAGGGATCTCAATATTATTCATCAACAAACAGAAACAAAAAAACACTGAATCGCTCTTTTCAGAATATTTTACCCCCTATCCCGATATCCTCACCGTTAAAAGCGGCCGAGGACCGACCTCCCATGATTCATTGTTCCAGGCGGGGCTCATCGTTTATGCCGATGCCAATTACGATACAGCCATTTCCATTTTCACGAAACTTAATGCTTTGAATCCCAAAGATGACACCCTTGGTTTTTACCTTGCCAACTCCCTGCTGGCATCCGGAAAAGACACCGGCATAGCCATTCAGCTACTGGAATTCGTCATCCGGGGAGGCAGCCTCTTTGCCAGTCCTGCCCAATGGTACCTGGCGCTAGCCTGGATCCGCATGGACAAAAAGACTGAGGCTGCCGATGTCCTGAAAAGAATCGTCGCCACACCCAACCCTTACCAGGGAAAAGCCACCGAATTACTGAAAGCCATCAACTGACACTCCTTGAAAACCTGTCCATGTGCCATCATTACGTGGTTATTCATGATCCTGGCTGTTCACGGGGCCATCGGCGAATCGCTGACAGGTAAAAATCCGGTTGATAAAAACCACCGTGAAGCGATCTCAACAGCCGACCGCTTATTCTCGGAATTACAATTTGTGCCGGCTCTCAGAATCTACACGACCCTCCTCCGCCAATACCCGCGGCACGATTCGGTCTGGTTCAGGATGATCAACAACGTGGTGGAATGCTATTACTGGCAACATGAATGTGATACAGCAGAAACCATCATCCGTGAAAATATCCCACAGGCCGTCAAAGCGTTAGGTCCTGACCATCAGCAGGTAGGCAATCTTTACCTGAACCTCGCCATTATCGGATTTATCGCTTCAAACTCTTCCATAATCGAGGAGTATTTTCAGAAAGCCCTCCGGTTGTCGGTCGCCCGTTTTGGCTTTGTCCATCCCAACACCGCCAATATCTATGAATGGCTTGGTACCTACCATGAAAGTTTTAAAGACAAAGACACTAGCTATTATTACCTGCACACTGCTCGCGCGATCAGGGAAAAAACCGGAGGTCCTGACAACCTCGAGATGGGCAACGTTTACAGGTATCTTGCCCTGTATCATAAACGTTTTGCACGCCATGATTCCGCCGTGTTCTATCTGAAAAAAGCACTTGCGGTGTTCGATGCAAAGTATGGAAAGAATAACTTTCAGTCAGTTAAATGCCTGAACAACCTGTGCAACATCCTGGAAGATGCAGGGAAATTCCAGGCAGCCGCGGCGCTGTACACGGAAATTTTCGAACGGATCGCGAAAACCCGCGGCGAAATCCGCATGACAACCGTGATGTCATGGTTCAACTATGCTGATTTCTTTGCCCGCCAGGGGGATTATATCCGGGCACTTCAAACCTTTCAAAGGACCTATTTTTACCTTTTTCCCGGATATAATAAGAGCTCCTACCTCGATAATCCGTTGGATATCGACAACGCGCAAAACAGTTACCTGCGATTAGTATATGCATATAAATCCGGCTACCTGATAAAGGCCATTGAAAAACATCCTGCCCTCCGTCCAATCTTGCTGAAAACTGTTTTGCAATGCGACAGCCTGGCAGCCGCTTTTTCTTTCCGGCAAAGGCTTCGCATCGCTAACCAGGATAATCGTCTGGCTTTTGAACAGGCCCGGTCCAACCTCTATTTCAGCTATGCTGACCATGCTCTGGAAATGTACGCGATCGATCCCGACTCCAAATACCTCTCCGCCGCCATCAGCTACCTGGAAAAATACAGGAATACACAACGGGTCTTCCGGATGCAACTGACGGGGGAAGAGAGCCAGGATTCAGACATTGGCGATCTTCCACCGGATATAGTCCGGTTACATAAAGAAATCAATGAGTTGAACGGTCAGTTGGTGACGACTGTTTCGAAGGAACAAAAAAAGAAACTCGAAAACACTCTGATCGATAAAAAAATTGCCCTGGACCAGAGCTTTTACTGGTTTTCTCAAAAGAACCGGGGAAACTGGAGGAATATTAACGATATTCAACTTGATGCACGAAAGGTGCAGGAACGCCTTCGCCGGGATGAGGCCATTTTTTATCTCTCTGAGTTTTTTCCCGATTATTATTATACACCCGATGAATTCTCGTTGTTGATGATCACCCGTGACAAAGTCCGGTGGACAACCCTCAAAGGCAAGGAACTCTATCCCGGTCTGACCCGTTTCATCGATATGCTGAAAAGCCCGGCTACACCGGAAAGGAAGATTGATTCCCTGGGCTTTGCCCTGTACCGGAAGCTGTTCGCCTCTTTTACCGGTTTATTGGAAGGGAAACGGTCGCTGATCATCGTTCCTTCTCCCGATACCTGGCTGATCCCTTTCGAAGCTTTAACCGTCAGCATCACTGAAAAGGACTTGCAACGCCGGTACCTGCTCTCACGCATGGTGACCCAGAAAGTTTTTTCCCTTACAGCCTGGTATGACCAGGAAAAAAAACCTGTCAACGAACCGGTCTTGCTTGCCATGGCCCCGAAATTCAACAATAAACTGAAGACAAGGCTTGCCCAGGTCACACTGCGCGACACCGCCATGATCGATCTTCCCGGGGCACGGAAAGAATGTCAACAGATCAGCAGGATTTTCCCCTCCACCCTTGTCGCGGGTTATGGCGCCACAAAAAACCAATTCAAACAACTGGCGCCTCGGTACGATATCATCCATTTATCGACCCATGGGATCGGAGGAGAGGGGAATCAACAATTCATATCATTGGCATTCAATAATTTATCCAACGGTTCTTCTTTCGACGGGAACCTCAACCTTTATGAAATCCTGAACCTTCAGTTAAAATCACAACTGGTAGTGTTGAGCGCCTGTAAATCGGCCGTTGGCGCTAAAAATAAAAGCGAAGGGAATCTTAACCTGGCATGGGCTTTCAGGAATGCCGGTACCCGTTCGGTTGTCGTGAGCATCTGGGATGCCAATGATTATACATCGAGTGTCATCATGCCGCAATTCTATCGCTATTTAGCCGCCGGAGAGCATAAGTCCGACGCACTGCGAAAGGCCAAACTCGATTTTCTGAATCAATCGGATCCGTTGGTGAGGCATCCGTATTATTGGGCAGGATTTGATTTTATGGGCGATGATGCCCCCATCACTACGAAAAACAGAGTGCATACCATTATAGGATTTGGACTTTTAATTACATTTGTTACCATTCTGGTTCTTTCTGCAGTTTACCTGAACCAGAAAAACCGAAGTCGAGTATAGGAAAAGGTTTGCCGGAGCAACCTTAACATTCAGAGTCCGCTAAGCAGGCATTTAATCAATCACAATCCATTCTCTTTTCTGGTCAAATAAAAGAATTGACCGCATGAGCAACAGTGAAATGGGACAGTTCCAGTCTCAACCCACCCGGAACTAGCGTTTTTACAACCTGATCATAACCACCATCGTCAACACGATCATAACCACCATCATGATCGTCACCGAAAAAGTAGCGCCCCTTTTTAGGTTCACCTTCGTGGGCAGCAGCCTCTTTTTCCCCGATCTGTTAATTCTTTAACGATATTCTTACCGAAGTGTATGGCTATAAGCGCTCGCTGAAAGTAGCCCGGGCGGAAATTGCCGTTGTATTCTTCACTATATGGGCAGCTCATGTGATTATTTGGCTGCTCCCAGCCTAGGTTTGTCAATTGTTTGAAAGGAAAACGAGGATTATTTCGACCGCGATACCGATTTCAATATAATCTAAGAATGAGGCTGTCTCAAAAGTCCGAGACAGCCTCTTTTTTATTTATAACACCCTGATTG
>CAZGIM010000020.1:0-77334 GCA_964525995.1 uncultured Prolixibacteraceae bacterium | reverse complement strand
ATCCGCGGTTTGTATGTCTTGGCCTTATGGGTATTTCCATTGTCAATTGTCCATTTTCCGTTTTCCATTGTCAATTGTCCGTTTTCCATTTTCCGTTTTCCATTTTCCATTTTCCGTTTTCCATTGTCCTCCTTTCTGCCAACCCCCAAAAACAATCGGTGACCTGCCCCGATTAATCGTTATAAAATTAAAAAATTAGTTGACAAACTAAAATATTAGTTATATCTTTGTGCGTTCTAAAATATCCAATGTTCCATGAATCCCTTCTCGAAAAATATTGGACCGATCCTACCCGTCTTCATCGTGTTGCTGTCAGGTATTGGGCACTGCATCCATGGAAATGCCCAGCAGAATGAGGCCGTTGGAGAAATAAAACAATTGATGGAACATTTCCGCTTTGACGATGCCATACGGAGGACCGATTACTTTCTGTTAGCCGATTCAGCCAATCACGAATTACTGATGTTGAAAAGTAAGGCGCTATCCTCGCTCTGCCGTTACAAAGAAGCCAACATGACTTTGTCACGGATGGTGAAAACCGATACTGCCGCTGTCCCGGCGTGGTTTGAAATGATTAACAACTACCGTCAACTTGGCAACATCGAACAGGCAGTCATGTGCTGTAAACGGATCATCAAACTACAACCGGCGAACCGTTATTTCAAGTTACAATTAGCGGGCCTTTATTACAACCAGGAAGATTATGCCAGCGCATTGGAGATTTTGGAACCACTCTGGTTGTCGGATACCGGCAACCTTTATCTCAACCGGCAAATTGCCAACTGTTACAACGAACTCAAGGTGGCCGATTCTGCCATTTTGTACTTTTCGAGGACGCTGATGCTGGACCCGGAAGATGTATCCTCCATATCCAAGCTGATCAATCTTTACCTGAAAAAGAAAGAGTTTCCGGTTGCACTGATGGTGGCTATGGGATACCTCCGCACCGATTCGTTGAATCCGGCGATACTCAAGCTTACCGGATACTGTTACTATCTATTAAAGGACTATGAAAATGCAGAGAACTACTTTTTGAAAAGCCTGGAAGCAGGTGATGATTCCCGGTTTCTCCTGAAGTACTTAGGGTTGTGCTATTATAAAACCGAACGGTACGCGCTGGCAGAACCGAGATTCAGAATGGCTTTCAGTATGGATACTACCGACGCCGAGGTGTGCTTTTATTGTGGTGTCTCGGCGGGCAGGTCGATGCTGCTCGATTCCGGACTGATCATGCTGAATAAGACTCTGAAGCTGTTGCTTCCGTCTGATGATTTCTTAGCGACCCTGTATGCAGAGTTGGCCTCCGTTTACAATCAGATGGACCGATCCGACACCGCCTTATCGCTTTTGTTCAAAGCCCGCGACACATCTCCTGCGAATCCCGCATTGTCATTCAAGATTGCCTATCAGTACGATTATTACCTCCAGGCACCGGATCATGCCCTGCCCTGGTATCAGGATTATTTAAAGGAGGCCCTGGAACCTGATGTATCACCCGATTTGGCTCCTCAACATATTCCGATGACTGAATATGCAAAAAATAGAATCACTCAAATATCAGAGAATAAATCCCGTCGACATGAAAAACAAGCCAAATAAAATCCGTGAACTGACCCGTGCAGAGGAACAGGTTATGCAAGCGCTCTGGGATATCGGGAAGGGAATGGTCCATGAGATCCTGAATAGGTTCCCTGAACCAAAACCGGCTTACAATACCGTTTCAACCATTGTGAGGATCCTGGAACAAAAGGGATTCGTGGATCATAAAGCCTACGGCCGGACCCATGAGTATTTTCCCCTGATCTCACGGAATGAATATAAACGAACCTATCTCGCAAATCTCCTCGAAACCTATTTCGAAAATTCCTTTAAATCGTTAGCCTCCTTTTTTGCCCGTGAAGAACGACTCTCACTGAGCGAACTGGAAGAGATCCAGCAACTGATCAATCAGGAAATTGATAATCAAAAAAAAGAGCGCCATGAATGATTTGATGATCCACCTGTTTAAAGCCTCGTGCTGCCTTGCGGTGCTGTTTCTGTTTTACCTCCTGTTTCTTCGCAGGGAGACCTTTTTCCAGGTAAACCGGTTTTATCTGCTCTTCGTTCCTTTGGTTTCCCTGCTGATCCCGTTCATTCCGGCGTTCTCGCCTGCTTCTCCGTCAGCCATTGTTTTTCAGGCCATGCTCGATCCGGTGTTGATCATGCCGGAACCGGCACGACAATCGGGAGATCCCGTTTTGTCGGTCACCTCTTTGCTGATGTTCCTGATCGGCGCCGGAACTTTTTTCATGATGCTCCGGCTGACCCTTCAGATCGTCCACCTTTTTATCATGGCTGCAAAGGGTGACCGGGATCTTTTCAACAACACCCCGATAACCCGGATTCCGGTGAATATGGGGCCGTTCTCCTTTTTCAATATGATCTTTGTGCCCCGGTCGGTTACTGACCCAGGTACCATCCGCACCATCCTGCTCCATGAACAAGTCCATATCCGTCAGCGACATTCAGCCGATCTGATCCTGACGGAATTGTGGACGGCGCTCTTCTGGTTCAACCCGTTCATCTGGCTGATCCGGCGTGAAATAAAAACCATTCATGAGTACCTGGCCGATCAGGGGGTGATCAGGAACGGAGTACCTGTTAATGGATACCGTGAGCTGATCGTTGCTGAATCGACCGGAATTAAAGACTATCTGATTGTTAATGCATTCAATGTTTCACCCTTAAAAAAACGACTTATTATGATGACAAAAAAAGTTTCTTCACCCTGGGCAACCGGAAAAGTCGCCCTGGTGATCCCCCTGATCGCCGTGCTGGTTCTGTTGTTTTCGGCCGTCACCGAAAGCACGGCAGCCCCCCAGGACAAAAACAAGAAAGTTGTAAAATCGGAAAATCCTTCCACACCGCTGCCTCCCGATGCCCCGCCGCCCCCGCCACCTCCTTCCAAAGACCCCAAAGATATGCCGGATGTGATGCCTAAATACCCGGGTGGAGACGAAGCAATGATAGATTTCATGGTTAAAAACATTAAATATCCTGAGAAGGCAAAGAAAGACTCTATTCAGGGTAAAGTCTTTGTTCAGTTTAAGGTCGACAAGGACGGGTCCATTAAGGATATTAAAGTTCTTCGCGGCATCGGGTATGGATGCGACGAAGAAGCAGTCAGAGTTATAAAGATGATGCCCAAGTGGGAACCTGCAATGAAAAACGGCAAACCGGTGCAGGCTGAAATGGCCCTCCCGATAAAATTTATGCTGGCTTGCAAAAAATCGGAGGAGGGGAAAAACAAGAAATATTTGGCTCCGATTCCGGATTCAAAGAAAGAGAAAAAATAGGTTAATGGTGTCTGTTTAAAAAACTCAGCAGAATTCCGTTAAATACATCAGGGTGGGTTTCCATGGGATCATGGCCCGCCCTGTTTATTATGATCAGTTCGGCGTGAGGAACATGCTGGGCAAACCTTTTCCCGTTCCGCAGATAAATCGTGCGGTCCTTGTTACCCCATACAATCAGCACCGGAACGGATTTCAAACTGTCGACATGAAGCGGGACTACCTCTTTAGCGTTGGCCCACACATTGAGCACACAGGCAGCCGTTCCCTCCCGGAGTAACGGGGTCAGGTAATTCATAACTACCGTGGAATCAGGATTGTAGAGAAAGTTCTTTTTAAATCCCTTACGAACCGAGTTGTAGGTGATCAGGCTCTTTTCCATAAATCCGACCATGATCTGGTTGTAAGGCTTCTTACGGGCCAATATCGTGAATTGCGACTCGAGATTGGTGTTTTTCAGAAATACCATCCCGTCAACCAGAGTCAACGATTTGGTACGTTGTGGCCGGAGGAGCGCCATGGCTTCGGCGGTGCCTCCTCCCATCGAATGTCCGCACAGATGCCACCGTGTGGTATCCGGCCCGTCGATGGAGTCGAGCATCCGCCAAAGTAAAAGCCCCCGGTTGCTTTGCGACTGATTAAAAGTGAGCGATCGCGCTGAATAGCCAAAACAGGGCAAATCGATGGCTATCACTTTGTAACCGTCGGCGGCAAGAGCCTCTACATTCATCCTCCAGGAATAGGTAGAGCCGATAAATCCATGGATCAGCAGGATCTTTCCTTTTGGATGGGTAAGGGTTCCGTTCCAGTCGCGGTAATGAATATAAACCGAATCGATTGTCAGGAAATGACTGTTGAGATAGGGTTTTTCAGGTTCCTGCGACTTCAGTTCAACGGGGAACAGGAATGCTGTTATAAAAAGATAAATCAGTAGTCGAAAGGTTGGCATGGATCGGTTTTTTACAAAAGTCGGAAATTTCGGAATATCAAGCGCTAACCATTCGTCGAAAAACGGTTGATATCTCTTGTTCTCGATGATATTCTTACTTTTGCATCATGGAAAAAAGATACAACCCCTATATGCCGGTCTGGTTCGCTCTGGTGCTGATTGCCGGCATAGTCATCGGCATTCTGTTGGCAGCCCGCACCGGGCGCATGGTTTCTTTCAGGAGTTCCGACGATAAAATTCCTCAGGTTCTGAAATATGTTGAAGATAACTATGTCGATACCGTTTCGAAGAAGGAACTCGAAGAGAAAGCTATCGGTGGACTGCTCGAAAAGCTCGATCCCCATTCGGTATTTATCACTGCCGAAGAGTTCCACGCGGCAAACGATCCCCTGTTAGGCAGTTTCGAAGGGATCGGCGTCCAATTCAGGATCGAGAACGACACGGTGACTGTGATCCTGCCGGTGGCGGGCGGTCCCTCCGAAAAGCTGGGAATCCGCGCCGGCGACCGCATTGTGAAGGTTGATGACCAGAATATTGCCGGGATCGGGATCTCGAATAATGAGGTGATGCGAAAACTGAAAGGTCCCAAGGGAACGCTGGTTAAAGTCGCGATTTTCCGCAGGGGGGTGAAGGAACTGCTTGATTTTGTCATTACTCGCGATGTGATCCCTACCTACAGCCTCGACATCGCTTATATGGCCGCGCCGGCGATTGGTTACATCCGGTTGAATAATTTCTCGGCCACTACAGCCGAAGAGGTTCATAATGCCCTTCTGTCGCTCAGGGAAAGCGGGATGAAGAAGCTCATCCTTGATTTAAGGGGGAACGGAGGCGGATACCTGCAGGCCGCAGTAAAGGTGTCGGATGAATTTCTGCCGAAAGGCGAGCTGATTGTCTATACACAGGGGATACATCGCCCTAAGGAGGTGTTCCAGGCCACGGCCGAAGGCGTCTTCGAACAGGGCCAATTGGTAATTCTGGTTGATGAAGGCGCTGCATCATCATCCGAAATTGTGGCCGGCGCCATTCAGGACAATGATCGTGGAACCCTGATGGGACGCCGTACCTTTGGCAAAGGACTGGTTCAGGAACAGCACGATTTCAATGACGGCAGCGCTCTCCGGCTCACCGTTGCCCGCTATTATACCCCGACCGGCCGGTGTATTCAGAGATCTTACAAAGAGGGTATCGAAAATTACAACAACGATTTCCTTCTCCGGTTCATGAATGGCGAACTCGAACATCCCGACTCCATCAAGTTCCCCGATTCGCTGAAGTACCGCACACCCAAGGGTAAAATTGTATATGGCGGCGGGGGAATCATGCCCGACATCTATGTTCCGGTCGAACGCGATTCGGCGTTGAATTACTATAACCGTTGCATCAACAAAGGCCTGGTCTATCAGTTTGCCTTCGACTACACCGACCGTAACAGATCCCGGCTTTCGGGGTTCAAAAATATTGAAGAATTTGAAGGGGGATTTACCGTTACCGATGCGATGTACCAGGATTTTGTAAGATATGCAGAGAACCGTGACGTCAAACGACCCGGTAAGGACCAGGCAAAATCTGACCGCTATGTTAAAACCATGCTGAAAGCCTATATCGGACGGAATATCTTAGACAACGAAGGCTTCTTCCCGATCCTCAATACCATCGATCCCGGATTCCTGAAAGCAGTGGAAATGCTGAAGTAACGAATAGCAACAGCGAATAGCGATTAGGGATCAGCGAATAGAAATCTGAAAAGTAAGTTACTGCAGGATCGCACTTTTTCATTAAAATTGTCTGACGTTATATGTAAAATATTAATTTTGACATTTGAATTTATATTCACCCTTTAAAACCCAAGAAATATGATCCATGAATTACCGAAACTTCCTTATGCACCTGATGCACTGGAACCTTATATTTCAAAGAGAACCATTGAGTTTCATTATGGCAAGCACCACCAGGCCTATGTCAACAACCTGAACAAGCTGATCCCCGGCACAGAATTCGAGAATGCCTCGCTCGACGATATCGTGAAGCGCGCTTCGGGCGGCATCTTCAACAACGGAGCCCAGGTGTGGAACCATACCTTTTATTGGAACTGCATGAAACCACAAGGCGGAGGCGAGCCCTCCGGTGAGCTGGCCGCTACCATCCTCAAAAACTTTGGTTCGTTTGCCGAATTCAAGGAAAAATTCTCCAATGCCGCAGCAACCCTGTTCGGTTCCGGATGGGCCTGGCTGATCAAGAAGGATGACGGTTCGCTGGCTATCGTCCAGGAGAGCAATGCGGGCAACCCATTAAAAAACGGCGCCACCCCGCTGCTGACCTGCGATGTGTGGGAGCACGCCTATTACCTCGATAAGCAGAACCTCCGGCCCGATTACATCGCCGACTTCTGGAAACTTATTGACTGGAATGCGGTAGCGGCCAGACTGTAACCATTCAGATATTTTTAATCAGGCAACTGAGTGAATGAGTGAATGAGTGAATGGGTGAATTTTTCTATTGATTCTTCATCAACAGTCAGTCGTTCGGCTTATCACAACAATGGAATTTGTTTACCGGATTGGGTTTGGAAATCAGCCGGTATGCGGTGTACTTTTTTTCATTATCAGGCGTTAATTTTAATAGTTAAGCATGCTCTGCAGGAGCATCTCAAAAACCTGAATTATGAAGACATTGATGTATGTTTCCGCGCTTATTTTATCCATGGCTTTTTGTATCCATGGGGAGGCCCAGATCTTCAATGAAGCCATGAAAATCGTCAATCCTTCAAAAAGTTCGGTCACGGAGACCGATGCCATTGCTGCTATCCGCGAAGCGCTTATCAAAGGCGCTGAATCAGGGGTGGCGATTGTTTCAAAGCAGGATGGTTATTTTGCGAATCCGCAAATAAAGATTCCGTTCCCTCCCGAAGCAAAGACCGTTGAGTCTAAACTTAGGGGTATTGGATTGGGTAATCAGGTAGATGAGGTGGTCCTTTCGCTTAACCGCGCAGCAGAAGATGCAGCGAAAGATGCAGCGCCCATCTTTGTGGCCGCCATCAAAGGCATGACCGTTAATGACGCCCTGCAGATCGTCAGGGGAGCCGATGATGCCGCAACCCGTTACCTCGAACGCACCACCTCACCGGAACTGAGATCAAAATTCCGGCCGGTCATCCAGGCTTCACTCGATAAAGTTAATGCCACGAGGTTGTGGTCGGATGTTATCAATACTTACAACCAGATCCCATTTGTAACCAAAATGAATCCCGATCTGGCGGGGTATGTCACCGACAAAGCCATCGAAGGTTTGTTTGTCATGGTAGCCAAAGAGGAGAAACAGATCCGCAAAGACCCCGTAGCCCGTACCACCGAGATCCTGAAAAAGGTTTTCGGGGGATGAACGGTTCTGATCAAGATTAAGAACTACGACGGAATTGCCGGTTGTTTGTCGAAGTATCATAATTATTCTTACCTTTGTGCGCTTTTTTGAAGATAACGATTCTTCTGGCCCATCTGATTTTTACCTCCAGTTCAGTTAAATCCAACCTTTTTCATTAAAGTATCGAAGCGTCGCTGCCATTGCAGCCAGGCGTGTGAGTTCATTCATTATTTAATTAATTTATTATGACTTTTGAAAATTTAAACCTTTTGAGTCCGCTGCTTAATGCTGTTAAAAAAGCAGGTTACACAACACCCACTAAAATTCAACTCCAATCCATTCCTCATATACTGTCAGGAAAAGATCTCTTCGGATGTGCCCAGACAGGCACCGGAAAAACCGCTGCCTTCGCGCTCCCGATATTGCAAAGACTTGTTATTGAAAGAAATGTCGCGAAATTTCCGGGAATAAAAGCACTTGTATTGGCGCCAACCCGGGAATTAGCCCTCCAGATCGACGAAAGTTTCCAGACATACGGGGCAGGAACCGGATTAAAATGTACCTGCATTTATGGCGGCGTATCCCAGCATCATCAGGTGATCAGGTTAAAAAAAGGAGTAGATATCCTGATTGCCACCCCGGGGCGACTGCTCGACCTGGTCGGACAGAGATTTGTAAACCTTGGTACCGTCCGATACCTGGTTCTCGATGAAGCCGACCGGATGCTCGACATGGGGTTCATCAACGACATTAAAAAGATTATTGCCATGTTGCCAGCAAAACGACAGAGTTTGTTCTTTGCGGCAACCATAACACCGCAGGTCAAAACGCTGTCAGGTACTATCCTTTCGGCGCCTGTAATGGTTTCCGTTGCGCCCGAAACCGCAATTTCAGGATTGATCAGGCAATCGGTATATTATGTTCGTAAAGAGGACAAACGGAACTTGCTAAAACATGTGATGAGTCATGACCAGATCCGACATGCCCTGGTTTTCACAAGGACCCGTCATGGCGCCGACCGCGTTGCCAGGGATCTGAACAAAAGCGGAATTAAGGCAGAGGCGATTCACGGCGACAAATCGCAGAATAACCGTGAGAAAAGTCTGCAGGGATTCCGTAACGGAGCAATCCGTGTTCTGGTAGCGACCGATGTGGTTTCACGCGGGATCGACATCGACAGTCTGAGCCATGTTATCAATTTTGAGATCCCGGAGGAACCCGCAACTTATGTCCACCGGATTGGCAGGACCGGTAGGGCAGGAGCAACCGGTACGGCGCTCTCATTCTGTTCGGACGAAGAAAAAAAATATTTAGCCGGCATCCGCAAGGAGATCCACAGAGAGATCGATATTGTAAGGGCGCATCCTTTTTGCTGATGGGAATGAGGCAGGTAAAAAGGTAAACGGGGAAACAAGAAAACAGGAAATATCATTGAAGATTCCGGTGCATACCGCGTATGAAAATAATCTTCGTTGGTATTCCATATGACCATTAAACAATTATTCAATTATGAAAACAGGAACAGTAAAATTTTTCAATGAACTAAGGGGCTTCGGATTTATCAAGGTAGATGAAACGGGCGAAGAGGTGTTTGTCCATAAATCAGATGTACGTGGCAGGATCCGCGAGAATGATGAAGTAGAATTCGAAATTCAGAAAGGCAAAAAAGGGCTGAATGCTGTCGATGTCAGAACCGTCAGATAGCTGATCGACCCGGCCCACTGCTCCCCGGTGGGATCATTTCGCAGGTGACTACAGGATTCTTCTTTACAGAACATTGATTTAAAACCGGTTACTGGTTAATAAGAATCTTCTTAACCACTTTATGTTCACTGTTGAGGAATACAACAGAGTTAACTCGCATTGCAACCGGTCTGAGGTCGGTAACCTTCTCAAAGCTGCCGTTAACTCTGACATCTCCAGGTTCATAGGTGTTCTCTCCAACCTGGTTGTAAACCGTAATGGTGTAAATTTCGCTAACCGGACTTGCCAAGGTAACCGCAAAATAATACTTTACTGTTTCCCTTTCGATCAGTGATTTAACATAAGTCGGAAACTGACAGAACCGGAAGATAGAATCTCAGGAGTCATCAACTCATCGGATTTTTTTATTTTTGCCCCTTAACAAACATTTCTATGAAAAAGATATCAATGATATTTTGTTTTGTCTGCCTGGCAGGTGCATTCACGGTTTCTGCCCAGCCGGATATGAAGGAGACCTTGTCGGTCATCAAAACCAGCCTGATACAGAGTAAAAAGAACATGCGCCAGTACTCCTGGGTTGAAACGACCCGGACCTGGATCAAGGATGAATTGAAATCGACCAGGCAGAATCAGTGCTACTACAGCGTTGACGGGAAACTTACAAAGATCGCAACGGGCGGTACCGATCAGCAGAAAACTCCTGGCGGGATCAGGGGTAAGATCGCTGCCAACAAAAAGGAGGACATTTCGGAATATATTGCCAGGTCCACCGATAAGATCAGCGATTACCTTCCGCCCGACGCCGACAAGCTTCAGGATATCTATGGTGCCGGCAAGGTTGCGATTCAGATCCTGGATCCGGGAAAAAAATTCAAGTTGACCTTCCCTGATTATCTCCAAAAGGGTGACCAACTCTCGATATCCGTGGATCTGGCCGGCAAGAAGCTGATGGCCCTTTCGGTCAACACATACCTTGATGATCCTGCCGAGAGGGTTATCTTTGATGTGACCTACGGCGATCTGCCCGACGGGACTCAATATGCGGTAAAGACAATTCTCGTGGCTGAAGCCAAGAAACTAAAGACCGAGATTGAAGAATCAGGCTTCAGGAAGGGAACCGGCCAGTAATCATGCAAAGAAGCGCCGGTCTGAGAATGATTTTTATGGTCTTGTCGATGCGAAAGATCAAACAAAGATTATAGGTTTGTAGAAATATTATGTTCGACTACGAATCTTTAAGTTTACCTGATATTACTCAGTCGATATGGTCTTTGATTGTTTGAGTATGCGGGAAAGAACAAAACGCTAACGCTCAGTATAACTGAATCTGAATGGCGTTACATTCGCACACTTACACAGATTCCGTAATAATTCCTTTGGAGTTCGGAAAAAGAAAGAGGGCACATCATTCGACATGCCCTCTTTTCTTTGATTCAAAACAGGTTACTGGTTAATGAGAATCTTCTTAACCACTTTATGTTCGCTGTTGAGGAATACAACCGAGTAAATTCCCGTTGCGACCGGTCTGAGGTCGATCACCTTCTCAAAGCTGCCGTCAACCCTGACATCTCCGAGTTCATAGATTTTCTCTCCAACCTGGTTGTAAACCGTGATGGTGTAAATTTCGCTGACCGGACTTGTCATGGTAACCGCAAAACGCCCGTCGTTTGGTACCGGATAGATGCTGAAACGGGCTTCGCTGGTCTCTGCCTGGCCTGTAACAACCACCCATTCTTTGTTCGAGATAGGCGAGGAGCATCCGTTCACCGTTACCACACACCAGTAGTATCCCGTGTTATTAATGACCGTGTAGGTTTGACCCGTAGCGCCCGGAATTGCTGTGCCCTCGTAATACCACTGATTTCCGGTGGCCACACTACTTGTCAATACGTTACCGTTAACCGTTACGGTAGGAGCATTAGGTATGGCGTTCATCGTCACGTTAAGTGTTGCAGCAGCCCCTTCACCACAGCTATTCGAACCCTTCACGGTGATTGCACCGGTTCCCGGATTCGGTCCAAAGGAAACCACGATATTCCGGGTTCCGCTTCCACTGGTGATGGTTGCGCCGGCCGGCACAGTCCAGACATAAGCTGTTGCTCCATTAATGGCCTGTACACTGTAGGCAACGCCGATAGCATTCACACATACGCTGGCCGGACCGGTAATGGGTCCTGCCGCTGCCGGCAACGGGTTCACGGTTACCGGGAAATCAGGCGATACTGTACCGTTACCACAGCTGTTGGTTCCGGCAACGGTGATATTACCCGAAGTTGCAGCCGTTCCGTAATTTACGGTTATAAAACGTGTTCCGGCGCCCGATGCAATGGTTGCGCCTGCCGGCAGGGTCCAGGTGTAACTGGTGGCATTGAGGATTTCGGTGGTTGAGTAGGCCACATTGTTCTGACCGGCGCAAACACTTCCTGTTCCCGTGATCTGACCCGCTGCGCTTGGCATCGGATTTACAAAAACAGTTAACTGAGTCGGCGAAACCGGGTTACACCCGCTGGGGCTGGTATAGGTCAGACTCAGCCACTGGGATCCTGCTGTGTTCCAGGTAACGTGTATATTGTTCGTACCGAGTCCGGAAGTGATTACACCTCCCGAAGAGATCGTCCAAACGTAGTTCGTCATGCCCGATTCGGTGTAATAGACATTGTTGGTCGTTCCGACACACGGATTGTTCCCGCTGCCGATCGTCGGAACCGGCGAAGGATTTACGGTTACCGTGTAGCTTACGGGCACCACTGCAGCGCATCCGTTTGCATTGGTATAGTTTACAGTGACTGCCTGTGCTCCTGATCCATTCCAGTTTATGGTTATCGAATTACTCGTCGGGGTGCCTCCCGCGGTCACTACGCCACCGGCAGAAACCGACCAAACATAATTGGTCATCCCGCTTTGCGTGGTATAAACCACTCCCGTGGTATATTGACAAACCGAGGTACTCCCCGTGATGGTCGGCGTAGGCAGGGCGTTAACATTCACCGCATAAGATGTCGGGGCGATTGCCGTACAGTTAGAGGCATTTGTGTAGTTTACCGACACGGTTTTCGCACCCGTGGTGGCCCAGGTCACGGTGATGGCGTTTGTACCGGCGCCTGAGGTGATCGTGCCTCCTGCCGACAGGGTCCAGGTATAACCCGTCATGCCCGTTTCAGTCGTGTAAATGTTATTGGTCGAATTAACACAGGATGAGGCAGGACCGCTGATCGTGGGTACCGGCAACGGATTGACCGTAACGGCAAGCGAAGAAGAGGGTCCGGCGCCGCAGGTTCCTGTCCCTGCCACCGTAACCGGTCCTGATGCACTGCCGAAGGTCACCGTGATGATATTGGTGCCTGATCCGGCCGTTATCGTCGCGCCCGCCGGCAGGGTCCATTGATAGCTTGTTGCATTGGGAATCGTTCCAACCGAATAGACGATTCCGGCTGCATCGGCACAAATGGTTGCTGGTCCGGTGATGGGACCTGCCGGAGAAGGCATCGGACACCCTGTCAGGAAGGTCATGTCTGAGCCATAAATGGTTCCTCCGGAGTAGACACCCTTAACCCTGAAATGGTAGGTGGTATTGTTCAGAAGTCCTGACAGAGGAGCGCTGACAGGAACAATTGCGGTTCCGGTAACAGGCGAAGGCGATCCCGCAACCGTTGATCCATAGGCAGGAGTCTGTCCATATTCGAAGGATACTGCTACCGAATAGGTAGCCGGATCAATGGTGCCATTCAGCGTAGCGGAGGTCATGCCGATGGGCATAGCCGGATCGGTGGTGGCAACCGGCAGTTTGATGGTAACCAGCGCATTGGCAGTAGAGGTGCAGTTCAATGGAGATGTTGCGGTTGCCGTATAGGTGGTGGTCACAGCCGGTTTGGCGTAAACAATCGGATAATTGGTTCCGGCAACATAAGCTACTGTTGCACCGGCATCGGTGTACAGTCCTGTTACCGGAGTCCAGGTTATGGGAGCCTGGTAATTTCCTGTGATTACTACGTTATCGATGATCCAGTAATAACCCCAGGCGCTCTGGTAATTGTACCGAATCATAACGTTTGGCTGGTTGATGTAAGCTGTCAGGTCGAGGGTCGAAATGGTAGTTGCCTGGGCGTTATTGGTGGTGGTTCCCTGCGTGCCAATGAGGAAATAGTCGGCCAGGGTGGTCCACGATGATCCGCCATTCGTAGAGATCTCAACGGCAGCGGTGATATCGGCGCTGTATTGCAGGTAGATCTGTTCAAAGGCAAGCGACAGGGTAGAATATCCTACCGTACTGAACGAGGGTGATGTCAGCATGGTCGCAGTTATAGAGCCTGAACCACCTGCGTCGGCATTGGTAAAGGCGAATTTACCGCCATCCTGCGTGCTGAAGTTGGTAAAAGCATGCGAGGAAATGTTGAACGGGCAGTCCTCATAGTGCCAGGCTCCGCCCATAGGAGATGACGGACCGTTGGTCACTACCCAGGATGGAGCCGAGGTGTTGAAATTTTCATGAAGCAGAACCTGGTTGGGTATGGCTCCGCCGCTGGCAGTCAACTGCTGTATCGATCCGATATAGAGCGATGAGGTGGCAGGCGCTACATTCAGCGTTGAAGGTGAGGGATTCACGTTTACAATCTGAGATGCCGTATTGGAACACCCGGAAAAAGGTCCACTCGAATTATCGGTTGCAGTCACGGTATAGTTGGTGGTCACTGCCGGTGAAGCGCTCACCGTAGCTCCTGTCGGAGGAGTGGTGGTGGGTGACCAGGAATACGTATAGCCCGGATTGGTGCTGCTGGCGGTGAGGGTGGCGCTTTGTCCGCTGCAAATGGTTCCGGGAGTAACGCTGGCTGTGACAACAGGAGGTACGTTGATAGTTGCAACAACCGGAACACGCGGAGAAGAACATGCCGCAGAGACCTGCCAGTTATAGAAGTTATAATAATAGGATGAACCGGTACTTGATGTCAATGAGATTACGCCCGGAACGGTATAGGGGAAGGCATCGCCGCCTGAATTACGGATTATGCCCGGGTTGGTCGTTGCAGTGATCTTATATCCGGTACCGGCAGGGATCACCCAGTTTACCGGAACGGTCTGAACAACAGGTGCTGTGGTAGAACCCTGAACAGTGGTTACTCCGGAATAGGTGGCAATCGTGTTTGAACCCTGTACCACGGTGAAGGTGAAAGCTGATCCGATTGCCGGGGTCGGGTAAATATCCAGGCTTAGGATCGTTACTGTCGCAGCGATCACATCGAAGTTGATACCGGAAGTGGTGGTTGTTTGAGACGACAGGGAAGTTGAAATGCCAGTGTTGGGGGCTCCGACGCTTGCAGTCGTTTCGGGCCCCTGGGCTGCAACATAATAAGTCGTAGTGGATGGTAACAGGGGCGTAATGAATGTGCTGCCTGTTCCGACCGATGTTCCGCCCGACGGCAGAGTGTACCAATTGATGGTACCGGAGGATGCCGTTGCGCCAAGAGTCAGGGTTCCGGGACCGCAGCGTGTTGCAGGAGTGGTAGATGTAATCGTGTATTGAAAAGTAATTTGAACGGGATTCGACGTAGCCGAAACCGGACCGTTCTGACAGGTTACCGTACACTTGTAATATAAAGGTGCGTTCGGAGTGAACGTCAGGGTCGACATGGTTGCCCCGGTGATATCGGTATAAGTCACGTTATCGGGTGAACTTTTCCACTGGTAGCTTACTCCGGTTCCTGATGTGGCATTCTGTAACGACAGCGTTATGGATTGACCCGAGCATAAGTTGTTCGCCGTGGTCATCGTATTCCCGGGATTGGGCGTTGTGCAGGTAAATATCGGCGTTCCGTTGAATTCGTCCGCTCCGATATCGGGAGCGACGCCAGTGCCCGTATAGCCGGGTTCACCCTGGCGGATATTCCCGTCAAAGTCGTCAGTAACCGCAACGGGCGTTGTTATCCTTATACCGCCGCTCTCCAGATAAGTCGCCGTGGCCGGATTGATGTGCAGGTCATACGGCGGTGTGACGGAATTCATGAACACGGGCATCACGCTGACACTGGCGGCATCGCGCGGCGAAACCAACGTTTGGAAATCAGCCAGGGTCTGATAGGAATTGGTGCCATCGTACATGATAAGGTTGGTCGCACCCGGGGTTCCCGCATAAAAATCATTGTAATTGGAACTAATGCTGTAAGTGCTGATGGTCGTGGAGGAACGCTGGTAAGCAACCGTAAATCCGGTTCCGTTTGCGGTAGAATTGTTAACAAAGATGTTGTTCTGCATCAGCAGGGTCGGGGTTGTGCTTGCATAAAGCGCAGCCGTGCCGAAATTGGTCCCTGTACCCGTTGCATTCAGGAATACAGTATTATAATACAGGTTGACCGTTGAGCCGGTATTAACATAGATACCTGTGGCCGCAGTGGTGGGTGCTGTCTGAGTGGATGTGGGTGCCTTGATATCACTGACGAAATTGTTGTAAATATTATACGGGTTTGCGCTCATCACATACATTCCGAAAGCACGGCCCGTAGCTCCAGCCGCCGTGATCCCGAATGCCTTGTTCTTATAGACATTGAGGCCGGGGGTTGAAGTGCCCAGATAATAGGCATATACCGAGGAGGAGGCACCGTTGGTCGTCAGGTTCGACACCGTATTCCCGTACACCGATCCGGCATAGTTCGGCGAAGCGGTACCCGTAGGATATATACCGTAGAATGTCCCGGATACGGTAATATTATTGAGCGTATTGTTATAAATAGATGACCCAAATGTCCCGCTGCCGTCGCCAAAGTACGACATGTATATTCCGTAGGTCGTGCCTGTGGTGTTATAGTTGATATTTGAATAAGTATTATTGAAGATGGTCTTTCTGGGGTAAGGAGATGCTGACCCATCTGAACTGTATAAAATATAGACTGTCCCTGATCCGGAAGTTGTTCCGGTGATGTTCGAGAAATTATTTCCCGAGTACACCTGGGTGCTTGTCGGCAGGGCAGATGATCCGCAATAGTAAATGTATAACGAACCGCATGCCGCCGTACGGGTGTACCCGGTCACAATGCTGTTGTTGCTGTATGTAAGTGCTACCTGGGTATTTGAGCTGTTATAGCAGAGGTATTCTGAGGCGCTGTGATTCAATGTTAGGTTCGTCCAGGTGTTGTTGCTGATATTCAGGTTCGCATTGCTGTTGGTCTGGTAGATGAAATACAGCGATCCCGATCCCGTGGCATTTGCAAAGGTATAGTTTGAAAAGTTGTTCCCGGTAATGTTCAGTGTCGTGGCCGTGGTACCGCTGCTGTTGTAGAGGCTGTAAGTGGTTCCGGTATAAGCGGCCGTATTGTTAAAAGTGTGGCTGAGATTGTTGTTGGTGATATTGATCGTTCCCGGAACCGCGCCGCTGTTATAAATGATATATGTGGAACCGCTCGTGCCTTTGGATGTATTTCCCGTAAACGTGTTGTTGTTGATATTGAGGTTGGCGGCCGAGGCCCCGTTGTTGTATATACCGTACCAGACACCCGTTGTCAGGGCATCATTTGTACAGTTCTGGATCGTATTGTCGCTGATGGTCACCGAATTGGTGGTGGCGGTGGCACCGGCCACATTTTCAATGACGCTCACCTGGGAAGTTGTCCCTCCCGATTTCAGCGTGATGGTGTTGTTGGTGATCGTTTCGCTGGCGCTTGTGGCCGTATTGAGGTAAATCCCGCGCAGGGTCGATACATGATTTGTGCCCGAACCATTGTTGTTGTTGATGGTATTATACGACACGTTCAGGTCATACTGAGCCAGTGTTCTGATACCGGCAGCAGGATTCGTTGCGCTGGCCGCTCCCCCGAAGTTGAGAATGCTGTTCCCGTTAGCCAGGACACTGCCACCTACGTCATTACCATAGTCCGCAAAGGCAAATGGCGTGACATCGGCAAAACCGATCAGCGCAATGCCGATATTGCAGTTCTGGATCGTATTCGCATAGAACTTATTAAAGGAATTCGATCCTGAGGCTGCAGTGGGAGTCTCGGCGGTAGTTTGTGTCGATACAAGGCTGTTCACCACATTGATACCCCTTGAACCGTCAACGGCAGGGGCTGTACCCGAGGCATTGTTATTTTTGCTGAGGGTAACGGTGCAATTCTTGATCGTATTATTCTGGCACCCGTCCGTAGCACTTGCTTTAAAAAAGCCGAATCCGTACTCCATGGTCTCAGGGTTTGTGGTATTGGGATCAGTGAGATTGATCCCGTCAATAGTCACATAATCGGATCCGACCAGGTTCCAGATCCCGTCCTGCACAGCAGTACCCGGAGTATTGGTTCCGGTATAGGCAGTGATGACCGGGTTGGCGCCGGAGCCGCTTTTTTGAAAAACTATCTGATTTGAAGAAGTACCGGTAGCAGTTATAGATAACGGGGCTGTAATAGTCTCTGTATATCCCGCCGCCACATTGAAGGTAACGCCACCCGATCCGACACCGCTGGTGTTCAGCGCAGAGATGGCTGCCGCAATGGTCGCGTAATCGCCCGGAATCGTCTTGATCCCGGAAAGCTGGCCAAACGTGATCTGACTGATCCCGATTACCAGCGTTAAAATGAAAATGTACTTTTTCGTCATGAGTTTTGGTTTTGAATTGATTTGTAATAAACTGAAAATAAAATTGTTATATTAATTTTTCACAATTTATTCATAATCAGGATTAAAATTAGGAAAAATAAATCAATACATATTCCTGAAAAATGGAATATTTTCAATTTATACAGCATGACGCAAAAGAGGGATGATCCGTCCTGAGAAAACTATACAGGTAACCATGGTTAACCGGAATAACGCTACACCAAATAATTAAAGTTACTACAATAACGCTACAAAAAGAAATCCATCCGGTCCGGAACAAGGAACTCTTGTTGGTAACCTGAAATATCCATAATTCCAATATTTGATTAATTTCGTGCTTTAATTACCATTTGGCAATGGACAAGAAAACTTTGACCGAGCGCGACATTTGCACCAAATACATCACACCTGCCATCGCAAGTGCCGGGTGGGATGTGCACAGACAGGTTCTGGAAGAGGTTTCGTTTACGGATGGGAAAATCATTGTTCGTGGAAAGTTAACCTCACGTGGAGTACGTAAACGGGCTGATTACATCCTGTACTACAAACCAAACATTCCCATTGCTATTATCGAAGCAAAGGATAACAATCATAGTATCCGGGCAGGAATACAGCAGGCGCTTGAATATGCAAGAATCCTTGATATCCCATGTGTTTTCAGCAGCAACGGCGACGGGTTTTTGTTCCATGACCGTACTGCTATTGATGGCAATATTGAAACTGAACTGGAT
This sequence comes from uncultured Prolixibacteraceae bacterium, assembly GCA_964525995.1. GTDB lineage: Bacteria > Bacteroidota > Bacteroidia > Bacteroidales > FEN-979 > CAIVAT01. The sequence continues at coordinate 58,684 of CAZGIM010000020.1, read as the reverse complement.
TTGAATGGCTTCCCATCTCCTGACGAACTTTGGCAAAAATATAAGCGGTACAAAGGGATTAGCACCCCTGAAACAGAACATATAGCTTCGCAGGACTACTATTTCGATGGAAGCGGGCGCAGACCCCGCTACTACCAGCAAATTGCCATAAACCGAACCATTGAAGCCATTGCGAAGGGTCAGAACCGGATCCTGTTGGTCATGGCAACGGGCACAGGCAAGACCTATGCAGCCTTTCAAATTGCATACAGATTGTGGAAAGCCGGTGTAAAGAAACGCATCTTATTCCTTGCCGACCGCAATGCGCTGATCGACCAGACCAAACGGGGTGATTTCAAGCATTTCCGTGATAAGATGACGGTGGTTAAGAACCGCACCGTTGATAAATCCTATGAAATCTACCTTTCACTATATCAGGGAATTTCAGGAAACGAAGAAGAGAAGAATATTTACAGGCAGTTCAGTTCCGACTTTTTCGATCTGATTATCATCGATGAATGTCACAGGGGTTCAGCTCGTGAAGATTCGGCTTGGCGTGAAATCCTGAACTATTTCAAAAAAGCCACCCACATCGGCTTGACGGCAACACCAAGAGAAACATCTGAAATCAGCAATATTGAGTACTTCGGTGACCCCATCTATACCTATTCACTGAAGCAGGGTATCGAGGATGGATTTCTTGCACCGTATAAAGTGCTCCGGGTGGGTATCAACGTTGACCTCGAAGGGTGGAGACCCGATGCAGGGAAAACTGATAAAGATGGCAATCCCGTTGAAGACAGGATTTACAACAAAACTGATTATGACAGAAATCTGGTAATTGATGAGCGCACTGCGACTGTAGCAAAGAAAATCACCGAATACCTGAAAGGATTCGACCGGTTTGCCAAAACCATCGTGTTCTGCGTTGATATAGACCACGCGGAACGCATGAGGTCGCTCCTGGCAAAGGAAAACAGTGACCTGGTTGCCGAGAACTACAAGTATATCATGCAGATCACCGGTGATAATGATGAAGGTAAACGTGAACTCGACAACTTCACCGACCCCGAACAGCGTTACCCGGTTATCGCCACCACATCAGAACTGATGACAACCGGTATCGATGCAAAGACCTGCAAAGTCATCGCGCTGGATGCGAATATTGCCTCCATGACCAAATTCAAACAGATTATTGGCCGGGGAACCCGAATTGATGAGGAATTCGGCAAGATGTACTTCACCATCATTGATTTTCGTAATACAACAGATTTGTTCGCCGACCCTGAGTTCGATGGCGAACCTATTAGAATCAAAGAAATCAATGAAGATGATAACATCACCGATGATGATGAAGAAATGCCGGAAGGCCCTGATGAGGAGGAAGTGATAAACGACCCGACTTTTGCACCTGAACCACTTGAACCACCAGTACCACCTCACACAAGACCGAAAGTATATGTGAATGGTGTTGACGTTACCGTGCTTATCAGCAGGGAATTGTACTTTGATATTAGCGGCAAACCCATAACCAAAAGCTTGAAAGACCATACCCGTGAGATAATCAAAGGCAGGTATGCATCATTGGATGATTTCCTGAACATGTGGAACAGCACCGACCGTAAAACCGCTATCATCGAAGAACTGCAACAGCAGGGGGTCCTGGTTGAAGCGCTTTTTGATGCTGTTAACAAGGAAGTGGACTTGTTTGACCTGATATGTCACGTTGCATACGACCAGCCACCCTTAACACGGAAAGAACGTGCCGAAAACGTGAAGAAACGCAATTACTTCACCAAATACGGCGAACAGGCCCGACAGGTTCTTGAAAACCTATTGGATAAATATGCAGATGAAGGGGTCACCGATATCGAATCAATGGATGTACTGAAGGTGAAGCCGTTTACAGAATTGGGGTCGCCAATTGAAATTATCAATTCGTTTGGGAATAAGAACGAATATGTGAAAGCGGTTCATGAACTGGAGTATGAACTCTACAAAACAGGATGATATGCCACCTTGTATTAATGATTTGTTTGCTGCCTTATATAAGGTCAGCAATAATTATTTGACAGTTCTTGGGATGAACAATGAATACCAATTTTACCCACAAGCAGCTGAACATGCATTTGCCGCTGAAATTTATCACCAATTTAAACTTATTATAGAAAACGATTCCTCAGGGTATTATATGGGTTTGATACTCCATTTTGATTTGACTAAAAGAAGATTTCTTGACCGTAGACCTGATTTAGTTTTACACCGATCTCCAATGAATCGATTGGACCAAAGAATGTATGTTGAAATTAAAACTGTTGATAACAAAGAAGAAATTGAAGATGACTTAGTGAAACTTATTCAGGCTACTTCACCAAACAATGAAGCTGAGAGACTGGGTTTTGAAAATGGTGTGATGATTATGGGTAAACAATCGTTTCAAAATGCACAAAAGAGAATCCATGATTTTATCGTAAAAAATGAAATCCCTGAAATGATATCTAATCGGCTATATTTATTTAATTTTCATTTTAATGGCGAAAAATACGAGTACAATATGATACGATTTGATGACATTCATTTATGACCAATATTTCAGGAATATTAAAATCCATCCGCGACATCATGCGGATGGATACAGGATTGAACGGTGATGCGCAACGCATTGAACAGCTTGGCTGGATGCTGTTTTTAAAAATATTTTCAGATAAAGACCGGGAACTTGAAGTTCTCAATGATAACTATAAATCACCGATACCACCCGAATTTCATTGGATAAAAGAAAAAGGCAATTGGGCAGGTGACGATGAGGGCATAACCGGGGATGAACTTCTGACTTTTGTTGACCAAAAGCTGTTTTCTGCGCTCAGAAACATCGATATCAGCATCGGCAATGGCAGGGCATTGATTGTACGTGAGGTATTTGAAGGCAACCATAATTACATGAAGTCGGGCATTAACCTCCGCAAAGTACTGAACAAACTCAATGAACTGGATTTCAATGCTGCAAAAGAACGCCATGCGTTTGGTGAAATGTACGAATCTATTCTGAAGGACCTGCAAAACGCAGGAAAATCGGGTGAGTTTTATACGCCCCGTGCAATTACAAATTTCATTACCGGTATCATCAACCCCAAACTTGGTGAAAAGATTCTTGACCCTGCATGCGGTACGGGCGGCTATCTGACTTCCGCAATCGAACATCTGAAACAGCAGGCAAACAGTGTTGAGGAACGGCACAGCATTCAGGAAAACATACACGGCTGGGAGTTCAAACCATTACCTTATCTGCTTGCAACCACCAATTTGATTCTTCACGACATTGAACTGCCCAACATCGTATTCAGGGACTCTCTCGACCAACCGTTAAGCAATTACCGTGAGCGTGACCGTGTGGATATTATACTTGCGAATCCACCGTTTGGCGGTATTGTGGGCGATGGTAACGAACCAACTTCCCGGCAAATTACCGTACCAAAGAATCGGCCGACCTGTTTCTGGTACTGATGATTCATTTGTTGAAAAACGGAGGCCGGGCAGGTATTGTGTTGCCCGATGGTTCGCTGACGGGCGAAGGAGTAAAACAAAGAATCCGGGAGAAGTTATTGACCGAATGCAACCTCCACACCATCGTACGACTGCCGAATTCGGTGTTTCAACCCTATGCTACGGTTGCAACCAACCTACTGTTTTTCGTTAAAGGCGCACCAACCAAAGAAGTCTGGTATTACGAACACCGGTTGCCGGAAGGACAGAAAGCATACAGCAAAACCAAACCGATACGGCTTGAAGAACTCGACCCGATAAAGCAATGGTGGAATAACCGGCAGGAACATGAGCAGGCATGGAAGGTCGATATAAAGACCATCATCGAACGCGGATATGATCTGGATATCAAAAACCCAAACAAGCAGGAAGAAACACACGAGTACACCAGTGCTGAACTAATACAGAGCCTTTCCGAATCATTGCGGAAATCCATGAATTTATTGCAAACACTCAGAGAATCCTTGCAATGAAGATAAGTTTTGGGGATTATATAAAAAGTGTTGATGCTTCTGTTTTAGTCGCTGAAGCTATTTTCTGTGTTTTAGGGTCAAAGTATCCATTGAAAACAATTTACAATCTTGCTGAAACAACAAGCGGTGGAACGCCATTGCGCACAAATCAAGATTATTTTAATGGTACAATTCCTTGGCTAAAATCCGGAGAATTAAACGATGGGTACATATATACGGCTGAGGAAACGATTACTGATGCAGGAGTAAAAAATTCTTCAGCAAAAATTTTTCCCTCAGACACGTTGCTTCTTGCTATGTACGGTGCAACTGTAGGAAGAACAGGTATTACGAAAATCGAAGCAGCAACCAATCAGGCAATATGTGCAATATTTCCAAAAGAAATTATTAGGCGTGACTTTCTTTATTGGTTCTTTAGGCAACATAGATATACTTTTATACAGCAGAGCAAAGGTGGCGCTCAACCGAATATCAGTCAAACTGTCATCAATCAAACAAAAGTTCCACTTCCTGAACTGGAACTGCAAGATAAATTAGTATCTATTTTAGACCAGATTCAGGCAAAGAAAGTTCTTGATTTGACCTTAATTCCAGATGAATTTAAAGAAAAAGTAAAAATCGCATTCCATTGCAAATCCATTGTTTCTTCTATTGAAGATGAAATTCTGCTTCAAATTAAAAAACTAAAAAGACTCCGTCAGCAAATCCAGCAAGATGCAATACAAGGAAAATTAGTACCCCAAAACCCCGATGATGAACCAGCCGGTAAATTGCTGGAACGCATCAAAGCCGAAAAGGAACTGCTGGTCAAACAAAAGAAAATCAAGAAAGAAAAACCATTACCACCGATAAAGCCTGAAGAAATACCATTTGAGATACCTAAAAACTGGGTGTGGTGTAAGTTGGGGGACATGGCTTGTAATATCGAATATGGTACTTCCGAAAAAGCGGATTTGAATCTCGGAGACGTTCCAATTTTACGAATGAACAACATCCTTAATGGAAAATTGGATTTTACAATGTTGAAATATGTTAGTGCTTCAATAACAGATTTACCAAAACTTTTTCTCAGAAATGGCGACTTGTTATTTAATAGAACAAATAGTTGGGAACTCGTTGGAAAATCCGCTGTTTTTCATGGTAAAGACGATTTGATGACTTTTGCTTCTTATTTAATTCGTGTTCAGTTTAATGAAACTATTGCTGTTGATTTTATTAATTATTATATAAATTCCTTACAATGCAGAATAACACAGGTTGAACCTGAAATAATTCAACAGAATGGACAGGCGAATTTCAATGGAACAAAGTTGAAAAATATTATTTGTCCTCTCCCTCCGCTCTCCGAACAACACCGCATCGTCCAGAAAATCGACCAACTTATGAAATACTGTGATGAACTTGCAGCCACCATCCAGCAGAACCAGAACTATACAAAGGAATTGTTGCAGGTGGCATTGAAGGAGGCGTTGAACCCGGCCTTTTCAGAAAGGTAAAAAGCGAAAGGTGAAAAGTGAAAGAGAAATCTGTATCCGGAAGTAAGCAACTATTATAAAAAACTGAACAACAATGAAAGCTAAAGAATTTTTGACAATTATTGGATTGACAATCACATTTGCAGGATTGATTAATGCAGCTTTATATCAATTTTGGTTTTTGCCAAAATTTAACAAGAGCTTTAGAGACTTTGAATCATCAATTAAATATAAAGAGTTAATTGACCAAGAAAGATGGCAGCTAAAAAGGACTGCTTGTTTAAACGCATTAAATATTGCAGACTGTATTTTAAGCAACTATAAATATGAGAATGCAAAAAGTGAAGATATAATCCCAATTCCCGTTACAACTGAGGAGGTTCGAAAATGTTTTAATGAATTGGCTTGTACTTGCGACAACACAGAAGTAATTGAAATATTAAAAAAAATTCTCTATGACAAAATTAGACCGGATATTATTGTAGATCTACGAAATTCAGTTAGAAGAGAGCTGGGATTTGGTAATTCTGATTTTGACAAAGATCGAAAAAACGCTTTTGTAGGTAAAATTGGAGCTGATCCTAAAATTATAAAATAACAGTTGCTAATAAAAACTATATATCAATGGGGTTTCTGTGCGGACAACCAACAGTGTAGCCCGCAATAGCAATATCGGAGTTCGTCAGGAAAGTACCCCTCGATCCCCAACTGCATATAGTTTCGGCCGTTAGCTGATTATTTTCCCGCTCCAGAGCTCTTCCGGGAAGTGCCTGTATGGCAGGATTCTGTCTATTATTGGCTTATTATTCCGATTTGGTATTACTAATTCGGAGTTAACTGCAAATATAGCACATTTTTTACTCCACGGTCACACTCTTGGCAAGGTTGCGGGGTTGATCGACATTGCAGCCGCGCATGACCGCGATGTGGTAGGAGAGGAGCTGCAACGGGATGGTGGCCAGCAACGGCACAAACATTTCCTCGGTGTCGGGGATTTCAATACAGTGATCGGCAAGGGCTTTTACCGACTCGTCACCTTCGGTCACGATGGCGATGATCCTGCCCTTGCGGGCTTTCACCTCCTCGATGTTGCTGATCACCTTGTCGTAAATACCCCGGCGTGTGGCAATGAAAAGCACCGGCATCGACTCGTCGATCAGGGCGATGGGCCCGTGTTTCATCTCTGCTGCAGGATAGCCTTCGGCATGAATATACGAGATCTCCTTTAGTTTAAGGGCGCCTTCGAGAGCGACCGGAAAATTGTAACCGCGTCCCAGGTATAAAGAGTTTTTAACATCTTTGTAGATCGTGGCAATATCGCGGATTTTTTCGTTTTGTTTCAGGATCCGCTCTACCTTGGAGGGTATGTTGTCAAGCTCTATCAACAGTTGCTGGAATTTCGACTTGGGAATGGTCCCTTTTTTCTGGGCAACCAGCAGTCCCAACATGGCCAAAACGGCAACCTGCGCCGTGAAGGCCTTCGTGGAAGCGACTCCGATCTCCGGCCCGGCATGGGTGTAAACCCCGGCGTGTGTGGCCCGGGCAATCGATGAACCCACTACATTACAGATTCCCAATACCGTGGCGCCCTTCGATTTGGCCAGATCGATGGCAGCCAGCGTATCGGCGGTCTCGCCCGACTGGGAAATGGCCAGCACGACGTCATCCTCCGACAATACCGGGTTTCGGTACCTGAATTCCGATGAATATTCCACTTCTACCGCGATCCGTGCTAAATCCTCAATGAGGTACTCGCCCACCAGTCCGGCATGCCAGGAGGTACCACATGCCGTGATGATGATCCTGCTCGCATTGACGATCTTTTGCTCGTAGTCGCGGATACCCCCCAGAGTCACGATCCCGTGATCCACGTGCAACCGTCCCCGCATTGAATCCTGAATGGAACGGGGCTGTTCATAGATCTCCTTCAACATAAAATGCTCGAATCCCCCTTTTTCGATCTCACCCAGGCTCATCTCCAGTTTCTGAACGTACGGAGTATGTTTTTTATTTAATATGGTCTTGATCTTCAGCTTTTTATTACGCTCGATGATGGCAATCTCTTCATCGTTAAGATAGACCACGTTTTCGGTGTATTCGATCAGTGGGGTGGCATCGGAAGCGATGAAAAATTCACCTTCGCCGATACCGATCACCATGGGACTTCCCTTTCGCGCTGCGATAATTTTGTTGGGAAATTCCTTCGCAAGGATCACGATGGCATAGGCGCCGATCACCTGGTTGAGGGCGATCCGGACCGCCTCTTCCACCACTACCTTTTCATGGATCATGATGTCCTCGATCAGGTGAACCAGTACCTCCGTATCGGTATCGCTGGTGAAATGATATCCCCGGTTTTTCAACTCGCTCCGGATGGAGGCATAATTTTCGATGATGCCGTTGTGGATCAACGCCAGGGTCCGGCTTTGGGAGATGTGCGGGTGGGCGTTGATGGTGTTGGGTTCACCGTGAGTCGCCCAGCGTGTGTGCGCCATTCCGATGGTACCGGAGATATCCCGGCCGTTTACATGGTCTTCGAGATCGGAAACTTTTCCCTTGCATTTATATATCCTGATATCGTCGTTGATCAGACAGACGCCGGCGCTGTCGTATCCCCTGTACTCAAGCCGATGCAACCCTTTCATCAGGATCGGATAGGCCTCCCTCGGTCCGATATAGGCAACAATTCCACACATAGTTTAAATTTTAACGGATTAAAATTACAACGAGACTGTTAGAAATTTACGATTGACATGATTTACGATTTACGAATGAAAACGAATAATGTATGGATTCCAGATCGATGAATGTTACTTTCAAATTTTGGGGTAACAGGTTAATTCGAACATGCAAAGATATACGATCATACCAAAAGATGATAATTGTCAATCCGAAATCGAACGTACAATCGTAAATCGTAAATCATGTCAATTGTAAATAAACAGGTTTCACCTGACAAACTAAATTTAAACAGACTCTAAATCCTTAAAAAAACGTATCGGTTATGATAAAATAGTGCAATGGATCCCGGTCAGTTCCCCGCAGATCAGTTTAAGATGGTATAGGTGACTTTAAGTTGAAACCGCGCGGTGTTGTCGCCGGGTACCATAGGATTGGTCCCGTTGAGGATGATGCGGTTGGGCGTTACAAGGTTGTATCGCGGATTGGTCACATACATATAAAGATCATAGTTTTTGGTATAGGAATTAAGCAGGATCTTTTGCATATGCTGTGTAATCCGGAAGAAGTAAGTACGGGTGGTGGCGTTGTAAGTGCCTCCGAAGTATCCGGTCCCTTCATATTCGTCGGGTAGATGCCCTATCGCGCCCACACTGTCCTGTTTGAGCAGGATGAGCGAATAGGGTGGCGCAAAGGTTGTATCGGTCTCATAATTTTTAAACATGAGCAGCGCATCATTCACGGCAATGACCTTTCCGTGTCCGAAATCCTTCATAAAAGGAAATTTTACCTTAATCCGAACGCCTCCCAATCCCTGCAGAAAGAGTTTTGATCTCCCCTGCGTCGAATCGTGGTTCAGGATCTGTTGTTTCAAATCCTGATTAGCGTCAAGATACCGGTTATGATCGTAATGGAGGAAACGACCGCAGCCATCGTTGATGATAAACTCGTAGCTGAGCGAATCATTCGTGGGATTATCACCGTCGTGGAAATAGACCACGAGTTTTGAAGTAGCGTTGGTCACCGAAAACGAAAATAACGAACCCCCGTTGTTGACAGGTGTTGACTGGACATACAGTCCCTTGAAAAACTTCACAAATTCACTGTTGCTGGCAAGGGCGCTGGCGGGCGCATAGATTATTTTATTGCCTAAATAACTGGTTTGCCTGCTCAGGTTGATCCTCAGGTGGGCCGCGAATTTCTCGTCACCCACTTTAACACTGTCGTCAGGTTTTGGGTAGAAATTCTGGTCGGCTAACAGAATAGGATAGGTGTAGAGCCGGTCGTTCGAAAAGTGAACGCTGTCGTACACCAGGTCGTCGCTGAGTTCATAAACCTTTACATTCTGGCGTGTCAGTGTATCTCCGTAATAATTATTATAGAAGAGCATCAGGACCAGAGAGTCGAGAACGGGCCGGTCGCCGAAATCGGGCTCTTCCGAAGAGAGTTCAAACTGGGTATAAAAACTGCCGGTGGTCTTGCCAAAAACAGGGTCGAGCATCGAACCTAAGAGCAGGGAACTCACTTTATCGGTGCGTACCGAGTCGACGATCACCGAAAAGGCTTCCACCGTGCAGGTATCGGTAGTCCTGACATTTAATGTGTCGGACGGTGGCAACAGGTCAAACCCGATTTCATACGGATCTTTTTTACAGGAGAACAGGATGAGCAGCAGGACAATTCCGATCAGCAGGGAAGCCGGCAGTTTATTCACGGGTGACTTCAAAAGGTTGAATTTAGATGGTTCAGTTACTCAACAGAAACTGCATCGTTTACCAGGATCTCATCGTAAAAATCATTGTAGGCATCAATGTACCGATCCATCGGCTGGTAATCGAGCCACGGTTTATCGATTTCCTTCAGGTAACTGATCAATTCCGGGTTGACTTTCGGCGATCCGATGATCACACCGTCCGAAAAATCGATGGCCGCTTTAATGACATTAACGTACGATGGCGTCTTATAGTGTTTAAGGTCGCGGCTATTAATCCCGTCTAATTTTATTTTTTGTGCGAAATCTTTGTGGAGCGATTCTTCAAATTCATCATCATAGATGGAATAGATCACTTTGGTATCGGTGAAAAGGGGGTTGTCGCAATAGGCTTTTTTAATATAAATCGGCACCAGACTGGTCATCCAGCCGTGGCAGTGAATCACATCGGGACCCCATCCCAACTTTTTAACCGTCTCAATGACCCCGCGTGAGTAAAAAATAGCACGCTCGTCGTTGTCGGGAAAAAATTTGTTGTTTTTGTCGTGAAGGGTGAACTTTCTTTGGAAATAATCTTCGTTGTCGATAAAGTAGATTTGCATCCGGGCTTGCTGTATGGAAGCCACCTTGATGATCAGCGGATGGTCGGTGTCGTCGATAATCAGATTCATGCCCGATAACCGGATCACCTCGTGAAGCTGGTTCCGGCGCTCATTAATGTTTCCGTACCGGGGCATAAATGTCCTGATTTCCCTTCCCTTCTCCTGGATTCCCTGGGGCAGATACCTTCCGATGGTACCCATGGGGCTCTCTTTCAGATATGGGGTAATCTCCTGCTCAACAAACAATACTTTCGCTTTTTCCATAAATTCCTCTCAATTGGTCCTTGTCTGATTTGTTATTTCTGCCCTCCCTGTTGCTGTAAGTAATCGGTGTAGGAGGTTTTTTCTGCATGTACATCCCCGTTATTAATCAGGGTTCTGAAAATCCGGTGCAAAGATACTAAAAATTTTTCAGATAAAATCCAAATATTATTTGTAAATAAATGATATTTATTGAATTATAGACAATTATCAAAAAATCCGGGAAAAATATCCTTCCTCAGGTTGACCTTTTACATGCTGCTCCGATTAACCATTGAATTTTTAATGGAAGGAGGCGCAGCAATCATGGATGATTAGGCAGATCGAAATCGATATCTTCGGTGAAGACCGATATTCAGGTAGTGTGGTCCGGCTTCCGGAATTTCAGGACCAACCGCTTGCTGCCGGCGTTTTCAAGGCAGCGTTTGTGTCGAATTATTTAATAAGAAAAGCCATGAAAAAACTTATACTCTTCTCCGTCCTCGGCATGATGTTGTTGTCGGGATCCGCCTATGCCTCCGATGTAATTGCCATTCCCGCTGCCTCATCTTCTGCCTGGGTCAATATCCGGATAACCTTTCACCGGCCCAAGCTGGAATGCAAGAGGGGATTCGGGATCTGTTTTGAATTCAGCGTTGGATTTGAAGATAATATGGACGCCGGCGCCGATTACAATACCTGCCCTGTCAGGGCACAACTGAATGAAAAGAACCAGTTGATCCTGCAGATTAACGACCGTGAGCTGACCAAATATGAAGGTGGATCAACGTTATCTTATTTCAAGGATAAAACCAGCCTGACCCTGGAGGATCCCTATACCTTGTCGGGCGTGACATCAAAAGCGCTCGGTTCGACTGCCCCACTTACGATACGGCAGGGAGTTTACCCTGTGAGCTACAATGCCGGTGTCTATACCGTGATCATTCAATTATAGGTAAATACCCTCTCCTGCGGGGGCCGGTAAGCCGGCTCCCCGCAGGTTTTTATTTCGCACTGCTCAATCCCGATAAATATATGAAGACATTCGCCTGCATCTTCTTCATTACCCTGATTCTGACTGCTCCGACAGGGTGTAAAAGTTATATGAAAATGAAATACGGCATCGCTCAGCCCCGCGAGGAGACCCGTGAATCACTGATTGCCTTTCTGGAAAAAAATCATTTCCCGACACATTATCTTTATATGTTCCGCGATTCAACGTCATACCTCGAAGCCATGCGACATCCCGTAATCCGGAAAAACCTCCTCAGTCATATGCTTTTCGACACGACAGGTAACCTGGTCGAAAGAGATACCGCACGATGCCAGTGGGCAGGTTCAGAATTGATCCGCAGACTTCGCGCCGATTCATCCTGTGTGACAACCGATCAAATCACCCTGGGTCAGATTGCCCGCCTGATCGCCCCCTTTGGTCGGGATTCGGCCGATAACATTCTATCAGGGAAATGCGACTTTACCCTCGTCGTGATCTGGGCCAAATTCTTAGGGACCTATAATTACCGTCTTTTCGATCTCGAAAAAGCCGCCGCCGAAAATAAAACTGCCGTCATCCGGTTGATCTTTCTGAACATGGATATGCAGAAAGAGTGGCAATTGAAGCCCGGTCAACAACTGAATATCCATTGATCAACTGCTGACCAATTCCATGGATACTTTAATAAACTTTCGGAGTGTGCTGGACAAAACGGGTCGGGGCGATGTTGATCATCGGTTGTTGTCTGGCTCCCGCGAGCGTTTACAGTCAAAATCTGGTTCTCAGCGACTCCCTGGTCCTACTGCCTTTGGGACTCCTGGCTCCCCGGGGCACATCCCTGGTACAGTTCTCCTGCTCCCAGGATCTCTCCTATATGATGAACTTCTCCGGTATGTTTTTACAAAACCGGCAACAGGATCAAAACAGGAATAACCTGTTTTTACTGCAACAACTGAGATACAGGGTACAACTCACTTCCGGCAATCATATCTTTTTCAGCAATTCCCTTTCGCATGACCTCGGATTCCAGATCTTTTTTGATAGCATTTGCCGGTTTCAACCCGATGAGAACACCCTCGACACCCGCCTGGAATGGAAGATTTCCCGGACTGTCGGATTGGAATTCCGATCGAGCCTTTCAACGCGCATATTCAACGGCTACGATTATGCCAACGGTCTCTCCGGGATCGAAAGGTACCTTTCGGCTTCCTTTCTCACGCCACTGTTGTGGACCTTTTCGGGGGGATTAGGATGGAACCTGCGCGAAGCGGTGAGGATCGATATTGGAATCAGCGCAGCAAAGCTGACCTATGTCCATAATAAAAATATTTACAACCAGCCCGGAAGGGAATCCTTTTTCGGGGTCCCCGCTGATAAAAACCATCTTTTCGAATATGGAATGACCCTCCACCTGCTGATCGACCAGGCCTTCCTGAAAAGGTTTCATTGGGACTGCGACCTCCTGCTTTTTAAAGATTATCACCAACCGGTCGATCTCACCGTGAAAAGCCTCCTTGCGATTAAAATCACCAGATTTCTGAAAACGAGCATCCAGACCCGCTTGCTCTACGAACGGGAAATAAATCCGCCCCTGCGTATCGAAAACCTTATATCTGTGGGCTTTTTCGTTTCTCTCTGAACTGTGAATTTATTAACAAGTTATCTGTTTTTGAATTGGTAAATTCTCTATTTTTGCACCCGGAAAAGCGGACCAACGAGAACCATTCCTATACCCGCGTTAAACCATTTACACACTGTTGGTCTATACAACGACGAACAGTACCGACGAAACAAGAATCATAACTATGTATAAAATCACGAAACATCCGATCCTTGAGATCACCAAACAGGAACAATCGACCTTTCATTACCAGGGACATGAGATAACCGGCGATAAGGGATTTACCATTGCCGCGGCCCTTCACCAGGCCGGATTTCCGGTGCACAGCCACAGTCTCGCAAACCGCGAACGCAGTCTGGAATGCGGCATCGGAAAATGCGGCGCCTGCGAAATGCTGGTTGACGGACAAATTAAAAGGATCTGTATTACCCGGATCGATGGAGTTAAAGAGGTAAAGGAAATCCCCCATGATTATGCTCCTTACCGGGCTGCCGTCAACAAGGAGCAGTCAAACCGGGTTTACAAAACCTCTGTCGCGATCATCGGCGCCGGGCCGGCCGGATTAGCTGCCCGCGAAGCGCTGAACCGGCACGGGGTGTCGAACCTTGTCATTGATAACAATGATAAGATTGGCGGACAATTTCTGATGCAGACCCACCAGTTTTTCTTTTTTGAAAAGGAACAGAAGTTCGGCGGCATGCGCGGATTTGATATTGCCAAGACTTTAGCCGGCGACGATCATGAAGGAATTTTCCTGAATTCTACTGTTTGGGATATTCTCGAAGGCAGACGCCTGGCGATAAAGAACATCCGGACCGAAGAAATTTATTTTGTCGATGCCGGCTATCTCATCGTTGCTACAGGCGCCGTACCGTTTATGCCGACCTTCGAAAACGATGATTTACCGGGGGTTTTCACTGCGGCAGTGGTTCAGAAGATGATGAACAACGAGCTGACCCTCCTGGGGAAAAACATCCTGACTGTCGGCGCCGGCAACATTGGCTATCTCACCTCATATCAGCTGATGCAGGCAGGAGCCAGCGTAAAAGCGATCCTCGAAGCCATGCCTTACGAAGGCGGATTTCCGGTTCAGGCCAACCGGGTACGCAGGTTGGGAATACCCATACTGACCTCGCATATCCTTCTGAAGGCCATCCCCAACGAAAACCACAATGGCATCATCGGCGCTGTGGTTGCCGAATGCAAAGACTTCAAGCCGGTTCCAGGGACCGAAAAAATCATCGACGGCATCGATGCCATTAATATTTGCACCGGACTGGTTCAGGATGATCAACTGCTGATCAAAGGGAACGAAATTTTCGGACGCCGTTGTTTCGGCGCCGGCGACGCTATCCGCATCGGAGAGGGCACCAGCGCGGTGCTGCGCGGACGACAGGCCGCCTACGACGTACTCCAGGAGATGGGCGTATCATTCGACTATGACGAATACCTCTCGCTTTCGAAAGAGTATATCGATTCGCAACAACACCCTGTTCGCGTCATCCCCGAACCTTGTCGGCCCACCCTCGAACGGATGAACCAGAAAGGCTTTGTTCAGATCGACTGCCTGTATGGCTTTGCATGTAATCCGTGCGCTTTCTCCTGTCCACACGGCGCCATCACCAAAACATCAACCAGCACGGTTCCCGAAATCGACTTCGGAAAATGTATCGGGTGTATGGACTGCGTATACCAGTGTCCCGGCCTTGCCATCTTTGGGTATAACCTTTCGAAAGATTGGCTCTTTCTACCCATCGAGTATGAGGTTGCCGAACAATCGGCTTGCTATCTGGTTGATAACCAGGGAACAATCCTGGGAGAAGGAATGGTGGAAAAGATCCTGCGCAAACCCAATAAAACCAACATTGCACGGGTCCGTTCTCTTACTGTTCACGGCGAAGACCTCAGCCACGTGAGGGGTTTCATACTAAAGGAACGATATCCGCAGCCCATCGTGTTTAAACCGTATCAACAGGAAGCGAAAGTGTCGACCTATGTTTGCCATTGCGATGATGTGACCCTGGATGAGATTCTCGAAACCATCGGCGACCGGAAATTTATCTCAGTCGATGAGATCAAACACACAACCCGTTTGGGAATGGGGGCATGCCGCGGTAAACGGTGCATCCGCCGCCTGAAAACAACACTTCGCGGAAGCGGAATCAGCATCGTCGGGGAGCCTACCCCCCGCGGACCCTTGTCGAACCAGATTTCCATGGGCGAGCTGTACCCCAAAACGGTGCCCGAAACCGTTATCACCGGAAAATCCGAAACCCGTCGGGACAGGGTCCGGGTGGCAGCCGTGGTGGCTGGCGGAGGTATTACCGGAAGCGCACTGTTCCGCTATCTGAGTGAGGCCGGGATGGAAACGGTACTGCTTAATGCCAACCGAGGCTCTTCCTGGCGCAATATAGCCGGAGGAAGACCCAATTTCTCCCTCCCCGAATTGTCGGACATTGCCACGCACAACCACGAAATTTTTAAAGAACTTCAAAAGCTCCATAACATCGACTATTATCCGACCCGCTATGTTACCTTTGCCCATGATGATGCCATGTACCGGGCGCTGGTCGATTCGATGTCGTGGTCAAACGCCTACATGGTGGAACCGAAAGACTTTGTCAGGGAAATCTCCCCCCGGATTAATCCCAGGCTTACGACTTACCAGGCCGCACTAATTACGCATGATTGCTGGCAGGCTACGCCGGGAAGGGTTATTGATCTGATCCGCCGGATCGGTATCGGGAAAGGCGGAAAGGTGGAAGAGGATTGCCGGCTCATCAATGTCAGGAAAGAGGGAGAAACCTATGTTGTGCTGGTACAGAATCACAATCAGGAATACCTGACTTACGAATGTGAAGTCTTCATCAATGCCCTCGGCCCCGAGGGTAACCATTTTGCAAAACAATTAGACATCGAAACCGGACTCTATCCCGTTAAACACCAGGCCTTCATCACCCGCCGCCTGCCACGACTTGGCAAAGACGGGGGACCCCTCGACATGCTGATCGACCGTCGCCGGTACAAAGGATTTATAGCAGTTTACGGACAGCAACTTGCCGAAACCGGACAAATCATCGGGTGTGCATCGCCCGCCGTTGAACCGATGGAAGCCGATAAAAATATCAAGATCAATTCACAGGATTTTGTTGAAATTGCCTCCGAAATCTTTACCGATTGGATCCCCGAACTCTCCTCCGTCGGATTCCAGGCGGTATGGGCGGGTTACTATGTGGAACCGCGTATGATCATCGATCCCGAACTAGGGCTCTTTTTGGGAATGCGCGGACAGGGCTTTATGCTCGGACAGTATCTGGCGAAGTTGTACGTTGACCGGCTTACCGGAAAGGAAGTTCCCTCTTATTTCGATCGCCTGAAACTAACCGGCGACGGGATGCTGGAAAAAGCCTTTAAATAATTTCCGATAACCAGACTTGCCAGAATCAACAACTTAACCAGTCCACTTGTCCGCTTGTCCGCTTGTCCACTGGTCCACTTGTCCACTTGTCCACTGGTCCACTTGTCCACTTGTCCACTGGTCATCCCCTTACAAACAACGCTTTAATAATGTGGCTGGCGATTTTAGGGTTTTCCTTCAGTCGGCGGGTGGAATAGCCAAACCACTCCTTTCCAAAGGGAACATAGACCCTCATGGTATGCCCCTTGGCAACAATCGAAGACCTTAATTCAGGGGTTACGCCGTACAACATCTGAAACTCGAACCTGTTTTTCGGTGCGCGGTATTTCGCGATCAGGTTGTAAGCGCGCTCCACCAGGGACTGATCGTGGGTTGCGATTCCGACGTAGAACCCCTGCTGAAACAAAAACTCAAGATCTTTAAGATAATGATGATTGATCTCTTCATACTTTTTGTAAGCGATCGCTTCTGGCTCGATATAGATCCCTTTACATAACCTGATGTTGACCGGATGCTGCGTACTGTTCAAATCGGAAAGTTCATTCAAATCCTGCAAGGTTCGCCTCAGGTATGCCTGGATCACCAGTCCGACCCGTCCGGGAAATTCGGTTACAAGCCGTCTGAATAACTGAATCTCCAAATCGGTACACTGTGAATCCTCCATGTCAATCCGTACGAAATTATCATGGCCGGCCGATTGGGCGACAATTTCGCGAATGTTTTGGTAGCACACCTCAGGATCGAGAAGCAGTCCGAAACTGGTTGGTTTCAGGGAGTAGTTGGCGTCAATCTTTTCGCGTTCGATCTGTTCGATGATGGATAGGTAAGCCTTTTTATTCTCCGTAGCCTGGGCCAGGTCTGTAATGAACTCACCCAGCAGGTCGATGGTAGCTTTGATACCCTGGGCGTTGAGCGACCGGCAAACCCCGATGGCATCATCGACCGATTCACCCGCAATATATTTCCGCGAAAAGATCCAGACCAATTTTTTGGGCATCAGGGGCAGGATTCCGGTAATGATCTTGTTGAACATAGTCGAACGATTAAGTACGGTTATTTCTATAGTTACATGCAAACATATGAATTTTGGGCAGATTTGCAAGTGACTTACCATAAAAAACATGCCCATACCCTGTTAGGGTTGACAGGAAACAGTTATTTGGTATTCACCAAATTAATTTTTAATTTTGCAGCCTTTTTGAGGGAGCGGTGAACTATCCGGAAAGATACACGTTGGCGTTTCATGGATTGAAACCGGGAGCGCATCAATTCGACTATCACGTTGGAGCAAAGTTCTTTGAAGTTGCTGAAGATTCCGAGATCAGTGATGGTGCGGTATCGGTTACCGTGAAGATGGTGAAGGAGGAACGGATGATGGATCTTCATTTCACTCTGGCTGGCCATGTTGTCGTTCGATGTGATCGCTGCATGGATCCACTGGATGTTGAAGTCGCGGGCGAAGAACGGCTGATTGTCAAACTGGGCGACCGATACGAGGAAGAGTCCGATGAAGTACAGATCATTCCGGAATCTCTCCATCAGTTAGATCTTACACCATTCATCTACGAGTACATTCACCTGTTACTGCCCGCTCGGAAAGTTCACCCGGATGATGAACAGGGAAATAGTACCTGCAATCCCGCGATCATGGCCAAACTCCATGAACTGACCAGTCACCACACGGCCGATCCCCGCTGGGACGCCCTTAAAAAACTGAAGGAACAGTAAATATCAATAAACTAATTAATACTCAATTAAATAATTCGTAATTCGTAAATCATTAATCGTAAATATTTTTCCTATGCCACACCCGAAACATAAAATTTCAACCACCCGCAGAGATAAAAGAAGAACCCACGACAAAGCTGTTGCCCGCACCACGATTGTTTGTTCCAATTGCGGCGCCCCTGTCCTTTACCACCGGGTATGCCCCGAATGTGGTTACTATCGTGGGAAACAGGCCATTGTAAAGGCCACTGCGGAATAGTTCTAATCAAAAACGACCTCCATGAAAATCGGTCTGGATGTGTTAGGGGGCGACTTCGCTCCGAAAGCCACCATGCATGGCGCCATTCTGGCCCGGAAGGAACTCCCTGAATCGGATCAGATTGTACTGATTGGCGAGAAGGATATTATTCATGCTTTTCTCCGGGAGGAAAAGGCAGATCCCCGGGGCTTCGAGATCGTCGACGCCCCGGATCTGATCGAAATGGACGAACAACCTACCAAGGCGCTGATCAATAAGCCCAATTCGAGTATCTCCGTCGGCTTCAGAATGCTGAAACATAAAGAGATACAAGCCTTTGCTGGCGCCGGAAGCAGCGGAGCCATGATGGTGGGATCCATCTACACGGTCAACACCGTTCAGGGAATCATCCGGCCGGCTACTACGGCTTATATTCCAAAGGAAAACGGAGGCGCCACCGTCCTGATCGATGTAGGAACCAATCCGGATGCCAAACCCGACGTGATGTACCAATTCGGCATCCTGGGTTCGCTCTTCGCCGAACATGTCTTCCATATTAAGAAACCCCGTGTCGGACTGCTCAACATCGGTTCCGAAGAGAAAAAGGGCAGCCTTACTTCACAGTCAGCCTTTCAGTTGATGAAGGACTCAAAGGATTATCACTTTGTGGGCAATGTTGAAGGGCGCGAACTGTTTCGCGATAATGTCGATGTGATCGTTTGCGACGGTTTCGTCGGGAATATTGTCCTGAAACAGGTGGAAGCCATGTACCGGGTGATGATCAAGCGCGGGATCAAGGACAGCTACCTCGACCGGTTCAATTATGAGAACTATGGCGGAACCCCCATCCTCGGGATCAACTCTACCGTCCTCGTTGGCCATGGTATCTCCAATGCCAATGCGATTCGTCGCATGATTTTAATGGCCAAAGAGGTTCATGATGCCCGTTTGTCACAAAAAATCAAGCATGCGCTGGAGCGGTATTCTCCAAACAATATTTAACCGACATGTCAAAATTAAGAGCCAAAATATCAGGAATTCACGGGTGGGTTCCTCCATACATTCTGACCAATGCGGAACTGGAGAAAATGGTGGAGACCACCGACGAATGGATCCTTTCCCGCACCGGAATCCGTGAACGGCATATTCTGAAAGGAGAGGGATTAGGCACCTCCGATCTGGGAGCCGAAGCCGTTAAAGGACTGCTCGAAAAGACCGGTACTGGTCCCGAAGAGATCGATCTCCTCATTTGCGCCACCGTTACCCCGGACATGATGTTCCCGGCTACCGCCAATATCATCAGCGACAAGACCGGACTTCGCAATGCCTTCAGTTTTGATCTGAATGCAGCCTGCTCCGGATTGCTTTTCGCCCTCATCACCGCATCCAAATACGTGGAAACCGGGATGTACAAAAAGGTTATCGTGGTAGGCGCCGATAAAATGTCGTCCATCACCGACTATACCAACCGCGAAACCTGTGTACTGTTCGGCGACGCCGCCGGCGCCCTCCTGCTCGAACCAACCGAAGAAGAGATCGGAATCATGGATGCGATAACCGGTACCGACGGATCGGGCCGGGTTCATCTCCATATGAAAGCTGGTGGTTCTGTGAGACCTCCCTCGCATGAAACCGTCGATGCCCGCGAACATTACATCTATCAGGAAGGACAGCCCGTTTTTAAATTTGCTGTGACTCGAATGGCCGATGTATCTGCCGAAATCATGGAACGAAATCACCTGGCCCCCGAAGATGTTGCCTACCTGGTTCCCCATCAGGCCAACCTGAGGATTATCGACGCTACCGCCCGGAGAATGGGCATCGGAAAAGAAAAAGTGATGATCAATATCGACCGGTACGGAAACACCACAGATGCTACCATTCCCCTCTGCCTCTGGGAATGGGAATCCAAGCTGAAAAAAGGTGATAATCTCATCCTTGCCGCTTTTGGCGGGGGATTCACCTGGGGCTCCATATGGATTAAGTGGGCCTACTGAGAATTCAAAATTCAAAATGTAAAATGCAAAATGATGGATGCAATTTACATTTTGAAAGAAAACAATTGAATTCCTTTTCTCTTACAACTGGTAAAAGGTCGATAAACTCTTATCTTTGTTGCAGATAATCTCTGCAGATGGAAGTAACCAGAACATTCGACCTGCTCGACAGGTATAAAAATCAATTTAACAAACCGGACGTATTTGTCAGCAAGGTCGATAAACAATGGCGATCCTATTCCACCGACGAGTATCTTGAGTACAGCTCCAGCTTCAGCCTGGGAATGCTGGCCAAGGGTTTCGGTAAGGGCGACCGGGTAGCCACCATCACTACAAACCGCCCGGAGTGGAACTTTGTCGACATGGGACTGACCATGGCCGGGATCATTCACGTTCCCATCTTTTCCACCCTCAGCCATCGCGAATTCAACCATATCCTCCGTCATGCCGGGGTCTCCCTGCTCATTTTCGGCGACAAGCAGCTTTATTCCAAGCTTGGCAGTGAAGCATCGTCCATTTTACAGGAAGACCGCATTTTTTCATTTAACCCGATCCCCGGGATACATTGCTGGACTGAAATCCTAGAACTGGGACGGAAACAAGGAAGAGAACAGACTGCGCTTCTCGAAAAAATCCGGAATGAAATCACACCCGACGATCCGGCAGCGCTTATCTATACCTCGGGAACGACCGGACCTTCCAAGGGCGTCCTGCTCTCCCACCGGAACCTGGTTTCTAACTTCCTGGCCGCCGCCGATGTGTTCCGGTTGAAACCCGAATACCGGTATCTCAGCATCCTGCCGCTTTGCCATGTGGGCGGACGTTTAGGCAATTATCAGACCCAGTACTCGGGAACGACCATCTATTATGCCGAAAGCCTTGGAACGATTGCTGAAAACATGCGTGAAATACGGCCTGAAGGATTTGACGCAGTTCCCCGGATTCTGGAAAAGATCTTTAACAACATCCTCCAGAAAGGTAATAAACTCACCGGATTTAAAAAGCAGATCTTTTTCTGGTCCATCGCCCTGGGACTGAAATACCGCCCCGATGGGAGAAACCCCTGGCATTACCGCATCCGTCACAGGCTAGCCGATAAACTGGTCTTCAGCAAGTGGAGGGAAGCTATCGGCGGAAAGATCCAGATGGTCGGCTGCGGCGGGGCTGCCCTTCAACCTCGGATCGAACGCATCTTCTGGGCGGCCGGCGTTAAAGTGATCAACATGTACGGGTTGACGGAGACCTCGCCGATCATCACCATCAACCGGGCTTCCAGTCCCGACCTCCTGCTGGGCTCCGTGGGCAGTGTCATCTCCGGCGTAGAAATAAAAATAGCCGCCGACGGGGAGATCCTGTGCAAGGGACCCAACGTGATGTTAGGGTACTATGGCGACGATCAGGCCACCGCTCAGGTAACCGATGCAGAAGGATGGTTCCATACCGGCGACATCGGCGAAATTGTGAAAGGCCGTTTCCTGATGGTGACCGACCGCAAAAAAGAGGTCTTTAAACTGGCCAATGGGAAATTCGTCTCCCCGCAGGAAATCGAGAACCGGCTCAAGGAATCGGCATTCATCGACCAGGCTTTTGTTTTTGGCGAAGGTGAAAAGTTCGCCAGCGCCCTGATCGCCCCCAACTTCCAGCTTCTGGCCGAATGGTGCGCCAACAGGGGATGCCGCCATCAGCAAACCAGCCGGATGATCAACAATCCGAAGGTCCTTCAACATTATCAGGAGATCATCAATAAATTTAACCGCCACCTGGAAGAATTTCAATACATCAAACGATTTCAATTGGTCGAAGACGAATGGTCGCCCCACTCAGGCGAACTCTCACATACGCTGAAACTGAAAAGGAAATTCATCCTCGAGAAATATGTCAAAGTGATCGACCAGATCTATTCGGTGAGCAGAACTATCTGAACGAGTTGGACGAAGAGTTGTACCAGTGGACCAGCGGACCAGCGGACCAGTGAACAAGTGGACCAGTGGACCAGTGGACAAGTGAACAAGTGGACTGAGGACTGGTGAACTGGAGACAGAGATAAAAAATTGACTAATTGACTGAATGACTGATTGAAAATGTGCTGATGGGAAAAATTTTAATTATTGTTTGTTTCCCTATTGCCTATTGCCTAAAGCCTATTGCCTAATTTTTGAATTTTGGATTTTTTCGATGTTATTATCATTGGCGGCGGACTGGGCGGATTGACAGCCGGAACCAAATTATCGCGGGAAGGGAAACGGGTTCTGCTCCTCGAACAGCATTCCGTTCCCGGAGGCTATGCCACGACTTTCCGGCATAAGGAATTCCGCGTTGAGGCGGGTCTGCACGAAATGGATGGCTTTGGGGGAGGAAACCTCAAACAGAAGATCTTCACGGAGCTCGATGTTTTTAACCATGTGAAGTTCCCTGAAATACCCCATTTTTACCGCGCCATAACACAACGAAAGGATGTTACTGTTCCGCACGATCTGCATGCCGCGAAAGCGATATTGATGGCGGAATTTCCACACGAAGCTGCCGGACTGGATACCTATTTCAACAGGATGGAACAATTCAGGAAGTACCGACCCGAAAGTGAAGCGGAGGCCTTTGAATCCATTGGCAGCTATTTAGACCGCCTGATCCGGGATGAGGAGCTGAAGCTGATCCTGCTGGGAAATCTGATGGCCTTCAGCGATGATCCCTATTTGCTGAGTATGGACTATTATGCCCAGGCCCAGGGTACTTATTATAATTCAGGAAGTGTATTCATCGAAGGCGGCTCACAGGTTTTATCGGATTACCTGGCGGGATACATTGAATCGCACGGAGGAAAGGTGCTTTACCGTCATCTGGCCGTTGAAATTCTTATGGATTCGGGGCTGTGTTCCGGCGTAAAATACCGGTCGCTCCGCGATGGAACCGATCATACGGCCCGGACAAAACAGGTGGTTGTGAATGCCGCTCTTCCGCAGGTCACTTCCTCATTGTTGCCCACTGAATCTGGCAATAAATTGAAAGATATCATCAGCGACCGGGTGCCGGGGGCTTCGCTCTATACCCTTTACCTTTGCTTTGACCGGCCGCTCAGAGAGATCGGAAATCTGTGCTACTGTACCTGTGTATATGGGCCGGATGTGAATACCCTGAATGATATCGGCAGGAATAGTCATGGAAGGTTCGAGGATAAAACCTATGTATTGACCGATTACAGCCACATCCGGTCGGGACTTGCCCCGGAGGGGAAGGGCTTTGCTGCCCTGGTTGCGGAGGATTACTTGTCGGACTGGGATGGAATGACCCCGG
The DNA here is from genome assembly GCA_964525995.1 of uncultured Prolixibacteraceae bacterium. GTDB lineage: Bacteria > Bacteroidota > Bacteroidia > Bacteroidales > FEN-979 > CAIVAT01. The sequence continues at coordinate 34,695 of CAZGIM010000020.1, read as the reverse complement.
AAGATTATAAACAGAGGAAAGCAGAAGTGACCGCTTCGTTCCTTTCCCGGCTTGAACAATTGGTTCCGGGCCTTAACAGTCACCTCGTTTGGTACGACGCGGCCACGGCGCGAACCATGAAACGTTACACATTGAACACAGGTGCAGCGGTATACGGATTTGCCCAGAATCCGGGACTGAGGAGTAAACAACGGATCAGTCCGGTCGCCAACCTGCACATCGCTTCCGCATGGGATAAATTCGGCGGCGGTTTCTCCGGAGTGATCTACTCGGGATATTTTGCAGCGCTCGAAGCGCTCAGACAGGAAAGGTTGACGGTTCGTTGAAAATTTCCCCGTATCTTTACCCCGCCCCTTAACGGAATCAAACACTTGAAACAAACAAAGAAAATAGTCGATTACCTGGTGTTCTGCATCAGCTGGTTCTTTATACAGACCTTCCGGATCATGCCGTTCTGGCTGCTCCAGATCTTTTCCCGTTTTTTTTACCTGTTGGTCTATTATGGGATCAGATACCGCCGTGATGTGGTTTTTAACAATCTTAAAAATTCGTTTCCCGAAAAAAGCGCCCACGAAATTGAAGAACTGGCAAAAAAATTTTTCCGCTTTTTCTGTGATCTTGTCGCCGAAACGCTGAAAGGTTACACTATGTCCATTCCGGCACTGATCAAGCGGTTCAGGGCGGTTAACCCCGAACTTACCAACCGCTTTTTCGAGCAGGGGAAGAGTGTTATGCTGATCGGCGGACATTACGGGAACCACGAATGGGGAAAGATCCTTGGGAAACAGATGAAGCACAGGTTTATCGTTATTTACAGTCCTTTTAGCAATCCTTATGTCGAAGAGTACCAGCAAAAGACCCGGGGGATGTATGATATGGATATCCTGCCGGTGAAACAGACACTCAGGTTCATGACTGGGAACCGGAACCGGGCGCTGGCCTACGTTTTCGGGGTAGATCAGCGGCCATTCGACCTGCAGAACAGCATTTGGCTCCGGTTTCTCAACCAGGATACGCCTTGTCATAAAGGATACGAACAATTAGCCCGCCGTTTTAATATGCCGGTGGTTTACATAGATATCCAGTTTGTCAAAAGGGGATATTATACCTTCCGTACCGAACTGATTTCCGAAAACCCCGCCGAACTTCCCGAAGGAGCGATTGTAACGGCTTTCATGAAGCGATTAGAGGAATCGATCCGCGCGAAGCCAGAGTACTGGCTCTGGTCGCACAAACGCTGGAAATTTACCAGGCCGGTGGACTAGCGGACGGAACGAGTGGACCAGTGGACTGGTGAACAAGTGGACAAGTGGACAGGTTGGATAAATTACGGACACTGAGCGTAGTTGAAGTGACTGGGTTTTCTGATTAGCTGAATGACAATGGACAATTGACAATGGAAAATTGACAATGGAAAATGGAAAACGGAAAAACCCTATATTCTATTTGCTATTATCTAATGCCTGATTGAATTTTGCATTTTGACATTTGCATTTGAATTTTAAATTATTGTTCTTCCCTAATTCCCAACGCCTAATGCCCATTGCCTTATTTTGGATTCATTTCACCACTGCACCATGACACCATGACGATGGCAGACAATTTATTTAGGTTGCATTTTGTTTTCTTTTCCTGATTTATGAAACGATTGTGGCGTTATTCACTCAGGCACTTTTGGTTCTCCCCATGGTTCATTGCCCTGCCCGTTACCATCCTGATCATACTGCTTCTTCCCGATGTGTTCCGTAAGTACAGACTTGAACTCGTTGATTACGGACCGACCCACAAGCCGAATGCCCTTGAACTGTACCAGGACTTGAACGGGGATGGCAACAGTGAACAGATCGTCTATTTCGACAATTCGGAAGGGAAGGCCTCAATTAAGATACTGGATCACAAGGGATTTATTCTCGATCATTTCTATTTTCCAGGAAAAATAATTCTTCAGGGTGATGCGATCACGGTTGGCGCGTATGATTCAATCGGCTCCGTGGGCATGTTCCTGTTTACGCGCGTGGGCGATTCCATCTTTTTGCATGGCATTGCCCTGATGCGGTCAGAAAAGGTTCTGTTCAGGGATGTGTTTATCGGAGCCTTAGAACCGGAAAATGGAGAAAACGATTTTTCATTGGTATCCACCATGTTGATCGACCTCGACCGCGATGGCACTAAAGAGTTTGTATCAGGAATCATGGCTGGTTTCAGGGCACAACCCAGATTCATTTTCAGCTACAATATGAAAACCGGTGAACTGAAAAAGACCGATACCGGGGTGTTGTTTCAGTCTGTTACCGATACCGCCGATCTGAACGGAGATAGCCACCCTGAACTGATCACCGATACCTATGCCATCGACAACAACCAGGGGAAATTCAATATGCCGTACGATGATAACAGCGCCTGGCTGGTGGCATACGACCGCGACTTCAATTTCTGTTTCCCGCCGGTGCAGTTTCCCGGGCGATATATCCGGTTAGCTACCGAAGTGATCAGAATCAAATCAACTCATTTCATCTTTGTTCTCCTTGAGCCCAGGAATGCGGGAACGGGATCAGCCAGGTTGTTATTGTTCAATGCAAGGGGCGAAAAAATGCGGGAACGTCAGCTCGATGATACACTTCGGCAAAGATATTACGATTTATTCAGATCACCTGAATCAGACTGCAGTGTTTTTCTTTCCCGTGAAGGTGGAATCATCGAGCGATACGACACAAGCCTTTCTATCGTTGAAAGGAAAAGAATTGAATCGCCCGGATCAACTTTTATTCAACGCATCGACATCGACGGCGACGGGAGACAGGAGTGCATTTTTAAAGCAGCAAATGGTAGAGCACTTATGTTAACGGATCATGAATTCAATCACACGGTACGATGTGACAATCCGTTGGATAAAATCAAGCTTTTCCAGTCGATCAGCGAAGTGGGCAAAAGAGGAAAACTGTGTATCCAGGATGGCAACAAACGGGCGATTTTTTCTGGGGAACCCAACCGCTGGTATTATTTCAGGTACCCGGCCTATCTGCTGATCTACGCGGTTGTGCTGGGTTTTGTCATGCTGATTCAATTGCTGCAACGTAAAAGAATGCGACAGCAGATCGCTGCCAAGAAAAAGATCACCGAATTACAGTTGTTATTGTTAAACAATCAGTTGGATCCCCACTTCACCTTCAACGCCATCAACTCCATCAGCGCCATGATTCTGGATGGGAAACCGGATGCCGCCAACCGGAACCTGCTCTCACTGTCGCGACTGATGCGGTCGACCGTGCTCCAGATAGATAAGCTTTCACGGACACTGGGTGAGGAACTCGATTTTCTGCAGCATTACATCAACCTGATGCAAAGTAGGATGAACGATTCTTTCACTTGCCGGATGGACCTGGATGATCAGGTTGATATGCAGGTACAGGTTCCCAAAATGATCACCCAGATCTTTGTAGAGAACGCCATCAAACATGGGTTGAAACCTTTGCAAAGCGGCGGAATGCTTGAAATACGGATCCGGCAGGAAAAAAGTGAACTTGTCATCGGGATCAGCGACAACGGGGTCGGGCGGAAAGAGGCAGGAGTGCATGGGGAACACGGCACCGGCAAAGGGATTTCCATCATTGACCAGACCATCCGGATCATCAATAAATTCAACAAAAGGGAAATCAGCTATGTCATCGTTGATCCGGAAAATGAGCAGGGACAATCAACCGGAACCACCGTCACCATCACCATCCCGCTGGATATGAATTACAGTTTTTACAAGAGCTGAAAATCTTGCATTTAATAAGCCTCCGGTTTGTTCCGGCCAGGGAGGCTGAATCGTGGACCGTACCTTGTGCTCCGGTGAAATACCCGGGTTTATCTGATGTTTCGTGAATTAAGTATCATTCAGAGTACCATCGGGAAAACTACGCGGGTTACAAGGGAAAGTGAGTATTTCAGGTTTCGGAAGCTGGGAAATAATATCGTTCACCCGCTCACCTGTTCACCCGCATCGAAAAACCTTCAATTTCTCAATACTAAAAAAATTGCGTTAAATTTGTATACCAAAACGTAGAAATTCACGCTATTTACTTTATACCCTGTCTCCTGCATGGAACTTCTGAGTTTCCTGAGTCCTTTTGAGGTAAGGGAAAGACTCGACGAGTTACTTATTTTCGGCTCCTATCCGGAGGTCTTAACCTGCGGGACCTATAAGAAAAAGATTGAAACACTTGAGGAGATCGGCAGTTCGTATCTCTTCAAAGATGTTTTCGAACTAATGGAATTGAGAAACCGTGACAAACTCTTTGATTTGCTGCGTTTGCTGGCCTTTCAGACGGGATCGGAGGTGTCGTTGAATGAATTAAGCAACTCCCTGAGGATGAATCGCGGAACAATCGAAAATTACCTGACATTACTTGAGGAGACCTTTGTTATTTTTAAAATCCGGGGATTCAGCCGGAATCTCAGGAAAGAGATTTCGAAAATGAACAAGTACTATTTTTATGATACCGGGATCAGAAACTACCTGATCAATAACTTTAATACGATATCGCAGCGAAATGATATCGGACAGTTATGGGAAACGTTTTTATTTGCCGAACGAACCAAATATCTCTCCGCGTCGGGGATTAATGCAGGAAGATGGTTCTGGCGCACCTATACCGGAGCCGAACTGGATTATATCGAAGAAACCGGGAGCGAACTGACCGGTTATGAATTCAAATGGAGCAGGAAAAGCTATAAGCCACCTCAAACCTGGGTCAATGAATATGGCGGCGAGGTGCATCTGATCACCCCTGAGAATTTTCTAGCCTTTGTAACATCCGGTAAGGTTTAAATCCCTGGCTTCGAAGGAGTCGGCCATGATCATCCACAGTTTGAGAAGCGTAAAACGACAGAAAGAATCACTGGTTACGCCGTGGCAGCTCAATTGTGAATTCACTGCCTTCCCCCGGTTTGCTTTCGACGGTAATTCGACCTTGGTGCAGATGGACATACTCACCGCACAAAGTCAGCCCTAAACCGGTCCCCTTTTCTCCTGACGTTCCCTGTGATTTTAAATTCTGATCAACGCGGAAGAGTTTGTCGATGTTATCAGGAGAAATACCGATTCCATTATCACGGATTCGAATGATTGCCGAGTCCTGGGTGCTCTCAATCCCGATCTCAACCCATCCGCCTGGGTAGGTGAATTTGATGGCGTTCGATATGAGATTTCGTATTACGGTTTGGATCATGTCCGGATCGGCCTGGAGCATGACCGGATTGTAATCTTGAAACCTGATCGCAATGTTCTTCAGCGATGATGAGGACTCGAGTACCTGAATCGTTTCATTCACAAGATCGTTGAGGTTACACAATCTTTTTCTGGGTCTTACAGAACCAGACTGTATCCTCGACCATTCCAACATTCTCTCAAGCAGATTGTAGGTCGATCTGCCCACCGAATAAAGCTGGTCGATAGATAATTCTTTCTCCTTTTCAGTGAGACTGCGGTCATTCCTGAGTAATTCCGTAAAACCAAGGATGGCATTGAAAGGCGAGCGGAGATCGTGAGCCAGGATGGAGATGAATTTATTCATGACCTGGTTCGATTGATCGAGTTTGCTTGCAATCTTCCTGATTTTGTTTTTCTGCCGTCGCTGCATGAAGAAAAAGACGGTGATGGTCAGCAGCAGGACGATCAGCATCAACCCGACCGAAGTGAAATACCGCAGCCTGGACTTATCCAACCGGTTTTCGTAAACCAGCCTCTGGTTTTCGCTTTCTTTTTTCTCAATAAGAATCCGGTTGTTGAACTCTTTCAACCGCACAAGTACTTGCTGTTCAACGATATGTTCCTTTGCCAGGAAAAAGCGGTTTGTGTAATGCAGGCATTGTTCAAGATCGCCGGTCGACTGGTAATAATCCTTCAGATTTGAGGCAGCAAGCCTCACATACTGTGGTATCTGGTACTTGTCGGCGAGTTGAATCGCTCTTTTGTCATGCTCCACAGCCTTGTTATATTCTTTTAACAGGTAGAGGTTCCTGGCCATGTTGATCAATACGAGCGGTTCGTCCTCGGGAAATACCCGGACAACGATCTGGTTTGCTTCCTCCAGATAATTCATCGATTTCCTGTAATTTTTCCGGTATGTTTCGAGAACACCCAGTATGTTCAGGTTATTGTAAATGAGGGTGTCATTCTTCAATGAACGGGCCATGGCAAGAGAGAGACCGGCATGCCTGTCCACTGAATCCCGCCGGTTGACGGTGTCATCCAGTTCGGTAGCTGCCAGGCGGTTGTAAACTTTGGCCATAAGCAGGTTGTCGTTCAATTTGGTGATCTTTTTTTCCGCTTGCAACAGGTATGAGAAAGCCTGGTCGAACAACCTGGTGGCTCGTAAAACATCACCGATCAGGATCATGGCGCCGGCTTCTTGCCTTTTATCACCGGTTTGTTTGTAATATTCCATGGCACTAAGTGCCAGCGAAATGGCAGGGGAAGTATTGCCACGGTAGTACTCGTAATTTGCGAGGTTTATCTTTGCTGAAGCAATGGCGTGAGATACAATCTTTTGTGAATCAGCCAGCGTGATTGCCTCCCGGTAAAGACTCATCGCTAAATCGGGCAGTTTGTGTGACAATCGGTATCCTTTGTTGAGTTTCTGCTGAACGATTGCAGAGTCAGGAATGAACATTGCTGCCATTACCGGGCTGGACAATAAAATAGTCAGCAAAACAAGTTTTATTCTGACGGAATACATACGACAACTTCCAGGATTGTTGTAGATTTTGGGCAAAAATAAGCAAATATTTTCATTGCATTATGCAAAGGCCGTGGAAAGGGGAAGTTGGCTAAACCGATGACACCTGTTGCCCATTCGTCAATCGAATTAATCGTAAATCATCCTACTTCTGTAAATATTAATTATACACTAGCGTTGCGTTATAGTTATGACAATATCAATTGATTAGAAAATTGTTCTTTGACATCTTGATAATTTTCGTTTGAAAAGAGAATTTTTATTGGTGTGCGATCAAATGCGGAAAGGCTTACCAACTACAGGATTTCATACAATGAGTTGGTGATTTTCATTTGATCTTTCGCAATTACTACAAGAATATATGTGGCGATTGCGATCCAAACCTGCGTCTTTACTGCATTTTCACTCTGCCCCCAGAATATTTGAATTTTCAGATGCTGTTTTATCCATTTGAAAAAGATTTCTATTCCCCAGCGATTGCGATATAAAGCAGCGACCGTGAGGGCAGATAATTTGAAGTTGTCTGTAAGAAAGACAAACGTGTTTCTTGTTCCCTCATCAAAATACCTGATGCGCCTCAAAGGATCCGGATACTTTTTCGATGTCAAGAGGCTTGTCAATACAATGGTTTGGTCACAAATGACTCCTTTTTCACGGTCTGTTTGCCCACGGTCGAGAACCCGGTAACGCATGTTATCCTTTGCCCGGGTTACGAAGTTGAAACGATCCTTTGAAAGCCGCCACAATCGTGAAAAATCTATGTATGCTTTGTCCATAACAAGGTAGCTTCCTGCGGGAATGAAAAAGACATTCAGCGCTCTGACTTCATGAACCGATCCATCAGTAATGACAATGTACTCAGGAATCGCTGTTTTCAAATCCAGCAGTGTATGCAACTTTATTGCCGCTTTGGTAGAGCGGAACTCCGCCCACCAAAAAACGTCAAGACACACATCGATAACAGTGGCATCAAGGGCATAGAACGGTGTCAGATAGGCTCTCTCTATGAGTTAACTGGCCAAAAGCCATCCAGAGAAACTGTTTCCAGCAGGTCAGATCCCTGTTTTTGTAATCTCCATCGTACCGTTTAACGCAGTACTTGAAAACATGGCAGGAGGCAAAGTCCATGATCTGTGAAAACACCATCTTCCCTTGATGCATAGGCGGTTTTTGAAACAAAGGACGGTAAAACCAAATTCAAATCGTTGCTCGACGAAAAACTCAGCAAACGAAGATATATCAAGCTTTTCAAAGAACTTTTAACAAAAACAACGCAACGCTAGTGAATGTAACATTAAATATAGAAATACGAAAAACACATAAAAATCGAGAATAACTAAACATTACTGTTTCGAATTATATTTTACAATAATACCGTAAACCTAAAAAATGGTTTGACAATAGAACATAATAGTGTATATTTGTGTATTACAATATGACATTATGTTCTGAAGAAAAATACTGGATAACCTGGATGAATGGGCGCATGATCCGCAACGCAAACCCCTGGTCTTGAGGGGTGCACGGCAAGTCGGAAAAACCACAGCCGTTGAGCTCTTTTCATCGAAATTCGACCATGTACTGAAATTCAACCTGGAACGGAAGGCCGATCTGAAACTATTTCAGGATCATAACGATATTGATTCACTCGTTCCAGCTTTGTTTTTCAGCCGCGGAAAGCCGATGGGGCAGCCCCGAACTCTGATCTTTATCGATGAGATACAAAACTCCCCTTCAGCCGTTGCCAATCTGCGTTATTTTTATGAACAGTATCCCCAATACTACATCATAGCGGCTGGTTCACTTCTTGAAACTTTGATCGACAAGAAGATCCATTTTCCTGTCGGCAGGGTTGATTTCCGGGTAGTACGACCCGTTTCATTTCCTGAGTTTCTGCGCGCGTCAAACGAAGAACCGGCGCTGGACGCGCTTGCAACCATCCCGTTTCCCGCTTATGCCCATGATCACCTGATGAAGATGTTGCGAACCTATTCGTTCATCGGCGGCATGCCGGGAGTAATGATGAAGTATCTTGAAACCGCCGACCTGGTCAGATTGCGACCGGTGTACGACAGTTTAATTGCCTCTTACCTGGATGACGTGGAGAAATATGCGCCCTCCGACAGGTTTGTTCAGATACTCCGCTTTATCATCAAACAGTCATTCTACTTTGCCTCTTCCAGGATCACCTTTCAGGGCTTTGGGAAATCGGCGTTTAATTCGAGAGATGTCGGAAATGCTTTTCGCCTGCTCGAAAAGGCCATGTTGCTTTCCCTTGTTTACTCAAGTATAGAGACCTGTCAACCCCTGGTTCCCGACATCCGTAAGTCACCCCGGCTCCAAATGGTTGACACCGGTCTGGTCAATTTCATAGCAGGACTGCAGGAAAACCTCTTTGGCAGCCAGTTGCTTTCGGATATCTATGGAGGTATGATGGCTGAACATCTGACCGGACAGGAGTTACTTTCGTTGACTACCGGTACGCTAGACAGGCTCGATTTCTGGGTCAGGGAAAAGCGGCAGTCGCAGGCGGAGGTTGATTTCGTAGTTGCATACAAGGGACTTGCCATTCCCGTGGAAGTAAAAAGTAACAAGGCCGGCCAGTTGAGATCACTGCATCAATACATGGATGCAGCCCCTCACGCGATCGCGGTACGCGTGTATTCAGGCCCGTTCAGCATTGAGGAGCATCATACCATCGGAGGTAAAAAATACCGGTTGCTCAATCTGCCATTTTATCTGGTTCACCGGATTTATGATTACCTGGATTGGATGCTATCAAGGGAGTGACCGACGTTCACATTGTGGCAAGCCTGAGCAATTCCTGCCGCGGATCATCGGTTTCATAGGCTACCAGCTTTAATGCTGCTTCCGGGTAATTTTTCAGAAAGAGTTTTTGGGAGCTTTCCCGCCAGGTTGCTCCATTGTATTTGACTTCAATGGCAACCTTCGGTGATAATCCTTCCTGAATGATGAAATCGATCTCATTTTTTGCGGCTGTTCTCCAGAATCGCAGATTGTCAGTTCCATATTCTTCCCTTAACCTGATAAATGTTGCGTTTTCAATGATCGATCCCCTGTCAGGCCGGTTTGTCAATGGCTCCCAGGAATCCATGACGGCGTTCCTGAAACCATTGTCGTGAAAAAAAACCTTTGGCATCCGCGTGAGTTCATTGCGGATGTTTCGGTAAAATGGCTTGAGAAGGCAGATGTGGTAACATTTCTGAAGGACATACAGATAATTCTGAATGGTAGGCATGGCATATTTCAGCGTTACAGAGAGTTCGTTGATGTTCACCAGCTGTCCGGCCTGGAAAGCCAGAACCTTCAGCAACTGAACCACCTTAAGATAATCGCTGTCGTTTGCATCGAAGACATCCCGCTTCAGGTAGGTCCGCACCAGATCGCGCAGGATCTCTTTTTTTTCGGCCTGGTCCTTTTCGAGCGCGACAGCAGGATACCCGCCATAGATCAGGTATTCGGCGAAAAGTTGTCGGATAAGCCCGGAGTGAAGGGACCCGTAAAGCGGTTCTTCGCGCATTTTGAAGTATTCACCGGTCAATTCGGGATACCCGGTGAACTGCAGGTATTCGTAGAAGTCGAGTGGATAGAGTTCAACGATCCTTTTCCGCCCTGCCAGAGAATCCTTGAATTTTTCGTCCAGATAAAAGGCGCTGCTCCCCGTCGCCACTATTTTCAGCCAATCGCCATGCTGATCGTAAAGCAGCTTCAGAAAATTCGACGGATCGCGCGCCAACTGGACTTCGTCCACGAGAAGTACGGTTTTTTGCTGTGCATCAACCATTTTTTCCTTCCGGCCTATATAGAAAAAGATGTTTTCAGGATGATCGTTTATGGCCTTCAGGACACCGGGATCTTCGAAAGTGACGAAGTAATGCTCCCGCTTTTCGTTCTGCAAATGTTCGCCAAGTTGCTTCAGCAGGGTGGTTTTGCCTGTTTGCCGTGCACCCGTGATCAGGATATACGCTTTCCTCGGCAGGTATTTCAGTAAATCATCAAAGGTCTTCCTTTTCATTACAGTGTTTTTACAAAGATAATAATAAATATACTATGGTATGAAAAATATTAAATAAAATTTATATAATTATTATAGAAATACAAAAATGGGTTGATAACAGGATACCATGGTGTTTATTACCTGGATCGGGCGCTGAAAAGTACCATGATGGATAATTAATCCAAAAAAACCGCCAACGCCTTTCTTTTTCAACTTTTTTCCCGATTCCATATTTCCTTTGCAGTGAAACCGGATTAATCACCGAACCATTAATCCGTAAGAATATAAAAAAACTGAAACAAATCCTGCTGATCCTGCTTTTCATGATTCCTTCGTTGCTTCAGGCCACCGGGAAGAAGGTCCCCTTTACTCTGGATGACCGCGACCGGATCATCCGGACGGAGCAGAAAGTGGAATCGCTGGAACAAAAGAAGAAATTTTTAACTTTGGCTGTAATAACAACCTTACATTCTGAAGATGGACCAACAGATCACCGCACTGGTTGTTGACGATGACCAGCGGTCGCGTGAGGTGCTTTCTTTACATCTCCGTTCCATCCCGGGAATAACCGTCATTGGCGCGGCCCGCGACGCCGGTGAAGCCCTCCACATGCTAATGGATAAAGTTCCCGACATCCTTTTCCTCGACGTGGAGATGCCCGGCAAAACCGGCTTCGACCTGGTAGCCGACCTGAAACGGCTGAACATCCAGACCTGCGTCGTTTTCCAGACCGCCTTCAACCACTATGCCATCCAGGCTATCAAGACCGCCGCCTTCGACTACCTGATGAAACCCATCGACCCCGACGAGCTGCGCGAAGTGGTGGCGAAGTACCGGGAGTCGCATAAAAAAGAGGGATTCGAAGATAAAATAAACCGGTTACTCGATCATCTGAATCCCTATAAAAAAATCAAACTCCATACCAGAAAGGGCTTTATTCTGATCGATCCCGCTGAAATCTATTATTGCGAGGCTGACTGGAATTATTCCATTGTCTATTATGGAGACCAGCAAAAGGAAACCCTTTGCATCAACCTTGGGAAATTGCTTGAAATGTTACCCTCAGCCTATTTTTTCCGCATAAACCGATCCATTGCCATAAACACTAGATATCTGACCTGCGTGTCGCGGAAGACGCACAAATGCACCATTCTTATTGACTCAAAAGAGTTATCCTTTGCGATTTCATCAAGAGTGATACAGGAGTTGGAGAAGCAGTACAGGTAAGTTTTTCATACCCCAGGAACCGGGCAAGTTTCAACAATAATTACTGTTGGTGGGTTTCTTATAACACGTACGTCAAATTTCTAGTACTTTTATTTACTACGGAATTTGAGGATCACTCATAAGCGAATCCTGAGGTTGCTAACGAAAATGCTATGCTTGCATCAGTTTATTCTCATTTTAATTTTTGCAATGAAGATTATTTCTAATATAATAGTTGTTATTAATTCTATTTTAACAAAACTGCTTATCCCTTTCGGTCAAGTTAATTTAATAATTTTATAAAACGGTATTGGAGATGTATCCACAGCTTGTTGAACCAGTCTGTAATATAGCTTCCCCCTATATGCTGAGAGTTTTTGTTTCGCAGCTTCAAATATAATGAATATCAATGGGATAACCAACTTATTTTATGTATAATTCAGGCAAGAATGTTTATTTTTTATTTCTATGATTAAGACATGGGCCATTTTTTAATTTATTACATATGAAAAAAATAACGTTTATTCTGATGTTTTTTTGTTTTTCGAATGCCATTTTTGCGGCAATAGTACTGAAAAAAACAAAACAGGGCAACGATGAAACCTGGAATGAAGGGAATTATATTGAGGGAGAAACGGCATCTGAATATCCATCATGGGCTCCAGGTACCATCTCTTATACAGATTGGGGTTCAGTTGGCTTAGCTGACAATATTGGTAAAGTTAAATATCATTCAGACGGGGATGGTTTATCCTCATTAACAAGTGCTCTCGTAATTAAAATTCAAATGTTAAGCAATAAATCCGGATCAAAAGCCGCAGAAATTTATATGGCGAATGTTAATAACGGTTATGTCTGGGATTTTTTCAAGACAGTGACAAATGGGACCAATCACCTTGAAGAAATCACTATCTCACAAAGCCAAATCCCAAATTATATTTCACAATGGGGCAGATGTGAGGTTATCATTGTATCCGATGATGCTTTTGTAATTGACAAAGTCGAGTTCTGGATGGAACCACTTCCATTGATATCCTTATCTCCTTCATCATACCCATTTTCAAATACTGTTGCGAATACTACATCCGGATGTGGTCAATGCTCAGCAGAAAAATCGTTTACTTTAAAAAATGATGGAGGTGGAACTGCAACAGGATCAGTGGCTTTATCGGATGAGACACACTTCACCATTTTATCAGGAGGGGGATCTTTTTCATTAACAAGTGGTTCTCAAAAAACCATTAAAGTAAAATTTTGTCCTCAATCAACTGACACAAAAAATGCGACACTTACTGCAACTGGAAACGCACCCTGTAATAGTGTAAATTCTCAACTAACCGGGGTCGGAATTTCTCCCACCGGAAGTAAAAGCATTATTGTACATAATGTCGGAGGAGGTTTAACACAAAATGCAACCTGCAAATTATATAATAGTTCTGGCTCATTGATTGATACTGAAACAACAAATAGTTCTGGGAAAGCCACTTTTACTGAAATATCATTAGGTAATAATTACTATATTAAAGTTTTCTATAATGGAACTTCTCCTTATTCAGGAATTGAAGAATGGGGGAGAACAAATGATTTTAATATTATCTGTGGAACAAATTCTGACGACAACTTCTGGAGGTATTTACCATATGGATCCACTGTAACCTTCTCCTATGATGCCGCAGGCACTCAAATAATTACTCCTAGCACAAATGTATCTGCCGGATCGACCGTTTATATGAGTGTTTTGGTAAAAAACGATTATGCTCTTTCTCTCTCATCCAAACTGTCAACACAGTTAGACATTAATCAGGTGTCTCCTTATAATATTACTAATCTGACGCAAACCCAAACAATCTCCGGTAACGGAAGTTTTACATTTCAACGAAACTTTGTAGTCTCAGATATAGGAACTTATCTATATAGTCTTCAGGTTGAGGCAAATCCATATTCAACGTCCTCATACCTAAAAACAGATGGATGGAATTGGACTCCTGCTTTTAATGTCATTTCGAATTCAGGAACAAAAAACATTATTGTACACAATATAGGAGGCGCCTTAATTCAGAATGCAACCTGTAAGCTATTTACAAGCACAGGTTCTCTTATTGATACGAAAACAACTAATAGCCAGGGAGTAGCCAGTTTCACAGGGATAAACCCCGGAACTGGGTATTTTATTAGTGTTTTCTATGATGGGATCTCTCCTTATCCAGGTACAGAAGAATGGGGTCGAACTTCTGCATTCAATATCGTAACAGGAAATAATGATGATGTTGATTATTGGAGATATCTACCATATGGATCAACTGTAACTTTCTCCTATGATGCCGCAGGCACTCAAATAATTACTCCTAGCACAAATGTATCTGCCGGATCGACCGTTTATATGAGTGTTTTGGTAAAAAACGATTATGCTCTTTCTCTCTCATCCAAACTGTCAACACAGTTAGACATTAATCAGGTGTCTCCTTATAATATTACTAATCTGACGCAAACCCAAACAATCTCCGGTAACGGAAGTTTTACATTTCAACGAAACTTTGTAGTCTCAGATATAGGAACTTATCTATATAGTCTTCAGGTTGAGGCAAATCCATATTCAACGTCCTCATACCTAAAAACAGATGGATGGAATTGGACTCCTGCTTTTAATGTCATTGCTCCATCCCAAATCCAAACTTTAAGTTACAATGGAGAGAACTATTATATCAATGGCGCCAATATTCCTTGGAACTCATTTGGCAGTGATGTTGGCACTCACTATCAATGGGGAGCGTTATATGATCCGATTTGGTTCGAAACCATGTTCACAAATTGTCAAACATATGGAATCAACTGCCTCCGGCTATGGCTACATTGTGACGGCAGGACAAGCCCTGAATTCGATACAAACGGTAATGTCACAGGATTGGATGCGAATTTCTTTGCCAATCTTGATGACATTCTAATAAAGGCAAATAATCATAACATAATGATTATCATTTCTCTTTGGTCTTTTGATATGACAAAGAATTACACTAGCTCTGCTGGGATGTATGCAGGATTGCACGCTGATCTAATATCAAATATTGCTAAAACAAATTCATACATTAATAATGCACTGATTCCCATGGTACAGCGATACAGCAATACCTGTAATTTACTTGCATGGGAGGTAATCAATGAACCTGAATGGAGTATGGCTGTTGCTGGTGGCGGTACCACTGAACAAACCGTAACTGTTCAGGAAATGCAGCGCTTTGTGGGCATGATTGCAAAAGCTATACACCAAAACTGTTCAAAAATGGTAACGGTGGGATCAGCTTCACTAAAATGGAATTCCGATAAAACAAATGCGCTTGCGACACCCTGTGTTGGCAATTTTTGGAAGAATTCTCAAATCCAGGCTGCATTCAACGACCCGAATGCCTATCTTGATTTCTATTCAATCCACTACTTTGATTGGATGTATGACCCGTTCGTTTTTGATCCCTTTAACTTGAATTATCCATATAGTTATTGGCTACTTGACAAACCTACGATTATTGGCGAATGTAAAGGTAACAGTATATTCCATACGCCATCACAAATGATATCCAATGCCTGCATTAACCAGTTTGCAGGAACCCTGTTCTGGTCAATAAATGCGAATGATGGCTCTGGTACATTCGACGACTTTAAGAATCAAACGAAATCATTCAGGGATAATAATATCTCTATTGTTGATTTTGATTGCGAATTTTCTATCACTCTCACTCAACCTTCATCTAATTTAAATATCAGCCAAGGGACTCCGGTCAGCCTCTCCTGGACTGCAGCCGGGCAGGCAGGCTCAACAGTAACGTTAAAATATGACGTTGATACGAATCCGAATAATGGGAATGAAACACTGATAACCAATACCACTAATTTGTCAGGATCGACTAATTGGTTAACGACAGGGCTTCCCGATAATACATATTATATCCTGGGAATAATAACTTCCGGTGCCAATTCTCAGTCAGATTATGCCCCGGGAACTGTCACAATCAGCTCTCAACCGGTTCCGTACAATGTAATAATGGAACCATATATGATTTCCGACATCAATGGGGCTCCTAATTCGGAAAATCCTGGAACACAAAAAACGCAGTTTATCCCTGGTGAAACTGTTAGAATTACGTTGCGGGCAATCAATACAGGTGCATCTGTTCCGGTACGATGCGTCCTTAATGTCAGGGGTCCGGACAATAATACATGGGTGTACGATAGCCATGTCATTGGCATGGATAATTCGACCGACTCTCCACTTGAACCTGCGGAAGGATACGATTATTATAGTTTTGATTGGACTATTCCTTCCAACGCCCAGATAGGTTATTATGATTTTGGCGGGAGTATACGTAATTTCTCAAATTTCGATCTTGTATATGAAACCACCTCACCCGGGGGGAACAGTAATTTCAATGGAGATAACTGGATACTGTCTGATGCTTTTCAGGTCATCAACGGAGCGGATAATATACCACCTGTTATTGAAGTCTGGAGAGTATATCAATCGGGTGACGAACGATTCCGGGTCGTAGCAAAGGTGACAGATGCAGGATCAGGGGTAAATCCAAGCAAGGTCAAACTGATCTTCTATAGGTTAAATTGCACTTTTTGCACACCCGAACACAATGATATGGTTCTTTACCCAAATTATCCCAACTTTTATGAGGGTGTTTCAGATCAATTTGATGAAGGGGATCATGTAATCTGGAAAATAGAAGCGAAGGATATGGCAGGAAATGTTGCAAGGTACCCGGAAGATCTCAACCTAATGACCGTCCAGGAAACCGAATCACAATATTCTGATTACTGTGGGAGAATCCATATTCATGATTTTGAACACCTGAATGATGCAAATTCATTCAATTACCTCACTATTCCTTCGGGTGCTGTCACCTTCAGAATGGACGGCGATGATATCCTGGTAAAAAACAATACAGCGATCTGGTACGAGATGGCCATTACACCAGCAAGCTTAAATCCAATGGCTTTCACAACAGTATTAACTTCCCAAATGTTGAATCCCAAAGGAGGCTACTTACCGTTAACACTTGATGAACTTGTTTCTGAAGAAAATGCTATAATCCCCAATGCAGTTTCAGTAGACAACATCACCATCAATGTCGACCGGAAATCCGCTGCCGCCATGTTAAGAAATTCAATGGATATGATTTTATATGGAATCAAAGGAATTAATGGTGCAATGCCATATGGGTTAGGGGGATTTTCAGGGAGTTTATCAAAAAATGATTGGGATGATATAATTGATGGAGCATTTTTTGCTTCAAATGTTACGGATCTTTTGCTTGCCTGGCTACAGACTAATAATCCTCCTACGTGGGAAGCGTCCCTTTACTCTTTACAGCTTCTGCTTGAGCCGGTCTTTCAGGACCATCTGAAAGTTGCAATCTACAATAAATTGCTGCAAAAGGCCAATGATCCGACATTTGCCTTTGGATTTATGGGCACAACGGTAACTCCAATTGTGGATGGTGCATACGATCTAATTCAAGGACTGCAAAACAGGACTAAATTTCTCTTAGATCTCTTTATGTACCCATTGGATGATGAAGTGATAATGCTTGGTAAGGCTTCACCGCTGAAGCTCGATGAATCAACAATTCCCGGTGGTTTTTCATATCAGGGCTCTCAGAAGATCTATTGCGGGCAACAAACCAATTTCAACCTTACAGTGAACGTACCTCCGGGAAACGTCAGACCTTATTTCAAAACCTATGCATTGATAAAAATCTACTCTCCACAGGGAGTGCTTGTCGAAACCACAAAGATCAATGATTATAACTTCAATCCGACCGGAGGGCTGATCGTTCATTTCAACGGATTAACCGACAATAGCCAGGGCGCCTCCTGGAATCCGTTAAGATTCAATAATGCTATCGGCATCAATGTGGTTTATTCCTTCACGACCTCTACCACTGGGCATCAGTATCAATCGAGTTTTAAGCCATATGCCATGGAAGTAATCCTGTATCAAAACGGATTGCCGGGAATCAATGTCAACCCCTTTGAACCAGATGCGGAAATTTCAACAGGAAGAATTCCATTCAGAATCTATGATAATACAAATCCTCAAAAACCAGTGATTGCCGGTTTAAGTAACGGAATAGATCTATATAATTTTGGATTTTACCTGGAACCAGCAGATCCTGACATTTATTACTACAAAGTCTATCGGAAATTTCCTGCCGAGACCTCTTTTACTTATATAGACAGCATCAGGAACGGGAATAAGGAACGGCTTTATTTCTACGATCATTTTACCGAACCTCACACCAACGCTGTTTATAAAATTCAGGCCATCGACATATCAGGTAATGTCTCGACTTTCAGCGATGAGTTTGCTATCCTCATTTCAACACTTCCTCCAACACTATTTCATCTTACCTCTCCCACCGACAATCAGGCAATTACCTCCCAGACGCCGTTGGTGAGCTGGGATGCTTCAACAGATCCCGATGGAACAGCCATCACCTATGACCTGTACATATCAACGAACTCGGCATATACGAACCCAATCGTGATTACGAACCTTTTCACACCCAGCTATCAGGTTTTGGCGCCACTGGCCGATAACACCATCTATTACTGGAAGGTGAAGGCAAAAGATGCGATAAATGAAAGCCGCTGGTCGTATGAAGAATCGTGGAAATTTGCTGTGAACCTTCAAAATGAAGCACCTGGAAGTTTCAGGCTGACGGAACCAAATCAAACGACCGTTGGGTCTTTAAAGCCTACCTTTAAATGGCAATCTTCGTCCGATCCGGATCCATTCGATGTTGTTAGGTATACGGTGATACTGGCTACAAACCCATCCTTCACAAATGCAATGGAATTTGACAATATCCAGTCGACTCAATACACATTATCCAACGCGCTAAACCCTTCAACTACCTACTACTGGAAGGTTAAAGCCACCGACAACCAAAATCTTCAAACGTGGAGCACCCAAACCAACTGGAGCTTCATTACACCTGCACTCCCCAATGCTTCGCCAGTATTGACATGGACAGGTGAACAGTTCTTTGAATTTGACGGTGTTGACCCTAATGCAGGAGATACGCTGACATCATTTTCTTATAAGATTCTTTTTAAGGATGCCGATGGTGATGCACCACTCTCCGGTTATCCGAGGCTCATTATAGAGAAAAACGGGATTGCAATCAGTGGAAGTCCATTTACATTAGCCCAATTGGATAATAATTCATTTATTACAGGGAGAAAGTTCGGATATACAAAAGCACCAATGCCATCAGGCACCGATTATACTTATTATTTTGAGGCAAGAGACAGCAAGAATGCAGTTGCAACAGGTGAGCCAGTTCAATCACGCTTTGGACCAGATGTCAATTACATAAAGGTCCTCACTCCCAATGGAGGACAATCTCTTGTCGCAAATCAACAATATTCAATAACCTGGGTTAGCCGGGGAGATTTTGAAAAATTCTTTATTCTCTACTCCCCTGATAATGGTTCGACATGGCAAACCGTTATTGCTGAATTGAATCCCCTTTCAGCCTCATATTCATGGACTGTTCCGGTAGTTTCAACATCCACAGCACGGATAAAGGTAGGAGGTGTCTATTCGACAGATACTGTATACGATGCATCAGACAACGTTTTTTCGGTTTCAATTCTTAATAATGCTCCGAATCCTTTCTCATTATCAACTCCCCATAATACAGATGTCCCCACACTAAATCCAACCCTATTATGGAATTCAACAACAGATCCAAATGGTACTGTAATTACTTATGAACTGTGGTATTCAATTGATTCATCTTTTCTAAATAAGACCGTTATATCTGGCCTTACGAGCAACCAATACACGCCAATACTACCATTGATTGACAATACTAAGTATTATTGGAAAGTAAAAGCAATTGATGCGGATGGTCTGATAACCTGGTCAACACAGCAAACCTGGTATTTCATTGTTAATCTTGAGAACAATGGTCCGAATGCCCCCTCTCTTATAGGTCCGGTCAATGGCTCAACTTTATTGACCCAATTCCCACAGTTCAATTGGACTTTGGTTGAAGATTCAGATCCGGACGATATAGTAACATATGAACTATGGATAGGAACTGATGTTTCTTTTTCTCCTGGAACGTACCAAGTATACTCTAATATTTTTGTAAATGAGTATTCTTTAACCACACCTGCAAATCTAAACACAACATACTATTGGAAGGTTTTTTCTGTCGATAATCATGGAGCTAAAACAGTTTCAATTGAAACAAATTGGTTATTCAACACCCCCATGGCCCTTCCGCAATTTTCAGTTGCACCAACAAGCCTTACTTTTGAAAGTACCACAATTGGGATTCATTCTGTTCCTAAGTCATATAATATTTCAGGGAGTAACCTGGTCTCAAGTGTAAATATCACAGCTCCATCAGGTTCTCTTATTTCCTTTGATAGTCTCGAGAATTACTCAAACTTTCTAACAGTTTTCCCTACCAATGGGTCAGTTGCTCCAAAAGAAATTTTCGTTGTTTTTGCACCAAATCATCTTGGAGCATTCAGTGACTCAATTATTAATTCAAGCCAAGGCTGTACGGAAAAGAAAGTAATTCTAACTGGAACTGGGAATAGCTTTCCATTAATTACTACTACAGCTGATTCTTTAAATTTTGGATATCAATTGGTTGGTAGTAATTCATTGCCATTATCATATTTACTTTCCGGGTTTAATTTAAATTCAGAAGTTGCAATTACCGCTGCAGATGGCTTTCAGATATCAACCAGTTTTTCTTCAGGATTCACTAGCTCTTTATCTTTATTTCCGACAGGAGGGACACTATTGAGTACCTGCATCTATGTTAGATTCTGTCCGACCCTTGAAGAGAATTATTTCGGAAATATCCTGCATATCAGTGCTGGAGCAAATTCTCTTGCAATTGAAGCTAATGGAATTGGTTATAGGATATCACCTCTTATCACGGTTTCAACAACAAATCTGCCTTCTTTCGGCAATGTTACTCTTGATACCTGCTCCATCACCCAGAGCTATGTGGTATCTGGAAATAATCTAACAGAGGATATTACCATTACTGCCCCTCAAGGTTTTCGAATTTCTACCAACAGTGGAAGTGGGTATGTCGGTTCATTAACATTGACCAATAGTAGCGGGACTGTAACTGCAACAACTATCTATACAAAATTCTGCCCTACTTCTGCAGTTAGTTATTCAAGTAGTATCACGCATACAAGCACTGGAGCGCCTAGTCAATATGTCAGCGTTCAAGGGTCTGGTTCAGGAATAATAACATCATTTACTATTTCTGGGCAAATATTGGATGGAAATAATAATCCTATTCAGGGGGTCACAATTTCCTTTACAAACCTTACTCCTGAAACAACCATAACAGATGCACAAGGAAATTATTCAATGATTGTTCCTAATAATTATTCTGGAAAAGCTACTCCATCAAAACTCTGTTATTCTTTCAACCCTGTAAGTATAACATATACAAATATTTCATCAAACCAAATCAATCCGGATCTGATTGGGACCTTATCCCTTTTACCTGTTGGTATTTCGATTTCTACTTCTGACAATAATGTCTGCCAAGGAACCTCAATAGACTTTACTGCCACCCCAGTTAACGGCGGCTCATCGCCCGGGTATCAGTGGAGGAAGAACAACGTGAACATCAGCGGCGCCACCAATTCGACCTATTCTTATGTTCCTTTAAATAACGATACAATCACCTGTAGGCTGACATCAAACGCGGACTGTGCCACCGGCAGCCCGGCGACTTCAAACGCAATCACCATGGTTGTGAACTCAGCGCTTACAGCAGGAATAACGATATCGGCCTCCTCAAACCCTGCCTGCGCGGGATCTGTCGTGACTTTTACCGCAACACCTACCAATGGCGGCTCTTCACCTGGATACCAGTGGAAGAAAGGCGGGATTGATGTCCCTGGGGCTACCAACTCGACCTATTCCTGTGTTCCACTGAATAACGAAGTATTTACCTGTCAGGTGACTTCGAATCTGACATGTGTCACGGGGAACCCGGCCAATTCCAACGCTATTACCATGTCCATCAAACAACCGGTTCCGGTTAGCGTGACCATTGATGCATCAGCTAACGGTATCTGCCAGGGAACTTCCGTAACCTTCACTGCTACACCAGTCAACGGCGGCTCATCACCCGGATATCAATGGAAGAAAAACGGCACACCCATCAGTGGCGCAACAAATTCAACTTACATCTATACACCGGCAAATAACGATGCGATCACGTGTGAATTGACTTCTAATGCCAACTGCATCTCTAATACCACAGCTACGTCGAACACATTGACCATGACCGTCAACCCGTCGGCCCCGGTCAGTATTTCGATTTCCCCGTCCTCAAATCCGGTCTGTTCGGGGACAAGCGTGACTTTTACTGCTTCTCCGGTTAACGGAGGCGTCTCGCCCGGGTATCAATGGAAGAATAACAACGTGAACATCAACGGCGCCACGAATTCGACCTATTCTTATATTCCTTTAAATAACGATACAATCACATGTAGGCTGACATCAAACGCAAATTGTGCCGTTGGAAACCCGGCAACCTCGAATGCCATCAACATGTCGGTAACTACATCAATTTCTGCAGGCGTGAGCATCCTGGCCAGCACCAATAATGTTTGTGCCGGAACGACTGTCCATTTTACGGCCTACCCGGTCAACGGCGGTACTTCCCCGGGATACCAGTGGAAGAAAAACGGAGTACCGGTCGGAACCAACCAGCCGACGTATTTCTGCGTTCCTCAGGATTTGGACGTGATTACCTGTACCCTGACCTCTAACCTGTCGTGTGCATCAGGTAATCCGGTCACTTCCAATGCCGTTATCATGCACATCAAAACCCCTGCGGTGGTGGGCGTGCTGATCTATGCCTCCTCGAATCTATCCTGCTTCGGAGTTCCGGTCACCTATACAGCAATGGGTTCCAATGGCGGTACGGCTCCGGTCTACCGATGGATGAAGAACGGAATAACCGTTGGCTCCAACAGTTCCGCCTACAGTTACATTCCGGAGGCAGGCGATGAGATCACCTGTGAGCTGACTTCCAATGCCACCTGTATCCAGAACCTTACAGCCATATCGAATGTGATCACCACAGCGCTGATACCTTCCGTTCCGGTTTCGGTTTCCATTATCGCCTCAGCCAACCCGGTCTGCAGCGGCACCCCGGTCACCTTTACCGCCTCCTCAATCAACGGGGGCAATACACCGGTATATCAATGGAAGATGAACGGAACAGAGATCGGCCCAAACAGTCCGGTCTTTACCTACGCTCCCGGTGACGGCGATGTGATCACCTGCACCCTGACCTCCTCGGTGAATTGTCCTACGGGCAGCCCGGCAACATCAAATGCCATAACCATGGGGGTGAATACCTCGCTGGCAGCAGGAATTTCCGTCGTGCCTTCAGCGAACCCGGCATGTCAGGGAAGTACCGTGACGTTCACGGCTGACCCGGTTAATGGCGGTACCGCACCGGTCTATCAGTGGAAGATCAACGGAATCAACGTTGGGGTCAACACCCCTACCTGCTCTTTTATTCCCCAGAATAATGATCAGGTTCGGTGCGAGATGACTTCCAACCTGGGATGTGCCACCGGGAATCCTGCCCTGTCGAACACTGTTACAATGGTCATGCACCAGATTCATCAGGTAACGCTCACTGTCAGCGCTTCTGCAAATCCTGTATGCGTTGGCTCCCAGGTCATCTTCACTGCCCATCCGGTGAATGGTGGCGCTGCACCCGCCTACCAGTGGAGACGGAATGGAATCATCACGGGAACGAATGATCCGGTACTCTCCTTGGTGCCTGATAACAATGATTTGATAACCTGCCAATTGACTTCCAGCGAGCTTTGTACAACAGGAAATCCGGCTGTTTCGAACCAGGTGATCATGACGGTCAATCCGAACCTCCAACCGGGCGTGACGGTTACTGCATCGGAGAACCCGGTATGTAACGGAACGCCTGTTTCCTTCACGGCGACCTCCGTCAATGGCGGATCATCGCCGGGTTATCAATGGCGGGTCAACAATACCCTCGTGGGGACCAATAACCCGTCGTACACCTACATTCCTTCTGACAATGACTTTATAGTTTGTGATTTGGTATCCAACGCTTCATGTATAACCGGAAACCCTGCCACATCAAATGTCATCCAGATGTCGGTAGATAACCAGTTGTTTGTAGGGGTGAGCATCACGGTCGCGTCCAGTACCGTTTGCATCGGATCCCCGGCTTACTTTACGGCCCATCCGGTAAACGGAGGATTGTCACCTGTTTACCAGTGGAGGATCAACGGGATCAACGCCGTGTCGACCGGGCCAGCCTTCAGTTATATCCCCGCGCAGGGCGATAAGGTCACCTGTGAAATGACCTCAGGCATCTCTTGTGCCATCAACAACCCGGTCTTTTCCAATCCAATCGAAATGACGACGGTTCAGCCTTTTCCCGTAAGTGTTTCCATTACAACTCCGTTGAGCACTGTTTGTCAAGGAAGACCAATTACCTACACGGCATTTCATATCAATGGCGGGCCTACGCCATCGTATCAATGGAAAGTCAACGGGATCAATGCCGGTACCAACAATCAGTTCTTCACCTACATACCTTCAAACGGGGATGTGATTAGCTGCATTTTAACCACCAGCCTTACGTGTGTTACCAACACAACGGCAACATCAAATGTCATTCAGATGACGGTTGACCCGCTGCAACCGGTAAGTCTCGAGATCACACCTTCAGCCAATCCGGTCTTGCCCGGAACAGCAGTGACCTTCACGGCAACCTGGACGAATGGCGGATCATCACCGGTTTTCCAATGGAAAGTAAACGGAATAAACGTAGGCTCCAACAGTCCGGTTTATAACTATACCCCCAATAACCTGGATGAGGTAGTATGTGAGATGACCTCTGATATCATCTGTGTAACGGTGAATCCGGTTATCTCTAATACGGTGAACATGGTGGTGACCTTCCTGCCGGTCGGCATCACCATTGCCTCTTCGGCCAATAATATTTGTGCCGGTTCTTACATTGAGTTCACGGCAACACCGGTGAATGGGGGAACAGATCCGCAGTATCAGTGGAAAGTCAATGGGATTGACGTAGGAACAAACAGTCCGGCGTATGGTTATACCCCGGTCGACCAGGATGTCGTAACCTGTGTCCTTACTTCCAATGCCCCGAATGTAACCGGGAATCCGGCAACATCCAATCCGGTGATCATGATTGTCAAATCAAATCTTCCGGTTTCCGTGATCATAAGCCCGGATGTGAATCCGATCTGCCCCCAGTCGCAGGTAACGCTGACAGCCGTTCCGGTGAACGGCGGCACAACGCCCTTTTATCAATGGAAGGTCAATGGGATTAATTCAGGCATCAACAACCCGCTGTTCACCTATTTCCCTTCGAACGGTGACATTGTAGTTTGCAGGCTGACTTCAAGCGAGGAATGTACCGACGAAAATCCGATCATGTCAAATGGAATTACCATGCAGGTTCCTACGATTATACCAGTCAGTCTGACCATCGGCGCATCGGCAAACCCGGTGAATTCAGGCATTCCGGTGACCTTTACCGCAAACCCCGTGAATCCCGGTAATGCGCCATTCTTTCAGTGGAAAGTCAACGGTGTGGACAGGCAGAACAATAATCCGGTATTTTCCTATACTCCTGCCAACGGGGACCAGGTAGTCTGCCTGATGACTTCAGGTCATTCCTGTGCCTCGGTGAATCCGGCGGTTTCAAATACCATCATCATGACCGTGAACATCGTACCCGCTATCACGGTGCTGACACCCGATGGCGGCGAATACTGGATCCAGGGTTCCGTTCAGAACATTACCTGGACCGATAATATCAGTGAAAATGTGAAGATAGAATTGCTTAAGGGCGAGACCTATTACGAAACCCTGGTATCCTCAACACCCTCGACAGGCAGTTGGTCATGGACCATCCCGGCTGATCAGCAGGTCGGGATCGACTACCGGATCAGGATCACAAGTGTCAGCGACAACGCTATAACCGACAACAGCGATGCTTCCTTTAAAATCATGGCCAATGTGGTGTCGAATTTGGTGGTACAGAACATGGAAATTTCCAACGGCATGAACAGTTGCTTCGATGCGTTAAACACCATAACCGTAGCCGGCAATGGTTCGTTCTTCCATGTGATCGGCGGTTCTTATGTGACCTTTATCGCGGGTGTGAATATTTTGTTTATGCCGGGCACCCAAATATACAACGGCGGAATGATGCACGGATATATCGCTCCGACCGGGCCTTTCTGCGGTACCATGGCGCCTTCATTCATTAATGTAACGGCCGGCATTGAAGATCCGGTGGAGCCCATAACAAATCAGAGAATTCTGATTTATCCCAATCCCACGACCGGCATCGTGACCCTCGAATTCGTACCTGAAGATATCCATTCGGGAGCCAGGATTTATATCTACAGCATGAATGGTTCAGAAGTATTGCAAAAAGATCTTCCCCAAATGAAAAAGGAGACCTTTATGCTTGATTTTCTTACTCCGGGTATATACCTGTGCCGGATTGTGTACAACGGGAAACAGGAACTTATCAAGATTGTTATGCTTTAACTTGCGGACAAATATTGACTGAATGAAAATGGACAATTGACAATGGAAAATTGAAAACGGAAAACGGAAAATATAAAACTCCATATCCTATTCGCTAATCACTTTTCGCTAATTTGAATTCTTTTCGCCATTTCACCATGGCACCACTGCACCATGGCGGTGGCAGAATGGTTAATGACCGGGATTTCTTTCAGGTTGTCATTTCCTTGACATTTACCTTCTCTTTTCGTATCTTGCACTGGGTTTGTATGTTGGAATGGGATTGGTTCATTTTCTCG
Organism: uncultured Prolixibacteraceae bacterium; assembly: GCA_964525995.1. GTDB lineage: Bacteria > Bacteroidota > Bacteroidia > Bacteroidales > FEN-979 > CAIVAT01. The sequence continues at coordinate 7,815 of CAZGIM010000020.1, read as the reverse complement.
GGGAATCGTTGTTACTACCTTTAAACCGGACATTATCATCAACTCTGTAAACAGATTCAGTCGAAGGTGAATGATCCAAATACCCAATTCCCGGGAATCGAAAACATATTATGATGTTGTTAATCCAGTAAAATCTTAGCCATGAAAAGATTTTTAATGGGAATCTGTTTGATTTTCCTGCAGATCAGCCTGGTCCAGGCTCAGACTGGTGTCGGCCCGGCACCGATTGTTAAAAATGCCGTTTATTTTGATGTCTCTCCACCGTTAAGGGATATGCTGGTAATCAGACCCGTGCCCGACAAGGTACTTATTAAGGAGGTTCCGAATAAAACCGGAATGAAGGAAGTACTGAACCTGAACCAGAACACAAACAGCCTGACTGAAGATCCGGTCTTACAACGGACCGATGGTACGCTGGTCCCGATGTGGCCTGTCCTGATGCAGAATTTCGAAGGGATGAGCAACCTGATGGGGTTGTACCCTCCCGATCCGCAGGGTGATGTCGGCCCCAACCACTTCCTTCAGGTGGTCAATTCAAATTTTGCCGTTTACAATAAAAACGGAACCACACTCTTCGGACCGGCTGCCCTGCATACCATCTGGAACGGGATTCCGGCGCCCTGGAGCGGAACCGACGACGGAGATCCCATCGTTGTTTACGATCAGGCGGCCGACCGGTGGATCATCTCGCAATTCTCCTTACCTACCGGGAATTATGCCGAACTGGTAGCAATATCACAAACCGGCGACCCGACTGGCGCCTGGTATCGCTATGTTTACACCTTTGGAAATGAGATGCCCGATTACCCTAAGTTTGGGGTTTGGCACGACGGATATTATTTATCGGTTAATCTCTTTACAGGAGCTCAATTCTGGAGCGGTGTCGGTGTGGCAGCCCTCGAACGGACCAAAATGCTCCAGGGGGATCCTGCGGCCCGGATCATCTATTTTGCTCTTTCGACCTCGTACAGTATTTTTGGCATGTTACCTTCCGACTGGGATGGATCACTGGCACCATTAGCCAATGAACCGAACTATTTTACGTATTTTGACGACTGGTCATCGGCCACCCAGGATTTCCTGAAAATCTATGCATTTCACGCTGATTGGGTCAATACGGCCAACTCGACCTTTACCCTTTCAACAGAACTTGTAACAGCCCCGTTCAAGTCGACTATTTGCACGGCAACGCGTGACCGGTGTATTCCTCAGCCAGGTACGACAATCAAGTTAGAATCGCTGGCCGACCGTCTAATGTATCGACTCCAGTACCGGAATTTCGGAACGCACCGGTCGATGGTCACCAACCATACAGTGGATGTGACCGGCGGCGGAATTGCCGGAATCCGGTGGTATGAATTACGGAATTCGGGATCGGGTTGGAGTATTTATCAACAGGGAACCTATTCGCCCGACGCCACCCAACGCTGGATGGGCAGTATCGCCATGAACAGCGGAGGTGAGATTGCCCTGGGTTATTCCGTCTCCGATGCCACCAGCATATATCCTGGAATCCGGTTTACCGGAAGGCGTCCGGGGGATCCGCTGGGACAGATGACCCTGGCTGAACAGACCCTGATTATTGGATCTGGCGTCCAGACCGGTACCGCATGCCGATGGGGTGACTACAGCATGATGTCGGTGGATCCCACGAATGAAAAGACCTTTTGGTACACAGACGAGTATATTCAGACTACCGGATTGGCTTCATGGCAAACCCGTATCGCTGCATTCCAGATTACCAATGATCCGACGGTTGAAACCCTTCCACCCTCGGGGGTGGCCAATACATCGGCCACGCTAAATGGTACCGTCAACCCGAACGGCTTGCCTACCAACTACTATTTCGAATGGGGCCCCACTACCTCTTATGGAAATACGACACCGCTGTTACCGGCCGGCTCCGGAACTTTACCGGTAACAGTAAATACTGCTGCTACCGGTCTTACCACGGGAATCCTTTACCACAACCGCCTGGTTGGGGTCAACTCCGAAGGTACGGTCAACGGGATCGACTACACCTTCTTACCCGGCGCTGCCGTTGTTACGACCGATCCGGTAACCGCGATTACCGCCAACACCGCGACCTGCGGTGGAAATGTGACAGTAGAAGGAGTATTGCCTTTGACGGCCCGAGGAGTTTGCTGGAGTACAAGCCATGATCCACTGATAACGGACGCCCATACTAACGATGGAGCCGGGGCAGGCACCTTCATCAGCACGCTTACCGGCCTTTCTCCAAATACCAACTATTATGTGAGGGCTTATGCGACAAACGCAATCGGTACGTTTTACGGACAGGAACGCTCATTTAAAACTTTATGCGGTGTTTATACGGTTCCTTTCACCGAAACCTTCGATGCCACCTCGATCCCCGATTGCTGGAGCCAGGTCGATCACCAGGGAAACGGACAGATATGGGAATTCGGAGTGATTACCGGCGAGAATCCAAACCCGGCGCTGACCGGAAATTATGCCTATCTGAACAGCGATCTCTATGGTTCTGGAAATTCACAAAATGCCGACCTGGTCACACCTGCGCTTAATCTGACGGGGTATACCACCGTAGTCCTGCAGTTCACCCACTATTTTGAATGGTGGCAGGGTTCTGTCGGACGGGTATCATACAGTATTGACAACGGAACTTCATGGGTATTGATCCAGGAGTTTACCAGTACCTCCCCAACCAACCCGGAGCTCTTTTCTCTTGCAATTCCTGGAGTGGGAGGTCATTCACAGGTCAGATTCAAATGGACCTACCTCGGAACATGGGGCTACTTCTGGGCAATTGATGACATCGTTGTTAAAGGCCCCCTCTATGTTACACCCACGACAAGACCGCTCGGACCACTGGCTGACGGCACATCCTTCACCATCGATTCCTATTATCCCTGGACCGCGACCAGCGACCAGCCCTGGTGTCAGGTTGCTCCTCTGGGCGCCGGATCCGGCACACTTACCGCAACGGTGTCGGCCAATCCCAATCCCGACTCCCGGACAGCGCAGATTACTGTCACTGTGCCATCAATTGCCCCGGTAGTCGTTACGATACTGCAATCGGGACTGATTCCTCCTAACAACCTGGGAGGAGTCGCCTCCGGTAACGACGTTACATTATCCTGGAATAAACCGGTACTTTTGGGAAATACACCAGTTGCCGTTGCCTCCATCACTCCAGTCATATCGGCCCAACCTGCAGCGGAAATCGCGACCAGCGATGAACCACCGGTGATACCTCCTGATCCACCACCGGCCTTATTGAAAGCCGCCTCCACATCGGGGATCACACTATTTGACAATGGTCCCATCATCAACAGTCCCGGCACAGGAGCAGGGGGTGCCGATGAAAGCATTTTATACACCCCGCTTACAATTTATGGTTTCGGAGCCCAACAAATCGGCGCCAACAGCCTCGCCGATGATTTTACCGTTCCGGCCGGGATTGGCTGGGATCCTAAAAAATTCATTTTCTATTGTTATCAGACCAACTCCACAACCGCCTCCACCATCACCGGTCTCTATTTCAGAATCTATAACGGGGATCCAATGGCTGGAGGGACCGTTATCTGGGGAGATCTCACCACCAACCGCCTTACCGCAACATCATGGGCGTCAATTTACCGAACTACCACTGTGAATGGTGGAACGTCACGTCCGGTTATGACCGTGGAGGGAACGTGTACCGGTCTCCATCTGAATCCCGGAACCTACTGGGTGGAATTTCAATTAGCGGGTTCCGACGCATTAACCGGCCCCTGGGTTCCACCGATCACCATCACGGGAACCCTGGCTACCGGAAATGCAAAACAATATACCTCGGGTGGCTGGACCAACGTGTTGGACGAAACTTATCCACAGGGTATTCCCTTTGTCATTGAGGATGAACTATACGGACTCATTGGTTACAACATTTACCGGAATGGAAGTTTTATCCATTATAACGATCAACCGGATGCCCTGACTTATACCGATAGTGGCTTGCCCGCGGGTACCTATACCTATACGGTCAAAGCCCGGTATGATCTGACCTTGTACGGATTGCCGGGTCAATTCGGGGAATCGTTGCCTGCAGGTCCCAAAACAATAACTATAAGCCAGGATCCGCAAAATCTGGTACTGACGGATGTCACAATTACCGATCCGGATACCTGTTTTTATGCAACACAAACCATCACCGCGGCGGGGAATGGATCCACATTTCTGGTACAGGCCGGGGGCGGGGTGACCCTCGTAGCAGGATTAAAGATCAGCCTCCTTGCGGGAGTCAGGGTCTTTCCACAAGGGTACCTGCATGCGTATATAAGCGGACAGGGAAATCCCTGCAACCAATCGTCTGCTCCTGAATCAGAGTCCTTCACATTCAGCGGAAATCCTGATGGTTTGCAAGCCGCAAAATTCCTGATATTTCCCAATCCTACTCCCGGTAAATTCACACTGCAATTCCTTGGAACCCGGATGATCCCCTTTGTTAGGGTGAGTATTTTCAATATGTTGGGAACTGAAATCCTTCAAAAGGATATCAGCCAGGCCGACAGGATCGTTTTATCGCTTGAAGGATTTCCACCCGGTATCTATATCGTCAGGGTGGATGATGGAGAATCGACGGAATCGGTCAGAGTGATCAGACAATGACCAATCGGTTGAACGGATGAAAGCGCCGTTTATCGATAAAAGTTGCCTGTTTGCCTATTTCTTTTCTCTGTTGTTGAGAAGATGGTGATCTTTGTTCATCTTTATCAGCATTTTGCAGTTTTGTTGGTAAATGTGTTAGTTTTCAGTAACAATAAAAGAGGGTGTCTCAAAAGTCGAGTCACCCTCTTTGTATTTCTCAAGTCAATGGTTTGCAAAAGTAGGGATTAAACAGGATTTACTAAGAGTGGGAATTTATCCTGAAAGTCTTCAAAAAGAACAGTTTATATAAATTTGCTGTATGGTAGCAAACCAGTGCAAAACAAGTATTGATCAGCAGTTTATCTGAGCCGGTCTGAAGCCGGTTAACCCCGAATGAAATGCGCCATTTCAAAAGGAATCTCAAGCGACAACTCCACGATTCCCTTGAAAACCGTCCCATCCATCCACGGTGTCTGGTAGATGATCTTTTTTCGACCCCGCTTCTCAATTGTGTAGACATTTTTTTGATGGGTCGTCATAATCTCCCGGATCTTCCGACGGGAAGCCTCACCGTGACAGTCCATCAGGTTCCTTCCGATCAACGCCGCCCCGCCATCCTTTTCATAATTCCTGATTGCGGTTTCATTCATATAAATAATGATGCCGTTTGCATCACAAACGATCACATTGCCATCGAGTTTTTCGATCCAATCCATAGTGGAAAAAAATTGAGGACACGAAGGTAGGAATTAAGGAAAAAGAAATTCAAAAGGCAAAAGGCAGAATTTAAAATTAGGCAATGGGTATTAGGCGTTGGGAAATAGGGAAAAAAACGTTCAAAGTTCTCAAATCAGGCAATGGGCGTTTGGAATTAGGGAGAAAAGCAATAATTCAAAATTCAAATCAGGCATTAGCCAATAGCCATCAGAGTATGGGGTTTTCCGTTTTCCATTTTCCATTTTCCGTTTTCAATTGTCCATCGTCCATTGAAGAAATTAATCCTGTAACTTTGTTACGGTACCATCATCTAATTGTTAAAAATCCTAAAGACATGACAAACTCAGATGTTAAAAGATTATACCGATCGAAAAAAGACCGCGTCCTGGGCGGAGTCTGTGCCGGAATTGCAAACTATTTCAACGTTGATCCGGTACTGATCCGGGTTGCATGGGTCGTCGGATTCTTCATCGGCGGTGTCGGTTTCCTTGCCTATCTCATCGCCTGGATTATAATGCCGGAAGAGCCGGGAGTATAAGTTATACTTTTTTCAGCTTCCACCTTCCCTTTCTGAACAACCAGAAAGCCGATAAGGTCATCATGGTTTCGGCGATGACGATGGCAATAAAAACCCCCGATTCATTCATTCCGGCGGTGACAGCGAGCAGCCACGCAAGCGGAATCTCGAGTATCCAGTAACATATTATGTTGATCACTGCAGGGGAAAAGGTATCGCCTGCCCCGTTTAACGCATTTACCAGTACCATTCCGAAGCCATAAGAGATAAATCCCAAACTGATGATCCGGAGGGCAACGGAGCCGGCCTCAATGACTGCACGGTCCTGAATGAACAGCCGGATGAAGGTGCTGCTGAAGACCACCAGGATCAATCCGATAAAACCTGAGAAGCAAATGTTGATCCATCCGGTGATCCAGACGGAGCGTTCGGCGCGCTGTGGCTGATGCGCTCCCAGATTCTGGCCCACCAGGGTCGATGCCGCATTGCTCAGTCCCCAGTTGGGAAGCAGGGCAAAGTTAACCACCCGGATGGCAATAGTATATCCGGCTACCACGATACTGCCGAATACCGAGACAATACGGATCAACAGGATCCAGCTTGAAGTAGCGATGATGTGCTGACTGACGCCTCCCAGCGATAATTTCAGCAAAGTTTTCATCACCTTCAGGTCGAGGCGGATATGTCGCAGATGAAGTTGAACCCTTTTTTTACCACGGAACAGGAGAATGACCTGGAACAACACGGCAATTCCCCTGCCCGATGCAGTGGCAACAGCGGCTCCGGTGATTCCGAATGCCGGTACCGGACCCCATCCGAAAATAAGCAATGGATCCAGGATCATGTTGATGAGGTTAGCCATCCATAAAACACGCATGGAAACAGCTGCATCACCGGCACTCCGGAAGATGGCGTTGATGATAAACAACAACATGATCACCGCGTTGCTCCCGATCATGAGGGCTGTGAATCCCCACATCTCCTGCACAATGACGGAGGATGCTCCCATCAGCCGAAGCAGATTCCGGGTAAAGATCACTCCCGGCACCGCGATGAAGAGCGAGATCAGGATCCCGGCAATGATCGCCTGAAAGGCGACCTTCGAGGCGCCTTCAAAATTCTTTTCCCCGATCCGCCGTGAAACAAGCGACGAGGTAGCGGCGCTCAGGCCCACCGCCAATGCATAAACCAGGGTCATCATCGATTCGGTAAGTCCGACAGTTGCGATGGCTTCGGCTCCGAGTTTGGAAACAAAGAAGATATCGACGATTGCAAAGGCCGATTCCATAAGCATTTCAAGCGCCATGGGGACCGACAGTAAAAATACCGCCCGTCCTAATTTACCGGTTGTGAAGTCCTGCTCCGTACCGGTAATCGCCTCTCTCAGATCTGATATCAATTTTATAGCCCTGGTGAACAGGTAGTTTTTTAAAGTCTGGTATTTATAGTAAGGATTCATAGGATTTTCGTTTTCGATGTTCATGCTGTAGTTTATTCAATTCCTTGATTTTTCCCGTGACCTGTGGAGTCGCAAGGATGACCGGGATTCCGTTAAATACAAATACAATCATGTTGTTCATGGCTTTTCCTCCTGAATTTTAATGAAACAATTAGTAAAAAAAAACGGGAACGGATACAGCCTTACCTGGCAGGATTGACACCTACCAATACGGTAAATCGCGGGATGCAAATTGTGATTACCATAAGGCTTCCGTTAAAAGAGAGAACAAAAATATGAAGAAAATTCAAAATTCAAAATGAAAATGTCAAAATTTTAAATCAGGCAATAGGAATTGGGCGTTGGGAATTAGGGAAAAACAATAATTCAAAATAAGGCATTAGGCATTGGCCATTAGCCAATTAGGGATTAACAATAATTTGTAATTTCATATTCTCACATTCTCAAATTGTTTTCCATTTTCCGTTTCATCTGTATATTTATAACGTTAGCTAATCCGAAAAACATAATG